>CAZRWW010000063.1:0-32897 GCA_964603725.1 uncultured bacterium
CGCCGCGCGCCAAGGCGGGTTTGAGCATGTTGGAGGCATCGATCGCGCCCTCGGCGCCGCCGGCGCCGACGATCGTGTGCAGCTCGTCGATGAAGATGATCGCGTCCTGCGACTCCCGCAGCTCGTTCATGATCGTCTTCAGGCGTTCCTCGAATTGGCCCCGGTATTTGGTACCCGCGACCACGCTGGCCAGGTCCAGCGTCACCAGCCGGCGCCCGCGCAGGAGCTCGGGCACCTTGCCGTCCACGATGCGCTGCGCCAGTCCCTCGACGATCGCGGTCTTGCCGACGCCCGCCTCCCCGATCAGGACGGGATTGTTCTTCTTGCGGCGGCAGAGGATCTCGACGATGCGCTCGATCTCCATCTCGCGGCCGAAGATCGGGTCGAGCTTGCCCTCCTTGGCCAGCTGGGTCAGATCGCGCCCGAACTGGTTCAGGCTGGGCGTCTCGGGCCGCTCCTCGGTCTCGGGCTGGGCCTGACTGGGATGGCCGCCCAGCAGCTTGAGCGTCTCCTCGCGCACCTTCTTGCGGTCGACCCCCATGTCCATCAGCACCTTGGCGGCGACGCCCTCGCCCTCGCGAATCAGGCCCAGCAGGAGGTGTTCGGTGCCGACGTAGTTGTGGCCCATCTGGCGGGCCTCGTCGACCGACAGCTCGAGCACGCGCCGGGCGTTGGCGGTGAAGGGGATCTCCCCGATCGTCAGCGAGCCGCCGCTGTGAGCCACGGTGCTCTCAACCGCCTGACGGATGGCATCCAGGTCCAGGCCCAGGTTGGCGAGCACCGTCGCGGCGATGCCCTCGCCCTCGCGGAGCAGCCCCAGCAGGAGGTGCTCGGTGCCGATCGAATCGTGCTGCAGCCGGCTGGCTTCCTCGCGCGCCAGGAAGATCACCTTGCGGACGCGCTCGGTGAATTTGTCGTGCATCACCGACTCCCTTCTTCGACGCAATCGCGGGCCGAGGGCGCCGCCTCGGGCCCGCGCCCGACCCGCGCTCGGGTTGTCCTGCGGACCTCCGCCGCCGGCGGAGGAACGGCTAGGTCGCTCCCGCGGCGCTCAGCTTGTCCCGCACGAAGCGGGCCCGGTAGGCGTTGCGCTCGTTGGAGCTCATCTCCCGGCCCGCCATGATCTGCAGGTGGGCCGGCTGCGCACAGAGCAGGATCTCGTTGATGACCTCGATCGGGGGCAGGCCTGCCAGCCCCAGGGTCGCCCCCAGGCGGATGGCGGACGCCAGCCCGATCACCTCCTCCGAGGACAGCAGGCGCGAGTGCGTGAAGACCCCCAGCGCGCGCATGACCTTGTCCTCGATCTGCAGGCCCGCGTCCTTGAGCAGCACTTCGCGGGCCTTCTCCTCGTATTCGAGAAGCTGGCGCACGACGCGCTCGAGGTTGAGCAGGGCCTGAGACTCCGTCTCACCCAACGTGATCTGGTTCGAGATCTGAAAGAAGTTGCCCAGGACGTCGGTGCCCTCGCCGTAGAAGCCGCGCACGGTCAGGCCGACCTGCGTCACGCCGGTGAGCACCTTCTTGATCTTGCGGGTGAGCACCAGCGCGGGCAGGTGCACGAGCAGCGACGCCCGCAGGCCGGTGCCGACATTGGTCGGGCAGGCCGTGAGGTACCCCAGGTCGTCGGAGAAGGCCCACTCGAGGGTGGCCTCGAGCTGGTCGTCCAGGGCGCTCGCGGCGGCGAAGCACTCGTCGAGCTGGAAGCCGGAGCGCAACGCCTGGATGCGCAGGTGGTCCTCCTCGTTGACCATCACGCTGACACCCTCGTCGCGCGCGAAGATCAGGCCGCAGTGCGTCCCGTTGCTCGCCAGGTCGTAGCTGATCAGATGGCGCTCGAGCAGGAACTGCCGCTCGAGCACCGACAGCGCCTCCATGCCGAACACCTCGCGCCCCTTGAGCGCCTCGACGCGCAAGGCGGCGCCCGCGACGCGGTGCAGCACGCCCGCCAGCTCCTCGCCCAGCGCGCGGCCGGGGAAGAACAGGCCCTTGAGGTTGCGGGCCAGCCGCACGCGGGTGCTCAGGATCGCGTCCGCGAGGTGGCCCTTCTCGGCGAACCACTTCTGGCGCGCATCCAGCATCTCCGCGACCGGGAGGCGCCACTCCTGCTCCATCGCTCCGGTCTTCACGCGCCCGTTTCCTCCGCGTTGGTCCCCGGCTCGGCCGGCGGCCGGCGACGGGCGCCGACGGCTGCCGAGTCGCTGTCCTCTTGCGCCGCCTCCGCCTCCGCTGCGCGGATCCGGTCGCGGATCTGGGCGGCCTTCTCGTACTCCTCGCGCTCGACCGCGCGCTCGAGCTCCTCGTGCAGCGACTGGATCAGGCGGCGGCGCTCGAACTGCACGCCCTCCTTGCCCGGGGCCTTGCCGACGTGGCGCACCGAGCCGTGCACGCGCCGCAGGATGGGACGCAGCTGCGCCCCGAACCCATCGTAGCAGGCGGGGCAGCCCAGGCGGCCCGTCTTCAGGAAGTCGCTGTACTTCAGGCCGCACTCGGCGCACTGGACCGTGCCCACCTTGGGAACGCCCTCGGGGTAGAGGTTCTCGGCCATCCAGACGAGCTGCCCGGCGATGGAGAGCTTGCCCTTTTCAACCATCGAGTGAAAGCCCTTCTCGCGCGCGCACTTCTCGCACAGGTGCATCTCCGTCACCTGGTCGTTCTTGACCTCCTTGACGTGGATGGTCGCTTCCGCGACACGGCACGCTTGGCACTTCATGGTCCCGTTACCCCCTGCCGGACCTGGTCGGGCGTTCCGGCGGCCGGGCGGCTCAATCCGCCGGCCGCAGGCGGCCGTCCTCGAGTCTCAGCCTAGTATCGGCAAGTCTCGCCAAGTATTCATTGTGCGTCGCCACCAGCCAGCTCTGCTGTCCGCTTCTGGCCATCGAATATAGCAACTCGTAGAGGGCCTCTCCAGTTGCGCGGTCCAGATTCCCGGTTGGCTCGTCCGCCAGCACCAGCGCCGGGTCGTTGGCGAGCGCCCGCGCCAGGGCCACGCGCTGCTGCTCGCCCCCGGAGAGCCGGCTGGGGGCGTGATCCTGCCGGGCCTGAAGTCCTACCAGGTCAAGCAAATGGGCGGCCTTCTCCCGGGCTTCCTCTTCCCCGACGCCTCCCAGCAGCAGCGGCAGGCTGACATTCTCGAGGGCCGAGAACTCGGCCAGAAGGTGGTGGTACTGGAATATGAATCCCACGTACCGGTTGCGCAGCGCCGCCCGCTCGTCTTCACCCAGGTGGGTGATCTCCAGTTCCCCGTAGCAGATCCGCCCCGCGTCGGGACGGTCCAGGGCTCCCACCTGGTGCAGCAGCGTGCTCTTCCCCG
The DNA here is from genome assembly GCA_964603725.1 of uncultured bacterium. Lineage (GTDB taxonomy): Bacteria > Eisenbacteria > RBG-16-71-46 > CAIMUX01 > WJJG01 > CAZDKK01. Next base: position 3,311 of record CAZRWW010000063.1, read on the forward strand.
AGCCCGAAGCGCCCAGGATGGCGATGACCTGCCCCGCCCGGACCTCGAGGTCCAGCCCCTTGAGCACCTGGATGCGCTCCGCCCCCGAGGCGTAGGTCTTGTCCAGGCCCCGCACGGCGAGGGCCACGCGGGGGGGCCGCGCGCGCGGGATCTCACCTGGGCGGACCATGCTGCACCTCCCCGGGGCTACTCCGACCGAATCGCTTCGATCGGGTCCAGGCGCGCGGCGCGCCACGCAGGATAGAGCGTCGCCAGCGCCGCGATCACCAGCACCGAGGCGGCGATCCACGCCACGTCGACCCACTCCACGCGCACCGGCAGCGTGTCGATGAAGTAGACGTCGGCGGGCAGCCGGATGAAGCGGTAGCGGTCGAGCACGTAGCACAGCCCCAGCCCCACGCCCGTTCCCAGCGCGGCGCCGCTGAAGGCGGTGACCCAGCCCTCCAACACGAAGATGCGCAAGATCCCCAGCGAGGTCGCGCCCATCGACTTGAGGATCCCGATCTCGCGGCGCTTCTCGGTGACCAGCATGATCAGCGAGCTGGCGATGCTGAAGCCCGCCACGAGGATGATCATGATCAGGATCACGAACATGGCGCGCTTCTCGAGCTTCATCCAGGCGAAGAGGTTCTCGTTCAGGTCGATCCAGTTGTTGGCGCGATACGGGAAGCCGCCCAGGACGTCCAGCAGCTCCTCGGCCACCTGCGGGGCGCGGTCCATGTCGCGGACCCTGACCTCGAGGCCCGTCACCCGGTCGCCCAGGCCGAAGAAGCTCTGCGCCTCGGCCAGATCGACGAAGGCCAGGGTGGCATCGAACTCGTACATGCCCGAGTCGAAGATGCCCGCGACCCGGAAGCGGCGCATGCGCGGGACGTAGCCGAGCGGCGTGCGGCGCGACTCGGCGGGGCTGACCAGCGTCACGTCCTCGCCGACCAGCAGGCCCATGTTGGCCGCGATCTGCTCGCCGAGGATGATGCCCGGGCGCCCGGCGGCGTCGCGCGGCAGGTCCGGCGCGCCGCCCGCCTCACGCACGTAGCGGGCCACGGCGGTGACCCCGATCTCGTCGGCCCAGCGGATGCCCTTGACGACCGCGCCCTCGGCCGCATCGGCGGCGGTCAGCATCGCCTTGCCGTAGACGAAGGGCGCGACGGCGACGACCTGCGGGTGGGCCGCGACGGCGCGGGCCAGGCTGTCGGCGCCGGCCATGCCCTCCATCCCGAAACGCAGCAGGAGCACGTGCGCGTTCGTGCCGACGATGCGCTCCTTGACCTCGGTGTTGAAGCCGCTCATGACGGCCAGCACGACGATCAGCGCGCACACGCCCAGGGCGATGCCCGCGGCGGCGTAGTAGGTCGTGGCCGAGTGCAGGGCCGTCTCGCGGCGACCGAAGAGGTAGCGCAGGCCGACGAAGGTGATGAGGCGCTCGCCGCCGCGCGACCGGCCCCCGCCGATGCTGCGCTCGAACTCCGGCACGAGCAGGCCCCACAGCACCCAGCGCCCGAGCCACACGGCCAGGGCGATGGGCAGCCAGGCGGGCAGGCTCAGCGCGGCGGCGGCGCCCAGCGCCGCCAGCGCGGGGCGCTTCATCTCCGGCCGGCCCAACAGGCGCGCCGCGCCGCGGCCCAGGCCCATGATGATCACGCCCAGTCCGCGCAGCCCCACGACCAGCGGGAAGACGACCAGGCCGACCGCCCCCGCCGCCCAGCGCCAAGGACCCCGCAGCCAGATGCGCCCGCCCCGGCCGCCGAGCACCTGCACCAGCCCGTCGGCGCACAGCCCGATCGCCTGGAGGATGAGGAAGACCGGCGCCCAGATCGGCGCCAGCGCGAAGAGCAGGATCCGGCGCCCGCGGCGCCCGGCCGGCGGAGGGGCAAGCTGGGTCGTGGGCTCGTCCATGGCTAGCGGGCCCACGGGCTGGCGAGCACGCGCTCGAAGACCGGGCCGAGGTGGACGAAGAAGGCGGCGAGATCGAAGATCCGCTCCAGCGCCTCAGCGCTCAGTCGCTCGCGCACGCGCGGCTCTTGCGACAGCAGCTCCCGGAAGGGGCGCCCGCTCGTGCGGGCGCCCATGGCCGCCGCCTGGACGATCCGGTAGGCCTCCTCGCGCGAGCCCAGGGCGCCCGTCAGCGCCAGCAGGGCCGGCTGAGAGAAGAACAGCCCGCCGGCGGCCTCCAGGTTGGCCTTCATCCGCGCGGGATCGACCTCGAGCCCGGCGAGCACGCGCTCGAGCAGGTGCAGCAAGTAGTCGAGTCCGATGAAGGCGTCGGGCAGGATGACCCGCTCGACGCTCGAGTGGCTGATGTCGCGCTCGTGCCACAGCGCGATGTTCTCGTAGGCGGGCCCCAGATGGCCGCGCAGCAGCCGCGCCAGTCCGCAGATGCGCTCGCACAGGATCGGATTGCGCTTGTGGGGCATGGCCGAGGAGCCCTTCTGCCCCCGGGCGAAGGGCTCGTAGGCCTCGGCCACCTCGGTGCGCTGCAGGTGGCGGATCTCGGTCGCGATCTTCTCGCCGGTCGCCCCGATCAGCGCCAGCACGGCGAGCAGGTGGGCGTGCCGGTCGCGCTGCACGATCTGGTTCGAGACGGGCGCGGCCGCCAGGCCCAGGAGCTCGCAGGCGCGCGCCTCGATCGCCGGCGTGATGTGGGCGAAGGTGCCCACCGCGCCCGAGAACTTGCCGGTGCGCACCTCGTCGCGCGCGCGCGCCAGCCGCTCGTGGTGGCGCTCCATCTCCTGGAACCAGAGCAGGGCCTTCAGGCCGAAGGTGATCGGCTCGGCGTGCACCCCGTGCGTGCGGCCGATCATGGGCGTGTCGCGGTGATCCTCCGCGAGCCGGCGCAGCAGCCGACCGACGCGCACGAGGCGCGCCGCGACCAGATCGCTCGAGCGCACGAGCTGCAGGGCCAGGGCGGTGTCGAGCAGGTCGGACGAGGTCATGCCGCGGTGCAGCCAGGTCTTCTCCGGGCCCAAGTGCTCGCCGACATTGGTGAGGAAGGCGATCACGTCGTGATGCACCTCGGCCTCGATCGCCAGGATCCGCGCCACGTCGAACCGAGCGTTGGCGCGCAGCGCCGCGGCGGTGCCCGCCGGGGCGCCGCCGAGCTCTTCCATCGCCTGGGCCGCGGCGATCTCGACCTCGAGCCACAGGGCGAAGCGAGCCTGGTCGGTCCAGAGTCCGCCCATCTCAGGCAATGTGTAGCGCTCGATCATGGGGTACTCCCGTGTCGCGCGGGCCGGCGTCAGCGCTGCGGCTGCTCGACCAGATCCAGGTCAACCGTCCAGCGGCGCCCCTGGCGCTCGATCTCGAGCTGGATGCGGTCGCCGACGCGCGCGCCGTAGAGCCTGGCGCGGCCTTCATCGGCGGTGCGCACCGGCTCGCCGTTGACCGCGCGGATGATGTCGCGCAGCTTGATCCCGGCCCGCGCGGCCGGGCTGCCTTCCTCGATGCGCACCACCAGCAGTCCGCGCGCGTCCCGGATGCCGTGATACTGGGCGACCCAGCCGGTGATCTCCTGGACCCCCAGGCCGATCCAGACCTGGCGCACGCGCCCGAACTCGAGGATCTCGCGCACCAGGCGAATCACGGTGTTGATCGGGATCGCGAAACCGATGCCCACGCTGCCGCCGCTCTGCGACAGGATGAAGGTGTTGATGCCGATCACCTCCCCGGCGCCGTTGACCAGGGGGCCCCCGCTGTTGCCCGGGTTGATCGCCGCGTCGGTCTGGATCATGTCCTTGTAGATGCTGCCGCCCTCGCCTTCCTGCTTGAAGTCGCGGTGGGTGGCGCTGATGACGCCCGCCGTCACGGTGGGCTGATACTCGTTGAGCAGGAAGCCGAAGGGGTTGCCCAGGGCGATTGCCCACTCGCCGACCATGACGTCGTCCGAGTTGCCCACCGGCGCCACGGCCAGATCGGGGGCCTCGATGCGCAGCACGGCCAGATCGTAGGTCTGGTCGGCCCCCAAGAGCGTGCCGTCGAAGGTGCGCCCGTCGGGCAGGCTCACCTTGATCTCGCGCGCGTTGTTCACCACGTGGGCATTGGTGACCACGAGGCCGCGCCGGTCGACGATCACGCCCGAGCCGAGCTCGGGCACCTCGGCATAGCCTCCGGGCCCGCCGTAGAACTGCCCGAAGAAGCGCTCGACGGGATCGTTGCTCATGGCGAGCGGGTTGCGCACCAGGCGGACCTGAGTGACCGTGATCGAGGCCACCGCCGGGCCCACGATCTCGGCGGCGCGCATGGCCGCGGTGCGGCGGCAGGCCAGGGCGTCCTCGGTCGCTTGCATGGTGAGGCGCGGTCCGCGATCGGAGCGCTCCCCCGCCGCCCCGTCGGACGGCGGCCCTTCGCCCAGATCCTCGCCCGGCACCGTGAGCTCGCCCCGTCCGCCGGTCGAGGCGGTGCGGTCTGGGCCGATCTCGCGGACGAGCGGCGCTATGAGCAGCGTCCCCGCGATCAACCCGAAGAGGAACACGACCGCGAGCACCCAGGTCCGCCACCGCCGGCAGACCCGGGTTTCCCTGCGCACCGGTTGTTCCACGGCATCCCCCGATCGCCGCGCGGCGAGCAGCCCGCCCCGTGCCGCCGGACTCGCCCGCGCCGGCCAGTCCTAGCTTTTGGGCACGTCCTTCCAGGCGTCGAGGAACTTGACGATGCCCACGTCGGTCAGCGGGTGGCGGAACATCGCCTCGAGCACCTGCGTGGGCAGCGTGACCACGTCGGCCCCCATCAGGGCGGCGCGCAGCACGTGCTGGGGATGGCGCACGCTGGCCACCAGGACCTGGGTATCGAAGTCGTAGGAATCGTAGGCGGCAATGATCTCCTCGACCATCGCCATGCCGTCGTGACCCGCGTCGTCGAGGCGGCCGACGAAGGGGCTCACGTAGGAAGCCCCGGCCTTGGCCGCCAGGATCGCCTGCAGCGCGCTGAAGATCAGGGTGACGTTGGTGCGGATGCCCTGATCCTTCAGGGCCTTGACCGCGCGCATGCCCTCGGATCCCATCGGGATCTTGATGATGACGTTGTCGGCGATGGCCGCGAGCTCGCGACCCTCGCGCACCATGCCCTCCCAGTCCTCGGCCACCACCTCGGCGCTGACCGGTCCGGGCACCATGGCGCAGATCTCGGCGATCACCTGCCGGTAGGGCGCCTTGGCCGCCTTGAGCAACGACGGGTTGGTCGTCACGCCGTCGACGACCCCGATCGCCACCATGCGGCGGATCTCATCGCGAATCGCCGTGTCGAGGAAGATCTTCATGGGTTCTCCCCGGCCCCGCGGGGGCATCCTGCAAGTGCATCAAATGCAACAGATCCGAAAGGGGGCACTATAGCACGGGCCCCGGGGGCACGCAATCGGGCCCCCAGGCGGGCCGCGCAGGAGATCCCGGGTCGGCCCCCGCGACCCAATGACCCTCGCCCTCCTCGTAGTCCACGGCTGCCAGATAGAGCCCATGGGCCGGCGCGACCAGGCGGCACCTCTCGCCGGGTCGCGCCAGCGCGAGCCGCAGCGCCTCGCCCGGCCGGCGCCCCAGCCCGATCTCCAGGCTCACGGCCACCGCGCAGCGGACCATGTGGTACAGGAACCGCACCGCGCCCACGCGGAACATCCACCCGCGCGGCCAGGCCTCCCAGCGCGCGTAGAAGACGTGCGAGCCCGTGCCCTCCTCATCCTCGGCCTTGCAGCTCAAGGCGGCGAAGTCGTGCGCCCCGACGAGATCGCCCGCGGCCGCGTTCATGCGCTCGGCGTCCAGAGCGCCGCGCACGAAGAGCGCGCGCCGCGCCCAGAGGGCCGAGCGCTCGCGCAGCACGAGGTAGCAGTAGTGGCGACCGCGCGCGCTGTGGCGCGCATGGAAGCCGGCCGGCGCCTCGAGCGCTTCGCGCACGACGAGGTCGCCGCCGGTCAGGGCGTTGGCCCCGGCGCGCAGCCGCTCGAGCGGCAGGTCGCTGGAGGTGCGGAAGCTGGCCACCTGGCCGAGCGCGTGGACGCCCCGATCGGTCCGCCCCGCGCCGTGGAGCGTGACCGGATGGCGCACCAGGGTCGCGAGCGCACCCTCCAGCTCGCCCTGCACGGTGCGCAGATCGAGCTGGCGCTGCCATCCGTGGAAGCCGGAGCCGTCGTACTCGACGGTCAGGCGGATGTTGCGCTCCATGCCAGGCTCCCTGCCCGCGGGCCTTCGTCGCGCGAGCGGCAGATCGCCACCATCAGGAAGTACCGCCCTCCGGGCCGCCACGCCTCGATGAGCTCGCCCTTCTGCCCGAACAGCCGGATCCGAAAGCGCGCCGCCAGCAGCCGCTCGAACTCGTCGCGCCGGAGCTGAAACCAGTGGAACGGTTGCGCCGAAGGCACCGCGCGACCCTTGCCGAGCGGGGTCGAGACGATCAACCGCCCGCCGGGCGCCAGGCAGCGGTCCAGGCGCGCGATCAGCCCGTCGGGGTCGGGCAGGTGCTCCAGCACCTCGAGGCAGACGATCGTCTCAAAGCAGCCCAGGGTCGCCAGGGCCCCCGCGGTCAGGTCCCCGCGCGCGAAATCGACGCGCGGCCCGGCATAGAAGCGGCGCGCCCGCTCGATCGCGCGACCGTCGCTGTCGACGCCCACGACGCAGGTCACGGCCGATTCTGCGGCCAGCATCAGGCTGCCGTAGCCGGTGCCGCAGCCCGCATCCAGCACGCGGCCGCGGGCGAACTCGGCGGCGAAGCGGTAGCGCGCCAGGTGTTCGCGCAGCAAGCCGTGCTCCAGCCGGTGGAACATCGGCTCGATTCGCTCGCGGTGCCACGCGTCGCGTCCCACGGACGGCCCCTCCCCCACTCTTAGTCCGTCGCGCGCAGGAGCAGCCCCTTCAGGTATTCGCCCTGCGGGTGGTCGAGGTGCACCGGATGGTCCGGGCCGGCCCCCAGCCGCGCCACCCACTGCAGCGGCCGGGCGGCGTCCAGCGACGCGCCGAAGACGATCTTCTGGAAGAGGTCGCTGGCGATGTGCTGCGAACAGGAGAAGGTCGCCAGATACCCCCCCGGGGCCAGGCGCTTCAGGGCCCAGAGGTTCACGTCCTTGTAGGCCCGCGTGGCGCGCGCCACGTGGCCCGGCTCCTTGGCGAAGGCCGGCGGGTCGAGGATGATCAGGTCGAAGACGCCGCACGGTCCGCGCAGGTAGTCCTGCACCGGCTGGCGCACCGTCTCGAGTTGCTCGTCGGGCAGCTCGTTGAGCCGCCAGTTCTCCCGCGCCAGCGCCAGGGCCTTCGACGAGGTCTCGACATCGACCACCGCCGCGGCGCCGCGCGCGCCCGCCGCCAGGCCGAAGCCGCCGGTGTAGGCGAAGGCGTTGAGCACCCGCCGGCCCGCGGCCAGGGCGCCGAGCGTGCGCCGGTTCTCGCGCTGGTCGATGTAGAAGCCGGTCTTCTGGGTGCTGCCGAGGTCGACCCACCAGCGCACGCCGTGCTCGATGACCATCACCCGCTCGGGCGGCGCCTCGCCGGCCAGGAGGCCGTCGGCGCGGCCGAGATTGGCGTCGCCGCGGCCATGGGCGCTGCGGTCGAGGATGCTGCGCGCCCCGGTCCGGCCGAGCAGCTCCGGTAGCCAGAACGACTCGAGTCGCGACATGCCCAGGGTCAGGCACTGCACCGCCAGCACATCGGCGTAGCGGTCCACGATGAGCCCGGGCAGCCGGTCGCCCTCGCCGTTGACGAGCCGCACGGCGGTCACCTCGGGCGCGACGAGCCGGGCGCGCAGCTCGAGGGCGGCGGCGATGCGCGCGGCGAACCAGTCCCGGTCGACCGGGGCGTCTTCCCAGCGCAACAGGCGCGCCGCCAGCGGGATCTCTGGATTGACGTAGGCGACGCCCAGCCGCTGCCCTCCGGCGGCGAGCACCAGCCCGAGATCGCCGGGCCGCGCCGTGGGCGCGGCCTCGATCGCGGCGATCGCGCCCGAGAAGATCCACGGATGGCGCCGCAGCACGGACCGCTCGCGGCCGGGCGCCAGCCGCAGCCGATAGGGCCACGGTCCCGCCCCGCCGGCCGGGCGCGCCGCGCCCGGGGCTTCCGTCGGCGCCCCACCGGCCGGGCGCGCCGCGCCCGGGACCTCCGGCGCCGAATGGTCGTCACGCGTCATGCCACGCTCCTATCGCGAGCCCCGCCGGTGGGCGAGCGCGCCCCCCAGCGTCCCCGCCGCCGTGATCAGCGCCAGCCAGAGAACGAACCAGTCGGGGTGGCGCGAGGCGAAGCTGCCGGCGCCCAGGGCCACCGTCTCGACGAAGTCGGCGGCGACGAAGAGGCCCGTCTGGTGCGAGACGCGACCGTATGGATCGACCAGCATGCTGATCCCGGTGTTCGCGCAGCGCACCAGCCAGGTGCGGTTCTCGACCGCCCTCAGGATCGACATGTCGGCGTGCTGCGCCGGGCCGGCCGAGCGCCCGAACCAGAAGTCGTTGGTGATCAGCACGAGCACGTTCGCCCCGCGTCGCACGAACGCGCGCGCCAGATCGGGGAACGCAGACTCGAAGCAGATCAGACACCCGATCCGCGCCCGTCCCGCCTCGAGCAGCACCGGGGCGGCGCCGGGATGGAAGTCGGACTGGCCGAAGTCGATCTCGGTCAGCCAGGGCACCACCTGCTGCAGCGGCATGCGCTCGCTGAAGGGCACGAGGCGCAACTTCCGGTGCACCGGCGAAAGCTCGCCGCCCGGGTGGACGATCACGACCGAGTTGTGGGACACCCAGTCGAGCGCCTCCCGCGGGCCCTGCCAGTAGCCCTCCTGCGTGCCCATCAGGATCGGCCGCCGCGTGCTGTCCGCCAGCTCTTGGACGAGCTTGAAGACCGCCGGGTCGTCGAGCACGCGCATGGGGAAGACCGTCTCGGGCCAGACGAAGAGGTCGAACCCGCCGCGCTCCTGCCCGCGGGCGGCGGCGGCCCAGGCGTGCTCCATGATCAGCCGCACGACCAGGTCCTGCTTGTCGGGCTTCCACTTGATCTCGCGCCGGATGTCGGGCTGGGCGACGAGCACGCGCAGCGCATCGCCGGCCGGCGCGCCGCCGCCGGGCGCGCCCGGATGGCGCGCCAGCGTCAGCCCGCCGTGGGCGGCCAGGGCGGCCACGGTCGCCAGGGCCAGCGGGAATCCCCAGCGCCGGCCTCGCGCCGCCGCTGCCAGACACCCGTTGACCCACAGGATCACGAACCCCAGGCCCCAGAAGCCGACCCAGGACGAGATCTGGATCAGCTCGGGGACCCGCGCCAGCGCATAGGCCGGCGCGCCCCACGGGAAGCCCAGCGGCCCCAGCGAGCGCGCGTACTCGATCAGCGCGGTGACGGCCGGGGCGACGAGCGGCAGCGGTAGGCCGCTCCAGCGCGCCAGCAGGCCGGAGATGAGCGCCGCGGCGCCGAAGAAGAGGCTCAGGTAGAGGCCGATCAGGAGCAGCGAGGGAAACATCAGCCCCGGGATCGTCACTTCCTCGTTCGACAAGGCCAGCAGCCAGAGCATCATGGCGGGGAAGGCGCCCATGCCCATGACCCAACCCTGCAGGAAGGTGCGGCGCAGTCCCGGGCGCGGCCCCGGCGCCCGCCAGGCCCGATCGAGCTCGACCCACAGGGGCACCCAGGCCAGAAAGACGAGGGGCCAGGCGCGCAAGGACGGGAACGCCAGGGCCAGGGCCAGACCGCCCAGCGCGGGGCTCAGCAGGCCTCGCCAGGCGGACCCGGGCGCGCGGGCGTGGGCGCGGCGACGCGTCCTCGAGAGCATTGACGCCTCGGTCTCCTCTTTGGTATGCTGTCCGTTCGCCTTGTCACGGGGCTGCCGAGGCTCGGCCGAACCGGCCGCCCCCGAAGCTCACATAGCCAAGGAGCAGTCGAAGCATGCCACAGCACAAGTCCTGCTGGAAGAGAATGCGCACCAGCGAGCGGCAGCGCACGCGCAACCGGGCCGCGCGCTCGGCGGTCCGCGGCGCCGTCCGCGAGTTCCGCGAAACCGCGCCGGCCGATCAGTCCCGGAATCTACCTGCGGCGACCTCGGCCATCGACAATGCCGTCCGCCTGGGGGTCATGAAGAAGGCCACCGCCAACCGCCTGAAGTCACGGCTCGCCCGCGCATCGGCCAAGTCGCAGAAGGCCGGCGCCCAAGGACCGAGCAAGTGATCCACCCGAGCGCATGATCCCCGCCCGCTCAGGCGGCGGGGATCTGCGCCGTGCCCCGGCAGATCCGCGTCGCCGGCCCGCGCAGCACCCAGCCGTCCGCCCGCCGCTCGACTCCAAGCGTCGCCCCGCCCTTCGTGAGGAACGTCGCCGCCGCCGGCGCCTCGCGATCGAAGATCAGCCACGCCGCGGCCAGCGCCGCGGAGCCGCAGGCCAGCGTCTCCGCGCGCACCCCGCGCTCCCACGTGCGCAGCTCGCTCACCCCCGCGCCGCCCGACCAGAGGCAGGTGAGGTTGGTGCCGGCGGGCGCGAAGGGCGCCCGGGCCTGGAGGGGCCCGGCCACCGCGTCCAGCGCGGCTCGCGGGGCTCCGTCGAGCAGCAGCACCAGGTGCGGCACGCCCGCATCGATCCAGGCGCCGTCCAGAACGCTCCGGCCCAGGGCGCCCTCGAAGCCGGCGGGCAGCGCGCCGCGGGCGCGGGCGATGCGGCGCTCGATGATCCGCGCCGGGGGCACCGCCACCGCCACGTCGGCGCCAGCCAGCCAGGCGCGCGTGGGCACCGCGCCCAGGGTGAACGCCACCTGCGCCGCGCCGGGGGCGGCGCGCTCGAGTAGGTAGCGGCCGACGCAGCGGGCCCCGTTGCCGCAGAAGGCGGCCGGACTGCCGTCGGAGTTCCAGTAGGCCGCCTGCTCCCCCGCCACCAGGATCAGGCCGTCGGCGCCGACGCCGAAGCCGCGGCGGCACAAGGCGCGGGCCAGCTCGGCGCAGTCAGCCGTCGGCGAGACATCCTCGGCCGCCAGGAGGATGAAGTCGTTGCCCGCGCCTGACCACTTCTCGAAGGGCAGGGGCTCGCGGGACGTGGCGGGTCGGGGCGGTGTCGCTGTCATTGGGGCGGCTCCAGCACAAAGTCGACCCCCTCGACGCGGCGGCCGGGAGCCAGCTCGACGTACGTCGGGAATCGCCCGCGGGGCTCCCCCGGTCCCGGCTCGCCGTTGCGGTCCAGGTCCCGGAAGGCCTCGATGCGGTAGATGCCCGGCGCGACGCCGGCGAGCGTGAAGGGGCCCGTGCCGGTGATCTCGGCGGCGGGCACGGTGTCGGCCTCGGCGAAGGCGGAGACCCAGATGGGTCCGCTGCAGCGCAAGCTGTCGCGCAGCGACCCGGCCAGCAGCGAATCGAGTCGGGCCAGGCCGGCGCGCAAGGCCTGCTCCTCCGTGGGGGTGAGAGCGACCCGGGCCGCGGAGTCGCCCTGGCTGGCGAACCCCATCGCGTCGATCTCGCCGCTCAGCACGCGCCTCGCGCTGTCGGCGCGCGCCCGAAAGACGGCCGGGGGCATGAAGCCCGCGCAGGCCGAATCGCTTACCGCGCCCACGATGTCGCCCGGCTCATCCGGCCAGACCAGGTAGATCTCCCGGCCCACCGGACCCGGAGCGCCGGTCGAGTCGTCCGGCGCCGGCGGTGCTTCACCGGCCGGCAGGTCGGGGGCCGCGCGCGCCGAGTCGGGCGGGCCCGCGGTCGCGGCGCCCGCCGGCCAGGCCTCCGCCAGCACCTTGGCCGGATAGAATCCCCACAGGTCGGCGTCCTCGTCGAAGACCCGATTGCGCGTCTCGTCCCACAGCGCGCCCAGCAGAAAGTCCTCGCCCCAGGGAACGTGCCGCAGGCGGAAGCGTCCCTGGGCGTCGGTCTCGGCGATGCTGAGCGCATCGCGGGGGTCGAGCTTCAGCTCGGGGCGGCCGGGATCGCTCAGTCCGCCCGCGGGCCAGGGAAAGAGGCAGACCGGCACGCCCTGGGCCTTGAGCGCCCGCGTGCGCACCACGCCCGCGACGCTGCCCGTCGGCAGCGACTCGCCCGTCGTGAAGGCGAACTCGAGCGGCCGCGCGAGGCGGTTGCGCCGGCGATCGAGCGCCTCGGTGCCCAGCACCACCGTGTAGACCGTCTTCTCGCGCCAGCCGCCCTCGGGCCAGCAGGTGATGCAGCTCGAGTCCCAGCGGCAGGCGAGCTTGCCGGGCCAGGGGGCGACCAGGAGCCAGTCGCGCACCGAGGAACGGTTCATCGGCTCATCGAAGATGAGCCGCAGCGGCGCGTCGGGCGCCACCCCGACCGCGGCCGAGTCGGGCTCGTAGGCGCGGACCCGCGGGGCCTGCTTGTCCTCGGGGCCGCCGCTGGGGGGCACCATCCGCGCGCACCCGCCCAGCGCCGCCAGGAGCGCGAGCGCGCAGAGCCCCGCCCGCCGCGGGCCGCGGGGCAAGCCGATCGTCGGCCCTAGCCCAGGCAATGCAGCAGGATCCCCTTCTGCGCGTGCAGCCGGTTCTCGGCCTCGTCGTAAACGACGCTCTGCGGACCGTCGATCACCTCGTCGGTGATCTCCTCGCCGCGATGGGCCGGCAGGCAGTGCAGCACGATCGCGCGAGGATCGGCCAGCGTGAGCAGCTCGCGATTCACCTGGTAGGCGGCGAACTTGCGCCGGCGCTCCCCGGCCTCGGCTTCCTGGCCCATGCTGGTCCAGGTGTCGGTGATGACGACCTGCGCGCCGCGGGCCGCCTCGCGGGGGTCGCTCACCAGCGCGACCTTGCCGCGGCCGCCCTGCTGCACGCGCGCGACCGACTCGGGATCCGGCTCGTGCCCCGCCGGGCAGGCCAGGGTGATCTCGAAGCCGTAGGACTTGGCCGCGTGGATCCAGGTGTTGGCGACGTTGTTGCCATCGCCGATCCAGGCCACGCGGATGGCGTCGAGGTCGAAGCCCTTCTCGCGCACCGTCATCAGGTCGGCCATGATCTGGCACGGATGCACCCAGTCGGTGAGCCCGTTGATGACCGGCACCGAGGCCCAGCGCGCCAGCTCATCGACATGCCCCTGAGCGAAGGTGCGGATCATGATGCCCGACAGGAAGCGCGACATGACCGCCCCGATGTCCTTGATCGCCTCGCGCTTGCCGAAGCCGATCTCCTGGTCCGTGATGTAGAGCGAGCCGCCGCCGAGCTGCTGCATGCCCACCTCGAACGAGATTCGCGTGCGCAGGCTCGGCTTGTGGAAGATGACGCCGAGCACCTGCCCGCGCAGCGGCTCCGAGCGCCGCCCGGCGCGCAGCTCGGCCTTCAGCCGCGCGGCCTGCTCCAGGATCTCATCCAGCTCCGCGCGCTCGAAATCGAGCAACGACAGGAAATCGATCTTCGCCATGCGGTCTCCCTCCTCGCGCCCCGCCCGGGGCTCCACGCCACGCCGCCCGGATGCTCGGCGATCTTGCTCGCCCTCTCGCGCGGGCATTCTCGCAGATTCTCGTCACGAATGGGAAGCGCCGGGAAAGGGAAACCGCGCGGAGCTCCCGGAGGACGCCGGCGCGGAGGCGCTCACAGAATGTACCGCGACAGGTCCTTGTCCTCCAGGATGCCGCGCAGTTTCTCCTCGACCATCCGCTCGTCCACCACCACCGCCTCGATGCTGGCCTCGGGCACGGCGAAGAGCAGGTCCTCGAGCAGCGTGGTCAGAATCGTGTGGAGCCGGCGCGCGCCGATGTTCTCCATCGTCTCGTTGACGCGCGTGGCCATGGCGGCGATGCGGCGCACGGCGCCCTCGGTGAAGCGCAGCGTCACGCCCTCGGTCGAGAGCAGCGCCGTGTACTGCTTGATGAGCGAGTTGCGCGGCTCGGTCAGGATCCGCACGAAGTCCTGCTCGCTGAGGGGATGCAGCTCGACGCGGATCGGGAAGCGGCCCTGCAGCTCCGGGATCAGATCGGCGGGCTTGCAGGTGTGGAAGGCGCCGGCCGCCAGAAAGAGAATGTGATCGGTCTTGACCAGACCGTGGCGCGTGGGAACGCTCGAGCCCTCGACGATCGGCAACAGGTCGCGCTGCACGCCCTGGCGCGAGACGTCGGGCCCGTAGCCGCCCTCGCGGCCGGCCACCTTGTCGATCTCGTCGATGAAGATGATGCCGGTGTGCTGCACGCGCTCCAGGGCCGTCTCGACGACCTTGTCCATGTCGATCAGGCGGCCGGTCTCCTCCTGCAGGAGCATGCGGCGGGCCTCCTCGATCGTGACGCGGCGGTGCTTCTTCTTGCCCGGCAGCATGGACTGCAGGGGCTCGGGCAGATTGAACTCCATCTCCTCGATGCCGACGTTGGAAAAGACCTCGACCGTGGGGAGCTGCTGGCGCGCGTCGAGATCGAGCTCGATCTCGCGATCGTTGAGTAGACCCTCGCGGAGCTGTTGGCGCAGCTTCTCGCGCGTGCGCCCCCAGCGCTCGTCGCCGGGCCCGCCGGGTTCGCTCGGTTCGCTCGATCCGCCCGGCCCGTCCGGCCGGGCGCCCGCGCCGGCGGCCCCCCCCAGCCCACGGATCTCCGGGAACAGCGACGGCATCGCTGCGGCGGCCGGGTGGCGCGGGGCGGGCGGCTGCTTGGCCGGCAGGAGGATGTCGAGAATGCGGCGCTCGACGTTCTTCTCCGCCTTCGCGCGCACCTGCTCGCTCATCTCCTCGCGCACCATGTTGACGCCGATCTCCGTCAAGTCGCGGACCATCGACTCGACGTCGCGGCCGACGTAGCCGACCTCGGTGAACTTCGAAGCCTCGACCTTGAGAAACGGCGCGCGCGCCAGACGCGCCAGACGGCGGGCGATCTCGGTCTTCCCCACCCCGGTCGGACCGATCATGATGATGTTGTTGGGCATGATCTCGTCGCGGATCTCGCTCGTCACCTGGCGGCGGCGGTAGCGGTCGCGCAGGGCGATCGCCACGCTGCGCTTGGCCGCCGTCTGGCCGACGATATACTTGTCGAGCTCGCGGACGATCTCGGTGGGCGTCAGCTCACGGATGGGTTTCATGATGTCTCACGTGCCTCTGCCGGCCCCCGTCTCCGCGGCCGGCCGCCCGCCTCAAGCCCCGGCGTCGGGTCAGAGCTGCTCGACGTGGATCCGATCGTTGGTGTAGACACAGATCTCGGCGGCGATCTTCAGGGCCTCCTCGACGGCGCGCGCCGCGGTGATGTCCGGGACGAAGCGGACGAGCGCCCGGCACGCGGCCAACGCGTACGGCGCGCCCGACCCGATCGCGACGATGCCGTCGTCGGGCTCGAGCACGTCGCCCAGCCCCGAGAGCAGGAAGGCGTGCTCGCCGTCCAGCGCCACGAGCTGGGCCTCCAGCCGGCGCAGGACGCGGTCCGAGCGCCACTCCTTCGCCAGCTCGACCGCCGCGCGCTGCAGCCGACCGCGGTGGGCCTCGAGCTGGGCCTCGAAGCGCTCGAAGAGGTGCAGCCCGTCGGCCGCGCCGCCCGCGAACCCCGCCAGCACGCGCCCGTTGTAGAGCCGGCGGATCTTCCGGGCCCCGGCTTTCAGGATCACCGCTTCGGCCGTCACCTGCCCGTCGCTCGCGATCGCCGCGCGGCCCGCGCGCAGGCAGCCGATCACGGTCGTGCCGCGCCAGGGCCGGGCGCCCGGCCGCGCCCCGCCCTCGCTCTCGCCGTATGCTGCCGTCATGCGCGTGCTCCCGCGCCCGTCCGCCCCGGTGTCCGTCGCGCGCGGCGAGCAGTCGCCGCGCGCCGCCCCGCCAATCGGCCCGCCTGCCCGTCTGCCAGTCTGCCAGACGGCTGCAGGGGGACTCTAGCAGGCCGCGGGGCGCGGCGTAAATCGGGGGATCGGCAAGGCCGGCCCCGGGGGCAGGCAACCCGGCCGGCGTGCGCCAGAGGCCGAGGCGGCGGGCGCCGCGATCAGTGGATGCGCACCAGACGCTGGCGCACCGGCGCGCGATCTTGCTCGAACTGCAGGAAGTAGACCCCGCCCGGAAGCGGCCGACCGGCGTCATCGCGCCCGTCCCAGACCACGGCGTGCAGCCCCGGCGCCAGCGGGCCGACGGCCAGGTCGCGCAGCCTTCGGCCGCCCGCATCCACGACGCGCAGCGCGGCGGTACGCGGCCGCGAGAGCTCGAAGCGAATCAGGGTGCCGTCAGCGAAGGGGTTGGGCGAGCAGCTCAGCAGGGTCACGCAAGCGGGGAGCGGGTCACCGACGCCGCTCGCCGGGATGGTGCCCGACGCATCCAGCCGGAGGGCATAGATGTCGCCTTGGCCGAATCCCGCGCGCTCGTCGACCCACACCCCGATCATCCCGCCCGCACCGTCGGCGATCACGCCCTGCGGGCACTGGCGCCCGCCGGCGCCGCAGGCCCGCACGCCGTCGTGCGTCCACTGCGCGATGCCCGCCGCATCGAGGCGCTGCGCGTAGACGTCCTCGGCGGCCACCCCGCCGCGGTCGTCCATCCACATCGCCAGGGCGCCGCCGGCGCCGTCGCTGGCGGCGTCGAAGAGGCCTTGGTTCCCCGCGGCGGTGCAGAAGGCTGCGCCCGCGGCCGTCCACTGGACGATGCCGGCCCCGTTCACGAGCTGGCCATAGACGTCGGCGTTCCCCGCCCCCGCGCGCGCATCGGTCCAGGCGACGATCGCGCCCCCGGCGGCCGGCATGATGCGCGCGGTGACCTGGTCATTGGGGGCCAGACACAGAGCGACGCCGTCGGTTGCCCACTGGGGCGTCCCGCTGCCGTTGACGCGCTGGGCGTAGATGTCGGGCGCGGTCGCGCCGGGCCGGCCGTCGCTCCAGGCCAGGATGGCGCCCCCCGCGCCATCAGCGATGACGCGCGGCTCGCGCTGATGCCCCGAGGGCTGGGATACCGCGACACCGCCCGCGGCCCACAGCACGGCGCCGTTGCCCGCGACGCGCTGGGCGTAGATGTCATAGTCGTAGTAGCGGCCTTCTTGCCACACGATAATCGCGCCGCCCGCCCCATCGGGCGCCAGGTCGGGATACTCCGAGTGGGCGGGCCAGCTCGTCCACGACGAGACATTGACCCCGTCGGCCATCCATTGCGGCATGCCGCTCGCGCTGAGCCGCTGCGCGTAAATGTCGGGGTCGCCGTTGCGCAGGTCCATCCACGCGATGACCACGCCCCCGGCGCCGTCGGCGGCGCAGCGCGGGAGGTCCTGGTTGCTCGGCTCGGCGCACACCGCCACGCCGCCGGCGGTCCACTGCGGCGCGCCCTGGCCGTTGAGCCGCTGGGCGTAGATGTTCACGTCGCTGCCGTTGCGGCGATCTTTCCAGACGACGATCGCGCCGCCGGCGCCGTCGGAGACAGCGTTGCCCGCCGACTGATAGTCGCTCGGGCTCGTGGAGCAGACCGCGATGCCGTCGTGAGCCCAGAGGATCTCGCCGGCGGGGTCGACGCGCTGGGCGTAGAGGTGGACGGTGCCGCTCGCGCGCTGGTCGTTCCAGACGACGATCGCGCCGCCGGCCCCGTCGGGGGCCAGCACGGGCTTCTGCTGCGGGTTGGGCTCCTGACAGAGCGGCGTGCCGTCCAGCTGCCAGGCCGCCAGCCCGACCGGGGGCACTGCCACCAAGCAGAAGAGCGTTGCCAGGGTGGCGACTCGCCGCGTGCGCGTGGTGTCCATCGCTTCCTCCCTTCGAGATCGACCCGGTAGGATCTATCGATCGCGCCACGAAGGGTGTTTGCGCCGGACAGGAGATCTTACGGGATCTTACGGGCGGCCAAGCGGCAGCGGGCGGCGGCGCCAAAGGCGGCTCGCCGCGCATCGCTCTCACGCCCGCGGATGGAACCGCTCGACCGCCTCGCGCAGCCGCGCCACCGAGACGTGGGTGTAGATCTGCGTGCTGTCGAGCGAGCGGTGCCCCAGCAGCGACTGGATCGCGCGCAGGTCGGCGCCGCGATCGAGCATGTGGGTCGCGAAGCTGTGGCGCAGCAGGTGCGGGTGGACGTGACCCAGCAGCGGATCGCGCAGCCGGGCCGCGACAATGCGCTGCACCGAGCGCGCCGTCAGACGGCCGCCGCGCTGGTTGAGAAAGAGGGGCTGGCCGTCGGCCGGCGCGAGCTGACGGCGCGCCGCCAGATACGCCTCGAGCGCCGCGCGCGCCTTCGCGCCGAAGCAGGCGATGCGCTCGCGCGCGCCCTTGCCCTGGACGCGCAGGCGCCCGGCGCGCAGGTCGAGGTCGGCGAGGTCGGCGGCCACCAGCTCCGCCACGCGCACGCCGGCGCCGTAGAGCAGCTCGCAGATCGCCAGGTCGCGCCGGGCCGCCTCATCGTCGCCCCACGGGCGCTCGAGCAGGGTCGCCAGACGCTCGGCGTCGACGGTGTGGGGCAACGGGCGCCCGATCTTGGGGGCCGGGAGCCGGGGCGAGGGATCCTGGGCGAGCGCGCCCTCGCGCGTCAGGTGCCGCAGGAAACGCCGCAGCGCCGAGCGGCGGCGCACGACGCTGCGCGGCTCGGCCCCCGAATAGTGCTGGGATCCCAGGTAGGTCCGCAGGTGGCCCTCGGTCAGGTCCGCCAAGCGGGCCGGCCGGCCGGTCCGCTGGCGGCGGTGCGCGCAGAAGGCGAGAATGTCGCGGCGATAGGCGGCCACCGTGTGGGGGCTGCGGCCTTCGGCAAACTCGAGCTCCTGAATAAAGCGATCGAGGCGGCCGCGCAAGTCCGCGGTGATCACCTCAGGCTGGCCGGGAGCGCTCTTCTTCATCGCCCAGGCTTCCTTGCCTCAGGCGGCCTCAAGCGGCGCATCGGCGCTGCCGGCCGTCAGGCCCCGCGCCCATGGCACTGCTTGTACTTCTTCCCGCTGCCGCACGGACACGGGTCGTTGCGCCCCACCTTGGGCTCCTGGCGCACGACGGTGTGCACCCGCCCGGGCGCCGGCGCGCCCTGCGGGTGGTGTCCCGCCGGCGCGGTCATTCCCGCCGGGGCTTCGGCGGCGCCGCGTGGCATCGGCGCCGGCTGCCACTGCCCGGTCACGCCCTGCACCGCGCCGGCCGGCGCCGAGCCCGCAGCGCCGCCCGGCGCGCCCGCCATCGCCGCCAGGCCCGTGGGGCTCTGGTGGATGGCTTGCCCGCGGGCGAACGACGGCGACGGCGGAGGCGGCGGGGCCGCGTCGCGCTGCACCTGCACGCGGAAGAAGGTCCGCAGCATGTCCTCCGCGATCTGGACCATGAGCCGCTCGAAGAGCCCGTAGGCCTCGGCCTTGTACTCGAGGAGCGGGTCCTTCTGCCCGTAGGCGCGCAGGCCGATGCCGGAGCGCAGCATGTCGACCTCGTAGAGGTGGTCCTTCCAGAGGTCGTCGATGACCCGCAGATAGATGTGACGTTCAACCTGGCGCGTGATCGGGGCGCCCCATTCGAGCTCCCGCGCCTGGTAAGCCGCGCGGGCGACGGCCACCGCCTCCGAGATCGCGTCGGCGCCAAGATCCGCATCGCGATCTCCCCCGCCGCCGCCCGGGCCCGGCGTCGCCGACTTCCCGCCCGGGCGCGACGGGCCGGCCATGAGCGGGAAGGGGGTGAGGAAGATGCGCTCGAGATCCTCGACCGCATCCTGAAGGGCTCGCTCGTCCTGCTCGCCCAGCTCGCCCTTCATGCGCTTGGTGAAGAGCACGGCCACCGGCTCGAGCTTCGCTTGAACCACGTCCTCGATGAGGCCCCCGATCTGCTCGGTCAGATCCTCGCCCTCGAGGATCTGATTGCGAATCCCGTAGATGACCTCCCGCTGTTGATTCATCACATTATCGTATTCTAGCAAGTGCTTGCGGATATCAAAGTTGTGGGCCTCGACCCGCTTCTGGGCCCGCTCGATCGCCCCCGTCACCATCGGGTGCTCGATCACCTCGCCCTCTTTCATCCCCAGGCGGTCCATCATCGCCCCGATGCGCTCGGGGGCGAAGAGGCGCATGAGGTCGTCCTCCAGCGACAGGAAGAAGCGGCTGGCGCCCGGGTCGCCCTGGCGGCCCGAGCGGCCGCGGAGCTGGCGGTCGATGCGGCGGCTCTCGTGGCGTTCGGTGCCGATGATCTGCAGGCCGCAGGGCACCTCCTTCAGGCACGTGCGGACGTCATCGGGGTGCGTGCAGTCCCCCACCCCGGCGCCACTGCGGATGAGGCACTTGCGCCCTTTGACGACCCCGGAGCCCAGCTTGATGTCGGTGCCGCGACCGGCCATGTTGGTCGCGATGGTGACGGCGCCCGGGCGGCCGGCGGTCGTGACGATCTCGGCCTCTTGCTGGTGGAACTTGGCGTTCAGCACCGCGTGATTGATGCCCTTGCGCTTGAGCATGCGGCTGATCGTCTCGGAGACTTCAACCGTCACCGTGCCCACCAGGATCGGGAGCTGCGCCTCGTGGAGCCGGGCGATCTCCTCGACGATCGCGTTGTACTTCTCGCGGCGCGTGCGGAAGATCACGTCGTCGTAGTCCACGCGCCGGATCGCCTCGTTGCTGGGGATGACGACCACATCGAGCTTGTAGATCTGCCAGAACTCCGCCGCCTCGGTCTCGGCCGTGCCGGTCATGCCGGCGAGCTTCGCGTAGAGCCGGAAGTAGTTCTGCAGTGTGATCGTCGCCCAGGTCTGGGTCTCGCCCTCGACCCGCACGCGCTCCTTGGCCTCGAGCGCCTGGTGCAGGCCGTCGCTGAATCGGCGGCCCGGCATGAGCCGGCCGGTGAATTCGTCGACGATGAGCACCTTGCCGTCCTGGACGACGTACTCGACGTCCTTCTCGTAGAGGCTGAAGGCGCGCAGGAGCTGATTGATCGTGTGCAGCTCGTCCGACTTCTGGGCGTACGCCAGGTGGACCTTCTGCTTCGCCTCGATCTTCTGGCGCGGATCGAGGCCGTCGTCGTGCTCGATGCGCCCCATCTCCTCGGCCAGGTCGGGCAGCACGAAGTAGTTCGGGTCGCTCGGCGACAGGAGGGCCCGCCCCTGGTCGGAGAGGTTCGTGCTGTGCTCGCGCTCGTCGATCGAGAAGTAGAGGTCGTCGTCGAGCTCGTGCAGGCGCTTGTCGCGCATGTAGTCGGTCTCGACCTGGTGGAGCAGGGACTTCAGGTTGCGGTCGGCGACGAGCTTCATGAAGCGCTTGTTCTTGGGCGCCGCGCGCTGCACCTGCAGCAGGCGCGTGCCCGCCTGGTAGGTCTTGTCGCGGGCCGCGCGCTCGTCGACGCCCGCGGCGTCCGCCTCTTCGAAGAGCTGGGTCGCCTCGTTGATAAACTCCCCGACCAGGCGCGACTGCGCCCGCAACAGGTTCTCCACCGGGCCGCGCAGATCGTCGTAGCGCTGGTGGGAGGCGCGCACGGGTCCCGAGATGATGAGCGGCGTGCGCGCTTCGTCGACCAGCACTGAGTCGACCTCGTCGACGATCACGTAGGCGTGGCCGCGCTGGACCTGGTCCTCCTTGCGCACCGCCATGTTGTCGCGCAGGTAGTCGAAGCCGAATTCGTTGTTGGTGCCGTAGGTGACGTCGCAGTTGTAGGCCTCGCGCCGCTGGGGCGGCGTCATGTCGTGCTGGATCACGCCCACCGTCAGCCCGAGGTACCTGAGGATCTCGCCCATCCACTCGCTGTCGCGCCGCGCGAGGTAGTCGTTCACCGTGACCAGGTGACAGCCCTTGGCGGGCAGCGCATTGAGGTACAGGGGCATCACCGCCACCAGCGTCTTGCCTTCGCCGGTCGCCATCTCGGCGATCTTGCCCTGGTGCAGCACGATCGCGCCCAAGAGCTGGACGTCGTAGGGCACCATGTCCCAGGTGATCTCGTGGCCGACGACCTTCCACTGGCGTCCGAGATTGCGGCGGCAGGCCTCCTTGACGACGGCGAAGGCCTCGGCCAGGAGGTCGTCGACCGTCTCACCCGCGGCCAGCCGGCGCCGGAACTCGGCCGTCTTGCCCTTGAGCTCCTCTTCGCTCAGGCTCGCCAGCTCGGCGTACTCCGCGTTGATCCGGTCGACGAGGGGCAGCAGACCCCGCAGGTCGCGATCGGCCTTGGTGCCGAAGAAACGGGTCAGCACCCCGTTGAAGACCTTCTTGAACGTATCCGCCATGCTCAGCCCCGTCGCGCCTCGGCGCGCTCTCAGCGTGTTAGGCCTGCCGGCGCGCGCCATCATCGTCGGCCGGCGATCAACCCTGGAACCCCCGCCACGCCGGTGCGGGTCCCGCGCGCCCGCCGGGACGCCGCCGCGTGCCGACAACGCCGCGTAACTCTAGCAGGAGCCGAGGCTTGCAATCAAGGATCGAGCTGCGGGCGGGCGGCGGCGTTGCCAGGGGCACCGCCCTGAGCCGCCCCACCCCTCTACGGCGCCACCGTCATGGCGAAGCCGGCCGCCAGCGGGATGCGCAGGTTGTCGTCGAGCGGCACGGGCAGCAGCTCGATCAGGGTGGCCATGGCCGCGCCCACGACGGCCCGCGTCCAGGTCAGCTCGGGAATCAGAAGCCCGATGCCCAAGCACACCACGAAGCATGCCAGGCTGCCCTCCAGGGTCTTCCCGAACACGCGGATGCGCCCGATCGCCTTGCCCACCAGGGCGGCCACCGAGTCGCCCACGATCAGGAACGCCAGCGCGGCCACGGCGATCCCCTTCTCGAACGCATAGACGCAGATGAGGCTCGACAGCAGGAGGTAGGTCGCTCCGAGGAGGTTGTAGCGCTCGTGGTCGCGCACCAGCCGCCCGAAAAAGATGAAGAAGAACGTCCGGATGCGCGGCTGATTGAGTCGCACGACATCGATCAGGAAGACGATCGCGGTGGCGGTGATCAGGACGCTGCGGCCCACCGGCTCCGAGGTGAAGTAGTACCCGATCGGAATGAGGATCGCCGAGAGGTGAATCGTCTTACGGCCGACTTCGGTGAACCAACGCATGCTCGGGCCCTCATGCCCCGCCTTGGGAGGCCTTCCGGCTCCACCAGCGCAGACCCGCTCCTAGACTGCCCAAAGCGCCCGCCCAGGTCAATCGCGCCGGCGCGGGCCGCCGCCCGCCCCGTCAAGGCCCCGCGGGAAACGCCGCGTGAATCCCCCAGTAGTGGCGCAGCACGCGGCGCACAAAGGTGCGCGTCTCGGCGAACCCGATCGCCTCGAGGTACGCGTCGTGGCGCCACGCATCGGGCACATTCTCGACGCGCCGCCACCAGCGCAGCGCGTTGCCCCGCCCGGCGTTGTAGGAGGCCAGGCAGAGGGGCACGTTGCGCGGCGACTGGTCGAGGAGCTCCACGAGGTGGGCCGTGCCCAGCAGCACATTGTCCTCGGGGCGCTCGAGGTCGAAGTGCTGCATGCCCAGCGACGCCGCCACGCGACGCGCGGTGGCCGGCATGAGCTGCATCAAGCCGATCGCTCCGGCCGAGGAGCGCACCGCCGGGTCGAGCCCCGACTCCTGGCGCATCACCGCCTGGATGAAGGCGGGCGACAGCCCGAAGCGCCGGGCCGCGGCCGCCACCGCCGGCGCGAAGGCGACGGGATACTCCTCGTGGCCGCCTCCCGCCGCATCGGCGAACGCCGCCGGATAGTGGCCCAGGGCCCGCCAGAGCGCGGATGTCTCGGCCGGGGACAGAGCGGCGGCGCCCGGGAGCGTCAGCGCGAACTCCTTGATCCACGCGCGCCGCCCGAGCGCCTCGCAGAGCACCGCGGCATCGGCAAGCGCCGGGTGCTCCTCGATCAACGCCGCGAGCCGCCGCGCCGCCTCGGCGTCCAGGGCCGGCGGGCAGCTCGGCCAGTCCCAGTCCCGTGGGCTGCCCACCCCGGCGGCGACCTCGTCCCAGATCGCGCCCGGCGGGCCGGGCGCCCCCACCGCGCCCGCCGGGCGCAGGGCCAGCATCGCCCGCCGCGCCGCATAGCCGGGGCGCTTCTCGCCTGCCGCTCGCGTCAGATAGGCCGCGTCGGGCTGCCCCGGCGCCAAGACAGCCCGCCAGAAGCAGGGCGCCGCGACCAGCCGCGGCGAGGCCTGCGCGCAGGCGCTGTCGAGATGCGCGAGCGCCGCCTCGCGATCGCCCGCTCGCCACGCGCACAGCCCCGCCCGCATGGCCGCCTCGGGCTCGACGCCCGCCGCTCGCTCCCAGACCGCGCGGCGCGCGTAGATCGCCGCCGCCTCGGCGAAGCGCTCGGCGTCCTCGAGCTCGCGACCCCACTCCCACAGCGCGGCGCCAACGGCCGGGTCGCCGGGCAGCAACCGCGCGGCGTCCTCGCCCCAGGCGGCGGCGGCTCGGAACGCGCGCTCCATCGCCGTGGTCTGGCCGCGGCGGCGGCGGAAGCGCGCCTCCTCGAGCTTGGCGCGCCGCGCGAGCGCCGCGTCGGGCCCCGCGGCCAGCGCCTCGCTCAGCTTGGTGATGTCGCCCTCGCGGCGCGCGCTGTTGAGACGCTTGAGCAGCACATCGAGCACCGTGGCCCGCAGATCGGCAGCGAGCTCGCCGGACCAACGGCGCCACAGCGCCAGCGCTTCATCGAGCGGCGCGCCCTCCATCAGGACCGCCACGCAGCGGTCCCGCAGCTCCGGGCTCGCTCCGCCTGCCCCCAGCGCCGCGCGCGCCAGGCTCAGGCCGAGGCCGGGGTCCTCGCCCCCGACCGGACCGCCCGCCAGCGCCTCACCGAGCGCCGCGCGCATGGCCGGCCAGTCGCCGAGGCCGAGGTGGGCGCGCGCCGACCAGAGCTGCGCCCGGGCGAGCTGCTGGCTGCCGGCCGGCAGCCGGGGAACGAGTTCGGAGAGCAAGGCCAGCGCCGCGCGGGAGTCTTCGCGGCTGAGCAGGTGGCGGGCGGCGCGCAGCGCCAGCTCGTTGTAGAAGCGATGCCCCGGACGGCCGCGGGCGAGCTCGAGCGCCAGCGCCCCGCCGCGGGCCTCGTCGGTCCGGTCGAGCGCCCGCACGCGCAGCCAGTCGGCGTAGGGCTGCAGATGCGCGGGGCCCGGGCGCGCCAACCACGCCGCGGCCGCGGCCACGCGCTCGCGCCCGAGCTCGAAGACGCCCAGCCAGAACGCGCAATCCGCGGCGGCCCTGGGAAGGGGCCGCTGGCCCGCGGCGGCCGCGGCCAGCCACTCGGCCCCGGCCGGATGGCGCGCGGCGAGCAGGTGCCCGACCAGCCGCCAGGTCACGCCCGACGTGTCAGCGCGTCCCTCTCTCCCGCTGACGTAGGCCGCGACGCGCTCGAGCTGGCGCGCGTAGATCTCCTCGCGCACGAGCAGGCGGGCGGGGACATTCTCGATGCGCGCCAGGCGCACCTGCGCGCGCAGTGAATCGGTCGCCGCCAGGAGCGACTGGGGCCGGCTGCCGGCCGCCGCCGCGCGGAGCGCCTCGACGGCTTCCGCGGTGTGAGCCGCGGGGTGGGCCGCGCCGACCCTGGCCGCCGCGGCGGCCAGGCCGGCGAGCAGCACGACGATCCTGAGAGCTCTCCTGCCCGTTGGCATGCTGGCGCTCACCCGGCCGGCTAGTGCGTGAAGACGCGTTCGCCCGTGAAGTACATCGCGAGGCCGTGCTCGTTGCAGGCGGCGATGCTGTCGTCGTCGCGCACGGAGCCGCCGGGCTGCACGATCGCGCGCACGCCGATCTGGGCCGCACGGTCGACCACGTCGCGGAAGGGAAAGAAGGCGTCGCTGGCCAGCACGGATCCGTCGAGCGCGTGACCCACGCGGCGGGCCTTGAGGATGGCCACGTCGGCGGCGTCGATGCGGCTGGTCTGGCCGCCGCCCAATCCGATCGCCTGCCGCGCCCGGGTGAGCACGATGGCGTTCGAGCGCACGTGCCGCGTGACGCGCCAGGCGAAGTCGAGCTCGGCGAGCGTCTCGGCGTCCGCCCCCTGGGCGGTCACGCAGCGCCAGCCGCTCGGGTCGTGGTGGGGCGGCAGCGGCGTCTGCACGAGGATCGCCTCGCCCAGCGACTTGAAGGTCCACGGTTCCGCCGGGCCCGGGCCGCTCTTCGGCGCTGGGGGGGCCGGGCCGAGGGGCGGCAGCTCCATGACGCGCAGCGACTTCTTGCGGCGCAGGAGATCCAGCGCGGCCGCGCTCCACGCCGGGGCCCCCACCACCTCGAGAAACATGTCGGCAAGCTGGGCCGCGACATCGGCGTCGCAAGGACGGTTGAGCAGCACGACGCCGCCGAAGGCCGACAAGGGATCGCAATCGCGCGCGCGCGCGAAGGCCTGGCCGGGCGCCTCGGCCAGGGCCACGCCGCACGGCGTTGCGTGCTTGATCACCACGCACGCCGCGCGCGCCTCGCGCGCGAACTCCCCCAGGCAGCGCCACGCCGACCAGAGGTCCGCCAGGTTGTTGAAGGAGAGCTCCTTGCCCTGGAGCTGTCGCGCGCGGCTCCAGAACCCCTGAGCGCCCAGATAGCACGCCGCCCGCTGCGAAGGGTTCTCGCCGTAGCGCAGATCCTGCAGCCAGGTGCCGCCGGCGGCCCACGCCCGCGGCAGGCCCGTGCCGCCGCTCAGGTAGCGGAAGATCGCGGCGTCGTAGGCGCCCGTGACGGCGAAGGCTTCGGCGGCCAGCTCCGCCGCGCGTGGCCGCGGGATGCTCCCGCCGTGCGCGCGCAGCAGCTCCAGGATCTCCGGGTACCGGCCCGGGTCGGTGATCACCACCACGTGACGGTGGTTCTTGGCCGCCGCCCGCACCATGGCCGGTCCGCCCACGTCGATCATCTCGATGCACGCGTCCCGGTCCGCGCCGTGCGCCGCCACGGTGTCGGCGAAGGGATAGAGATTCACGCCCAGCAGGTCGATCGGGCGAATGTCGTGCTCAGCCGCCTCGGCGCGGTCCCGCGGGTCATCGCGCCGCATCAGCAGGCCCCCGTGGATCTGGGGCGTGAGCGTCTTGACGCGACCGTCGAAGAGCTGGGGCACGCCGGTCAGGCGCTCGACGGGCGTGACGGCAATTCCGGCGGCCTCGAGCGCGCGCGCCGTTCCCCCCGACGAGAGAATCTCGATGCCCTGCTCGGCCAGCCCGCGGGCGAACGCCTCGAGACCGGTCTTGTCGTAGACCGACAGCAACGCTCGGCGAACCTGGATCACGTGCGTGCTCCTTCCCTGGTGCGTTGGGCCGCGCCGGCCCGACTCGCAGGCGGCGGGCTCGCGGTGCGGCGCTACCAGCTCGGCTGCCTGGCCCCGCCGGTCAGCAAGCGCTCGGCCATCCGATAGCGCTCGCCGGTCTTCGCCACCACCTCTTGCGGCAGCTCGGGCGGAGCGGAGTTGCGGTCCCAGCCGCTCGCCAGGAGCCAGTCGCGCAGGTACTGCTTGTCGAGGCTCACCGGCTTGCGGCCGGGCCCGAGCGAATCGCCCGGCCAGAAGCGCGAGGAGTCCGGGGTGAGCACCTCGTCGATGAGCGCCAGACGCC
Source organism: uncultured bacterium (assembly GCA_964603725.1). Taxonomy (GTDB): domain Bacteria; phylum Eisenbacteria; class RBG-16-71-46; order CAIMUX01; family WJJG01; genus CAZDKK01. The sequence continues at coordinate 30,504 of CAZRWW010000063.1, forward strand.
CGGCGATGCGGCCGAACTCGAACTTGGTGTCGGCGATCACGATGCCGCGGCCTTCGGCGAAGGCCGCGCCGCGGGTGTAGATGGCGAGGCTCAGGCGGCGCAGCTCATCCGCCGTTTCCCGGCCGACCTGATCGTCCAGCTCCGCATAGGTCATCGGCGCGTCGTGGCCTTCCTCCGCCTTGCTCGTGGGCGTGAAGATCGGCTCGGGCAGCTTCTCGAACTCCTTGATCCCCGCCGGCAGGCGCACGCCGCACACCGCGCCGTCGCGCAGGTAGTCCTGATAGCCCGAGCCGGTGAGATACCCGCGGACGATGCACTCCACGTCGAGCCGCTCGGCCTTGCGCACGACCATGGCGCGCCCCGCGAGCACCGCGCCGTGCGGCAGGAGCCGCGGCGGGAAGTCGGCCGGGTCGTCCGAGAGGAAGTGGGTGGGCATGAGCTGGCCGAAGCCGCGCAACCAGAAGGCGGAGATCCGGCCCAGCACGACGCCCCGGCCCGGAATGCCGTTGGGCATGACGTGGTCGAAGGCCGAGATGCGATCCGTCGCGACCATGAGGAGCCGATCGCCCAGGTCCAGGAGTTCGCGCACCTTGCCGCGGCGATCCGGGCGGATGCCGATGGTTTCGAGTCCCAAGAACGCGGCGCCGAGCGCGCTCGCTTCTCCGCGTGCCTCTGCCATGCTTGATCTCCCCGCTTGACGCCGATGGCGGCCCGCGGACGCCGGCGGTCGCCGGAACCGGCCGTTGAGCCGCGCCACAACCGATGCTCCGGCTTATACCACGGGGACCGGCGGGCCTCAAGAACGGGCGGGCTCACAGCGGCAGGGTGCGCCCATCGATCCAGGCGCGCGCCGTCCACCCCCGGCGCCAATGCCCCAGGAGAATGCTCCCATCCCGGTCGGTGCGCAGGACGATCACGCCGCGCCGGGCCGCCCGCTCGAGCACCTCCGCGTGCGGATGGCCGAAGCGATTGCCGCGTCCGGCCGAGATGACGAGCAGGCGCGCCCCCGTCGCCGCCAGCAACTCGTCCGGCGTCGATCCGCGGCTGCCGTGATGCGCCCCGCTCAGCACCCGCGCCGTGAGGTCCAGGCCGGCGCGCACCCATCCGAGCTGCTCCCGAGCGGGCACGTCGCCGCTGAGCAGCGCGACCAGGCCGCCCGCGGCCACCCGCAGCGCCAGCGAACCCTCGTTGTCGCCGGCGCCGCCCGCGAGGGCCCCGGCCGGCGGGTGAATCACCACCGCGCGGGCGCCGGGAGCGCTCAGGCTGTCCCCGGCGGCCAGCGGCTCGAGCCGCGTCCCATCGCGCGCCAGAGTGGCGAGCGCTTCCGCCAGCCACCCTTCGGGTCGCCAGCCGGCCGGGTGATGCAGCACGCCGACCGGCATCCCGGCGGCCAGGATCTCCCGCAGCCCGCCGGTGTGATCGCCGTCGGTGTGGGTCAGCATCAGCCGGTCGATGCGCCCCCGGCCCAGCCGGCGCAGGGCGCGCGCGAGGGCCCAGCGCGCCCGCCCCGCCGTCGCCGGCTCCGGCCCCGTGTCGAGGACCCAGGTCTCGCCGGGCCAGGCGAGGACCCAGCACTCGCCCTGGCCCACGTCGACGGCGAGCAGCGAGGACTCGGGCTCGCGGGCCAGCGCCCAGACGCTGAAGATCCCGGCCAGGAATACGGCCAGCGCCAGCCGACTCCCGCGCGACCAGCGCGCCAGGTTGCAGACGACGGCCACCGCGAGGCTGATCGCCAGCGCCGCCTCCTGCGGCGGGCCGCAGCCGACTACCCAGGCGTCGCAGAGGCGGCCGAGGGTGCCGGCGAGCGCCACGAAGCCGCGGATGGCGAGGGCCGCCGGGCCGCCGGCCAGGTCGCCGGGGAACCCGGGGGCGGCCAGCGGCGCCAGAGCGACCCACAGGAGCGGCATGAGCAGGCCGCACAACGGGATGAGCAGCGCGTTGCTCAGCACGAAGAAGGGACTCGCCCACCCGTAGTGCCCCAGGACGAGCGGCCAGGCCGCCCCCTGCGCCGCCACGATGGCGGTGCCGGCCGCGGCGAGCCCGCGCAGGACGGCGCGCGCCAGCCCCGATCTGGGCCGCGGCGTGCGCCCGGCGCGCGATCCGCGTCCACTGGCGATCCCCACCAGGGTCAACGACACCAGGTACGTCAAGCGCCACCCGGGCAGGCGCCCGGAGCCCGGGGCGGCCCACAGCCACGTCGCCCCGACCACCAGCAACAGGGTGCGCGGGCGGGGCATGCGCCCGGCCGCCCGCAAGAGCGCCCAGAGGGCGCCCACGGTGGCGGCGCGCGCGACGGAGACGCTGGGACCCACGGCGGTAGCGTAGAGCCCCAGCGCGATCGCCAGCCCGCACCACCGGACCCGCGGGCTCCAGGGCAGCACGCCCAGCAGGATG
>CAZRWW010000064.1:0-15090 GCA_964603725.1 uncultured bacterium
AGCTCCGGAGGCGTGAGTGCCGCCGGCGACATCGGCGACATCGGCGGCACCGGCGCCGCCCGGCGCGCCCGCGACCCCGGCAGCAGCGGCGGCCACGTCCGCGCGGGACCCGTCCGGGCCCCCGGCCTTGAACCGGCTCGACAGGCTCGGTCGATGATGGGGCATGGACATTCCTCCCCTGGTCTCCCCTGGTCTCCCCTGGCCCCCCTTGGTCCTCGGCTGGCCCCCCTTGGCCGACGCCAAGGAGCGAGCGTGCAGCGGTGCGTTGATTCACTCGCTAAGCGAGTCCGACGAGTACGCCCGACGCGGTACAATGGGATGCGAACCGGTAGCGCCGTGTCATGGAGCGTGAGGCGGAAAACCTCGTGTATCGTATCAGGAAGCCTTCGTAAGTCAACTATAAATCATCATGTTCCAAGATCTGGACTTCCTGAAGGACGTAGCCATTCTCGTGCCATTCGAGCATCGGGCCTGCCCGCGCGCCGCGGGCGCTGCCCCCGACACCCCGCACGCTGCCCCTGCTGCCCCCAGCGCTGCCGACGCCCCGCACGCTGCCCCAAGCGCTGCCGACGCCCCGCACGCTGCCCCCAGCGCTGCCGACGCCCCGCACGCAGCCTCCACCGCCGGCGCTGCCGCAGGCGCCCGGGTCGCCCCCGGGGCGCCCTTACCCCTCGACCTCGTAGCAGATCAGCTCGAACGACGGCGTGCCGTCGTCCACGCCCTCGCCGTCCCCGCCGCCGATCTGGATCCGGACGCGTTCCTCGAAGCCCCGGATCAGCACGAACCTTCGCTGCCCGATGCGGAAGAGCTGGTCCTCATCGGGGTGCGCGTCGACCGCCAGAGAGACCTGGCGCTGGTACCGGCCCTGGGCATCGAACAGGTCCCAGGTCTCGAACACGCCCGCGGGCTGGCTCACGCGGCCCCAGGCGTCGCGGACCCACAGCATGCCGTCTGAGGCGACATGGAGGGACTGGATGCAGGGCGCATGGTCCTCGATGACATTGTCGATCTCCAGCTCGCGACCACCCGCGCTGATCTTCACCCCCAGACCCACCTTCTCTTCGGCGCTGCGGCGCCGCGGTTCGAAGTCGCGCGTGATGGTGAGCGCCAGCGTGCCGTCGGGCCGAAAAGCCTGGATCACGTAGGCCCCGTACTCGGGAGCCAGAAACACCATGCCGTCCGGGCCCAGGTCCCAGCAATCGTGGACGAAGTACTCCTCCTTCTCGACCCAGCGGCGGGTGCTCATCACGTCCTCGGTCTCCGTGGCGTGGATGCAGGCTCGCTCGCGCCCCTGCTCGTCGCAGACGGCGAGCATCTTCCTCGTGCGCCGGGTTCCGCCACCGGCCGCGATCGTCTGCCCGGAGTAGGACAGCGTGCCGCCCCGGGACTTCACGCGGCGCAAGAAGCGATCGGTACCCTTGACGGCCTGCGCGGGACGCACCTCGATCGCGCCGAGCGGATCGCCGGTCAGGCTGATCCCGATGATCCGCGCGGGGTAGGACTGGACGAGCCCCAGCCCGCCCGAGGGCAAGAAGACCAGATCGGCGGGGTTGCGGCTCTCCCCGGGGCCGTCGCCCTCGCGGCTGAGCGACCGCAGGTATCGGCCGTCTGGCGAGAAGAGGTGCACCTTGGCGAGCTGCTGGTCGAGCAGGTAGATCGTTCCGTCCTCGCCGGCGATCACCTGCTGTACGCGCCCCAGCATGGCGCCCGCGTCGGAGTCGGGATCGAGGCGCCAGCGCTCGACGAGCCTCCAGGTCTCGCGGCCGCCGGCAGGCTCGCGGCCGTTGTGAACGCTCAGCGCGGTGTCGGGACCTCCCATCGATGCGGCGCTCCACGTCGGCAGGCTCAGACAGAGCGCGCAGAAGGCCCATCCGCGAATGCGTGTGTGACCGGACATGGCGAACCTCCTCCTTTGGCGCGGGGGGCAAGCAGCGTCGCCTGCAACTTGTGCGCCACAATGAAGGTCGTTGGTTTCCGCCCTCTTGGGACGGCGGAGCTTCGCGGTAGACGTTCACGTGCGGACGGTGGGTGTCCGGATCCGAACGCGGAAATCCGGGGGCAGTGCGGCGCCCGGCACGGCGCAGCGCCCATGCCGGGCCGCCTCGCGCGGGCTCGCGGCGCAGCGTCTAAGCCGGACCGCCCTGCGCGGACTCGCCGGCGTCGCCCCCCATCCCGAGGCTCCGCCGCAGCCGGCGCGCCACCTCGGGCGGCAGCGGCTTGACCGCGCGGCGGCGGCGCAGGATCTCCTCGGCGCCGGGCTCCTCGTCATCACCGGCCGCGCCGCCGCGGCCCCGCGCGCCCGCACCCGCACCCGCAGCGGCGCCCGGAATGCCCCCCACGGTGTCGCCCGCGAGGATGCCCGCCGCCGCGAGCCCCTCCCAGTCCGGTCGCGGCCGCAAGGGGATGTACGGCTTCTTCTCGAGCATGTGATGCAGGAGCACCAGCGCCGTCTCCTTGTCCGGAATGCGCCCGCGGCCGCCGCTGTCGGGGTCGTTGGTCGTATGCGGCGCAATCGGCGCGCCCACGCACGAGGGGCAGCCCGCCTCGCAGGGACAGCCGGTGATCAGATCCAGCGCGCCCTGCATGATCGTCTCGCACAGGTGGAACGCCTTGCGCGCGAAGCCCAGGCCGCCGGGATACTTGTCGTAGACGAAGAGCGACGGCGCGCCGGTCCCGCGCGCGTCCATCGCCGTGCCGACGTCCATGACGTCGCACATCGCGTGGATCGTGATCACATCGCGCAGGACGTTGGCGATGCCCCAGAGGCCTTCCGCGGCGACGCGCCCGTGGCGCGCGACCTCGACCAGCGCCGCGGCAGGCGGCGTCACCCACAGGCCCTCGGTCTCGAGCGTCTGCACCGGCAGGTCCACCGGCCCGAAGCCCACCGACTCGCGGCTGCCGAAGCGCACCTTCTTGAAGAGGTAGACCTTCTCGCTCACGGCCAGCGCCCCGAAGCCGATCTCGGAGCGCCGCCAGCGCTCTTCCTTCTCCGTTTCGACGATGCGGATGCGGCTGTCCGCGATCGACTGCGTGTAGTACTCGAGGTTCACCTTGTGCACGTAGGCCACGCGCTCGGTCAGATCGAGGTGCTCGACGAAGTAGGTCTCCGCATCGTGCAGGTAGATCGCCTGGGGATGGAGCTGCGCGTAGGCCCCGGCCTGATCGAGCGTGCCGATGATGCGGTAGCCCCGCTCGATCGCGCGACGCACGCTTGCCCGCTGCGCGGGTGGTGGCAGGCGCCGGCCCGGCCCCCCCGAGCCGCGCTCGTCGCCGACGAAGGGAGCCGGCGCCGCCGGCGGTCCCGCTGCAACGGCAAACGGATCCCCCGACCGCGCTGCGCGATCGAAGAACGGATCCCCCGACCGCGTCGCCCGATCGAACACCGGATCCCCCGACCGCGTCGCCCGGTCGAAGACTGGCGCGCCGGGCGTGCCGGTGTCGACGATCACGAAGACCTCGTCGCCCGCGTTGCGCAGCCCCGTTTCGGCCGCCGGGTAGCCATCGGTCGCGTAGTACCAGCGCCCGCGCACGAAGCGCACCTCGCCGTGCTCCTCGAGGATCTCGAGAATGGCCGGGGCGTAGTCGCCGAACAGATCCTCATCGCGCGCGCCGATCGGCAGCTCATAGGCCGCGGCGCGTAGGTGGCCCAGGAGAATGTGCGGGTTGTTGGGATCGATCACCGCGTGCTCGGGCGACTGGCTGAAGAAGTACTCGGGGTGGCGCATCAGGTACTGGTCGATCGGCGTGTTGTGCGCGATCAGCACCGCCAGCGCATCGGCGTCGGTCCGGCCCGCGCGGCCGGCCTGCTGCCAGGTGCTGGCGATCGTGCCCGGGTAGCCCACCATCAGCGCCACGTCGAGCGAGCCGACGTCGATGCCCAGCTCGAGCGCGTTGGTCGAGATGACGCCCAACAGCTCGCCGCCGAAGAGTGCCCGCTCGATCGCCCGGCGCTCCTCGGGCAGGTAGCCGCCGCGGTAGGCGCGCAGCCGCGCCGCCAGTCCGCCGCCGTGGCGTCCCAGTTCCTCTTGGCAGTAGCGCAGCAGCACCTCGGCCACTTGCCGCGCCCGCACGAAGGTGATCCCCTGATAGCCGTCGCGTATGAATGAGAGCAACAGATCGCGCGCGTCGAGGTTCGAGCTGCGCCGGTCCATGCTCGTGTGGCTCAGGATCGGCGGGTTCCAGAGCGCGAAGTGCTTGCGGCCCCGCGGCGAGCCGTCGCGATCGATCTGGCGGAACTTGACGCCCGTCAGGCCTTCGGCCAGCTCGCCGGGGTTGGCGATCGTCGCGCTCGAGCAGATGAACTTCGGGTCGGCGCCGTAGTGACGGCAGATGCGCCGCAGGCGCCGCATGACGTTGGCGACATTCGAGCCGAAGATGCCACGGTAGACGTGGATCTCGTCGCACACGACGTACTGGAGCTGCGAGAAGAAGCGCGCCCATTTGGCGTGGTTGGGCAGGATCCCGGCGTGCAGCATGTCGGGATTGGTCAGGATCACCGCGGCCTCGTCGCGCAGCTTGCTGCGCAGGCGCGGGGGCGTGTCGCCGTCGTAGGTGCCCGCGGTGAAGCTGAGCGCGCCGCCGGCGCTCTCGCTGAGCGCCGTGATCCCCTTGAGCTGATCCTGCGCCAGGGCCTTGGTGGGAAAGAGCATCAGGGCCGTCGCCGCCGGATCCGCGAGCTGCGCCTCGAGCACCGGCGCGAGGTAGCAGAGCGTCTTGCCGCTGGCGGTGCCGGTCACGACGACGATGTTCTCACCCGCGCGCGTGGCCGCGACGGCCTCGGCCTGGTGAACGTAGAGCCGCTCGATGCCGCGCGACCGCAGGGCCTGGGCGACCGGTTCCGGCAGCGGCTGCGGGAGCGTCCCGTAGGCCGCTCGCCGCCGGGGAATCTCCTCGACTCGCACCAGCGATTCGTTGCGGTGCGCCAGGCCTTCGAGCTTCTCCAGCAGGCGCACCGGAAGGCGGTCCTTCTCCCCGGTGCCGCGCCGCTTTCCGCCAGGACCGCGCTCCTTCCCGCCAGGACCGCGCTCCTCCCCGCCATGACCGCGCTCCTCTCCGCCGGGGCCTCTGTCCCCGCGGCGCGTGGCGCCGTGGCGGACCCTGCCGCGTGGACGCTCCTCGCCCGATGTGGATCCAGGTTGTGCCTCAGCCGTCATTCGCCGTTCCTTTCGATGGATCGAGTAGCCGCCAGCGCCGACTCCGTCCGGGAAGCAGCGCGGCCGGCCGCCGGCAATGAAGAACACCGCCAGCACGCTCCGTTCCGGAAAGCGGAGGCTTCAGGCGACGGGGAAGTCGCTGGGTTCATGGGGTGGGATGATCATACCGGTCCCCGATCCGGCGTCAACCCTCCGTGAGCGCATCGCATCGACGCCCGACCCCGTGCCCCGCGTCACCGGGCGGTCGCGCCGGCCCCATCGCCTCCCCGCGTCACCGGGCGGTCGCGCCGGCCCTGTGCCCCCGTGTCACCGGGCCGCCTCGCCCCGCGGCGCCGCCTTGCCCGCCAGCTCGGCCAACGCCCGTACGTGCAGATCGAGCAAGCTGGTCAGATCGGCCGCATTGTGCCCGAGCACCTCCAGCAACTCGAAGGGCTCACCGGTGCGGACGAAGCTGTGGTAAGCCGCGGGCACGCGCGCACTGTCAATGTCGAGTCCGGCTCGCGGGCGGCCGCAAACGAGATGCTCGATCGTCTTCAGCCGGCAGTTCGGCAGCCGGGCGCCCCAGCAGCGGCGCGCCACGGGCAACAGATCCAGATGCCGCCGGGGGCGATAGGGTTCCTGTCGATAGTAGGCCGCCCGCAGCTCGAGAAACGGCAGATCGAAGGCGCGCCCGTTGAAGCTCACGCACAGTTCGGCGCCGGCCGCATCCTCGCGGAAAGCTGTCAGGATGGCCTCTTCCTCGGAGTAGTCGCGCGCGAGGTACTGGATCAGCTCCAGATCCCACAGCCCATCGGCGACATGCCGCCCGTGGACCGCGCCGATGAGAAAGAGCGGCCGGCCGATGAACCCAAGGCTCTCGATGTCGAAGAGCGCAATGGAATCGAGCGGCGCGATCTTTGCCGGGGCCGCTGGGGCAGGACTCGGACTCCCTCCGCCGGGCGCGCGGGAGGAGCGGATGTGCCTTGAGTCGGCGCCCGGCCGCCCGGCCGGCCCGCGCCTTTCCCCCGCAGGGGCGGGCACCGCAGGCACCGCAGGGCCCGCGGGCACCGCAGGGCCAGGCTCCGCGGGGCACGACACGTAGGGCCAGATGCCGGGCGGCAGCTCCCTCGGGAGCGCCATTCGCCGCAGTGGTCGCGTCAAGCGCGCGTAGCCGGACTCGGCGATCTCGTAGCGGGTGCCCTTCAGCGCCCGCTCCACCCCGGCGGCGAGCAACTCGTCGTGACGACCGTCACGCTCGCCGGCCGACCCGCGCTCGGGGCGGGCAGAGAGCGGCAAGTCATGGCGTCCGCCGCGCGATCCGCTCGAGCGCGGCTCGAGGCCGAGCGAATCGTCGGGTGCCCGATCCGGCCGGCGCCCCCTCGTTGGCAGCTTCCTGCGCAGCATCGCTCCCCAGCCCCCGGCGCTCCAACGGCCCCGCACCCACGGAATCGACTGACGGCCCGCATCACCCGGCCCGATCCCAAGACCTCCCGGTCAGGATAGCGGATTACAGCCGGGTGCGCGAACGGCGGACTGCAGCGCCCGGCCGGGCGGCATCCGGCTTGACCCCGGAGGGCGGACCTGGAAGCATCTGCCCTGGGGCTCTTCACCGGCGCCGAGCGAGGTCCGCCATGGGACAATTCAAAGCCATCGTCTACGGACGGGTCCAAGGCGTCTGCTTCCGCGCCGAGACGGCCGCGACCGGCCGGCGCCTGGGACTGCGCGGCTACGCCCGCAACCTGTCCGACGGATCGGTCGAGGTCGTCGCCGCCGGCGACGAGGCCGCCCTCCACCGGTTGATGCAGTTCATCCATCGGGGTCCCGAGATAGCGCGTGTCGATCGCGTGGCCGCCAACTGGGATGACGCCACGCCGCTCGGCTCGAGCTTCGAGATCCGCTACTGAGGGAAGCCCTCCCGGCGGGATGCGCGCCGGGTCCCGGCTCCCTGGCTCCGGCCGACCCCGGAACTCCTTTGCAGATCAAGGGTCATAAGGACTGCGCGCATCGATCGAGTCCCGGCGTCACCTTGACCCGACGGCAGGCGTCGCATAGCGTCATCGTGGTCCGGCGCAGGCGCAGAGCGGACCCGCCCGTCGAGGCCAACGGCGCGCGGATCTGACCGGTGTGCGAACCCGGCCAGCGTGCTAACCCGGCCGGCGTGCGGACCCGGCCCGCGCGCGGCAGCCTGAGGGCGGGAGGCTGAGTGAGCAAATCGACCGTCGAGTTCTCTCCGGCGGCATACCCCGGGACCGCGCGGCGTCGGGGGGGCTCCCTCATCCGGCCGGCTCGCTTGATCTTCCTGCTCCTGTCTCTCCTCGTGCCGTTGCACGGGCCGCTGCACGGGCCACGGCTGGAGTTGCCGCTCGCGTCCCCGGGCGGAGTCCCCTGGAAACTCACCCTGCCGCCGGGCCTCGGCGCAGCCCAGGCCCAGACGCGCGGCGATACCGGCGCCGAACCAGGTCCCCAGCGCGATCCCGCCCTGGAGGCGCTCCCCAACGACATTCGCATGGGTCTCGAGATCGCGACCATGCTGGTCGAGACGATCGGGCTGCATGAAAACGAACAGTGGCAGACCCGCCTGTCCGACGTCGGATACCGCGTGGCCGCCGTCGCCGACGGCGAAGACCTGCCCTACAACTTCCAGGTGCTCGACATGCCCGAGCCCAACGCCATGGCGCTGCCGGGGGGGTTCCTCTTCGTCACGCGCGGCATGCTGGAGAGCGGCATCACCGACGATGAGCTCGCCCACCTGATCGGACACGAGATCAGCCACGTCCACCGGGAGCACTTCGGGCGCTCCGCTCGTCTGGAAACGCTGTTCAGTCTGCTCCAGACCGCCCTGATGGTGGGCATTCTGGTGGGCGTGCCGGACGAAGGCTCGCAGCGCGTGGCCGTCTCCGAGGATCCCGGCGCCCCAAGCTGGGGGGTCGGCATGACCGGGAAGATGGCCCTGCTCGAGGGGACTTCGCTGGTCGGGAGCGTGGCGCGAGCCCTCTTCGAGCGCGGCTACAGCCGCAAGCTCGAGTTCGAGGCCGATGAGACCGGATACCGTCTCGCGGTCGCCGCCGGCTACTCGCCGGAAGGCGGGGTGGCCCTGATGCAGCGCCTGCGAGAGCGGAGCTTCGAGGGCAATCGCTTCAGCTACTGGCGGACACACCCGTACTTCGAGGAGCGCATCGCGCGGGCGCGCGCGCGCGCCGCCCACACCGCTCCTCAGACGCGGGTCCGCGACAACACCGAGTTCCGCCAGCGCCTGGCGCTCTTCTTTGCCACGACCGCCGAGCAACTCCAGAGCGAGCCGATGGCCGTCTACCTCTACCGCTGCGCACTGCAGGCCGAGCCCCGGCGCCTGGCTTCGCTCGCCAGCGCCCTCAAGATGGCCAACTTCAAGCGCGTGCGCGAGGAGCGGCGGCATCCGCTCGAGCGCAGCTTCGGCCCCCTCATTGCCGCCTACGACAGCGTGATCGTCACCGCGCTGCGGCGGGAACCGACCTGGGAGGGTTTGCCGGCCGCCAGAGCCGAGCGGCGCGCGCTCGACGAGCAGCGGCGCGGCCTGTTGCCCGATTACCTCCGGCAGATCGACAGCGAGGACGCCTCCACCGCCATGCTCGAGCGATTCCTGGTCAACTACGCGGACCACCCGCGCGCACCCGAGGTCACCTACCTGCTGGGTTGGCACTATCACCTCACGACCCGCCAGGACAAGGCGGTGGCCGTGCTGGAGAGATTCCTCGAGTCGCCCCTCTCCGCCGACAGCATCTACGTGGACAGCGCGGTGACGATCATGCTGCAGGCGATCGACGAGATAGAGGACCTCAGCGTATGCCAGCAAGTCCATGATCGGGCGCAGGAAAGAGGGCTGGAGCGCCTGGCCGCGGGCGCCGGCACGCGACTGGATCAACTCGCCTCGAGCCAGATCGACCTGAAGGAGGGGAGCCGCTACATCCAGTCGTACCCCGAGACCCCCTGGAGCGACCGCGTCCGAGAGAAGGTGTGGGAGAGAGCGGGAATGATGCGCCAGGAAGCGCGCGTGCAGGAAGGTCTCCATCGCTATCAGGAGGCCCTCAATACCTACTTCACCATCCTGGCCCTGGCGCCGGACTCACCGGCCGCGGCGGAGGCGGACGCCTCCATCGAGCGCATCCATCGGATCGAATCGTTCCAGTAACCGGCCCGTGGCCGCGGCGGGATGCCCCACCCGCCGGTGATCGTCGATCGGGCTAGCGGCGGCGGTTGCAGACCAGGAGGCGGACCCCATCCTGGAACGAGACTTGTATCTTGCCTTCGTCGATCGCCCGAATGACGATCCCCAGGCCGAACACCCGGTGGCTCAGGACGTCTCCGGCCGAGAAGTCCCTGCGCATGGCATAGGGCTGCACCTTGTCGAGGTCGGCGACCGCCATGAGGTCTTCCCAGCCGGTGCCCTCCTTGGGCTGGCTTCTTGCGTCCGGGCCCGCCCTCGAGCGGGGCGGCTGGGCCCGGTAGAGGTGCTCCCCGCTGCACGACAGGCAGTTGACGCGCGCGGGGCGGTCGTCCTCCACCACGACGACGATGTGATCGCACATCCGGCGACATCGGGTGCACCAGCTCTGAATCTGCTCCCCGACGCTGATCGATAGGGGTTGCATCGGCGGCTCCCGGAAGGAGGCGTTGCCCTGCGGCAACACCCGGGTACAGCGTGCGCCGCAGCCTGCCGTAGCTCGGTGGGCCCCCGGTCGACCGGGCCGACTCGGCAGCCAAGCCGACCCTCCCAGGCTGCACGACCATGATACGGGGCACGGCGCAGCGGGTCAACCCGTCCGCCGCGCTTTGCCGGCCGCGCCGGCCGCGCCCGGGGCCCGGGGCCCGGGGCCTCGAGACCCCTCCGTCAAACCTTGGCCAGGCCCCGCTCGAGGTCGGCAATCAGATCGTCAACATCCTCGAGCCCGACGTGAATCCTCACCATTTCGGGCGTAAGTCCTTGTTGGCGCATGATTTCCGGAGGAACCGAGGCATGCGTCATCGAGGCGGGGTGCTGGATGAGCGTGTCGGCAGTGCCCAGACTCACCGCCAGCGTCATGAGCTCCACACCCTGCAACAGGCGCTTGGCCGCATCGTAGCCGCCGGCCATGTCGAAGGCGAAGGTGGATCCAAAGCCGCTCATCTGCCGCTTGGCTACGGCGTGCCCGGGGTCGCCGGGCAGCCCGTGGAAGTAGACGCGGCTGACCTTGGGCTGCCGGGTGAGGTACTCGGCAACGGCGAGGGCATTGCTGTTGTGTCGCTCCATTCGCAGGCCCAGGGTGCGCACGCCGCGGAGGCTCAGGAAGGCATCCATCGGTGACGGGCAGGACCCCGTGTCCGTGCGGAACTTGCGGATCACCTTGGCCAGCTCTGCCCGAGCCGTGACGATGCCCCCCACCACGTCGCCATGGCCGTTCATGAACTTGGTGGTGCTGTGCAGAGCGATATCGGCCCCCAGCTCCAGCGGGCGGATGAAGCGCGGCGTCCCGAACGTGGCGTCGACCACGACCAGCGCGCCCCGCGCGTGCGCCAGGCGGCTGATGGCCTCGATATCGGTGATCCGGCAGGTGGGGTTGGCCGGCGTCTCCAGAAACACGACGCGGGTGTTCGGCCGGAAGGCGGCCTCGACCGCCCCTGCATTGGAGCTGTCCAGGAAGGTGCTCTCGATGCCCCCGCGGCCGATGACGTCGCCGATCAGGTGGATGGTCGGGCCATAGAGCGTGTCGCTCGAGATGACGTGATCACCCTGCCCCACGAAGCTCACCAGGCTGGCGTAGATGGCCGCCAGCCCCGAGGAGAACGCGACCGACTCCTCGCCGCGCTCCAGCGCGGCCACGACCCGCTCGTACGCCTCGACCGTGGGATTGCCGATCCGGGTGTAGATGTGCCCGCCGCGCCGCCCCGCGAACAGGTCGGCGCCGTGCTCGGCCGAGTCGAAGTAGAAGGTCGAGGACTGGAAGATCGGCATGGTGTGGGCGTTCATCGGTTTGGCATGGCCCTCGGCGTGGAGCGCCTTGGTCATGAACCCCCAGCTCGCTGCGTCGGACATCGCGTCCCCCCTGTTGCTGTCGCCCCCCGCCGCACCGGCGGGCGCGGGCCAACGACCTGTGTCTCTGCGCATGGAGGCCAGCGCGGCCTACGGCCCCACGCTCCGGCGCCCCCGCGCTCCCGCGCACCCTACGGAACAGGACAGTGTAGATCAAGCGCACGGCCGGCGCAGCTATATTCTGCAACTATATTGCAGCGCCCTTCCGCACCAGTCTCCTGGCGGCGCATCGGCGGGGCCTGCTTTGGCACGCCGGCTCGACAGCCTCGCGGCCCCGGCGTATCTTGCTGGTGCGTCAGGCGCCCGACGCACCGGGGCGCGAGACCGCCGCAAAGGGAGGGATACCATGGGCCTGATGAAAGACCTGGACGACCGGCTCAAGATGGCGATGAAGGCCAAGGACGAGAGCGCGCTCAATGTAATCCGCATGGTGCGCACGCGGCTCAAGGACCACGCGCGTGAGGCCAAGATCGAGGGCGACCTCTCGGACGCCGACGTGCGGCGCATCGTCGGCGCCTACGTCAAGCAGCTCCGCAAGTCCCTGACGGAGTTCGAGAAGGGTGGTGAAGCCGCCCGCCCCGCCATCGCGGGGATTCAGTACGAGATCGACTATCTGCAGCCCTTCTGCCCGGCGGCGCTCGATGAGGCCCAAACACGTCAGATCGTCCGGGAGGCCATTGCCGCCCTGGGGAATCCGCCGCGGCAGAAGAGCGGCATGGTGATCGGCCACATCATGAAGGCGCACCGTGACGAGGTCGACGCGCAACTCGTGCGCCGGATCGTCGAGGAGACCCTGGGCGGATGACGCCGCAGCCGGAGGGCACCGACCCGATCCGCTCGCCCCGGCATCCGCTGGCGGCCCAGATCCGCAAGATCGTGCGCAGCCCTCAGGCGGCGCGGCGGATGGGGCTGTTTCTGCTGGATGGGATCCACCTCATCGAGGAGGCGCTCGACAGCGGGCACCAGCCCGAGGCCGTCGTCTGCTCAGCGCGGCTCGAAGCCACGGGGCCGGGCCGCAAGCTGCTGAGCCGCATCCGCGATCGCGGCTGGCCGCTGTCGCAGGCCGCCGAAGACCTGCTTGACCGTCTGGCGCCGACTGCGACTCCGCAGGGCATCCTCGGGCTCTTCCGGCGGCCTGCCGGACCGCCCGTGGCCCACTTGCCGTCCGCCCCGACGTGGCCCGCCCCGCGCACGGGTCTCCTGCTGGCCGGGCTGCAGGACCCCGGCAACGTCGGCGCGCTGGCTCGAACGGCGCGCGCGATGGCCTGCCCGGTGCTGATCACGCTCGCCGGCACGGCTGATCCGTACCACGTCCGCGCCCTGCGGGCCTCGTCGGGAGCCCTGCTCGGCATGCAGGTGGCGGCGGGAGTGGTCCCCGACAGCCTGGCGGCCTGGGTGACGCGGGAGCAGGCGGCGCTGATCGGCCTCGATGCTCGCCGCGGGCGGCCGGTCCGTGAGCTGGCCGCGCTGGCCGATGATCCCGAGCGCCCATGGGTTCTCGTCCTCGGCGCTGAGGGCGGGGGGATACCGGTCGAGATCGACCGCCTGTGCGCTGTGCACGTCCACATACCGATGGCGGCCGCGGCCGAGTCGCTCGGGGTGCTCGCCGCCGGGACGATTGCGCTCTACGAGTGGAGTCGAGGCCGCAACCTCGCGTGAAGCGGCGGCGCCGGCGCGACCGCGGTCGTCGACAACCGCCCAAAGGCCGACGCTCACGCGCCCCGGCGCGCGCGATCGATGGATTCCCGTTGGTCTGCCTAGCGGCGGCCGATGGCGAGGCCCAGGCGCAGCGCCAGGTCCTCGTGGCTGTAGCGGGTTCCCGCCACCACGAAGAAGCGCTCCCGGCTCACGGGCGCCAGGCGCAGGCTGGCGCCGGCGAAAGGCGACGTGTCCGACGTGTCGTCGGCGCGCGACTGCAGCTGGCTGACGCCGGCATCGAAGTCGATCGAGGCCCGGCGGGGGCTGACGGGCAGATTGGCGTAGACGCCCCCTTCCTTCAGCGAAGTCTCGCCGTCCGTCGCCACCCCCAAGGAGCCCAGCAAGCCGAGGTCGATCGATCCGATGCGGTGCAGCTCATGGGAGAGATTGAACAACAGGTTCTCGTTGGGGTCTCGGATCTCCAGGAGCGAGGCCAGCGCGCTCTTCTCCGGGAAGCGGCTGGGAGGATTCTTCTGCAGCTCCTGTTCGGCGGCCAGAATCCAGCCGTCGAGCTGATCGATGTAGCTGTTGCGCTCCCGCGCCTGCGCTTCCAGGGACGCGATGACGCGTTGCTCCTCGGCAATCTTGTTCTCGGCGTCCAGGATATCCGAGTTGTACGCCAGGCGCCGGTCGCGCCCGCGCTGGATCTCGGTCCGCAGATCCAGCACCTGGTTTGTGAACTGCTCGTCCAGGCTCTGCGACTCGTCAATCCGGTTGCGCTCGGATTCGGTCTCCTCCATCAAGAAGGCCAGGAACTGCTCCTTGGCATCGCGCAACTGGATCGTCTGCTCGTACTCCTCCTGCGCCTTCACGAGCGTCCCGCGGGTCTCCGCCAAACCGGCTTCGTTCGCATGCAAGGCCTGCGCAAGACTATCCCGCAGCGCCGCCAGCTTCTCCTGCCCCTTGGTGTGGAACCAGAAGTAGCCGGTGGAACCGACCAGGATGAGCGCCACCACGATGTCAATGACCGGCATGGTCAGCGACGGATTGAACTTGCTGGGCGACTGGGCCATGACTCACCGCCCTCCTTGCCGCGGAGGGTTCTCGTCGCGACGCGGATACTCTCCCGGGCCCGTGAACAGCGCCTCCTTGCGCCGGTACTCCAGCGGGTTGCGCTTGCGATACAGGTCGTCGGTCCGCAAGGCGATCAGCGAGTCGAGACCGCGAATGGAATCCTCCATGGTCGCCCGCCACGTCCGCAGATCGCGCAGAAGGGTCGAGCGGTCGCGGAAACTCCCGGACAGCTGATCCAGCTCGACCGTCAGTTGATCGCGCAGGTTGGTGAGCGAATCGAGCCTCGTCCGCGAGCGTGGCAAGTTCGTGTCGTAGACCATGCGCAACTGCTTCAGGCTGTCGTGGGTCGCGCTGTAGAAATCGATCTGCGGCACCAACAGCGTGTCGAAGTGGGACTCGACCTCGTGCGTCTCCGATTGGACCGCGCTCACCCGGGCGCGGATCTCATCCTGCTGGTCGAGGACCCTGGCCTTGTCCTTGTTGATCACCGACTTGACGTCCTCCTGTACAGGACGGACGTAGCTGTCATTGGCCCAGATGATCCCGACAACGGGCACCAGCAGGTACCAGACCCGCGAGAACACCGCTCGGACCAGCTTGTGGCGCTCCCGGTACTGCTCGCCGGCGCGGATCCAGCGTCCGCCGAATCGCTTGAGCCTGCCGCCTTCCTTGGGACTCATCTGCGAACCCCCGTGCGCCGCCACGCCGGGCCCGTGGCGGCCAACACGTCCAGGGGAAGGGCGGTCATCCCCCCTCCCCCGATCACGCTGCTGGTAGGGCTACGGGGATTCGAACCCCGGTTTGATGGCTGAGAACCATCCGTCCTAACCCCTAGACGATAGCCCCACGAACTCCTGGCGGCCTGTTGTCGGCTGGGAGCACGCCGGCCGCATGCCGCTCGCGACCGCCCGGCCCGCGCCGCCGCCCACCGGCCTCTCCCCTGGATAACATAGGCCAGTATAGTCAAGAAACTGGCTGGGGAGCAGGGATTCGAACCCCGGTTCCGTGATCCAGAGTCACGTGTCCTGCCGCTGGACGACTCCCCAGCACCAATCGGGTCAGAAGTGTATCCGAGCCACAATTGGCCATCAACACCAAATTTCGCCGCGGCGCCCCGGAGCCCCCCCCCGCCCCCAGGGCCGCCCCCCCACCCTTTTTCCAGCCGGGGGCCCGGGCGCGCGCCCTCCCCCCCACCAAAAC
>CAZRWW010000064.1:15100-32715 GCA_964603725.1 uncultured bacterium
CGGCCACTCCCGCTTCAGGATCCCTTGCCGGTGGGCCGCCGCGAGCTCACGACCCGCCGGGGTTTCCAGGAAGGCGGACAGGATCGCCCGCAGGGCCGTTCGGTCGCGGTCGCGGCGCGCCGGAGCCCGCAGCCGCGCCCCTGGGCGAGCCCCCTAGCGTATGAGCAGCAGGCGCTCGCTGTCGGCGACCTCGCCCGCATCCAATCTCAGCAGATAGAGTCCCGCCGGCAGGGGCACCCCCGAGTCATCCTGGCCGTTCCAATGGGCCGTGTGCACGCCCGGCGCCTGCGGGCCGTCGATGAGTGTCCGCACGGCGCGGCCCTGCAGATCGATCACGCGCAGACGCGTGTCGACCGTTGCGCCGGATCGCCCCGGCAGCGCGAAGACGATCTGGCTGCCGCCCGAACGTCCCGGCCGCAGGGGATTGGGAAACACCCTGCGCAGCTGCAGCGCGAGCGGACGCGCCTGACCGACCTCGGCCAGCACGGTGGCCCCTCCCTCGACCTGGCCTCCCGGTCCCACTGGGGCGATGCGGTAGCGATAGAGCCCCGGACCCGGGGGGGTGTCCTCGAAGGCGTAGGTTTGCGTGGCCGGCCCGCTGCGGCCCGGGACCTCGCCGATCAGGTCCTCGTCCTCGGAGCCGGCGAGCGCCCGCAGGACGCGGAAGGCGAGCACGGGCTCGGCCGCCGACCACTCCAGGCGCACCGTGCCCTGGGCGGACACGATCGGCTCGGCGAGGCTGATCTGAATGGCCACGGGCCAGTTCGCGTCCAGGGTGATGGCGACATAGCGGCCGGTGTTGCGGTCGTCGCGATACCGCATGGGCCACGGGTTGTGGCGCGGGTCGAACGCGACGCCGGCCAGATCCAGCACCACGACCTGCTGCATGTTGTTGGCCTGCACGATCACGTTCTGGTAGCCGTCGTTGTCGACGTCCCAGGCCGCGATCGACTGCTGGTGCATCATCCCGCCCACGAAGACGGGGAAGCCGCGCGCCGGCACGCCCTCGTACGTGTAAGCATGCACGTTGCGCTGGTTGTCACCGAAGATGACCTCCGGCCGCGGATCGTCGTCCACATTGGCCAGGATACACGAACCGTAACGCGCGGCGGCCCCGGTCGGGACCTTGACCTGGGAGAATCCCGGCAGCGACATCCCGGTGCGGGCATCCAGCACCCACAGGCGCCCGGTCATATCGACCACCGCCAGATCCAGGTCACCGTCGCCGTCGATGTCGCCCAGCGGCGCCTCGGGGATCGGCTCGATGGTGGTGCCGCCCACGGCGAAGCGCGCGTCGAGGCGCTTGGTCCAGAGCGGCGTGTCGCGATTGTACTTGAAGGCCAGGATGTAGTTGGGCGTCACGACGAAGATCTCCTCGTCCGTTCCGCCGTCGACATTGCCGATGGTCGCCGAGGAAGTGGTTCCCTGGGTAGTGCGCAAGTCGCTCGCCAGGCCCATCGAGGCCGAAGAGAAGAGCCAGCCGTTGAAGGGCGGCACCGTGGAGCCATTGGCCCGCACGACCCACAGCCCGCCGTTGTTGTTCGCCTGGCGCGTGGCCACGACGATCTCCTGGGCCCGTCCGTCGCCGTCGATGTCGCCCACGGCCGGGGACTGATAGAGGTAGTGGCCGCTGAGATTCTTGAGCAGCCCGTTGGCGTCGGTGCTGGAGTGGCGGGTCCCGTTGTATTGGTACATGTAGATGCCCGCGTTCGGCGACCGGCCGGCGCAGACGATCACTTCCATGCGCCCGTCGGTGGATCCGTCGACGTTGGCCAGCACGGGCGTACTCCAGCTGATGTTGTTGACCAGCCGGATGGCCCAGGCCGGCCTGCCGCCCGCGGCGCCCCGCCAGCAGTAGAGACTGTCCCCGTCAAAGGGCGCCGATGTCGTCGTGCTCTTGGAGATCGCCACGACCTCGGTCCGTCCGTCGGCGTCGATGTCGGCGGCCGCCGCCTTGCCCCAGAACTCGGAGCCCCGTGTGGAAAAGACGCCCATCGTGCTCCCCACGTTGTCGCCGTCGGTCACCTCGCCCCCGGGGCCGTGGAACGCGTAGATGTCATCGGCGCTGAAGACGATCTCGCGTCCCGTGCCATACCAGCCGTCCAGCTCGCAGATGAGCGGAGAGGCGGGGGTCGGCGTCCCGATGCGCCCCGGCCAGCCCCTCGTCATGCCGGGCGACGTGTAGACAGTCACCGGATCGGTGAAGTACCCGAGGTTGCCGCCCGTGTCGACGCCGGCCACCTTGTAGGTGTACTGGGCGAGCTGATCCAGCGAGCCGTCGTTCATGTAGCGGTGGTCGGTGAGCAAGCCGGTGTGCGCATCCTCGAAGCTCGGGGATCCCTCCGCGGCGCGCTGCACCTTGTAGCCCAGGACCTCCTGTCCGCCGATGTCGGTGGCCGCCCCCCAGGTGAGCGTGACCGCTCCGGGCATCCCGATGGCCGCCAGCGACTCGGGCGCGGCCGGGCCGATCAGGTCCAGGATGCGCGCATGGAGGGTGTTGCCGGCGCGGTCTTCCACCTCGAACTGCAAGCGCGCCTGCGTCTCGCTGAAGACGCTGATATCGAAGGGACCCACCTCGACGCTGGTTCCCGGCTCCACGTCGTCCATGGCAATGGTGCCGGCCACGACCTGGACGTAGAGGTTCTGCGGCGCGAGCTTGCCCGTGCAGCCGCTGGCGCTGCCCTTGCCCGAGTTCGACAGACCCACATAGAGATTGCGGCGGTCCTGCGGCGGGATCTGGACCCGCTCGATCCGGTTGATGCCGCCGCTCAGGAGCGGCCGCGTCACGTCGAGATAGACGCTCCCCGTGGTGCTGCCGGCATTGCTCGCCATCTGCAGGCCGAAGGTCAACGTCAGCGAGCCCGCCCCGTCGAAGACTTCCTCAGGCGGATCGGCGGCGATCGTCAGCAGGAACCCCTCGTTGTCGGTGGCGGTCGTTCCCGCGCCTACGGCGCCTCCGCCCGGCTGAGCGGTGGCGTCGGTGATCTCCAACAGCTCGGCCGGCGCTCCCTCGCCCAGGCTCAGGGTGAGGCTCACGCCCTGCGCGGCCTGGTTGCCGGCGTTGCGCACCGAGACGGCCAGGCGCACCGTTTCGCCCAGTTCGAGGCGGCCATTGCCGTTGCCGGAGCTGCCATAGCTGCCGTCGTCGAGGATCCCGAGATCCTGGAGCACGAGCTGCGTGCCCGAGCCGCCACCCACCGTGCCCTGCCGGATGGCCGGCCGATGGGATCCGGAAGTGGCTGTGACCTGGAACGCTCCCGCGGTTTGCGGCCAGAAGGGAATCGCGACCGATCCGTCCGTCCCGGTCTGCGCCACGACGTAAATCTCGCCCTCCTTCTGAACGCACACGGCGGCTCCCGCCACCGGCGAGCCGTTCGACGTGGCGGTGATCGTCAGATCCTGCGCGCCCAAGGAGGGGCTGGTGTTGAAGGCCAGATCGAGCGTGCCCGGCGTGGCATGCCAGATGGCCATGCCCGGCTCGCCCAGGAGCAACATCGTGTAAGCCAGGAAGCGGGCGGCCAGCTCGATTTCCCAGGCCGGATTGGGCGCATTGGCCGCCTGGGCTCCGAAGAAGGCGTTGCCCACGGTCTGGCCCGGCTCTTCCGCCAGATGGCGATAGAAATCGAGGGTCAACGTGCGGGCCTGAGACGGGAAGTCGACGTTGCTGCAACCGATGTAGGCCAGCGCCCCGTGCCCGGGCATGAGCACGATCTGCTCTCCGAAGCAATCGTAGTCAATCGCCGCCGAACTGCAGTTGACGCCGTAGCACAGGAAGAACCGCCCGGCGCTGCCGTTGGTGAGCAGCGAGATGTCGCCGAGCATCATGCGACCCTCGCCCACCGCCCAGCGGTCGCGATCCCCATGGCCGACGTGATGAACGATGCCGTAGCCGTCGGACATCGCGCCCAGGACCGAGGCGAGCGTCTGGCGCTGCGCATCCGGGTGCAGCCGCCCGTTGTAGGACGTGACCTGCCAGTGCTCGTAGCGCTCCAGCAGCATCGTGTAGTTGAACCCGGCTCCCTCCTCGTCGAGCGCCACTTCCACGTCGAAGCAGTCGGTGGCGCCGTCGTACCAGGAGCAGATCCGCTCCCCGCGCTGATCCACGCGGCACGGCGGGACGGTGCACTGATCGCCGGGATTGCAGTCGGGCCCGCCCCCGAGGCCCGTGAGCAGCCACTGCGAGTGGAAGAGCACCTCCCCCAACATGAGCATGCGGTCCAGGTAGGAGCCCGCCGGCGTCTGCGTGTAGATGAAGTACTTGTCCAGATAGCCGTCGACCTCGGCGGCCGTCCGGGCGCTGATGCGCCCGACCTGGATCTCGGGCGTGAAGTCGACCTTGTCGCCCTCCTGCGGGGCCCCGGCTTGGGTGCTGCTCCGGAAGGACTCGCCGAAGGTGCCGTCGCCGTCGCCGTCCCACGTGCCTTCCAGGCAGGCGTAGTAGAGGTCGCACGCCACATCGGTGCCTTCGGGGCTGTTGGCGGGGTTGTAGAACCAGCTCCGTGCATAGCGGCACGGCACGTCGTTCGTGTCGCCCCCCAGGAGGGCCCAGCGCAGGCCCCAGTGGGCGTAGCAGTCCTGGAGGAACATGCGAATCGACTCGGCCAGATCCGAGCCGGTGGTGTAGTGACTGGCGATCCAACCGACCGTCCGGACCACGGCCGGGTGACCACAGGCCGTCTTCCAGTCCGCCAGCCGCTGCCAGGCCGTCACCATCGCCTCGTCGTCGGGGCTGATGATGACATACTCGACCAGGCTGCCGTTCGCCGACGGCGCATCGGACGGCGAGAACCCCCCCTCGCTGAGCAGGACCCGGCCGCCGGCTCCGGTGATTCCGTCGGCCAGTGGAATCGGCTCGCGCTCGCGCGCCAGGCCCGTCGAGCGGCGGCCGATCCCCTGGGCGGGCTGCACGTCCGCCACCAAGCGGGCTCGCTTGACCCAGTAGAGCTGCCCGGCCGGTGCGTTGTACTGGAGCGGGTGGACTCGGAATGTCGCGTAGCGGGCACCGTTGGTCAGCTCGTACTCCGTCACCAGCTCGACCTGGGACGGCGGAAAAGGCCGCGCCGAGCCGTAGGTGGCGAGGTTCGGCTCGGCCGCCGGCGGCGCATTGTCGCGCGACGACTGCTCGCCCCCGTAAGGCCGGACCGGATGACTCAGCTCGCGCACCTCGTCGGCCAGGACGACCAGCCGAACGCCGGTCACCGTCTGCCCGCGCTCGATCGGCAGGGTCACCCGCAGCGACGGAATCGATGGGTCACCGACGGCCACCTCGGGCATGGCCCCCCGGAGCGCGATGTCCGTCCAGGCGATCGCCCCGGTCGCGTCGGTGGTGACTTCCAGGCCGGACATAACCAGCTCGCGCTCGATCGGCGCGGCCCCGGCGCCGGGCGCGCCCATGAGCATGGCGCTCACGAGAGCCGGGGCGGTCAGAAAGGCCAGCGTGGCGAAGTGAGACTTAGCGGCCGTGCGGCAGGCGGCAAGGGACAGGGTTGCCATGGGTATCTCCTCATTGGCGCCACCAGGGGTAGGGGCTCTCCCCTGACCGGGTCGGCAATGAAACGCACCATCCTGACCTCCGGCTGGTTCCCGCCTGGGCGGCTTCCGGCGGCCTGGCCGGGTCGGCCGAAGTCGGCCCGGTTTCAAAATGCTACCGACCCCCGCCAGGCGTGTCAATCAGCCCCGGCGCTCGATGCGGGAAACGTGCGCCTATCTTGCCTTTTTTCGACGCCGCCCGCGTTTTTTTCTTGCCAGGTTTTGGGACCGCTGCTATTGAAGGGCACGATTTGACGGTTTACCCGAGGATTTCAGGGACGAAGGCTTTCAGAGTACCGAAGGAGGGGAGCTCCATGACGAAGACCGAACTCGTCAACGCACTGGCAAAGGAAGGCGCTTTCGAGAAGAAGCAGGCGAAGGCCTTCCTCGAGGTCCTGACCGGAATCGTGACCAAGGAGATCAGGAAGGGCGGCGAAGTCCCCCTGACCGGTCTTGGCAAGTTCAAGGTTCAGAGGCGCAAGGCTCGCATCGGCCGCAATCCGCAGACCGGCGAGGCCATCAAGATTCCGGCCAAGAAGGTCGTCAAGTTCACGGTGGCCAAGGTTCTCAAGCTGCAGATCGTGCCCGGCAAGCCGGCCAAGAAGGGCAAGAAGTAGCCAGAAGAGCCCGGGAGCGCCGTCACGCAGAGGGAGGGTGCCCGTCATCGCAGGATGACGTGGCGGGGCTCCCGCGGAAGGGCTGGCGGCGTTCCTCCACGCCCGGCGGTTGATCTCCCGACACCGGGCGGGTGAGTCGGCTCACGAGCCACGAGAGCAGAGCGGGTGGCGTTCCCCACCGGGACGCCACCCGCATCGCTTCTCGCGTTTCGCCCCGGCGGTCTGACCGATCCTCGCCAGTCCGCCCGTGTCTCGCCAGTCCGCCCGTGTCTCGCGGGTTACCGGTCCCGGTTTTCCTCGCGTTGGCGAATGAGGGGTTTCAGGTCGGGCATCTTTCCCCCCAGGGCGATGTCGAGCTGCAGCTCCCAGTAGAACGGCAGCGGCACGTTGAAGTGGACCTCCGTGCTGCACTTGGGGCACACCGCATCGAAGACGTGCCCGTAGGCGCGGCAATCGAACTTGGCCTTGATGCCCTCCTTGCTGTTGTCGGTCGAGATGAGGACTTCCGGGCAGGTGCCGGTCGTGTCCTCGCGCAGGCCCATGCGCTGGTCCTTGAACCGCAGGCCTCGGTGATCGCACTTCGTGCACCGCATCCGCTGCACGATCCAGTCCTCCTGAGTGATGCGGGAGAAGTACTTCTCCGCGGCGGTCTTGTGCACCTGCTCGTAGAGCTGGGCCAGGTCCCACAGGCGCCGGAGGTACCCATCGTAGACGCCGTCCAGGTAGGCGGCGGGCGCCACGCTGACGATCGTGTCGACCTGCGCAGTGTAGAGGAAGGCCATGTGCTGGAAGTGGAAGCCGAGGAAGCGACCCGGCGGCACCGGGATGTTTGCAACCGCAACTTCGAGGGCCTGCCGGCCTGGCCCCAGGTCCTCCTGCGTCACGCGCGAGACATAGTCCCGGATCACCGGAACCAGGCGAGTCGCCAGGGTGTCGGCGATCCCATCGGTGACGAGCAAGCCCTCGGGCCCGTCGAGGGGATAGCGCGCGCCGACCGTCTCCTGGTCGTAGTTCGTCACCCAGTAGATCAGGTCGCGAATACTCAAGAAAAGCGCCTGGGCCTCGTACGGCTGCCCGCGCATTCCCGCCACGCGCCCATCGATCTCGCTCGTGGCCTGGTCCACCAGGTCCTGCCCATAGGGAAGATGATCCACCGGCCTGATAGCGCCCGCTTCCGGCAGCGACTCCAGGGCGATCACGCCCAGGCCGAGCGCCACGAGCACGGCCGCCCAGCGGGGCAGCGTCGGTCCACGCATGCGTCGAATCCTCCGTCTGTCCTCTTTCGATTTCGTCCGCCGGCCCGCGCAGGCCCTCGGAGACCCCGGGGCCAGTCCGGCATCGCCCCCGGCCGCCTCGAGGCTCGGCCGGCGTTGGCGCGCTCCGCTCAGCGTCAGCCGAGCGTCGTCTCGCCCTCCGGCCCCCGCGGACCGGCCGGCGCTACTTCCAGTACAGCCACGGCCGCAGCATACTCCCGGTCATGGGTCAGGGAGACGTGGGCCCACGTCACGCCCAGCGACCGCGCCCGGCGCAGCGCCTCCCCTTGCAGGCGCAGGCGGGGGGCGCCCGAGGTCTCGGCCAGCACCTCGACGTCCCGCCAGCGGATCGCTCCCGAGATGCCGGTCCCCAACGCCTTGAGCGTAGCTTCCTTGGCCGCGAAGCGCCCCGCCACGTAGCTCGCCTGCGCGCCACGCGCGCCCGCTCGCTCCTGCTCAGTGAGCAGACGGGCTAGGAACCGGTCCCCGAAACGTGCGATGGCTCGCTCGATCCGCCCGATCGCGATGAGATCGATGCCGATGCCGCCGGTCACGTCGGCCCCCCCGTCCGCCCCTGCTGGCCGTGCCTCCATGGGGCGCGATGCCTGGCCCTCTCCTCGGCCCGCGCCTCCCTGGGGCGCGGGACCTGGTCCCGGTGGTCCCGGAGTCAGGCGCCAGAGTCTAGCAGATTGGCTAGCCCCCACAAAGACGCGGCCGCGCGGTCCACCTCGGCCTCGAGCCGGGCCAGCTCAGGCAGCCGGCCGCGGCGGGTGGCCGCGTGACATCGGCGCGAAAGCTCGGCCAACCGGCGATGGCTCTGCGCAGCGGCATCGAAGCGCTCCAGGGCGAGCGCATTGATGGCCGAGGGCGCGGCGAACCCGCGACCGCGCGCGCAGAGCGAGCGCAGCGCCCGGTCGAGGGGCGAGGAATTCAGCAGCGCGCAGAGGAAGTGGGCCTCGGCCGCGCTGCTGCAGGCGATGAAGGCGGTCGTGTCGAGCGGGATGACGGGCTTGCGACGCGCCGCATCCAGCGGCGCCAGGCCGACCACGGCCGCACCCAGCCGCGCGCTCATGCGTCCCCATACGACCTTCCAGGGAGCGAACGAGTACGTCCCCACATCCCGCCAGGCATAGAAGGGCGCCGCGGCGACTTGCACGACGCGACCCGCGCGGCCGGGCCGATTCGCCCAGCGGTAGTGACAGGCCTCCCCGCGGCGCGGGATCCGGTCGAGCGCTGAGTCGCGGCCGTAGAAGGCCCAGTAAGTCGCCCGGGCCAGCAGGATCTCCCGGTGCCGGCACAGATAGGCGTAGGCGCGCGGGAAGCGCTCCCGGAACACGTCCTCGGGCACCAGGTCACCTTGCCGGGGACTGCGATTCGGGCACAGGACCAGCGCGGGTCGAGCGACGCCCCAGCGTTCAATCCCCCGCCCCCGAAGCGCCGGGTAAAGCAGCTCGGGTTCGCACTCGAACTCGATCCGCGGCGCCGGCGTGCGGCCGCGAGCCACGAGATTGGCCACCCTCAGGCCGCCCCGACCCTGCCCTCCGAGCGCTTCGAGATGGTAGACGGCGTACGGATCGGTCGATGCCCCGCGGCGTGCGCGATAGGCGCTGGGCCGGTGCAGTCGATCGAGCCACGCGGCGTCCTCGGCCGCCCCCAGGCGCCAGGGGCCGCCGGCGTCGGGATCCCCCGGTCTGGCCAGCAGGGCGCGACGGCAGGTTGCGGCCCGCACCTGCGCCAGCGTCGCGCGGCTTTCCGCGGGCGCCGGGTGTCCCGGGCGCCCCGCGTGCGCCGCAGGCGCCGACCACACCACGTACGGCACGGGGTAGACCGGCGTCTCGCCCTTGCGGAGCAGGAGGAGACCGGTCTTGTTCGCCGCCGCGAACGGCGCCAGCGCCGAGAGGTCGTGCACTTTCAGTGGCCGCAGCGGCACGCCGCTGGGCTCCAGGCGGAAGCGGCGGAATCCTCGCGCCCCGGCCTTCCCCCGCAGCAGCTCGAGGGTGATCACGGCCGCCATGCGTCCCCCGGGCTTGAGCCACCGCTCGGCGGCCACGTGCAGGAAGAGCATCGCCAGATCCACTTCGGCCGTCGCCAGCCTGGCTTCATAGCCCCGCGCCGCCAGGAGCCCCGAGGCCTGCCACAGGGGCCAAAGCCGGCGCCGGTAGCCCTCGCCCAGCGCCGACCAGCGCACCCAGGGCGGGTTGGTGAGGATGACGTCCGCGGGCCGCGTGGGTCCCTCACCCAGCAGCGTGTCGCCGACCTCGATCGGGATCACCGCGGGGCACTCGGGCCCGACCAGGTCGGCGACGGCGGAGAGATAGGTGGTGCGAGCCGCCAGCACCGCCAGGGGATTGAGATCGGCGCCCTGGACCTGTTCGACGATGGTCGCGAGGGTGCGCTCCGCGCTCGCCCGGCCCAGCGTTCGCCGCAGGCGCGCGATCGCCAGAGCCAGGAACGTGCCCGAACCGCACGCCGGATCCGCCACCTTGAGACCGGGGTCGCCCCGGTAGCCGATCTCGTCGGCGGCCAGCTCGGCCAGCCAGTCGGGGGTGAAGAACTCCCCGCGCCGGCGGCGCCACTCGCCCGGCAGGAGCGCCTCGTAGAGCGCCTTGGCCGGATCGACCCACGAGGGCGATCCCTCCGGCGACCCGGCATCGCCGCGCAGGGCCCCAGGCGACCCGGCATCGCCACGCAGGGCCCGAGGCGACCCGGCATCGCCACGCAGGGCCCGAGGCGCAGCCGCGCCGCAGAAGTCCGGCGCCAGCAGCGCGCGGGCCAGCTCTCGGACTGGGTCCGCCAGGGCGGCGGACCAGCTCGCGGCATACCAGCCGTAAGGATCGTCGCGCGCGAACCCCGGCAGCCCGACCCTGGCCCAGGCGCCGTCTTCCTCCAGACCCGCCAGCAGACGCCCGAGACGCCGCGTGTCCTTGGCCGCGGCGCACTCTGCGAGCAGCGCCGAGCGCGAGGGCGCCAGACGACCCTCGATCAGCCCCAGCGCGAACAGCTTCAGAACCAGCGCCAGATAGGTGTGGATCGCGAAGATCAGCGCCGGCAGATCATCCTCGGGGAGCGCTCCGTATCGGCGCGCCAGCCGCGCGCTCCAGCGGGCGGCGCCGGCCGCTTCGCGACCGGAGGCCTGCCCAGCGACCAACCGCGAGCCGGCCGCCCGCGAACCAGCCCCCGAGCCCGCCAGCTCGCTCCACCGGCGCAGCGCGGCCGCCCCTGGCCCCCGCGAGCGCCCGCGGAGCAGGCGCAGCAAGGCCCCGACGATGGGTTGCGCGACCTCACCGTCGGGGCCGAAGCGATCCGCCAGCAGCGTGCTCACGTCCTCGAACCGGAAACCGGCCTAGAAGCTGACCAGCTCCAGATCGACCTCGCCCACCACGCTCACGTAGAGCTTCAGGCGCCACGTGAAGGTGCTGGCCTGATCGATCGGGTGCGATTCACCGCTGACCCGGAAGGTCACCGTCGTATTCGGTAGCGTAGTGCCCGCCTTGACCGCCTCCACCACCTCTTGCAGCAGCCCGTCGATGATGGCGACGCCCGCGGCCTCCATCACCACCGTCTGCTCGTAGCCGGTGACCACGACCGGCGCGCTGAAGCCCGTGATGAGATTCGTCGGGGCCGCGGCGCCCTCGCGCTGAACCGTGACCGTGCCGTTCTCGATGCGGCGGTTAGGAACGGTGTCGGGCACCAGGACCTCGTAGGACGCCCCCGCGAAGCTGACGCTCACCACTTCATCGGGATCGATCCCGGCGTCCGCGATGAGCCCCGCCAGATCGAGCGAGTCGCCCAGGGAGATGGTGACCTCGTCCTCGTGCAGGTTGAGCGAGCCCTGGGCTTCGAAATCGGCCGACACGGAGGAGGTGGCCACCAGCTCCACGATCTTGTCCTCGATCTTCGGGATCGGGAAGCAACCCGCGCCGAGCAGGATCACTGCCCCGAGCAGTCCGACGATCCGCGTTGCAGCAGCTCTCGTACGCATGATCCCCTCCTTAGCGCCCGAAGCCGAAACCGACGGTCACGCCGCTCTCGGCCGCCACGTTGTACTCGCTGTGAATCGTGAAGCCGCCGAGGTGCAGGTTCAGGCCCACGACCCCATGCAGGCTGTTCTCCCGGTCGAGCTCCAGGGTCACGTCTTCATCCCGGCCCTCGGCTATGTAGGTGTATTCACCCTTGATGGCGTAGGTGTCGTAGCCGACGCCGACGTAGGGCTCCAGGTACTGGTACACGGCGCGGCTGCCCGTGACCCGCAACTGCAGCAGGCTCGAGCTGACCACATCGCCGATCTTGAAGCTCTGATACATCAGCCCGGCCGCCACGTGCACGGGCAGGTCGGTCACGTACTGTGACAGCGAGTGCTCGGCTCCCATCCCGAAGAGCGTCAAGTCGCCGAGGTCGGCGTCACCCAACTCCGCGACCATCAGGCGCACGATGGCGCGGGTTCCCTTGAAGTTGCCGATCCGCAGCTCCGGCGCGGCCAGGACGACGTACTCGAGGTCGAAGCCGCCCGGAAACGGCCGCGACGTGCCGCCCTCCCCCGCCACGGTCACGCTCTTGGTGTCGCCGATGACCGTGGGCACCTTTCGGTCCTCGACGGCCACGAAGCCGGGCGGGTTCGCGGGCTGGAAGAGCCGATCTTCGTCGTCGAATCCGACGCTCATGCCCTCCAGGCCGATGTAGAAGTGGAAGCCCTCCGGCGCAATGTAACCGGTCCGGAATGTCCCCGACGCCAGGCTCGTGGACAGGCCCCCGCGCAACGGCAGCAGGTAAGCCTCCGCATTGGTCTCGTCCAAGCCGCCGAGATTCACGTCCAGCTGTGCCCGCGCGGCACCGCCGCAGGCAAGCGCGCACCCGAGCACGACAAGCGGCGCAAGCCACCGGCACCCGCGACGGCGCATCGACCTTCTCATCGCCCTCTCCTTCCCTGATGGCCCTGATGGGGTTACTCGCCTCATGTCGCGCAGAGGGTGGCACAACCGCGCAGGCTACACAAACGCGAACTGCGCCCCGAGTTCCCCCCGCCGCCGGCCGGCCTCGAGCCCCGCCGCACTGCCGTGGCAGGCCGCTGCTCGGCCCCGTACTGGCGCCGCGAGGGTGGAGCACCTATAGTGGCGCCCTGGCTGCGGCCCCGCGGTCCACCGACAGACGACCGGCAAGGGCGAAAAGGGACGCCACAGGGTTGCCGGCGCCTCGGGGCCATGAACCCGCCGGATCGCCGGCGCATCCGCGGGGGCCGGCGTCCGGACAGGAGCGCGCATGTGGGCCTACTTCAACGGCAAGTTCGTTCCCAAGGACGAACCGCTCATTCGCCTCGAGGACCGGGGCTTGACGTTCGGGGACGGGATTTTCGAGGTCATCCGAACGATCGGCGGCGAGGCGCTCTTCTTCGAGGAGCATCTGGACCGCATGATCGCGAGCGCCGGCTTCTTCGGATTGCCGTTCCGCGAGCGGGTCGCGGATCTCCACGGAGCCGCCCTCGAGCTGATTCACCGTAACGGCATCACCGACGGGGAGCTCTACCTGCAACTCACGCGCGGCGTCGACCGCCGCCGGGACCATCGTTTCCCCGGCGCCGACATCGAGCCCACCTTCTTCATGCTCGCCTTCCAGCTTCGGCCGATTCCCCCGGAGAGCTGGGAGCGGGGCGTGCGCGTGATCACGTACCCGGACCTGCGCGGCCTGCTGTGCGAGCACAAGACCCTCAACCTGCTGCCCAACGTGCGCGCCAAGAACGCCGCCTACGCCAAGGGGGCCTACGAGGCCATGATGTTCCGCGTCGAGGCGCGGGGTCGCTACGTGACCGAGGGCGGCAGCTCGAGCTACTTCTGCGTTCTCGGCGGGCGCATCCTGACGCCCGAGATCGACAACATTCTGCCCGGCATCACCCGCGCCAAGGTGATCTTCCTCGCTCGGCAAGAGGGCTTCGAAGTCGTCGAGACGCGCCTGATGCTGGAGGCGCTGCTGCGGGCCGAGGAGGTCTTCCTGGCCAGCACCGTCTCGCGGGTGATGCCGGTGCGCGCGGTGGACGACCGGGAGTTGCCGGCCCCGGGACCTGTCACGCGGCGTCTGATGGCGTGTTACGGGCGGATCTTCCCGCCGCCACCCACTGCCCCGCCGCCGCCCACGGCCCCGCCGGCCGCGCCGGCCAGGCCGCCCGCCACTTAGCCCCTGCGCCGCTTGCCCGCCCGCGACCGGCGTCCTGGAAGGTGCGCCGCGCGGCCCCCCGCGATCTGGTAGAATGATCTTGTGGAACGTGGGGAGCGGCTGTCCCGGCCGGCCCGCGCTCCCCAACCGGCGACGCAGCAGCCCGAGCCCGTCGCCGAATTCGTGAGCGGACTCCGAGGGGGGACATCCATGCGCCTGAGCACGAGGGCACTCTTCCTGGTCGGCCTGGGCTTTCCGGCCGCCCTGGCCGGTCCGGCCACGCAACCCATGACCGCCCGGGCTCTGACCCTGAAGGAGGTGGTCGACGCCTCCGATCCCGGCGGTGGCTACGACAAGTACGTGGTGCTCGAGACCGGCGTCACGTACACGGGCGGCCTGCTGATCGGCCCGATTCTGAGCTCCGTGACCTACCTGCTCGAGGGCGCCCAGGGGCAGGACGTCCGCATCGTCGGCAACGGCGCGGTCCTGGACCTCCAGGGCCAGCAGCTCTGCATCTCCTACTGCAACAACCGGCTGGACATCGACGACTGCGTGGTCCTCAACGGCAACATCCGCTTCCGCGGCATGAACAACGAGGCCTATCAGGTGATGCCGACCGGCTCGGTGCGCTACGTCACGTTCTACGGACCGCACGACTACGGCATCCGGCTGCAGGGCGCCGGCAACGGGGTCACGCTCGAGCGCAATCTGTCGGTGAACGCGCGCGACACCGGCTACGACTACATCTACACCAACGGCATTTCGACCTCGTGGCTGCCCACCGGCACGAACTTCTCCTTCAGCGCGCAGATGGGCTTCTACGGGGTGCCGGTGGTCCAGCACAACTGGTCGTACCATACCGATCCGGAGTTGAACGCCGCTCCGTTGTCCCACTTCTCGCTCCTGTGCGAGTACGGCTGAACCCTGCCCGATCCCTGGCCGGGCGCCAGCCAGCCGCCGTACTACAACATCATCGGAGTCGACCCCGAGCTGACCGACCCCGAGAACGGCGACTACCGCCCGCTGCCCGGTTCGCCGGCGGCGCTGTACGGTTGCCAGACGTTTCCCGCGAACGGCGGCGCGAGCCAAGGCTGGCGGGCGGCGGCCGGCAGCCACCCGCTCGGCGACCCGACTGCACGGCCGGGCGCGAGCGCTGGTCCCCCGAGGCCCGGCCGGAGCGATGAAGAGCGAGCGCCGCACGCCGCGGGCGGCGCCGGCCGGAGCATCACCGAGGTGGCGGGGCCGATCGTGATCGACACGCTCTGGGATGCGGATACCGTGCTGGTCGTCGGGGACGTGACCGTGGAGCCGCAGGTCCGGCTGACCATCGCGCCGGGCGTGAACGTGCTCTTCGACGGACACCATGGCTTGTACGTGCAGGGCACGCTCACGGCTTTGGGCGAGCCCGAGTCGTGGATCCGCTTCGACAGCCGCCACCCCGAGGCCTTCGCCGTGGACTCGACCACGACCGGGTGCTGGCGCGGAATTCGTTTCCCGTGGACGGCGTCCCTGAACGACTCCTCGCGGCTCGCTTACTGCATCATCACTCATTGCAAGGCCGCGGGCGACGGCTCGCGCGGCGCCGCGCTCAGCGTGGAGGGATTCTCGAAGCTGGCGGTCACGAACTGCATCCTGCGCGACAACGTGGCCGACATCGGCGGGGCGCTCTACTGCAGCAACTTCGCCGCCCCGGCCCTGGCGGGCTGTCTCATCACGGGCAACCACGGCTTCCACGGCGGCTCGGTCTTCTATGCTCAGGATGCTTATCCCGCGCTGATCAACTGCACGGTCGTCCTGAACCCGGTCCACGAGGAGGGCATCTTCGTCAATACGAACGCCCTGCACAACCACATCGCGAAGTCGAAGGTATTGAACTGCATCGTGCGGGCGAATCCCTCCCAGTACTTCCTGGGCGGGCAGATCTACGAGGGCAAGCCCTTCTACGTGACCTATTCCAACATCGAGGACGGCTATCTCGGCCTCGGCGACTTCGACGCCGACCCGCGCTTTGTCGACTCGGGCCCGCACCCCTTCGCGCTCCTGGAGGGCTCGCCGTGCATCAACGCCGGACGGCCCGACCTGGCGGGACTGGAGCTGCCGGCGCTCGATCTGGCCGGCGGCCCGCGCGTGAGCGAGGGGCGCATCGACGTCGGCGCCTACGAGTGGCGGCCCGCGGGCGCGCTGGCCGACGGCACCGGCGGCGGCGGAGCGGGTGGCGCGGGCGGAGATGGCCGGAGCGGGGAGACGGGCGGAACGGATCGGCAGGCGCCGCCCGAGGCGTGGCTGCGGCTGGCGGGCGCCAACCCGGGCGGGGGCGCGCTGGCGATCGAGTTCGAGCTGACTCGCTCCCGGCCCATTCGGCTGGCGATCTATGACGCACAAGGGCGCCTGCAGGCCGTGCTCTGGCGCGGCCCGGCCGCCGCCGGAGCGCAGGTCGCCGTCTGGGACGGCCGCGGCGCGGACGGGCGGCGCCTGCCGGCGGGCGTGTACCACGTGCGGCTGGCGGCCGCTTCGGGGTCGCCGGCGGAGCGGCCGGGCGGGCGGGCCCTGGCCAGCGCCCGCCTCGTCCGGGTGCCGTGAGCGCCGCTAGTACCCCCCGCGGAACACTTCCTCGCGCCCGAGCTTGGTCACCGCGAAGCGCGCGCGCAGCGCCTCCTCGTCCTCGAGCGCAAGCTGCCCGTAGATCGCGATCGTGACCTGGCGCGGGTCGAGGTACTTGCGCGCGACCGCCGCGACGTCGGCCGGCGTCACGCGCTGAATCTCCGTCAGACGCTGGCCATCGAAGTCGTAGGGCCGATCGTCGAGCTCGTTCTCCATCAGGCGCTGCACGCTATAGGCCTCGTTCTCGTAGTTGAACACGAAGCTGTTCGACCAGGCCTGGATCTGCTCGCGCACCTCAGCCTCCGAGACCGGCTCGGCGCAGATCTTCTCGTACTCCTCCAGCACCGCCGCGATCGAGTGACCGGCCGCCTCGCGGCGGGTCTGGTACGAGATCGAGAGCTGGCCCGGCACGCCCGCGCGCTGATCGTGGCTCAGGCGCGAGGAGATGCCGTAGGTCAGCCCCTCGTCCGAGCGGATCCGCTCCATCAGGCGCGAGCGGAAGCCGCTGCCGCCCAGGATCTCGTTCAGGATCTCGAGCGCGGCGTGTTCCTGGGGCGTCGCCGTGCGATCGAGCGCGAGCTCCTGAACGAAGGTGATCGCCGGCTGGGGAATATCCTTCTCCACGATGAACACGCCCGGACGCTGTGCCGGGGGCCGCGTGATCCACACGCGCTCGCTGTCAGCGGTGCGCTTCCAGTCGCTGAAAGCGGCCTCGAGCTTATCGAGCAGCGCGCTCTTCTCGAAATCGCCGGTGGCGGTGACGTAGAGGCTCTCCGTGCCCAGGTAGCGATCGAGCACGCGCCGGATGTCCGCGGTCGTGAGCGCTTCGATCTCGGCGCGGGTCGAGACGTGCCCCAGCCGCGGATGATCGCCGCGCAGCACGTGGTCGGCCAGCACCCGCACGGCGCCCGGCGGGCGATCGGGGCGCCGGCGCATGCGGTCGATGTGCTGGCCCTTGATCACCTCGAGGCGCTCGGGATCGAGGCGCGGCCTGGTGAGCATGGCCACCGCCAGGGCGAACGACTCGTCGAAGTTGCGGCTGAGCGACCAGAAGCGCCCGCCGCTCTGCGTATCGCCGACCCACCAGTTGAAGCTCATGCCCAGCTCATCCAGGCGCGCCTCGAGGGCCAGCGGATCGAGCTCTGCCGTGCCGCCCTCGGTCAGCAGGTCGCCGGCCACCGCGAAGGGCGCCAGCTCCTCGACGGGCGTCGTGTTGGCTCCGCCCAGGAACGTGAAGGCCAGGCTGATCGCCGGAGCGGTGTGATCCTCCTTGACGAACACGGTGATGCCGCTGGGCAGCACGACGCGCTCGACGTCCCGGCCGACCGCGGGCACGGCGATCTCGACCGGCTCGGCCGCCTCGATCGTCTGCAGGGCGCGCGCGAAGCCCGGCGAGTGCGCGGCGCCGCGCGGCCCGGCCGGCGCGCCGTGCGAATGAGCCGCGCCGGCGCGCTCGCCGCGCGGCTGGCGC
>CAZRWW010000065.1:0-32491 GCA_964603725.1 uncultured bacterium
GGCGGACGCCGGAGGCAGCAACGGCGCCCGCATCCGCTTGTGGAAGTGGGAGCTTCAGCAGTTCGCCAATCGCACGGGGTTGGCGATCACCGTGTGCCACTTCCCCCCGGGCACCAGCAAGTGGAACAAGATCGAGCATCGGCTCTTCTCACACATCGCCATGAACTGGAGGGGCAAGCCGCTGGTCAGTCTCGTCGCCATCGTAAACCTCATAGGGTCGACCCGCACCACTGCTGGCTTGCGCGTGCGGTCCGAAATCGAGCGCGGTCGTTATCCCAAGGGTGTCAAAGTCACAGACAAGCAAATGGCCCAGATTCAGCTTCGACCGCACGAGTTCCATGGCGAGTGGAATTACACAATGCGTCCGTCAAAGGTTAGAGCTATATGACGCTGTTATTTCGTTACAGTCCCTAACCAATCTCACTGTGCTCCCGCGTCGATGTTCCGGGACGCGCCGTCTTTGCCTGTAGATGCTACCAGGCGCGTGAAGGTTAGGTATAGATCCAGAACGTATTCGAAATCTTTGCTGCTGATGCTCGGTTCGATTGGAATCTGGAGCGCCTGTCCCCGAACACACTCCGTCTGGCTCAGGGTTCCGCCGGGCTTCCCTTCGACCGCCAAGTGGAGGGGCTGGTATAGGCGTTGAAGCTCTATCCCGTTCCTCTCCATGAAGACTATAAACTTCTCCTCAAGATTGGCATCCGGGCTCTTAAGTGCGAGACGTATGGGGTACTTTGTGGCAGCAGACAGCAGTAGCTCTGAGTCGGCTGCCCTCGGCGAAACAGCCACAGGCACTCCGTTGCCGCTAACGATCAAGTTGTCGAGCCTGAGTTTCCGGTTGCGGCGAATCGTCAGCATCTCCTCTAGCTTGCCCAGTTGATCCAGCGCAATCGCCGCGTCCACATTGCTTACGGCTACGGGCATCGTACTACGGTAGTCCGGCCTTCGGAGAATAGGTCCCAAGAGCGGCCATAGCACCCGGGTGTACTTCCGCCAGCGTCTAAATATCAGGAAGTACAGAGACCGTCTGATCTTGACCTGCACAGGTACGGATTCTAGTGCGACCCTACTGACCCTTTCCGCCATCGTTCTCGATGCGGTGAGTAACAGGCCCCCGGCCGTGGCCGTCATAGTCTTGCCAGGGCCAAAGCTGATGATTCCCACATCCCCGAATGTCCCAATCAGCCTGTCATTGATGCGGGCACCGAAGGACTGCGCAGCATCATCGATCAGAAGGATTCGCCCCTGGGTGTCTTTGGACCGCAATCGCTCTTCTAGTTTGTCGATTCGCCCCGGGTTGCCAAAAAGGTGCGTGAAGAGGATGGCCCGGACGTTTGGAGACAGCAAAGCGATAATGTGGTCGATATTCGGGTTGTAGTCGTCCCCTATATCACAAAAGAGCGGTATGGCCTCGCAGTCATTGACTGCCGCAGCAACCGAGGCGCAGCAGAAGGATGGCATGATCACGTGATCGCCACGACCAATGCCCCAGGCAAGTAGGGCTGCACGAATCGCATCCCTTCCGCTATTGAAACCATAGACGTAGGGGCAGGAAGTGATCCGAGACATCTCTGCGAGGAGTCTGCTCACATGAGGTCCTTCTATCAGGCGCCCAGTGAGCGAGCAGGCCAGAAGGTGCCAGTGCTCCTTCCAGCCCCACGTCGGTACGCAGTAGGGCACGCGGAGGAATAGCGGACAAGCGAAGAGCCTGCGAATCTTCGAAGCCATGCTGGTGAGTGGTCGCTGGGGAGCTGTCATGCTCGTTCTATCCCATAGAACCTGCCAGTTGATGCAGGAATCAACCTCTTCTCCTGGACAACGCCTAGGGTGTAAGGGCTCTCCTCATTGTCCGCAACGCGAGATAGGCACGGTGGAGCCTCGGCTGCAGAATACACTCTGCCCGCCAAGACTGATGGACTTCGGCGGAGAAACGGACTTTGAACCGATAGAGGCCTGCGTCCTCAAGCTGGGCACCGTGTAGTTCGGATTCTGATAAGCCCCCGAGATTGAAAATCCGATATCCTCCCTCGATGGCCTCCTGCATCGCCTTCCATAGGATAAGGTCTGGTGCAGCTCTTCTGAGGCCTTCCTCGTCGGCCGCACTGAGGATGTAATACACCATGTCGTGGAAGTGGACAAGAACCGCTCCCGCCACAACCTTACCCTGGGCAGAGGCAAGATACAGTGTTGCGAAGCCCGGATCGAGGAGTTGCTGCTGCATCAGCAAGAAACGCCGCTCCTCCCCAGGATCTGGAAAGGCGATTCCTTGACGCCGCTTCCTGTCGCGTGTGCAGACGGCCAGCTCGCGGAACTTCAGCAGATCAGAGTACCCGCCGCCTCGGCGGATCTCCACGCCCTCTTTCTCAGCCTTGCGGATCATATTCCGCTTCTTTCCATCAAGTGCCTTCCAAAGCTCTACCGCCCCGGGCGGCAGATCGACAAGGAACTCCCAGCGCTTGGTCAAGCTGAAGCTCCCGCTTTCCAGAATCTCACTGCGGAAAGGAGTTCCGAACGACTGGAAAGCCACCGAGGAGAAGTGATGGCACCGTGCGTAGTAGACGATCTCGCAAATCGCCCTCTCCCTGTCTTCCTGGAATCTTGCCGCGGGTAGGCTCCCGAGAGATAGGGCTCTGTGAATCCGCAAACCCAGCGGGCGCCGTTCGGTCACCAAGCCATGCGCCATGGCCGCGGCGTCGCCTCTGTGATCCAAGATGAGAAAATACAGGGGCCTTGATCTGTTGTAGCTTGCGCTGTAAATGCTCCATTGGACTGTGTGGAATCCGCATCCCCCCAGATCTATCACCTGCCTGTCCCAATCGGAGGGGGGAGTGCCCTCATAGACGCACATATCTGCAACACCTTGACTCCGCATGTTCCTGACCTCGAGGGTACTCAAGGGAGACTCCGCAGGCACAGACTTGCTCGTCCTTCCTCGGCCCAACAGGCTTGCAGCGGGCGATTCTGCCTAGGCCTCCAGGTGTGAGACACGGTCTCCCCTCCAACTGTGAAGAGGGCTCTCCCGGGGCCCCCTCGGAACTGGAAGACCTACGGCGCGAATCAGTTAATACGGCATAATAGCTCCCTGAGCCTACATCGGCAGGGTAGCTCAGGATGCTCGGCGGAGCACCCTTGAATATCGCGCAGTGGAACCCGGCCACGGGCTGTGGACATTGACGCCAACTCGGGCCGACCCTGGCTCACAAAGCCGCAAGCTAAGGGCCACGTAGCCCCGGCGCCTCCTGCACCTCTCCACCGCGGGTCGCGCCAACTCGTTACCGTTAGTACGATTGTGTGGGCGAGGTTCAGGACGAAGCCTTGAGTTTGGCTGTGTGTGTCCACGTCTGGCTCGGGCGGTCCCACGTCCCGCGATACCGCTGGTCCATTGCCGAAGAATCGAGAAGAGATGCCGCCCCAGAGTGTCCCGGAAGATGTTGACGCGGTACGCCCCCGCCGCCAGGCTCCAGAAGCGAACAGGGGTAACGAAATGAAGTACGCTGGAAGCAAGCCGACACCCACAGACTCAGAGGAACATCCGGCCTCGCTCGGACGCACCTCGTCTCTCGCGCCAAGGGATGCTTCTTCGCCCATCAGTGCACCGCCGGTTGCACCCTTGCGGACCGACTCACGCTTGGCGCACTTCGTCCGACTCGCTCCACTGGCCATTGCGATCAGCGCGATCACCGGGTTTGCCCTGACTCGGTTTGAACCATTGCTTGTAGCAGTAGCTCTCGCCTGCTCACTCACTACCTTTGTGATTCTTAGCCGTCCTTTCATCGGTCTGCTGCTTTATGCTGCTGTGTATTTGCTTCATCCCGGAATCATATATCCAGTGCTAGGTTCACTACACATTGAGCGAGTGATCGGAATCCTCGCACTAGCAGGTATGTTCGCTCATCAACTGCGCGAGTCACGCCAGCTGGCCGTGGATGGTTCGCGCCAGACTCAGCTGCTGCTGTTGGTGGTTGTCCCGGTTCTCATCTCGATCCCCTTCGCTTACTGGCGCTCCCGGGCAGTTGACGAGTTCGTTGAGTTCCTCAAACTGTTGGCATGGTATATCCTGATCGTACAAGTGATTGACACAAGGCGGAGACTGAAGATATTCTCCTTCCTCTTTTTCGCACTCGTTTGCTACAACGGTTACAAAGCCTTGAGTGCATACCTCAGCGGATCGTATGTTCAACGCATGGGAATCGACAGGGCCATTCCTCAAGTTGCTGGAACCGGGGGCGCCAATGCCCTCGGCGCGGATATGACAATTACAATCCCTATCCTGCTTCTCCTGGCGCTGACGCGTGAGCTCCGGTGGTTTCGTGTTCTCCCCGTCGGGGCGACGGTTCTTACAACTGCAACGATGGTCGTCACGGGCTCCCGCTCGGCCTTTCTCGGACTGTGTGGGGCACTCCTCTTTCTTTGGTGGCAGTCCCGACGGAAACTGCTTGTGGGTCTGATCGGTGCCGCTGTGTTCGTCGCGGGGTTCCAAGTGATGCCTCAGCAGTACGTTGACCGCTTTCGCACTATTGGGGATACAGAACTCCGTGGTTCATCACTAGAGCGAGTCACCATCTGGCGCAAGGGCATCCGCATGATCATTGACCGCCCGCTGACGGGCGTTGGCATGGGTTGCTTTTCGACGGCAAACGCTCTGGGATACTCTCCGGAGGGTCGGCCGAGCTACATGGTGGCGCACAATCTCTTCGTTGAGGTGCCCGCGCAAATCGGCATCCCGGGAGCTCTGGTTTTCTTCGCGTTCCTATTCGAAGTGATTCGCCTCAATCGGAGAACGAAGCGTCTGCTCGACGCCGAAGGCTCCGAGTGGAGATTCGAAGCGTTGGTCCTGCAAGGCCTGGCAGGAGGCTTTGTTGCGCTCTTGATTACCGGATTTTTCGGGGGAAACTTCATGCGCTACACTTGGTATGTCTACGCTGCCCTTGGAGCTGCTATTGCCCGCATTCACGCGGGAAGACGGAATGTTCAGTGACCGATGGCCATTGACGTGGTTGATCGACGGATCGGCTGACCACCGGTACGGTTGGAGATGGGTGGGGCACGAACCCCGGTGTACGCCCGTCACTGCGGTGATCGAGCGGGCTCGCCCGCCTGTCTGAGAAGTCGCATGGGTGGTTTCCAGAGCCGCAACCTCGACCTCAGGTGCCGTTGCGATTTGCATCTCGGGTTTGGCGTCGTGCCACAGGAATGTCACCGAAGGGACGGAGTCTCCTCTACCCGCCCTATCTTCGGGTACGCAGTTGGCAATACGAAGAAGCTGGGGTTGAGGTGTGCAAGTTATTACTCACCAATAGAATGGATCGACCTCAGCCTGCCGCCCAAGGCCAGTTCGCCGGGAGCCGCTTAAGAAGCGAGCGGGCGCTCCATTCGACCGCGAAACTCCTTCTGATTATAGAGGTTGCGTTCTGCATCTTTCCCAGCCGAGCTCCAGTGAGGTGACACGGTTCTCTTACCATCCGTTGCCGCAAAGCCACGTAACCACCTAACATCGCATAGGGTCAGAGATGCTGCAGCGATCTGACGGCCGCCGAACTCTGGCATGGTTTCTGCAACCGTTTTCACACATTCTCTCTGTCAAGCCGGCTCACCTGCAGGAGGAAGCGATGAGGTTGTCGCACTTCGGGCCTCCCGCGGCAGTGGTTGCTGCCGCTTGGTGGGTGATGAGCCCATTGGCCATCGCGGTTCCGGAAATCCATTCGGGTACCCCCCTCTTCGAACATGGTGCCGGCTACATAATCGCCGGCAGCGCCTTCGGGATGAAATCCTCCCCGGAGCCAATTCGCTTCGATGATTTCGAGAACGGAACCCTCGGCAACGGACTATCAGCATGGGACCTCGTGTCCAGCCACGGCACAATACCGGTATACAGCAACACATACACCAGACCCAACTCCGACCGCTCTGCCAAGTGTTCCTTTGAAGGCGAACAATACAACTGCACGTTTAGAACGTGGGCAAGCGCCGATGTGCGGGAAGTCTATCTCGATTTCTGGTACTTGTACGACCCTGCAAGCCCGGCATCGCGAAATCACAAACTCTTTCGATTGTATCCAAATGGTGGCGGGATGCCAAACAGCGCCGTGGTTATCTGGTGCGATCCAGAGAGAGACGCCGCCGTGGGCAACGACGGCCCATCGGATGGGCAGCACTTCGTCTACTTCCCCTGGAACTGGGGAGTTACAGTCCGAGAGTGGGTGCATGTCCAAGTGCATATGAAGGCATCCTCAGTCGTCGCAGCCGACGGGAGCGTGCGCCTTTGGTTTGACTGTGTAAAGCAAGTGGATGACGCGACATTCAGGACGCGCGATGAGACATATCCGAGTCTGTGGCGACAATTTCAGTTTGGCAACTTCCTCGGCCACGGCGAGGACGACTATTGCGCAGCTAGCCCGGGCCCATCTTTCACATTCTGGGATGATGTCTATGTCGACTCTACTCAGGCCCGCGTCGAGGTCGGCAACGCCCCGACCTACGACTCCTGCACCCACCGCGAGATCCAGATCCCCACTGCCTGGTCGCCCGAGAGCATCACCATCACCGTAAATCAGGGATCGTTCGAGACAGGTGAGACGGCATGGCTTTTTGTCATTGACGCGGATGGCTCCGTCTCCAACGGATACGAGATTCAAGTTGGCGCTCTGATGCAGGGTGACGCCACACCGCCTTCGGCGGTCACGACCCTCGCCGTCTCCACCACCACCCAGACCTCCGCCACCCTAACCTGGACCGCCGTCGGCGACGACGGCAGCACCGGCACCGCCACCTCCTACGACATCCGCTACTCCACCACCAACATCACCACCGCTAACTGGGCCTCCGTCACCCAGGTCATCGGCGAGCCCAACCCCGAACCTGCGGGCAGCCAGGAAACCTTCACCGTCACCGGCCTCACCGCAGGCACGACCTACTACTTCGCCCTCAAGGTCGCCGACGAGGTCCCCAACTGGAGCGGCCTGTCCAACGTCGCCAGCGGTGCGACGTTGGCCAGCGACGTGACGCCGCCCGCCCCCGTCGACGATCTCGGCGCTGTCACCGCAACTGACAAGTGGGTCCAGCTCGCCTGGACTGCTGTTGGCGATGACGGCCACACTGGGACGGCCAAAACCTACGACCTCCGCTTCTCAACTGCGCCCATCGACGCAGGCACGTGGGGCGCGGCAACCCGCGTGTCAGGGGAACCAGCCCCTAGCCCCGCGGGGCAACCCGAGAGCTTCACCGTCGACGGCCTTGACCCCGGCACCACCTACTACTTCGCCCTCAAAGTGGCCGACGAGGCCTCCAACTGGAGCGCCCTGTCCAACCTCGCCAGCGCGAGTACGACCCCCGCCGAGAACCCTTCGGGGATCGCCTGCGGAAGCTGGTCGGACGGCAACTTCATCGGTGCCGACTGGAACGCGATCCCCTTGATATCCGGAACGAGTTCGATCGACCTACTCGCCACCCAAGAGGCGGGCGGCAACCCAGGCGCCTTCCGCCAGATCGATCTCTCCCTGGGCGCCACGCCTGAGGATTCGGCCTTCGCCATCCACCTCTACCAGCCCATCGTCTGGGACCTCGACGCCCTGGGACCGATCGAGTCCCTCGATGCGGGCCTCGACTTCCGCTCGCTCAACGGCGCCCCTACCTGCCTGGGGCTGGTCGTCCACCAGGTCGCCACGGGCGAGTCCTATGCCTGGGTGCCGACGGAGACAGCCGCCGACCCCAACTGGACCTCCTACAGGGCGGCCGGCCTGACGCCGGAGGACTTCCTCCCGGTCAGGGCCGGGCGCGTGGGACACCCAGGTCTGGGCGTGGGCATGGGGCTCATCCTCTTCGGGTTCCTCATCGGCCAGCGCGCGGTGCAGGCCGGCGGGGCCAGCCTCATCCAGGCCGGCGTGGACAACTGGTGGATCGACGTCAACCCCGACAGCGACCCGGGCGGCGGGCATCAAGCCGACCGCCTGCAGATCACCCAGATGAGCCTCCGGGGCAACTACCCCAACCCCTTCAAGCCCGAGACCCGGATCGTCTTCGAGCTGCCCAGCACCCAGCCGGTCCTGCTGCGGGTCTTCGACCCCACTGGCCGCTTGGTGAGAACCTTAGTCAACGAGACCCTGCCTGCGGGCATGCACGCGTCTGTCTGGCAGGCTAAGGACGACGATGGACGCCCGATCCCCTCCGGCGTCTACCTATACCGGCTCCAAGCTGGCGAACGCGTGGCGACCAGGATGGCCTGCGTCGTGGAATAGCGCCGGTCGTATGAATCCTGTACCGACCGCAAGGACCTTCTCGACCCGCCTCAGCCAGCGCTTTCACCCGGCTACCACACGAACGAGAGCAGGCCTCAGAATTGGAAGTATATGAAAGCCGGAGCGCCAAAGCTCAGCCCAGAAAACAGCATGAGAAGTCCGGCATAACCCGCCGCCTGCACGAGAACGGGGGCGCCCGCAAAGCGCTCCATGACTCGGTCAAAGAAACCTTTCGGTGTGAAATGGGCCCCGGCCGCGATTCCCAAAACGAGAATGAACGCCCAGCTTACCTGAAGGTCTCCTGTGAACCGGAGAAGCCCTCGCACATATGCCACCAGGCTCGAAAAGCTGGAAATCCGGAACAGGAGCCAGCTCACCCCCACGAGGTGGAAGCAAGCCGCCCTCCGCCACAGTGTCTGGAACACCGATGCCTGCGCGGGGCTTTTGCTGATACCCCGCGACAGAACAAGGAGGATCCCGTGCCAGAGGCCCCACAGGACGAAGTTGATGGCTGCTCCATGCCAGAGGCCTCCCAGCACCATGGTCGTCATTAGATTGAAGACGACTCGTCCAGGAGCTCGGTGCCCGCCTCCGAGCGGTATGTAGAGGTAGTCCCGCAGCCAGGTGGAAAGGGAGATGTGCCAACGAGTCCAGAACTCCCGCATGTTCTGAGAGAGATACGGTCGGTTGAAGTTCGCGGGGATGTTGAACCCCAAGAACCTCGCTGCGCCAATGGCAACATCACTGTAGCCGGAGAAGTCATTGTATATCTGGAAGGAGTAGCCATAGATCGCTAGCAGAAGCGTCAGAGAGGAGAACTCCCCAGGATTGGCGAATACGGCATCCACGCCGAGTCCTGCCAGTAAGTCAGCCAAAACGACCTTCTTGAACAGTCCTCTGAACATCAGGGCCAACCCAGTGTGGATACGTTCCCGCGAGACATCCGGCTCACGCCTGAGCTGAGGCAGGAACTCGTTGGCCCGGATGATGGGTCCTGCCACCAGTTGGGGAAAGAACGCCACATAGAGAGCAAACCGCACGAAATCCGGTTCCACCTGTGTTCGTCTTCGATAGACATCGATAGTGTAGCTGAGTGACTGAAAAGTGTAGAAGGAGATCCCCTCGGGAAGGAGAAAACTGTGTCTAAGTGACCCCATCTCTACTTGAAGCCCAGCAAGGCGAAAGAGGTCTCCCACGCTGTCCACAAAGAAGTTGTGGTACTTGAAGAACCCGAGCAGTCCGAAATTCATGCACAAGCTCAGGACGAGGAGGCCCCGCCTGACTCGCTCTCTTGCTTCCCGATCCATCCGCAGACCGAGAAGATAGTCCACCAGAGTAGAAAACAGGATCAGGCTTGCGTACTTCCAGTTCCAGGACATATAGAACACATAACTGGCCACCA
The DNA here is from genome assembly GCA_964603725.1 of uncultured bacterium. Lineage (GTDB taxonomy): Bacteria > Eisenbacteria > RBG-16-71-46 > CAIMUX01 > WJJG01 > CAZDKK01. The sequence goes on from CAZRWW010000065.1 coordinate 9,637, forward strand.
GCAGAAGACAGAGTCGCAGCCTATCCTTGCGGAAGCAGATGGAGTAAAGGAACACGACCGCCGGGAAGAAGACCAGAAACTGAATAGAGTTGAAGTTCACTTGGCGCCCCCGCCGTTCTTCTCGGAAATGGCATTGGCCAATCCCTGCGCTAGCTGCTCTGCCGTTTCCTCATGGCCCTGCGGGCTGAAGTGTACCGGGTCGCGGAAGAGCCAGGGCCTGTTGGTCAGTGAACCCTCCAGGTCGATCAGCATGACGCCCCTCGCTGTGGCCACATCGCGGATCACCCCATTGAGGCTGTGGATTGCCTTCACCCAACCGGAGGGTTTGAGGTAGGGGTTGTAGCGAACCATGAATTGCTCCGCGGTCAGCGGAAGAGGCACCGAGCTGTTCCAACCATGACTGGTGGCGAAGGTTGTTAGGACTGGGGTCGCTCCAACCGCCAGTGCGGCGTCGACAAATTCGTTCAAGTCAGCCCGCAGTAAGTCTCCCGCAGCTGCGGGAATGCTGTCGGCAAGCAGGCGCTCGCGCGTGATGAGTGTCGTGAGGTTGGACTTGAGTTGTGCGTACAGAGTCGTTTCTTCCCATAGCCGTTCCAGCCGGCGGGAGAAACCCGCCACAGGCTTTCCCGGCTCCTGCTCACTATCCGACTCGGTACTGGCGGTGCCCCCGGTGAGGAACTGCCTAGACAGCACTCCCAGGTCCATCGAGAGCCCATACAGGATGGCATAGTCTGGTCCCCAAGCTGGTCCCAGGCTATCAAGCTCCTTGCCGTTGTCTGCGATCACGAGACCCGCGCGGGACGCATTGAGAACCTCTATGCATCGCCCCGTCTTCTCCGCGAGAAAGGGGCCCATTCGATTGGGAAAAACGTCCGGAACCGGCAAGGCGGTATCTTCCCCATGTGAAGCCGATGCGAACCACACGCGAACCACACCATCGGGCTTCAAACGCGAGACGACGCGGCTGCGAAACGGGAACTCCTCCGTTGGACCTACCTCCAGCGGGGTGGTTTCGGCAGTACCCGACTTGGACTCGAAACGTGTTCTCCCCTCTCCGAAGAGCAGCGATTGATAGCCCCGATGATGGGCGCGCACTTCAAGTCCTACTTCAAGCACGAGAAGAAAGACGGCCGTCCATGCAAGAATGGAGAGGTGTATGGGTCTCATCTCGCGCCACCAACCTTAGCGAAGCAGTCACGGCGCCGCCCGCAGTCTATGGCGCAATGGCCGCGTCACCAGCAGCTGTGTCCAGTTCCGAGGAAGATGAATCCTCACAGACATCGCTGGCGGTGGATTGTTGCACACGGGGCGCACGCAGGCAAGCCGTGGATCTTGGCTTTGCTCTTGCTGCTTCGTGTGTGGGCCTCCTAAACACAGGACGATATCTACCGTGTGGATTCCGGCTATCGTGGTCGCAGCCTCGGCGAATCGTGGCTGACACGATCACAATCGCGCAGAGTACGCCACAGTTCGTTCGAGGGTGCGCCGGACAGCGTGGCTCTTCGAGGCCGATGGGGGGTGCTCGGCATCGAACGGAATGAGATGCGCGTGGGCGCCCTGAAGCGCGGTGATGACACTCACCCGGCTGCGACGACCACCCCAGCCATCTCCACCGCTTTCTGAGTGAGCTTCCTCCGTTCAGACGTAGACCCCGCAGTCGATGACGGCCACACTGGGACAGCCACGACCTACGACCTCCGCTTCTCACTCTCACCCATCGACGCGAACACATGGGGCGCGGCAACCCGCGTCTCAGGCGAACCGCTCCCCAGCCCCGCGGGGCAACCCGAGAGCTTCACCGTCGACAGCCTTGACCCCGGCACCACCTACTACTTCGCCCTCAAAGTGGCCGACGAGGCCTCCAACTGGAGCGCCCTGTCCAACCTTGCGAGCGCGAGTACGACCCCCTCGGAAAACCCTTTGGGGGGTCGCCTGCGGGAGCTGGTCGGACGGCAACTTCATCGGTGCCGACCGGAACGCGATCCCATTGATTGCCGGGACGAGCTCGGTCGATCTCGTCACCATGAGCACGCTATCCGAGGGTCCCGCATTCACGCTTCTTGAGGGTCGCGCTCAGCGCGCGATCCCCGGCCTGACGCGTCGCGGGGGTGCGGCGCTGACGGCGTTGAGTTCGAGGTAGAGCTTCTCATCAAGTTGCTCAGCGTCGCCCTGCACGGCCGCGTCCAGCAGCTCTCCGGCCATCGTCATCATGATCCGGTAGTTGCCCGCCGCGTGCTCGGCCACGGTGCGGCGGGCGAAAGCGCAGCTCAAGGGCTGGCGGGTGGCGGAGATCGCCGCCGAGGCGCTCAAGGACTCGGGGGCGATGGCGGTGCATCTGGGGGAGGTGGGGAGGGTGCTGGGGTCGGCACCCTGGGCGTCATCCCCTTGCTCGGTGAGGGCTTCGACACTCTCCAGAGTTGACCCTCTCTTGCTCGCCAAGAACTGACCCCGGAAGTCTTGGTAAACCCCCCTGGCGCGGCCTCGCCAGAGGGACAGGGCCATTCGCGAAATGCGAAACCGTGGCCAGGATTCCCAGACCCTCATTGCGGAAGTCCTGAAGGACGCCCAAGATCCTTGGCGCGCCTTTCAGGAAACCCCGAAAGGGCGCGCAAATCTTCTGGACGTCACCAGGGAATCCCGAATGGGTGCGCAAGTTCCGCTGCGCCCCGTTGAGGAAACCGCGAACGGCGGCCAGAGTTTTCGGCTGCGCTACCCCAAAACGCCGGCGAGCGTCCAAAATCGTCCGCAGCCGCCCAGGAAATCCGAAAGGGGTGCGCAAAGTTTCTGGACCTCACCAGGAAATCCCGAAGGACGCCCTGAGATTCTCTGCACACCTTTCAGGAAATCCTGGGAAGGGGATAGGTTTGGCCGGATACGACTTGGCAAATCCAAAATGACCCTGGGACAAAGTGAAACGCGCCTTTGCATCCCGTGAACCTCTTGTCGCCGCCACCGGAGGCCATGGGCGGTCTACAACGCTCGTCTAGAGAAGCATTTAGGGCGGTTCTGCTCTTGAGGAGGCAGCGGCCCGCGACGAGCGGTGCGACGTTCGAAGCCTGACGGCGCCCGCCATGGAATCCGATACCCACGACGGAAACCCTCCGTCCGGAGGCCGCCGCGGGACGGTCTCCTCCGCATATCCACCGGCGGCGCGTCGGGCGCTCGAGGGGGCCGGCGGCTTTCGAGACCCGCCTCACCCCGGCCTGACATGGGCGCAGGGCTCCTGGCGCACGCTCCACGAGACGCCTCAATGAGGCTGTCCGCTTGCTCAGCCTCCGCAGGATCTCCCCGGCGTCCGAAAAAGCGGGCGAGAGCCGGGGCTCCTTCTCGTCCCGGGACAACAGGGCTACCCGAAATGCCTGCGCGACGCCATGGCGGCATCGCCATGAAGCCCTTGGACCGCTCCATGGCCGCGGCCGATGCGACCCTGATCCACCGCTTGGCCCCGGCCGAACTCGACCAGGCCTTCACAAAGGCCGGTTGACCCGCTGCGTGCTCAGTGACGCCACCGTCAAGGTCGGTGGTGTCTTCTACGAGGTGCCCGCCGAGTTCATCGGTGCCCGCGTCGAGCTGCGCTTCCCGGTCGCCCCGTCGGAGGAACTCATCCTCTGCCCCGAGGTACAGCCCGCGTGGCCCATCCAACCTGTCGATGTCGTCGACAACGTCCGCATCCATGCCCAGGCCGTGAAGCTCTCTTGTGCCGAGCTTCTGCGCCGGCGCCAGCAACAGGAGGGCCCGCTGCTATGATCGCCGACCGCTTCGGACTGAAGTGCCGGCCGTTCGACAAACACATCGCCACCCGCGAGCTCTTCCCTTGGCCCGGCTTCGAGGAACTCTCGGCCGGTCTGGAGATGGCCCAGGTGGCCCGCGGCATCTTGCTGCTGACCAACGAGCCCGGCACGGGCAAGGCGGTCGCCGTGCGCGGTTTCGGCGATTCGCTCAACACCGAGCACTACCGCTGTGTCTGCCTGCCGCCGGCCACCGTCACGGTTCTGGATGCCTACCCCCAGCTCAACCGGACCCTGGGGGGCCAGCCAGGAGGTACGCTCCAAGAGCTTCCCGTTCCATGAGATCCAGCACGGCATCGCTCAGCTCACTGCCCAGGGCCAGCAGCCCGTGGTGATCCTCGATGAATGTTGCGCTCGGCCCTCTTCGATGAGCCGGGCATCTTGCTCAACTTCGAGATGGACTCCGCCGACCCGTTGCTACTGATCCTGTCCGGCCAGCCGCAGTTGCTGGCCAAGCCGGCCTTGAGGGTTTGTCTGCCCTTCCGCCAGCGCGTGGCCATGCGCTTCCCCATGCCCCCGATGGATGAGACCCACGCCCGCGGTTACATCGAACACCGACTGCGTCTGACCGGGAGCAGGCAGCGGCTCTTCACCGATGAAGCGGCCGTGCAGCTCTTCGTCCGTTCCAGTCCGGCGCCGTGCCGCGCGCGATCGGCAACCTGGCGCTCGCGGCCATGTTCACCGCCGCCGACCAGGCCAACGACCTCGTCGAGCTCGATGACGCAGTGGCCGCCGGCAGGGAAGTGTCATGAACCAGTGCGACCCCCTCCTGGACGCCGAACAGCTGCGCGAGCAGTTGCTTGGGCGGCTGGTCACCACCCTGAGCCAGTTCCTGGCCTGCGAGCTCGAAAACCTCGTCACCGACCGGGCCGACCATGCCGACGGTGAGCGCGCCTGCCCTGTGGGACAAAGCGCCGAAGCCGATCGCCTGCGCGACCTCGCCGAAGCCTTGTGCGAGGACGACCTGCCGTTCTGATCGACACAGAGCGATGCCCAGGGCGATCGCCGCGTGGAGAGCTTCCTCGCGCGGCGGTTCGTGCACCGAGCACAACGTGCCAGACGCCGGATGCGCTCGCACGACAATCCGTCCGAAGCTCCGGCGATGGCGAACTGGACTGCGTGGAAAGGCAGGATCAGTCTGATTACGCAATCAGCAAGGGGTGGGTAGAGCAAAGTGGAAGGTTACAGCAGTCACGGCCGCCGCCCCCCACCATCCCCGCCCGGCGTCCTACCCTGGCCCAGGGACAGCGAGCGTTCATCACAGAAGCTGCAGCACGCTCCCAGCAGATCCCTCGCCCCGCAACTCCATCTGTCTCAACGCGATCCGGGACCGATTGGGTCGACAACGCATGAAACCCGACGGCTGCACTGTCTCTGGCCGTGACGCCACCCATCGTGCCGCCCAGGCCACATTGGACATGTGGCATACGCCTGCCCGACAGGGTGCCCAGCTGGCATAACCGAATTCCCAGAAACAAGTTAAGGACGTGCCGCCTGCCTCCGTGATCGACGACTGTCGTGACGGACTACACAGTCCAAGACCGGGGGTTTGCATTGGAAGTTGTAACTATTTCACCAGATAGCGCTTACATCTGATCTTCTCCGTGGCACACGGATTGCACCACGTGTGCGCGGCTGTATCGAGTCGCGAACGGTCGGCGGCAATAGTTGCCAAAGAGATAGGCAGCATGCGAAGAAGCAGGAGGGGGGACATGAGGAAGCTAATCGGCGCACTGGTAATCCTGACCGCGGTGTCAATAGGCTCCGCTGATGCCGCGTGGAACTGCATCACAGGCCCAATCTGGACAGACTACAGCGTTTCGCACACGGGCTACACTGGGAGATTCTACTACGGCCCTGGCCTATACAAGGACGCCTCGCTGGCCACATTCTCGCTCAGTGCTACCTGGGGTTCTGGTTACGAGTGGTTGGGCGGGCCCGGGTGGTACTGCGCTGACCTGAGCCAGTGGGTCGCCCCCAGCAGTAGAACCTACTACTGGACGGATGATACCGTCGCCGGGATCGACATTCAGGGTACCGTGGCCGGAAACAGACGGGCCGCGTGGATATTGAACAACTACAGCTTGGGCGTCACCAACAACATTGCGCGCGCAGCCCTTCAGTTGGCGGTCTGGGAGGCAATCTATGACAACGGTGCCACCCTTAACCTGAACACAGGCACCTTCTATGTGAGCTTTCTGAGCGGCGGGACTTCGGAGAATCGAGCGAAAATACTCTCCGATGCGGGAATCTACTACAGTGGTTCCTCCACCTATGGTGTCGGCGTCTATGCGTGGGACCAGCAGAATCTGCTGAGAGGGGTTCCCGAGCCGGGTACGGTCATCCTCCTGGGGTTGGCCCTGGCAGGTTCCGGCATCGTATTGATTCGCAGGCGTCGCTCTTAGGCCGCACGTCGCCTCGCACGATATCGCGCCAGGCCCCGCCCGGGGAGGCGCGTGGGAAGACACGGAGCCGCACGCAGTGCGGCTCCGTTTGTGCATGAGACCGCTGGCTCGGGCTATCATCACCGACCCTCACGATAAGCCGTCAGCGCGGCCCGGGCTGGAGTCTGACGGGCACCCTGCCTCGGCCCGACGATGAAGCGTATGTGCCGGACTGGCAAGTATCCGGGCGCAGCTCTTCTCCGGGGTTCCTCGCAGGGGGCCTTGCCCGAACGGCACCGTGGGGGACGGGCAGGTCGCAGAAGCCCACCACTCCTTGAGGATTGGCTCGAGGTCCCCGGCGTCGGTTTGTCTGACACTTGGCCTGCGCGAGACCTCTCGCCAGCGGCAGCCGCACCTTGCGCAACTAACTGCCGAACTTGAGGTTAGAACCTGCCCCCCAAGCACCATGCCTCCTGGCACACATAGTGCACCGCAGGAAGTGCCGGTATCGTAGACGTCCGTGCGCTCAAAGGAGGTCCAAGATGAGGTCGCTGTGCCGTCTCACACTGCTTGTTGTCGCGTTGTGGGCATTGGTGAGCCCAGCCAGCGCGGTTTTTATTGGTGACCCGATTGAGATCCTCGGCAATAGCTGGACCTTGACTGGTTTCAACTGGCGGAACGATGGCATAACAACCATGGACGTCTTCCGCGGCGACATCATTCCCGGAACGGGCTCCCAGCTCTTCCACTCCCCAGGCATGGTTTTCGCAGATTGGACTACCGATCACTTCTCAACAACGGTCGTGCAGGCGTCGGCAGGGACACCCATCCCCAAGAATACCAGCAAGACTTGGCGAGCAAGTTTTGAAAAGACAGCCACATACCCGCTATACACGATTTGGACCAGCTATCACAACGGTGTTTGGAACGAGGCTTTCGTTCTCACCAACGATGCCACGTTCCAGTACGCTGGGAAATCCATGGTGTATATTGGTGCTTCGAACTCGACGTCGTGGTACGGACAGAGTCTCGGCCAGTCAGACTGGGATCCTGGGGTGATTCCCGAGCCAGGCACGCTCGCGCTCCTCGGGATCGCTCTGGTCGGGGCGGGTGGCGTAGCCTGGCGGAGGGTCCGGCGGTAACCAGCTCTCCGGGCAAGCACGCAAGTTGATAATCAATCCCCTCGTCGCTGGATGAGGGGATTTGCTTTTGGTCACAGCCCAGCCTCGGGATCGGACGCCCCCGCGCCGCTCCAACGCCGACGCAGGGCCACCTCGCCCTGAAGCCACAATTCCCACGCGTTGAGCCTGGAAACCCTGCCGAGCCCAGACAAGCAGGCGAGTGATGCCGAAGGTGTTCGCGTGCACAGATCTACATGTCTGCCCTCCCTAACATGTCAGACCTTTCAACTTGCTAGCGCGGACGGATGTAAGCAACTTACGTCAAGGCTAACTCATTAGAACATGGTTATTTAGAGATTCTCTCCTTTCCCGTCGTCTCGCGGCACATTTGCTGTAGAGACGGCATCAGATGGCTTGTGCATCCAAAGGTAACGGATTGCCCTACTGAGGGAGGTGGTTTCAATGAAAGCCCGCGTACTGATCCTGACGATCGTTGGCTTGTTGCTGTTGACCACAGCGTCCCAAGCCCAGTGGCCAGTGCAAATCTGGATGGACCCGGAGTTTGTCTACAGCTACACCAACCTGAAGGGTGATTTCTACACGACCTGGGGCAACGCTCTCAACCAGCCCTTTGGCCCCTGGAAGGGGTATTCCTCCCCAGGCTTCCCCAGCGGCAACTACTGGGCAGACTTCTACTGCATCGACATCAACACGACCATGTACGGCACCGGACATGTGTGGGACGTCTACCCCACAAACCTCGCTTCCTCCTACCCCGGGGTTGTCGCCCAAGGTCTGACTGACTTCGGTCTGGGCTGGGCGGCCCATCTTTACAATCGCTATGCATACGGCCTCTACAATGTCAATACGCCCGCTGCCATGCTTAGCCGCTCCGGCCTCCAGATTGCCATTTATGAAGCGATTTACGACGGCGCAGCTGGATACGCCTGGAACCTGGGCGGCGGCAACTTCCGGATCGGGGGAATCGGCAACCTGTCGTACTTCTACTCGGGCACCGTGGAGGAGTACTACGCGCAGTACGTCCATCCCTACCTGAACGATCAGGGTCAAGGCATCGCCGGATACTGGGACAACGGCCAGGACCTCCTGGGTCCGATCCCCGAGCCTGGCACTCTCTTGCTGCTGGGTATCGGGCTGGCAGGATCGGGGCTCGTGATTCTGCGCCGGAAGCGCAGGTAGTTTCTCGACGGGCCCGCTGCTCTCGCGGGCGATGAGATCACCCGAGGGGGGGCTCCCAGGAGTCGCCCCTCGTCTCGTTAAGTCCACGGGGGGGGGCGCCGTGGGCAGACCTTGCTTGTAATCCCCTCCGCACGCACGGACCTGAGTGAGCTCGGGGGCCTAGGTCTCGTCGCGCAGGTTGAGATACCCGTAGCGATGTACGGTGCCTGCTTCCCCCTCGGCCCGAGAGACCACTGCGCACGCATTTCTTACGCCGCGATTCCCCCTTACCCGCAAGTCCTCGCCTACGGAATCACGGACTTTGGATTGGGATGGGCCGCGCGCCTCTACAACACCTATGCCTACGACCTCTACAACAACTACACGAACGAGGGCATGTGGCGGCGGGCGGGACTTCAGATCGCCATCTACGAGGCGATCTACGATGGTGCCCCGGGATACGCTTGGAACGTCACCCCCGGCCCCAACCAGGGTCATTTCTGGATCACGAACATTTACAACTACGCGGGCGGAACCGAGGCTTTCCTCGACGGCTACGTCCGACCCTATCTCGAAGTGCAGGGACAGGGCATAGCCGGATACTGGAACGACGGTCAGGATCTTCTCGGCCCGAACCCGATTCCCGAGCCGGCAACGCTCGTGCTTCTGGGTGTCGGCCTCACCGGGTCCGGCATCGTCGCGCTGCGCAGGAAGCGCAGGTAGCGGCGTAGGCAGCGCCGGCAGCAGCGCGGGCGGCGGCAAAGACAGCGCAGGTAGCGTCACAGGAAGCGCGGTAGGCGGTCGGCAGTCGCTTGTCCGCCTCTTGTGTGGGCATCAACGAAGGTCACAGACGCGGGGCGCGCCTCCGGGGGCCCCGCTGTCTCTTTCGCTCAAGACACACCCGCGACCCGCCCCATGAACAGGATGCTCCCCGTCCCCCGATCCCGGATCAGGAACAGGAACGGGTGGTCCGCATCGAATCGCACCGGCCGACCGGCCGCGCCCATGCGCTCCATCACCACGGCCGTCGCCGCCATCTCCCGCGCGTCCTCTCCTCGTGCCCGGGCATGGGCCATGGCCAGCGCCGTCGAGATGCGATACGGCGACGGGAACAGGCTACCGGGCTTGCGCGCCAAGTGCGCATAGGGTTCGAGGGCGAAGGCGGGGTTGCCGCGCGCCATCCCACCGGGTCCGGTCACATTCCCCATCACTGCAACGGCATTGGTACGGCCTCAGTGACTTGTACAAACGCCCCTGGCCTCACCGCGCTCGATGTCCTCTGCAAGCCGCCCAGGTACGCCCGCGCAGCGATCCCCCCAGCGGGAATGCAACAATGGCGCTCCTTGATCCCCTGAGCCCGACCCGTTCTCGCTCGATCGAAAGTCATCTCAGCCGCCCCCACACTGTATTTCGAGGGTCAGGCGTGCGTCTACTAGGTACTGGTGGCTTCAGCAACTAGCTGGAATTCGCCTGGCCGGGGTGCACGCGCGGACCGGGTGTGCCCGGACCAGGGTCAGATCTAACCTGGGGGTGTATGTTGGCGGTGGAGTAGAAGCGCGCATCTTTGGTGGCGATGCGCGCTTTCCCCCGGCCGCCGCATGAGCCGCTACTGCGCGCTCTGCTGACTTCGCTTCTCGCGCCGCGCGCCCCTCTTCTTCGCCGCGCGTTCCTTGGCTTCCTTCAGCCGATAGCTGTCGCCCTCGATCTGGGCGATCTCTGACCGGTGCACCAGTCGGTCGACCAGCGTCACCACGCACGCCGCGTTCGGGAAGATCTCGCTCCACTCCGCAAACGGCTTGTTGGTCGTCAGCACGATTGATCGCTGCTCGTACCGGCGTGTCACGATCTCGAAGAACAGGTCGGCATAGCGATTGTCGTAGGACAGGTAGCCTACCTCATCGATGCACAGGAGCATCGGATTGCAGTAGCGTCGCATGCGCCGGGCCAGGGCGCCCGAGGTCTGCTGGGCCGCCAGGTCGTTGAGCATATCGCTGGCCGCCGTGAACCGGGCCGTGCAGCCGCGCAGGAGGGCCTGATAGGCGAGGTTCTTGGCGATCATCGACTTGCCGACCCCGTTCGGCCCGAGCAGGACGACATTGGCGCCCTCCTCGATGAACTGCAGCGTGAAGAGCTCGTCGATCGTGGGACGGTGGATCTTCTTGGGCCACTCCCAGTCGAAGTCGGCCATGTCCTTGAACGCCCCGATCCGAGCGCTGTGGATCCGGCGCTCCAGACTCCGCCGGCTGCGCTCGGCATCCTCGAGTTCGAGTACCCGCGGCAGCCATGGCTGGTCCCGAACCTCATCCCAGTGGGCCAGCAGACCATAGAACCCGAGCCGGCGCGCTCGGTCACGATCAGCAGCGGGGTCAGGGATCACAGTTGCGGTGTTAGCGCTCATTCGTTTCCTCCTCCTCGAACAAGTCGTAGGTCTCCAAGGCATGCGGCTTGACGATCAGGTCGCGCACGCGGGGGTCATCCAGGGCCACGGCCACGGGCGGCAGCTTGCCCTGCGCGTGGGCGTACTGATCCAGGATCTGGCGCACGGCGCCCAGACTGTGGACACGGCGGGCCACTGCGGTGACCAGGGCCTGCTCCAGAGCCCGGGCGCCGTAGCGGTCCAGCAGACGCAGCAGGCCTGAGGTGGTGGCCCCCAGGTTGCCGCCCCGCTGGGCCAGTTCGACGAAGAACGGCTGAGAACTGGGCGCGGCGTGATGGAGGCGGTCCATGCCGCGGTGTTCCCGGGCCTGACGCTTCCAGTCGGCCAGGGCCTGGATGTGAGTGGGATCTTCGATCTGTTGATCCCGATCCCAGCACCGGTCGTGATGGGCGATCAGCTCCTGACCCTCCAGCACGCGCACCGTCTTGAGCGTCGCCGTGATCTCCAGCGTGCGGCGCACCCGGGCGTGCGGGATCGAGTAGTCGTTGAGATCGAAGCGCACGTAGGGCGTCTTGCTGACATGGACCGCGCAGCGTTCATCGGTCGGGAACGGGTTCTCGGACAGGCTGAGCAGCCGCGGTTGCTCCTCGGCGAAGACCTCGCGCACCGTGCGTCGGCGATCCTCGGGACAGCGGCGGTCGCCGGCCAGGCCGGTGCACCACTCGAGCGCTTGCCGGTTCAGATCGTCGAGCTCGGTCCATTCACGGGCCGCGAAGAAGTTTCCGCGAGCGAACTGTATTGCCCTTTCGACTCGGCCTTTCTGATTCCCCCGCGCTTGCGCCACCGGCCGTGGTTCGAAGCGATAGTGCTTGGCCAACTCGAGCAGGGTTGGGTGGAAGCGCACGGCCTGGCCGCGCCGCTCGAGCACGGCACTGCGGAGATTGTCATACAGCAGAACCCTGGCCACGCCTGCAAAGAAGCCGAACGCCGCCACGTGGCCGCGCAGGAAGTTGGCCATGTGACTGCCGAGGAAGAACTGCAGGAAGATCATCCGCGAGTAGGAGAGCACCATGACGAAGGCCATCAGCGGCCGCGACGCCCGGCCGATCGTCACCCGGCCGAAGTGGCCCCAGTCGACTTGGGCCTGCTCAGCCGGCAACGTGCGCAGCCGCAGATAGGCTTCGGCTGCCGGCCGCGGCCGGTGCCGGGCCACGACGGCCCGGAAGTGGTCCGGACCGCCCGTGTAGCCCCGCGCCTTGACCATCTGGTAGAGCCGGCTGGCGCAGAGCTTGGGATACTTCGCCAGCGTTGCGAGCATGAACGGCAAGAACGGATCCGCGATCGATGGCCGCGCCGTCGACCGCGCCGCCGGCACACCCGATTGCACCAACACCCGCCGCACGGTCGAGTGATGCACGTGCAGCTGCGCCGCGATCGTCCCCACCCGCCAGTGCTCGGCATGGTAGAGCCGCAGGATCTCGGCCTCGAGCTCGGGAGGGATCATCTCGACGTCCTCCCTGCTCCGTGGCCACCGGCCATCCGATCAGTCCCACTGCGGCCCCTGCCGCGCCCACGGTGCGCAGCGACATCCACAGAAGTCGCACACCACGGCCGCCGCGGATGCCACCTCTGCGACGCACACGGTCGACCTCCTGGCCGGAACTCCCCGCAGATCATCCCGCCACTCCCTCCTGCCCTGGCCGCCGGCAGCCCATTCCACCGGCCGCGCCTGAGCGAGTCGCACCTTGGCGGGACCGCTCGAGAGAGGGAATGCGTGATGCGTCACTTTCTGCGCTCGGCGTCGGCGATAGCGCATCTGGCGGGCGGCGTGGTTCCGCCGGCCCCGAAACGTCCGCTGATACCGCCCGCCGGCCTCACGACTCGTCCGCACCCGCTGCCTCCGGGCGCAATCGTCCCCACAGTAGATGTTCCCGTGATCGCAGGACCGGCAGATCTTGACCTGGCGGTGACAGCAGCCGCAGTTGAAGAGGCGATAGCTTTCCTCGACCACCCCACCCCCGCCAGCCGGAAGACTGGACAAACGGGTCGGGGTCGATCATCCTGGAACCGGGTTCCATCGCAAACTCGACCACCGCGATGACCCATGAAGGCTCGGGGAGGACTGGTCCTCGAGCCTTCGCCTTTCCGACGGCAGAGCCTTTCTACCAGATCTATCAGAATGCACCAGAAGAAGATGCGAGGATCAGATCCGGGCCCAAGTCGGACAACCCTGCATCTCAAGAGCAACGGTGAAGAGAATTGAGGGCAAAGAGCGCTTCGCGCCAAGAATGCGCGGGTTCAAAACCCCGCCGACAGTGTATGCCATGAAGGCTACCACATTGTTCCTGATCGTGCTTGGCGGCTTTGTTCTGACCGCGGCATCTCAAGCACAGATGTCGGTCTGGATGGATCCGGAGTTTCTCTACGCCTACAACGGGCTGAAAGCGGACTTTCACTACAATGGCGCCCTGCGCGACGTCGACCTCCTGAACCAGCCTTTCGGGCCCTGGCAAGGCTATGCCTACCCGGGTTTTCCCAGCGGCAACTACTGGGCTGATTTCTACTGCGTCGACCTCAACACCGGCATGTACGGGCACGGGCGCTGGTGGGACGTCTATCCCACGAACAGTGTTCCCCCTTACCCGCAAGTCCTCGCCTACGGAATCACGGACTTTGGATTGGGATGGGCCGCGCGCCTCTACAACACCTATGCCTACGACCTCTACAACAACTACACGAACGAGGGCATGTGGCGGCGGGCGGGACTTCAGATCGCCATCTACGAGGCGATCTACGATGGTGCCCCGGGATACGCTTGGAACGTCACCCCCGGCCCCAACCAGGGTCATTTCTGGATCACGAACATTTACAACTACGCGGGCGGAACCGAGGCTTTCCTCGACGGCTACGTCCGACCCTATCTCGAAGTGCAGGGACAGGGCATAGCCGGATACTGGAACGACGGTCAGGATCTTCTCGGCCCGAACCCGATTCCCGAGCCGGCAACGCTCGTGCTTCTGGGTGTCGGCCTCACCGGGTCCGGCATCGTCGCGCTGCGCAGGAAGCGCAGGTAGCGGCGTAGGCAGCGCCGGCAGCAGCGCGGGCGGCGGCAAAGACAGCGCAGGTAGCGTCACAGGAAGCGCGGTAGGCGGTCGGCAGTCGCTTGTCCGCCTCTTGTGTGGGCATCAACGAAGGTCACAGACGCGGGGCGCGCCTCCGGGGGCCCCGCTGTCTCTTTCGCTCAAGACACACCCGCGACCCGCCCCATGAACAGGATGCTCCCCGTCCCCCGATCCCGGATCAGGAACAGGAACGGGTGGTCCGCATCGAATCGCACCGGCCGACCGGCCGCGCCCATGCGCTCCATCACCACGGCCGTGGCGGCCGCCGCCTCGGTGCCTTCCTCGTCGACCTGCACAAACGCCTGATGCACGATCTTGCTGATGAAGAGCTGGGCGTCCGCGGTCATGCCCGAGAAGTCCGCGCTCGGACTGAAGGCCGAGGGCATGCCCATCGCCGCCAGCGGCGCGACCAGATCGAAGCGCACATCCGTCTTGAAGCGCGGGATGCTCACCGACACTTCGCGCTCCCTCAGGCTCGCGGACCAGCTCTCGAGCTGCTCCGGGCTCAGTCGCGCCTCGAGAGCGGGCAGGCCGTCGACGTCATCCGGCAGCAGGATGTCCATCGCCAGGTCGGATCCGGCATAGGGCATTTCCAGCATCGCGAACCCATCGAACGCGGCGTGGGCGAACCGCCCCGTCTGCTCCATCATCGGCACCTGGACCGCCATCGGTGCCTGGCCCGCCATCGGCGCCTGGTCCGCCATCGGCGCCTGGACGGCCGCGTGCTGCGGCTCACCGGTCGGCGCCTTCCCGCCCGCCGAACCGCCCGGAAGCCGGAAGGGCCGCTCACTCGTCGCGCGCGCATCGAAGCGCTTCGCCCAGAGCCCCTTGAAGTAGACCGCGTTGGTCAGCACCAGCTCCGTGACGGGGGTGAGATCGCCCCGCCCCAGAAGCTCGGGGATCCGCTGCCGCGTCTGCTCGCTCACCCAGCCGTTGATCGTCCGGCGCGCGCCCTCCGTGTCGGCGGCGAAGTCGAGCTCGCGCGTGCCCGCCCCATAGTGGTCGCGGTTGATCTCCAGGAAGGGGGCCAGGAACGCCCTGCCCCGCTGCGCCCAGAGGGCGTTCGCGATGGCCAGCTCGCATTCCTTGCCGGTGCATTGCTCCTCCAGCCGCCGTTGCAGCTCCCCCATCGCCGGATGCAACTCCGGCGCCGGCAGGCCGAAGTGGAGCGTCGCGGCCATCTCCCGGGCGGTCTCTCCCCGCGCGCCGGCATAGGTCATCGCCAGCGCCGTCGAGATGCTGTACGGCGACAGGAACAGGTTGCCGGGCTGGCCCGCCAGGCGGGCATAGAGCTCGAGAGCGAAGGCGGTGTTGCCGGGCACCGTCCCACGGGCTCCGGGTTCCCCGGGCAAGCCCTCCGCCCGAGCGCCGGATCCAAGGGCCGCTGCCAGCAATGCCGCCGTCGCGCACAGGTACGACCATTTCATCGTGCACCTCCTCCTGTCGTCGCTCGATCCCACGGGTAAGGGCCGACGTTCTGCCAGCAGTACCCGCGGCGGGTGGCTTCAATTCCCAGTCCGCGGGCGCTCGACGGGGCCATACACCCCTGCAGAGTCACGCGCCGCCGGTGGAATCTCGCCGTCTGGGAATCCGACATCCCCTACGCTTGGGGATTGCGGCCAGAACCGCACACCGAGGCTGCGGTTCTGTCATGCCACGCTTCCCTCATGCCGTCTTGCCGTCGGAATGCGAAACGAAGTCGCCAGCGTCCGTCAGCAGGGCCCTCACTCCCCCCGGCTGCAACTCCCATTGCCCAAACCAGATTGCGATGTGCCCGTTCTCGGCACGGGAGTTGCAAGCCTGTACACATGAGTGCGCTTTCCCGAGAATCAACTCGCCTTGAGTGCCGGTGTTTGCGGGGGAGCATCAGGCCAGACCACTTGCTGCATCCGGTGCCGGCAGGCTCTCGCTGGCTGCTGCTGACCAAGCGGCACACCTTCTGTGGCGACCTGGAGTCTTTCGTGCGAGGCAGCCCGGCCTACTGAGGGAGGGAACCAATATGCCCGCGAGCTCACTTCGTCGGATCATGGTCGCCGGATTCCTGAGCCTGTTCTGCCTCGTTCAGGCCAGTGCTCAGCTACTCCCCTCGAAGTTCTTGAAGGAAGGGGTGCCGGACTTCTCGCAGTACGTCAAGACCGAATGGAAGAACTGCTCCTGCGCCCCCACCGCCGCGGCCAACAGCATCTGGTACTTCGCGCAGCACGGTTACCCGCTGCTCAAACAGGGCTATGGTTGGGGCTCGACCGCCGGTGCTAACAAGGTCATCGATGACCTGCGTGCCGATATGAACACAACGTACCCCGAGGGCACGTCAGATCCCAACATCCGCGACGGATGGAAGACCTACTGCGATCGGTACTACCCTTCGACGGCCATGCCGCACTTCTATACGCGCTTGGTCTACGCACGGGACCTCCCGCGCGGCGGCGAAGATCTGTGGGAATTCATGAAGCGCGAACTCTATCGCTGCGAGGATGTGCTGCCCCTGATCACATGGACCACCCCGGGTGGCGGTGGCCACGCGGTCACCATGGTGGGATGGGACGGCAACACGATCCGAATGAACGATCCCGCCACCGGCTCCCACGAGCATCACTGGGGCGGGGAAGACCTTCATGTCGGGATCGACGCGTTTCTGCCGAATGGCATCGATCTGGCCACATGGGATTCCGGCACCGGAATCATCGACGGCGTGGTCGTCTGCAGCCCCGTGCCTGAGCCCGGCACGCTCGCACTGCTGGGCACCGGAATGGTCGTGCTCTTCATCTGTCGCCGCAGGCGTAGCGCGATGCGCTGAGACATCGTGGCTCCGCCGCATGCCTGGGGCACCTGGCCCGCAGGTGCCCCGCCCCGCCGGCATCTCCCTGCGCGGCCCCCCCGTGCATTCCGCACTCCCATCTCCACTCACTAGCCAGGAATCACCCACCTGTGTACGACCGTAACTAACTACTGCGTAAACGTATACGCCCAATCCCTCCGACTTCTGGCATGCCCCATGCCCCTTCCGGCCCCAGGACCACATGGCAACCATCAGGGGGGCTCGGAGGCAGCTCATATGATGGGATGCATCGGCGTCCTGACCACCTCCCGGAGGGGGTTGGTCGCGGCTCTGCTCGCCCTCGCCTCACTGCAGCTCGTCCTGGCGCCCGTCTCGCGCGCCGCCGAGCCCCGGGACTCGCCCCTCGCGCGCTTCGGCGCGGGCTCGGCCACACCCACGTCGGTCACATTGACCTGGACTGCCGTGGGCGACGATGGTCACGCGGGGACGGCCGCCAGCTACGACCTGCGTTACGCCCTGGAGGACATCACCGCGGAGACCTGGGACGCCGCCGCTCAGATCGCTGGCGTGCCCGCCCCGCAACCTTCCGGGTCGGCCGAGACCTTCACCGTGACGGACCTGGCGCCGGAGACCACCTACTACTTCGCCCTCAAGGTCGGCGACGAGGTGCCCAACTGGAGCGCCCTGTCGAACGTCGCGTGCGTCACGACGCCGCCATTGACCGACAGCACGGCCCTCGCCCGCTCCGACATCCCCGTGGCCGGCACGGTCTCGGGTGATTACACCTTCACCCACGAGCTCAACAGCATCACGGAGGTGGTCACCGAGGTTCCCTCCGGAGGCAGTCCGCGCAAGTGGTACAGCATGCTCGATCACCGCTGGGACTTCCAAGTCGCTCCCGGCGCCGGCGCCACCTTCCACCTCCAGGCCTACCGCCCCGAGAACAGCGAGGGCGACGACTTCGCCTTCGAGTGCTCGACCGACGGCGCCGTCTTCACGCGCATGGTCACGGTCGCCAGCCCGACGCCACAGAGCTACTCGGTGCCGCTGCCCCCGAGCTCGAGCGGTGTGGTCTATGTGCGGGTCGTGGACACCAACCGGGCCCAGGGCCGCCAGTCGCTCGACCGGGTGCACATCGACTACATGGGCATCGCCTCCGGGTCCGGCGCCAGTTCGGCAATGCACGTTCACGACATGGTAGTGACGCGCCGAGTAGCCGGCATCAAGCACGTCGGCGTTTGCACGGTCTGGATCCGCGATGAGGCCGACCGGCCGGTGAGCGGCGCGACCGTCACCGCCAGCTACACGGGCCCTCTCAGCGGCTCACGCAGCGGGGTCACCGGCATCGACGGATCCGCGACCATCGAGTCGCCGAAGTCCGGCCCGTCGGCCTACGAGTGGTGCTTCGAAGTCACCGACGTCACCCACGAGGTCAACCCGTACGACCCCGCCGCCAACCTCGTGACCATGGCCTGCGAGAGCGGCTGGCACATGATGCTCCCGTCTCAGCCGTCCGCCCAGCTCGACTTCGGCCTGAGCGGCAAGCAACTCGTTGCCCCGCGAAACCCGGGCGAGTTCCGGTTCACTCTGGCCGAGCCTGCGCACGTCGAGCTGCAGGTCTTCACCGTCAGCGGTCGGCGGGCCGCCACGCTGGCCGCGGGCTGGCGCGCCGCCGGCGTCCACGTCGCTGACCTCTCCGGTGCGGCGCTGCCTTCGGGCGTGTACTTCCTGCGTCTCGAAGCAGGCGAGCAGACGGAGGTGCGACGGGTGATGGTGATCAAGTGAGGCGGCGGACCTGCATCCGATCTCCAGAGCGGACACTCGCGCTTGCACGCGGCGAGGTGTAACCCTCGAAGAACTCGCGCCCGGCTCACCGATTGTCACTGGCGCCTTCGCTATGATAGCATCGTGGTTGTGACCTGAGGACTTGCGAACCAGGCCGGTGTGGCAAACTGGGAGGCGGACTTCCGTCCGGTCTTCTGGCCACCCCGTGAGCCGAACAGGGGGACCGGCCGAATGCGAAGGGCGTCCCGCCTTCTTCTGCTCGCGCCGATGGCCATCTGTCTGGCGCCCTCCGCGGCCTTCGCCGCCAACTACTACGTTCCGGGCGACTTCGAGACCATCCAGGCGGCGGTCGATGCCGTCGACCCCGGCGATCACATCTACGTCCTGCCGGGCATCTATGCCGGATTCCGCTACAATGGAAAGGCGGTGACGGTCGCGAGCCTGGAGGGGCCGAACATCACCATCATCTCCGGCAGCATTCGCTTCTGGGATGGGGAGTCCGCCGGCTCCCGTCTCATGGGTTTCAAGATCGTGACGGGCGATGGCGACCTGATCTCCTTCTCGACCGATGCCTCCGGGACCGCATCGGGCTACGTGGAGAACTGCATCCTCGCGAACAGCGCGTACAAGGGCATCGCCGTGGCGGGCTCCGGCGCTCCGCAGATCGTGGGTGTGGACGTGTCGGCTTGTTCCATCGGGATCGAGGTGCGCGACACTGCCGCGCCGTTCATCGAGGACGCGCAAATCCACGACACGACTGGGCGGGGCATCAATGTTCTCGCCTCCGCGTACCCGGCCATCTATCGCTGTCGGCTATCGGAGTGTGCCACGGAGGGCGTGTACTACGCCTCGCCGGTTTGCGGATCGCTGGACAATTGCATCATCGATCACTGCGGGGAGTACTACGGGGCGCACGCGAGCGCCATCGTCGTCGGGCAGAATGCATGCCTCAGCGTGACCAACTGCATCATGGACAACAGCATGCGCGACGGGTGCGAGCTGTTGGCGGGAAGCACGTCCGTCATCACGAACTGCATCGCGACGAACAACGCCCGGCATGGGATCTCGGCGGTAGGCGGCGCCGCGGCGACCATCACCTACACCTGCTTCCGCAACAACATCCTCGGCGATCTCGGGGGCGGCGCGAGCGCGGGCACGGGCTGCATCTACACGAACCCGCGCTTCGTTCAGGCGGGCAACTACCACCTCTCCGACCCAAGCTCGCCGTGCATCGATGCCGGTGATCCGGCCATCGCGGACTTGGCCCTGCCTCCGGGACTGGGTGGGACGCGCAGCGACATGGGAGCCTATGGAGGGGCACACAACGCCTGGCCGCCGACGCTGCCGCCACCCACCCTTCTGGCCCCGGGCGACGGCGCAACCTGCGTGTCGTCGGTGATCCTGCTCGACTGGACGGACGTCGCCGACGCGACCGGCTACATGGTGAAGATCGGGACGAGCTGCGGCTTCGGGACCGAGCACCTGGTGGTCGCGTCAGCCTACGAGTTCTCCGGCGCCCCGAACGTGGGCTACTTCTGGCGCGTCAAGACGAGGGATGCCTCCGGAGGATTCGGGAACTACACGAGCTGCTTCTCGTTCGAGACCGATCCGGGCCCGCTGGCTGCCCCGTTGCTGGAGAGCCCAGCCGACGGGGCCATGCACCAGCCCCTGGAGGGAACGCTGGACTGGGCGGACGTGCCGGACGCGGCCGGCTACCGGGTGCAGCTCGGCACGGCCTGCGGCCTGGGCGACGAACACGACGTCGGCGGTTCCTCCTGCGCCTATGCCGGCCTCGAGCCCGGCACGACCTACTACTGGCGCGTCAAGACCCTGAACGAGTGCGACGCGTTCGGCGCCTACTCGGACTGCTTCTCCTTCTCCACGGAGAGCAACGAGCCGGGGTGCTTCGTGGATCCGACCGTGCTGGACTTCGGAGAAGTCGAGGTGGGGGCTTTCGCAGACTTCTCCTTTGTGATCCGGAACACCGGAGGAGGCACACTCACGGGCACCATGAGCGCGAGCTGCGACGGTTATTCCATCGTCTCCGGGGAGGGTCCGTATGCGCTCGGCGCGGCCGAGTCGCTGCAGGTCACCGTTCGCTTCGCGCCGCCGGCCTACGGCTTATACGCCTGCACGATCGAAACGGGCTCCGGGCTCTGCGCGGACGTCGCCTGCGAGGGTGCGACACCCGCCATGGCTGTTGAGCCGCGCGATGAGGCCTGGACCACAGAGATCACCCACCTGCAGCTCATCCATCTGCGGCCGAATCCGTCCCGCGGCCCGGTGACGATCCGCTTCTCCCTCCCGACGGCCTGCCCGGCGCGCATCACCGTGCACGACCTGTCAGGTCGCCAGGTCAGGGTGCTCGCCGGCGGATTCCTCGCCGCCGGCCCGCACCGTCTCGAGTGGGATGGGTTGAGTGGCGCAGGGCTCCCGCTGGCGGCGGGTGTTTACTACGTCCGTCTCGCGACATCCGAGAAGAGCTCCTCGAAGCGCTTGATCACGGTCGAATAGGGACACGCGGCGGAAAAGAAAAGCGGCGTTCAGGAGGGAACGCCGCAAGTTCAGTATATGGTGGTGGATGAATGCCTAGCTGATTCCTACGCGCGCTTTCTCCTCAGTCCGGCGCCTGCGATCCCGATCAGGCCTGCGCCCAGCAGAAGAAGGGCGGTAGGCTCGGGGACATCTCCATCCGATGGCGGGGTTCCAGGGTTGTCAGTGACGCTCCACGCAAAGCAACGGACTTCCTCGTACCTGAGATTGAAGTACTCCTGAGCGACGCCCCCGCGGTAGGTCGCCAGCGTGAGGCCAGTGGGGGCGATGTCCCCGCAGAAGATGATGTCGAACTGCAGGTTGGTCGACGCATCGCCGCGAGCGCCGGCGCGGGTGGGGGCTTCCCACCATGCCCCCCAGTCGTCGTCGTCGAAACCCTCGAAGACGGTGGGAAGCTCGAACTCGGATCCGAATACCCAGTCGATCCGGATCGACTCGAACGGAAGCGCGGTCGTGTGCTCGAACCGCTGGCCCCAGCTATTGCCGGTCCATGGGTCCCCGACACTGACGAGGGCCGTTGCGGTGGCACTCCCGGCGAGCATCAGCGCTAGAATCAGAGCTGCCATCCTTGGCATGTTGTCTCTGACCATCCGTTGCCCCCTATGGCACATGCTTACAATCGAATACGCGGCAGCTCCGGTGCTAGATCCCACCGGGCCGGCCTCATGCACACTGGGTGCCAGCCTGCCTAGTCCCTCTAATGCATTTGCGGGAAGCAGATTACGGGAATTCGCCTCGAGAGCCATTTTCGGGGCTGGGGCGCATACTGTCTGTCTTTCCGGCACTTAGCGGAAGTCTGCGGGAGAGATACGACTTCAACGCATTCAGATATAAAGACTTGGGGGTGACCACGAAATGATTGGATCGCCAGAACGCGGGTGCGGTGCCTGGCCAGTCAGATGAGGCACGGCCCCGAGGCACGGCCCCAACTCATTCATTGACAACGACTTGGATATCGATCGCGCTGCGACCTGAACGTCGGAATGCGTGTAGGCCGTCAAGTCGATCGAACAGCGGGCACTCGCCGCACTCCACCGGCTGGGATCCCGCCGGCCGGCCACCCGAGCCGCCCGGACCATCCCGTGCGGTCTGGCCCTGGGATCCGATTCGATCCGGAGTCACTCGCTGCCGAGCGTGATTCGGTCGGAGAAGGTGGATTCGCGGTTCCAGATGTTGCGGGATCGCACTCTTACGTAGTAGAGCCCACTGTGAAAGTCATGCCCAAGGTACGCCAATGGGAACCATCGCTCTTGACCACTGGGCGTGAAGTCCGACCACGGCGTCCGCTCGGCCCTGCCCGATGCGGAGAGGTCCTCGATCAGGAACTGGTACGAGAGCACCTCGCCCCCGGGATCGGAGCCGAGAACGCAGAGGGAACACGGAAGGGCGCCGCACGACCCCACGGATCCGGTCTTGAGGGTCGGCCGCGACGGCTCCGTCTTCTGCTCAACAGCCACTTTGATACAGCCCAAGCCCAGAAGCAGCAGTACCACTGCGGACGCCCAACGCATGACGCGCCCTCCTGGATACCGAATGGCACCCACTAGTCCACGGCCCAGCATATGCCGACATAGAACTCCTGCGGGCGCCGGCGGAACCGCGGCTCGATCTTGTAGTCGTTCCCCAGATCGAACTTGGCTGGCAGAAGCCAGCAGAATGACTCCCGCAGGCCCGCCACAAGGCGGAGTTCCTGCGCGACATTCGCCTGCAACTCAGCGTGAGCACGGAAAGTGAGGTCTCGGCGCGGGTCTTCTGATCGCGGTCACT
>CAZRWW010000066.1:0-31160 GCA_964603725.1 uncultured bacterium
AGGCCCAGGTCGGGCCCCGGCGCGGCCACGTCGATCGTCGCGGCCCGGGCCGCGAACGAGGTGCACAGCCCTGCGGTCAGTAGGATCAGGGTGACGCAACTTGCCGGAGTGAATCTGCCTGCGTGGACTCTGATGGACATGAGCGCCTCCTCGCTGCGGCCGGCCCGGGCAGGGTTCTCTAGCTGGCAAATCCCACTTTGATTATACCTTCTGGAGGGGCTGCATTCCAGGGGCTGCGAAACCGGGGGACTGCGGGGCCTGTGCCGCGGGACCGGCGAGACTCACCGGGGCCGGGCGCTGCGCCCGCAGGCGCCTGGAGCGATGATCAGGTCCGCGGCCAGGGACTCCATCCGCGAGAAAAGCAGGGCCCGGCCGTCGGGGGCGACGGTGAGCTCGCCGATCGCCGGCGGCGGAGGCGCGAGCGTGTCGGTCGCGGCGGTCGTGAAGTCCCGGTGAATGAGCAGGCGCCTCCCTTCGCGGACTGCCAGGGCGTAGATCCCCTCATCCGCGACCGCGTAGAGCGGCCAATCGGCCGCTGCCTCCGCGGGCACGAGCACCCGCTCCACATTCGTGTCCAGCGCGAGGCGGTACAGCTCGGGACCCGGGCCCCGGTGGTAGATCAGGTAGCGGCCGTCCCGCGTTGCGCACTCGAGGCCGAAGCCCGCCGCTGCGATCGGCTGCGGGCCGCTGCCATCCGGGCGGATCCGTCCGAGCTGCCAGCCTCGACCGGTGTCGATATCCAAGTACAGCCAATCTCCTTCGGGCGACCAGCCGGTGGGGATCTCATGGCGCGCGCGCAGCCCCAGCCGGACGGTTCGTCCCGAGGCGTGGTCCAGCACGTGCGGTGCGGCGTACCCGTCCCTTTCACAGGAGAACGCGATACGGCGGCCGTCAGGCGACCAGATCGGTCGTGACAGGTGACCGGGCTCGAGCGATGTGAGCTGGCGCGGCTGCGAGCCGTCGCGGGCCGCGGCCCAGATCTCCGGATGACCGGTGCGATCGGAGATGAAGGCCAGCGCGCCGCCGGTGGGCGACACGCTGGGCGCGTAGTCCGAGCGCGAGGAGACGACCAGGGGCACGGGGGCCCCCGGCCTCCCGGCGTCATCCAGGGGGATCTGCCAGATGTTGCAGTCGAAGGTCAGCTCCTCATAGACCAGATCGCCGGTCCGGCTTGACACCGATAGGCCGCGCACGTTTCGACTGCGCGTCGGCATCCAGACAGCGCTGCCGTCGCCGGCGTCGACGCGCCAGAGATTGCTCCCCGCGTGCGGCGCTCGCGAGACGATGAGGTGGCGGCCGTCGGGCGTCCAACTCAGGCCCTCGACCGGGCGGCGTGCGAAGGTCAGTTGCCGCGTGGCTCCCGACTGCAGGTCGAGCAAGTACACCTCGTTGAAGTTCGCGATGTCGGAGCGCGCGAAGGCGAGGGTCCGGCCGTCGGGCGAGAAGGCCGGCCGAAAGGCGCAGTGGTATTCGGGCGCCGCGCTCACCAGCGGCTCGACCTGCAGGGTTTCGAGCGACAGGAGCATGATGCCGATGTACTCGCCCGGGGTGGGCGCTGCCGCGTAGGCGATCGAGCGGCCGTCCGGGGACCAGGTGATGCCGAGAACCTCCGAGTGCGTGCCGATCAACCGGCGCGCCGGCCCGCCGAGCGCGGGGACCGTGTAGATGGCCGCCTCCGAGCCCAGACGCGCGAAGGCCACCGTGGCGCCGTCCGGAGACCAACACGGGCAGCCTTCCCAGGCCGGGTCGCTGGTCAGCCGCAGCGGAATCGCGGCGCCCGGCTGTGTGACATAGATGTCCGGGTTGTCCCCCGCCTGGCCCGACCAGCGGAAAGCGACGCGCGTGCCGTCCGGGGAGATTGCCGGGTCCGATTCGCTGCCCGGAAAACTGGTGAGCGGCGTGCCCGACAGGATCGGCAGCGAAGGGAGCGCGTTCGGCTCCGGTCGGAGGTGCCGCAGCGAGAGCAGGACCGCCAGCGCTGCGGCAACGGCGACGCAGACGGCCGCGATGGCCACCCGCGGCCGCCGGCCGCGGATGGCACAGCGAATGGCACCGCGCGGGGCGCTCGGGGGCGCCTGGACGATCCTCGAGGCGGGTTCCGCGCGGTCGGGCGCGTCCGAGGCGACCGGCCGGACCGGGGCGATGAGGCGATAGCCGCGCTTGCGCACCGTCTCGATGTAGCGCGGGTGCTCGGGATCGTCCTCGAGCGCGTGGCGCAACTCGGAGATGACGTTGGTCAGACCCTTCTCGACCACGACCGTTTCGCCCCAGAGCATCGCGTGGAGCGCTCGGCGTCCGACCACTTGATTCGGGCGCCGGGCCAGACACAGGAGCGCGTCGGCCAGGCGTGGCTCCAGGGGCGTGATCGTCTCGCCCCGGCTCAGGCGATTGAGCGCGGGCTCGAAGAGCCAGGGCCCGATCCGCAAGGGGGGCCAGCCCGCGGCGCTGTCGCCCTGATTCGCCTCGCTCAGGTCGCCCAAGTCGCTCAAGGCGGTCTCCTCGATCGCACGCGCTCCGCCGCCGGGGTCGTTCCCGCCGCCGGGGTCGTTCCCGCCGCCGGGGTCGTTCCCGCCGCCGGGGGCGTTCCCGCCGCCGCGCGCGTCGTCACCCCGTCGGGCGCGGTCGGATCTACCCAACCCAGCCCAGCGTAGCATCAGGATAGCCCATCGGAGGCGTCCGGGGTGATCGCTGACGCAATCCCGGGCCAATCCGTGCCTGTTCATGCGACGAAGCTCAGGCACCCAAGACGCCTATCGGCCCAAACTTGGGCTGTCCGCTGGTCATGTCATTGGAAGGGTCCCCGTCCTTGGAAAGGGGGGTGAGCATGTCCCTGGCCCGCAAGCGCTTTTCCCTGATGGTCCTTGGAAGCCTGGTTCTGGGGCTGCCGCTGGGTGGGTCTCCCGCGGCCGGCGAGGCTACCCAGACCGACTGGTCGGCCGGGGCCGGCGCGCCCGGACCGGTGCTCGACTGGGGCGCCGGCTTCGACGGCTGCGCCGGAACGGCCTGGCTGTCGATCCCCGGGCAGCTCGCGCTGGCGGGCACGCCGCTGGCGACAGCGCCGGAGCACCTGATCAATGACGAGTACTACCGTTCGTTCGGCATCTGCGCCGTCGACATCGACCAGGATGGCGACACCGATGTGCTGGGCTGCGCGGAGTACTCGGGCGTCGTGGCCCTTTGGCTGAATGACGGCGCCAATCCGCCCGCGTGGACCCAGCAGGTCGTCGACGGCCAGTTCCCGGGCGCCGACGCCGTCGAGGCGGCCGACATCGACGGCGACGGGCTCCTGGACATCGTGGCATCGGCGGGGGAGCCGGGCTACGCGCTCGCCTGGTGGCGCAACGGCGGCGGCCAGCCGATCGCCTGGGAGCGCCGGACGATCGATGCCTACGCCCCCAGTTTCGAGGTCCACGTGGCCGACCTGGATCTCGACGGCGATCCGGACATCGTGTCGGCCATCTACCTCGCCAACGAGATCGCCTGGTGGCGCAACGATGGCGGCCACCCCGTCGTCTGGGCGCGCCAGTCCATTGCCGTCGACATCGCCGGGGCCCACTCGGTGTTCGCGTCCGATCTGGACGGCGACGGCGACGTGGACGTCGTGGGAGCGGCCGCCATCGCCAACCAGATCGCCTACTGGCGCAACGATGGCGGCGCGCCCACGGTCTGGACCAAGGTGGTCGTGCGCGAAGGATACCTGGGGGCGCGCTCCGTCTACGTTGCGGACATCGATGCGGATGGTGACCCGGACATCGCCGGCACGGCCTGGAGTCACCACGTCACCTGGTGGCGTAACGAGGGCGGCGCGCCGCTGGGCTGGAGCGAGCAGCACATCGATGCGGCGTTCAACGGCGGGCACTCGGTGTGGGTGGCCGACATCGACGGCAACGGGCACCGCGACGTGCTGGCCGCGGGCTGCACCGCCAATGACATCCACTGGTACGCCAACGACGGCGGCACACCAATCACCTGGACGCGCAACCGTGTGGATGTGAACTACGCCGCGCCGATCCAGATCCGCTCGGGCGATCTGGACGGCGACGGCGATCTCGACATCCTGGCCACCAGCTACACGCTGGGCGAGTTCACCTGGTGGGAGGCGACTCGCTTTGTCACCCAGGGCGAGCTGGTGAGCTCGATCCTCGATACCCGGACGAGCCCCGCGCTGCCGGCCATCGATTGGGGCGCGGTGACTCCCCCGGGCACGACCCTGCGCTTCCAGGTGCGTCACGGCGAGGCGCCCGAGGCGCTCGGTACCTGGTCGGCGCCGATGGCCGCGCCGGGAAGCCTGGGCAGTGAGTTCGGCCGCTATGTTCAGTACCGGGCCTTGATGGACACCGCCGACCCGCGCGTCTCGCCGATTCTGAGACACATCACGCTGAGCTGGACCGCCTCGACTTCGACCGGAGATCACGAGCAACCCGGCGACCTCATCTGGGATCTGCGGGCGGCCACGCCATGCGGCGCCGAGGTCGTGCTCGAGCTGGCCGCCGGCCGGCCGGGCACGGCGGCGCTGGTGGTGCTCGACGCGTCCGGGAGGAGGGTGCGCGGGTTCGCCCCACGGACCTACGCACTGGGCCGCCACCGCATCCACGTGGGTGCGCTGCCGGCCGGTGTCTACCATTGCCTGCTGTCGGGAGATCAGCTCCGCGTTGTCCAGCGCCTGGTCGTCATTCGGTGAGCGACGGGGTGGGGGCCGCGCCTACAGCCAGCCCTGCGCGCGGTACCAGGCGTAGGCGCGCTCGATGGCCGCATCGACCGAGGAGGGCTCGTAGTCCAGCTCGCGGCGCGCGAGGCCGATGTCGTAGGCCTGACCGTGCTTGGCCATGCGGATGCCCGTCATGGGGAAGAGCGGCCGCGTGCCGGTGCCGGCGGCGATGAGCTCGGTCAGCATGCTGATGGCCTCCGCCAGCGCCAGGGGCATGGCGCGCCGGGGCGTCGGCACGCCCACGGCGCGCGCGCAGCGCTCGAGGAAGGCCCGGCTCGACATGTTCTCCCCGCCCAGGATGTAGCGCTGGCCGACCCGCCCGCGCTGGGCGGCCAGGACGATGCCCGCGCCCACGTCGCGCGTGGGCACCGCGTTCACCTGCCCGGGCAGATAGGCGGGTATCTGCCGCTTGGCCAGCGGCAGCATGAGCTGGGCGGTGGTTCGCCGCGCGTCGAGTTCGTCGACGCAGAAGGTCGGGTTGACGACGACGACCGGCAACCCGCGATCGGTCGCGGCGAGGACGATCTCTTCCATCATCGTCTTGAGCGCGAAATAGGGCGCCGTGTCCCGAACGGGAAAGCGCGTGTCCGACTCCCGGGCGGCGCGCGATCCGGGCGCCGGTCTTCCATCGGGCCCCTCGGGCAAGCCGATCGTGGTGGCGCTGCTCACGTAGACCATCCGCTGCACGCCTCGGGCGGCGACGGCCTGGAGCAGGTTCTCGAGCCCCGCCCGCGCGCCGGCGAGCAGGGCGCGCTTGCCGAAGTGGCGCCGTGGATACGGAGCGGCGGCGTGGATCAAGAGGTCGCAGCCGTCCAGCGCGGAGACGAGCGAGTCGCGGTCGCGCAGATCGCCGGAGCGAATCTCGACGTCGACGCTGGCGAGGTTGCGCGTGTCGCTGCCGGGGCGGACCAGGGCACGCACGGGCACGTTCGCGAACAGGCAGGCCCGCACCGCGTGGGCGCCGATCATGCCGGTCGCGCCGATGACGAGCGCGCGCTCGAAGCGCAAATCCGCCGGTGGCGAGGGATTCCGGGCCACGGTCGTGCTCCTGCTTGCCAATCGGGCCGGCCGCGGCGATTCTCGGGTTGGGGCGGCCGACCGATGGGCATCGTACGAGGCCGAGGGCCGCTCCGCAACGCCGGGAGGGACGAGCGGATGCGCCCGATCAGCGCGCCGTGGCTGCTGCGGTTCCGACCGCGGGAGCTCGAGGTGCGCCTGCTGGCGGAGGGCGACCCCGCGAGCGGGGTCGAGCTCGAGTGGCAGGGCCCGCACGACAGCAGGCCCGCGATCGCGCGTCCCGCGGGATGGCGGCCCACGCGCCTCGGTCCCGCGGTGCACGTGCTGCGCTTCGCGATCGCGGGCTACGCGGGCGCCGGGCTGCGCTACCGCCTGCACTGCGGCGGGCGCCGCTCGCTGGTGATGCGCGTGGCGCCCGACCCGGGGCCGGGCGAGACGTGGCGATTCCTGGTCGCCTCGGATCACCAGAACCTGCGCGGCGTCCGCCGGTGCGCCGCGGCGGTGGATCGGCTGGCGCGCACGGCGGCCTTCCACGGCGTGCTCTTCGCCGGGGACCTGGCGAACGTTCCCGATGAGCGCACGGTGTGGTGCGGCGGCGCCGAGGGCACGGCCTTCCTCGACACGATGGCCGCCCCGGTGCAGGCGGTCTTTCCTGACGGGCTCCAAACGCCGCGGGCGGGTGCGCGGGAGGCGGCGGCGCCGGGCGGGCCGGCATCAGGCGCGCCAAAGGCGCCGCGGGGGTGGCCCGTCCTCTCGACGGCGCCCATCTTCGCCTGCGCCGGGAACCACGAGGTCTCTTCGGCCGAGCCGCGCGGGGCTTCGCCGGCCGAGCGCTTCGACGCCGTGACGCCGGACCGGTGGGACATCGCGACCTTCGCGGCTCTGATGCTCCCGGCCGAGGCCGACGCGGGGGCCGCTCCGCTGGGGTGCTACGCGGCCGAGATCGGGCCGCTGAGCGTGCTGGCGCTCTTCGTGGCCAACCGCTGGATGCCCGGCGACCACGAGCGGCGGACGGGGCCGTGCTACGAGCCGCCGGGCCGGTTCATCTTCGAGTCGATCGAGCCGGGCTCGCGGCAGCTCGCGTGGCTGGCCGCGCAGGTCGCGGCCGCGGGGGCGGTGGGGCCTCGGGCGCCGCAAGGCCCGGCACCAATGTTGCGGGTAGCGCTGTTGCACCATCCGCCCTACGCGCAGGGCTTCAACACCTGGCCGCTCTTCGGCCACCCGCCCGAGTACGAGGCCAACCTGATCGATCGCCATGTCGTTCCGCTCCTCGAGCGCTGGGCCCGCCTCGTCCTCTCGGGGCACAACCACGCGGTCAATCACCACGTTGTGCGCGGCGTGCACTACCATGAGAGCAGTCACATGGGGGCCGGCAAGGAGGCCTGCGCGCATGATCCCGATGGACGCCCCGCTCGCGAGCCGATGGGCCACCCGGGCGAGTTCTTCGCCGGACATCCGGAGGCGAGCTACTTCTCGGTGCTGCGGGTGGTCGCGGGCCCGGCGCGGGTGAGAGCGAGCCTGGAAGTCCACCGGGCGCTGGCAGGCGGCGCGACCGAGGTGGTCCGCGAGTTCGACCTTTGACCAACGCACCGCTGGCAGTGCAGGATAGGGTTGCCCGGTCGGACCGGAGGTTCGACCGGCGCGCCTCCGGGCGCGCGTGGAGACGATGTTGGGCATCCGTCAGAAGAGAGGCACGGAGCATGAAGATCTCGATCGAGTTCTGCCGGGAGTGAAACTACGACCCCCGCGCCGCCAGTCTGGCGGCCGCGATCAAGGATGCGATCGGCGTCGAGGCGCGTCTCATCCCCAGCGGCGGGGGCGTTTTCGAGGTCATGGTCGACGACCAGCTCATCTTCTCGAAGAAGCGCCTGGGCCGGTTCCCGGAGGATGACGAGATTCTGTCGGCGCTGCGCAAGAAGCGTTAAGGCTCGCGCGGCCTCGGACGCGCCGGCCGGCCAGGCGCGGCGGACAGGCGAGTCGCTCGAGGGGTCATGACCGCGCCCAACCAGCACTACAAGTCGGTCAAGCGGCTGATCCACCGCGAGAAGCAACCCGGGCCCTTCGCCGGCAAGTATCACTTCTCGCCCTACGTGGCCTGCGGGCACGGCTGCCGTTACTGCGACGGCCGGCACGAGGGCTACTTCGTCGAGGGCGATTTCGAGCGCGACATCGTGATCCGCCGCAACGCTCCCGAGCTGCTCGCCCGCGAGCTGCCCAAGCTGCGCGAGCGCGGGCCGATCTGCATCTCCTCAGGGGTGAGCGACGCCTATCAGCCCGTCGAGCGCGAGGAGCAGCTTACCCGCCGGTGCGCGGAGGTCCTGGCAGGCGGGCGGCTGCCCGTGACGGTGCACACCAAGTCCGACCTCGTCTTGCGGGACATCGACCTCTGGGAAGCGGTTCGGCGCCAGGCGGGCTTCAGCCTGTACGTGTCGCTCACCTGGACGGACGATAGCTTGCGCCGGTGGTTCGAGCCCCACGCCGCCCCGGTGGAGGACCGCCTCAATGCGCTGCGCGAGTACAAGCGGCGCGGCATGACGATCGGCGTGCTGGCGATGCCGTTCGTGCCCTTCGTGGGCGACTCCGCGGAGCAGATCGCCGCCCTGCTCGACCGGCTGCTTGAAGTGGGGGTCGCCTTCGCGCTGCCGGCCTTGATGACCCTCAAGCGCGGCCGGCAGTGGACGACCTTCATGGAGACCATCGACCGGGTCGTGCCCAGCCTGCGACCCGACTTCGAGCGCCTGTACGCCGACAGCGAGCCCTACGGAGAGCCGGCCGCGTCGTATGCGCGCGGCTTCTACGCCACGGTCCACCGGCTGCTGGCCGAGCGCGGCCTGCCGGCGGTGATTCCCCACCGAATCTATCGCGACCAGTTCCCGCCGTACGACGAGGTGCAGATCGTGCTCGCGCAGATGAGCCAGCTCTACCGCCACCGCGGCACGGACACGCGCCGACTGGACCAGGCCCGGCGCCGCTATCAGCGCTGGCTCGACGAGCGCCGCGCGCATTACAACCGGCGGCGGAGCCTCAGCTACCGCGAGCTCGAGCACGAGCTCGCGCATCTGGCGCGCACCGGGAAGCTCACGGAGCTGCTGGGCAATCCGAAGCTGGCCGAGTTCGTGACAACGCTCGTTCTGGAGCGGCCCACGTTCGATGAGCTGACGATGCGGTGGTCGGACTCGGGGTGAATCCGACCACCGCGGCCGTCCGGTGGCTGGGCCCGGGGTGCGTCCGACCACCGCCGCCGGTCAGCGTTCGCGCAGCCGTTACTCCAGGCAGTGGGTCTTCATCCGATAGCTCGCCACGCCCGGATTGCCGGCGCTGAGCCAGGTCATGACCATCTCCGTCGCGTCGGCATGTTGCGCGATCCGCTTGTCGTGCGATCGAGCGAACGTGCGGTGCGGCAGGATCTGGCCGCTGTGCTCCCCGGCGACCTCGGCTGGGTAGGGATCGCCGGCCGGCTGCATGGTGCCCATGTCCCAGGGCGTCACGATCAGCGTGCCCTGGTAGTAGGCGTCGCAGTGGAGGTGGCCGCTCGGCGTGACCTCGACGGTCTTGTGGAACTCGACCGGGCCGGTCACCAGAACCCATTCGGCGCCGCTCGGGTTGCAGATCGGCTTGGGGACGACCTGCTCATAGGTCATGGTGAAGTCCTGGGCGCAGGTTCCCGCGACGACGGGCTGCGCCACGGCCACATTGAGGATCGTGGCGCGCCCGTCTGTCGCGATGGGCACGGGATCGCTGACCGGTCCGAGCGGCCCGCCGATGTAGACCTTGAGCTCCTCGGGCAGGCCATTGTAGATCATCGCCGGAATCTCGCGCCACGAGGGGGCCGCGTTGATGATCTCGCTCTGCGCGTACGGCAGGCCCGGGTCGAGCAGTCCGGTCCGCACGAGGTCGACCAGGATCATCTCTTCCGCGCGTTCCCAGCTCAGCACCTGGTGATCGGCCGTGCCCGGGATCAGGACTTCGAAGTGCGCCGCGCCGAGCGTCCAGACGCCCGAGCCGAAGGCATCGCCCGTCTGAAAGAGGCGCAGGTGCCAGCGCACCGGCTCGTACGTGCCGAGCTGGAGCTGCACCACGCTGCCCGTCCAGCCGTTGGCCCCCGCGTAGGTGATCTGAACGTCGCCGTGGGCGTCGGACCAGGTCGCGTTGAAGGGATAGGCGTCGGGAAAACCGAACGCGGTGCGGTCGCCGTCCAGCGCCATCAGCGCGGCTCGGACGCGCACCGGATCGGCCTGGCCGGCGAAGACCAGGTTGATCGGGTCCCAGCCGTTCTCGGTGAGATCCATGCCCGTGTAGGGCCAGAAGGTGATGTCATCGCCCCCAAAGCCCACCGTCACCAGCCCGGCCGGCGCGGGTGGCGAGGTGGCAGCTTCGCTCGCCTCGGCCAGCTCTTCGCCGCGCTCGGCGCGGCCACCAGCGAGGCTGGAAAGCGGATTGTCCTCTGAGCAGCCCACCAGGGTCGCTGCGAGGATCAGACTGAGTAGGGCCCACCCATGGAAGCCTGAACGAAACATGCTCACGATCATGGTTCCGTCCTCCCTTGCATTCGAGGTTCCTGCGCCACGCGTCGCCTGCCGCTCGGTAGGCGCGCCCCCTGCCCGTCCCGGGCCTCGCGCGCCAGCTCGGGGATGCGGGCCGCCTGGGGCCCATTCAACTTGCGTGCCAGCGCGGCGGAGGAGAGGGGGGGGCGCCGCCATCTCGCTCCGCTCCTTGCAGATGCCGCGCGCGTGCTCCGGCGGGCGTTGCGAGGGGCGCGGCCGGCGGGGCGGGCAGCGTCGGCAGGCGGATACAGGGGCGTATGCGAAGGCGCACAACGCCCGGACCGCGCGCCCTCCTGAAGCGTGCGCCCGCATACGCACTCGGCCATGCGCACACGGTGGGTGGCATGCTAGGATTTGGAGTTGGCCAGCGCCTCAGCGAGAGTCAGCGCCGCCCCCGCGAGCCCGGCGGACTCAGGTCTTGCCAGAGATCCCTGCTGCGTTCTTGGCGCTGCCTACCCCTGGCTCGCGTCAGGAGGTGGACCATGGCCCCCCATCGTTGCGCCCGGCTAGGTTTGCTCGCGGTGCTGGGGTTCCTCGCGCCCGCGAGCGCGGATCTCAACCTTCTGCACACGATCCCTCTCAACAACCCGCTGCACGGCTCCGAGCCCTGGGGTGTCGTCGCCGACCCAGCGGGTTCGCAGGTCTTTGCGGCCTGTCTGTACGGCCCGTGGCATCTGATTGTCCTGGATCCTGCGGCCGGATCGGCGATCACGGGCGCGCCGCTGTCCGGAGCCTACCCGCACGGCATCGAGGTCAGCAGCAGCGGTGATCGCGTCTACGTGGCCTGCAGCGGCGGCGCGGTGTCAATCGTGGACGCCCATACGCTGCAGGAGCTGATGGTTGTTCCCCTGGCCGGCGCGCCGATGGATCTGTGTCTGCGACCGACAGCCGGCGGTGACATACCGAAGCTCTACGTCGTCGACATGGACGGCGCACGCGTCTGGGTTCTCGACGCGCAAACCGGCCAGGTGCTCGGCACGATTCCAGTGGGTTACTACCCCTACGATGTCTGTCACGTGGCTTCGACCGATCGCGTCTACGTGGCCAACCTGAGCGATGGCACCGTCAGCGTGATCGACGCAACGGCCGACACCGTCATGGCGACGGTTCCCGTCGGCGGCTATCCCGAGGGTATCGCGGCCGATCCGGGGCTCAACCGCATCTACACGGCCAACCGCGGAGACAACACGGTATCGGTGATCGACGGCGCCACGCACACCGTCATCGCCACCTACCCTGTGGGCGCGAGTCCGACGCACCTGGCGGTCGATCCGCGGACGCACCTCATCTATGTGGTCAACACCGATGACCGCACCGTGAGCGTGATCGACCCGGCCGGCCCCGTGCCGGTCGCGGCGCCGGTCGGGTTGCATCCGCGCGGTGGTATCTGCGTCCACACGGGATTGGAGAAGGTCATCGTCACGAACCACCTGAGCAATGACTTCACGGTGTTCAACACGTCGCCGCCCTGGAACGCAGTCACGGTGCGGTTGCGGGTCGAGCCGGGCAGCGTGGCGCTGGCGAAGCCGTTCGTGCCCGGTTCCGCGCATGTCCACTCGGTCGCGGTGGCCAATCGCTGCGGCAACAACGTGATGCACCTCGATCCCTGGCAGCCCCCGTCGGCCCGGGACTACGACACCGGGTACATGGTTAGCGATGTCGCTGCGCGCCGGTCGGACGGGCTGATCGCGGCCACGGCGCAGCTCGACGACGCGCTCGTTCTCTACGATGGAGACACCGCCGCGCCCCGCGACACGATCGCCGTGGGCCGGGCACCGGTGTGCGTGGCGTTGCGCACGGACCGCGACGTGGCCTACACCGGTAGCCGCGAGGACATGAGCGTCTCGGTGGTGGACCTGGATGGGGGTGTGGTGGTTGACACCATCGCCTTGGATGTTTGGCCGATGGACATGGTCGTGAACGAGGCGACCGACCGGCTCTACGTCACGGCGTGGATGGGCCGGCTGTACGTGATCGACGGCACGACGCACGAGATCCTCGCGACGATCGTGATTCCCACGATCTGCGAGCTCAACCAGGTTGCGCTGGATGAAACTCGGGATCTGATCTACGTCACCGCGCTGAATGGTTCGGCGCTGTGGGTGATCGATGGAGCATCCCATCAGCTCCTACAAGAGCTTACCCTTCCGGATCTCCCGCTCGGGGTGGCTGTCAACGAGACTCTGCAGCGCGCCTACGTGTGCGCCGGAACGCTGCTGATCGCCATCGGTCCTCAACACACAATCACCGAGATGCTGCCGCTCCCGGTGGATTGCGCCCTCTTTGCGGCCGGCGATCGGGGCACGCGGCGGCTGTACGTGAGCTGCGTCGCGCCCGGGGGAGGGGAGCTCCTCGTCATCCTGGACGGCAACCCGAGCGCTGTGACCGGCGCGAGCGGACCCGTGCCCGCGCGCGACGGGGGCGAGCGGGTGCGGCTCAGGCTCGCGTCGCCAAACCCGGTGAGCGTGCACGAAATCCTCGGTGGGCACCAGGGGAGCGTGCGTCTGTATGTGTTGGTTGCCGGTGGAGCGACGCCATCGGTTCGCCTCTACGACGCAGGCGGGCGGTTGGTGAGGGTGATGCTGGACGCCGCGGTGGGCGGCCTTCCATCGGAACCCGGCCGCTGGGAGCTCGAGTGGGACTGCACATCCGCGGTCGGGCGACCCACGCCCAGCGGGGTCTACTTCGTCGTTGCCAACGCCGCGCCGGAGGCCGGCGAATCGGCCGGCGCCGCCTGCCTGCGGCTGGTGCTGGTGGAGTGAGAGCGCGGGGTTCCGGCTCGCGCCTGGCGAGTGGCGCGCGGAATCCCGACTCGGGACCAGGGGTTGGCGCGGGCGCATGCCGCGTCTTGTCCCGGCCACGAAGATCGATTCAGCGTTCCTGCTGAGCGCGGAGCGCGGCCGTGTAGATATCCAGGTCGCGCTTCGAGAAGCAGCAGAAGGTGACCTCGAGCTTCGCCGCGCTCTGCCTCAGGAACACGGCCACGGTGGCGACCGCGATGCGCGCCGCCTGCTCGATCGGGTAGCCGAAGACGCCGGTGCTGATGGACGGGAAAACGATCGTGGTCAGGCCGTGCTGGACGGCGACTTCCAGCGACCGGCGGTAGCAGCTCGCCAGAAGCTCGGGCTCGCCGGCCGCCCCTCCGTGCCAGACGGGACCGACGGTGTGGATGACGTGCCGCGCGGGAAGGTTGTGCCCCTTGGTGATCTTGGCGTCGCCCGTCCGGCAACCTCCCAGGCCCCGGCACTCGGCAAGCAGCTCGGGACCGGCGGCGGCGTGGATGGCGCCGTCAACGCCGCCGCCCCCCAGCAAGCGGGAGTTGGCGGCGTTGACGATCGCGTCGACGGCGAGCTGCGTGATGTCGGCGAGGACAGCCTTCATGACTCCATGACTCCGCAACGTGGCGGTGTTGACCAGGCCGGCGCCCTCGGCGTTGGCCAGTCCGGCGCGGTCGGCGTAGACCAGGCTCGCGCGGCCGGTCTGGTCAGCCTGATGGGTTATTGGGCCTGCTCGTTGCCGAACCAGCGGTAGACGAACCCCGCCAGGATCGCTCCCGCCAGCGGCGCCACCCAGAAGAGCCAGAGCTGCCCCAAAGCCCAGCCTCCGACCATCAGCGCCGGGCCGGTGCTGCGCGCCGGGTTGACCGACGTGTTGGTGACGGGAATGCTGATCAGGTGAATAAGTGTGAGACCGAGGCCGATGGCGATGGGGGCAAACCCCGCCGGGGCGCGCTTGTCCGTCGATCCCAGGATGATCATGAGGAACATGAAGGTCATGACGACCTCGGTCACGAGCCCCGCGCCCAGGGAGTAGCGGCCGGGGGAGTGATCGGCGTAGCCGTTGGAGGCCAGCCCACCGGCGATGTCGAAGCCGGCCTTGCCGCTGGCGATGAAGTAGAGCACGGCCGCGGCCGCGGTCGCCCCGATCACCTGAGCGATGATGTAGTGGGGCAACTCCGCGGCCTTGAAGCGGCCGCCGGCGACCAGTCCGACCGAGACCGCGGGATTGAGATGGCAGCCCGAGATGTGCCCGATCGCGAAGGCCATGGTCAGCACGGTGAGGCCGAAGGCCAGCGATACGCCCAGCAGCCCGATCCCGACATTGGGAAACGCCGCGGCCAGCACCGCGCTGCCGCAGCCGCCCAGAACGAGCCAGAACGTGCCGATCAGCTCCGCGACGCTGCGCTTTGCCAGTGACATCTCCACCTCCTTTGTGGATCACCCGAATCGATCCTTGATTCTAGCCCCGCGCGTCTCGGATGACGAGCGAGGCGCCGTGCGCGATGTTATCGGTACAGGCACTTGATCCTGCCCCAACTCGGCACGGCCACAGGCGTGGCGCTCGCAATCGCCAGCGACCACTCGTCGACATCGACGCGGTAGCCCACGAAGCTCACGTAGATGTCCTGACAGCCTGGGTACAATCGACGAGTAGTCGTGTACGTGCCCCACATCCTCATGGTGTCCGGTTCGCTCTCGTTCAGAGCCTCCCCGGACAGAGACACATACAGCCAGCCATCTATGACTTCCGGTCCACAGATCGTGGTAACGACCGAGGCACTCGTGGTGTCGGTGAGGGGAGCATCCAGAGTGAACCGGTAACGGATGAATGGCAGGGGATTGGCATGTCCCGCCGGGGAGAAGCGTAGGGCAGCACCATGGGGAGCGAACCCGTCGCACGGGGCGAAGAGCAGACGGTAGCAGTAGTAGCTGAAGCCAATGCAGATCGGAGAATGCTCGTAGCTGTCCGCAAGTGCCTTGTCGGTGCTGAAGTCATCGGAGTACAAGACCATATCAGCGCCGGAATACGCGGTCACTCCGATGGACAGCACCAGGACAGCGGTCCATAGTCGCTTGTTGGTGGTCATGGTCGGCCTCCCTTCGCAGGACTCCGAGATTACCAGCGGGCGAACCCTGCCTGGCACCGGTCACGCGGTGTCGATTTTCTGCTCGAGGTGTGATGCCGACTGCCTTGAAACGGCCGATCACCCGGCGTGCGACGGCTCTGCGCATAGCGCCCCCGTCTCTCCATTCATGATCAGTGCGCACGGTTGACCGGTCAACCTCATTCATGCTGGCCTGTGGTCAAACTGCCTCCCCCGAGCAACCGCTCCGAACCCGACCGCGTCGGACTGGAAGGATGCGTGCACCGATCCTCCGAGATGAAAGGGACGTCAAGGACGAATGGTTTCCGCGGCGAGAAGGCCGGCCATGAGATGATGCCGTACATGGGTCGCGGCCAACGGCGCGGGTCGCGATGGCGAGTGCGCGACGGGGGATTCAGGGACTGCTTTCGGTCCGCGATCTGCGGCCGAAGACGCCAGGCCAGGCGTGAGTACCGTCGTGGGCTCCATCGTCGTGAACCGCCCAGTGCGGGCCCGCGTGCCGGGTGGTGTGAAGGGCGGGGTTTGGACACTCCTGCCCACCCGACTTGGGCCGCCCGGACGACATCTATCTCTTCTCGCCGGTGCTGTCCGGCATCGCTGGATCGGTGCAGATCAGCGCCATGGTCCGCCCGCCACAGGCGAAATGCCACCGCGCAGCTTACGCCTCGTGCGCCTCCGGGGCGCTGAGGAGCATGGTGCGGCTGACTGTGACGGTGCCCCAGGCCAGTTCGCCCGAGTGAACGCAGAGTCAGTGGCCACCTTGGTGCCAGTCGCAGCGAACAAGGTGTAGATCAAAGGCCTGTAGCGCCGTGACCTCGCGCGTCAGGCGCGCCCCCAGGCGATCCCGCTCGACCTCAAGATCATAGCGCGCTTGGAGATCGAGCCAGAATCGCTCCGAAGTTCCAAAGTAGCAGGACAGCCTCAGGGCGGTATCCGCGCTGATGGACCTCTTGCCGTGGACGATGTCGTTGATCCGCCGGGCAGGGACGGTGATCTCCTTCGCTAGGCGGTACTGGCTGATGCCCATTGGCTCGAGAAACTCCTTCAGGAGGATCTCACCAGGATGAACAGGAGCCATACGCTTGCGAGCCATTGTGGCCTCCTAGTGGTAGCCCGTGATCTCCACCTCGAGTGCGTCGGCAACCCTCCAGCGGAAACAGACTCGCCACTGGTCGTTGATCCGAATGCTGTACTGGCCCCGGCGTCCACCGGCCAGCCTGGCGGGGTAACCGCAGTGGAATGCCGCTACCGGAATCAGGACAGGCGCGCAGACAGTCGACGAGTGAGCGGATGTGCCGGCGGGGAACCTGAACGACCCCGAGCGAGACAGCTCAGGCTCTCAGCCAAGTCACATAGCTCGACCTTTGGGCTCCGACGAGGAGCATCAACCCGGTATTGGGCAGTGCGCGCCTCCCCCGGGCGGAGACTCTTTGGGTGCCCCTGGCGTGCCGAGTCACTTGCGGACGCCGCATCCCCGTCCCGGGGCGATCACGCTTCAGACTGCCGCCGAGGTCCCGCGTGCTGGCGCCGAGGCTGCTGCCCGTCGCGGTCCACACGCGCCGTCATCTTCTCGATCCACTCCGCCAGCTCTTCCGCCGTCCGCGCAATCGCCTCGGGCTTGCACGCCGCCAGAGCGGCCTCGCTCTCGATTCCCCACGTGACCGCGCAGCAGGGGATGCCCGCCGCGCGCGCGGCGTCGACGTCGATGCGGCTGTCACCCACCATGACGCAGCGCTCCAGCTCCACGCGCAGCGCGCGCGCGGCGTGGCGCAGGGGCTCGGGGTCGGGCTTCATCACGGGCAGCGAGTCCCCGGCGACGACGACCATGAAGAAATCGACGAGGCCGTGGCCGGCCATGATCCGGCGCGTGAAGCGCTCGGGCTTGTTGCTGACGATCGCCAGGCCGGCGCCATCGCGCGCAAGCTGCTGGCATAGCTTCCGCAATCCCGGATAGAGGCGACAGCCCTCGACGAGGTCCTTGGCGTACTCCTCGCGGAACGTCGCGATGCCGTGCTCCACTTCCTCCGGGTCGATGGGCAGGGCAGCGCCGTCGAGGGGCAGGCGGTTGGGTCGGAGGTGGTCGAGCCGCGGGTGGCTCTGGCCGATGAGGTTGTGAACGCCCCAGCCGATGTGGGGGCGGATCTCCTCGTCGCGCAGCGGCCCGGCGCCCAGGCGCGCGCGCATGCGTTGCACCGCGGCGACGATGCCGTCGAACGTGTCGACCAGGGTGCCGTCGAAGTCGAAGAGGACTCCTGCACTCATTGCCCGGGCTCCGCGACCATCAGCGCAGCCACTGCCACTGGCCATCGCCGCAGCCACTGCTTTGATCATCACCGCGGCCGCCGCTACCGCGGCCACCATGACTCCAGCCCTTACCGCTGCGGCTCACGCTCGGGCAGCCGCCGCTCGGCCGAGACCACCTCGACCGTCACCGGGGTCTCGCCGCGCGGGAGCACGACCTGATCGCCGATGCGGTGGCCGAGCAGCGACTTGGCGGCCGGCGCGGCGCAGGAGATCACCTCGGGCGCCAGGTGCGAATCGCCTTCGCCCAGCAGCCAGTAGGTGAGCAGCTCGCCGGTTTGCACGCCGTCGCCGCTGAGCGCGCGCACCTGCACCCAGCAGCCGGGGCCCACCTCGCCCTCGGGCACACGCAGGTTCTCGATGAGCGTGCTGCTGCCCAGCGTCTCGCCGATCTGCTGGATGCGCGCGGCGTAGTTGCCCTGCTTCTCCTTGGCGGCGTGGTACTCGGCGTTCTCGCTCAGGTCGCCGTGCTCGCGGGCGGCCTGGATGGCCCGCGCGACGGTTGTCTTGAGCTCGTTGGTCAGGAAGTTGCGCTCCTGCTCGAGCCGCTCGTAGGTGCTGCGGGTCAAGTAGAAGCCCTCGTAGGTCCCCTCGCCGCGCTGCTGGGTGAGCAGCAGGTTGGTCGCCTCCTGCCGCGCGCCGCGCACCGACTGGACCACCTCCTCGGCCCCGAGGCTCTCGAAGAACTCGAGGATCGGGAAGAGGTAGTCCTCCGACTGGCGCCAGCGGCGCAGCATCTCGCCGAGCGTGAACGCCACATCCTCGGCCAGCGGCGACTGGCGCAGCGCGGCGGCCATCTGGCTGTTCTTGTTGAAGAGGCGCATGATCTGATCGCGGAACGAATCCCGCCCGGTCCTCTCGACCAGCCGGCACAGCGCCGCGGCGGCGCGCCACGGCGACGGCAGGAGCGGGTCCTTCTCGCCCTCCTGACTGATCGCCGCGCTGATGACCGACAACGCCGTGTTCTGGCGCTCCTCGGGGCGCGACAGCAAATCCTCCAGCAGCCGCGAACCGTCCTCGGAATCCTTGGCCAGCTCGTCAAGGGCGATCTTGCGGATGTCGGGATAGCGCGAGCCGAGCGTGAAGAAGATCGCCTCGCGCCGCATGCCTTTCAGCGCCAGGCCGTGCGTGGCGAGGAGCCGCTGCGCGTCCGGATCGGCGAACGTGGCCGCCTCGATGCCGGAGGTCAGCAGTTGACGCAGACTGTGGTCCAGGTCCTGCGGATCCAGCTTACCCCAGCGATCGAGCGTCAGGCAGATCGCCACCGCCGCCTCGGGGTTGGTGTGCTCATCGCGCAGCCAGCGCACGAGGATCGGGGTGTAGATCTTGACCGCGCGCTGGGCGTGCTGCGGGTGTTGATCGAGGAAGCGGCGCAGCAGATTCAGATTGGCCCGCACCCCGCGACGCCGGTCCAGCCGAGGCAGGGTATCCTCATCGTCGCCGTGGGCGATCGGGCTGCGGATGGCGTAGATCTGCTGGTAGCTCTCGGAGAAATCGAAGCGCTCGTCGTTCTCCATCTGCGCGCGCGCCTCCTTCCACCAGGTGCTCCAGGTGGAGGTCGGGATCGGGGCGGGCGTGAGACGCCGGCGCAGATCGTGGCTGGTCGCCCGTCCGCCGAGCTCGCGAATGGCGAGGTACGCCAGGTCGGCGCGCTGGCTCTTGACCATCGTCTTGATGCGCTCCGGGTCCTCGTGCGCCAGCACGCGCAGATCGTCGGGCGGGATGACCTTCAGCGACTTGCGGGCGATGGCGAGCGACATCCGGTGGCGCGGCTTGTCGGGAAAATCGATGACCAGGGCGTCGACTTCGTTGGCGCGGATGCGGCCGGGGCCCCAGTTCTGGTGCAGCACGCGATAGCCGGGCGCGAACTCGAGCAGCTCGTCGAGCTTCCTGATCGCCGTCTCCACCTTGACGGCCGGATCCAGCAAGCCGCTGCGCCCTAGCACGTCCAGCACGCCGTCGACACCCGGCAGGGCATCGGGGGCGATGTCCATGAGGAAGCGCCGCAGGGAGGACGTCTCGGCGGCCTTGGGCAGGATCTTCAGGAACTGGCCCCACGCTTCGCGCGCCAGCCCGGCCGCCTTGATATGCGGCAGCAGCCGCTCGAGATGCGCCTCGGCCTCGTTCCAGAACTTGTGCACGGCCAGCCGCACGCAGGCCTGCGTCAGCGTCAGGGTGGTCGTCGCGTCGTGCAGATCCTCGAGCTGGAGGAAGACCTCCTCCACGCGCTCCAGGTTCTTCGCCTCCACCAGGGCCGGCAGACAGCTCGCGTAGAGCGCCTGAGCGCGTTCGGTATCGCTCTGACGCTCGGCGGCCTGCGCCGCCAACCAGCAGATCCGGGGCTCGTCGGCGAACAGCTCCATAGCGCGCGCGAGGCTGCCCTCGGGCGCGATCGCTTCGCCGCTTTCCTCGATCGCCTTGGCCAGGTAGCGCGCCGCTTCGACGTTGGCGACGGCGCCCAGGATCTCGTCGGCCACCTGCGCCAGCATCGGCCAGGCGCGCGCCTGCTCGAGCTTCTCGCACAGCGGCAGCAGGGCCTGGAGCGCCTCCTCGTTGCGTTCCAGCTCGAGGAGCGTCAGGCCGCGCGCGTAGGCGGCTCGGCCCAGGAGGCCCTTCGAGGGGTCGCGCAGCGGGTGGCCCTGCGCGAGCTCATGTAGTAAGGCCTCCGTTTCGTTCGAAGCGGAGGCCTCAGTCAGGGCGAGCTTCAGCGCGTTTCGCGCCTCGGCATCCAAAACGGATGCCGAGGCTTCACCCGGCTCCAGGATCTGGTCCAGGAGTTCCTTCCAGTGCGACATCTTGGCTCCTCCGAGCAAGGCTGCCCAACCCTTCCGGGTTCAAGCGCAAGCTGCTATTCTATCTCTGCCATCCGGCCCTTGACAAGGGCCGAGTCTCGATGCCTCGCCGGGCCGGTCCGGGCTCGGTGGGAACCAGGATGCCGTCCCGGCAGGCTGTCGGCAGGGGGTCGCGCATGCGGTGGATCGGAACATGCTTCCTGGCATTGGCTTGGCTCGCCAGCCTGCAGGCCGCTCATGCCTGGCCCCCCGACCGGAACCTGGTGGGGTACTACCCGTCCTGGGCTGTCTACGGGCGCGACTACCACGTGCCCGACATCCCGGCCGAGCGGGTCAACATCATCAACTACGCCTTCGCCAACCTCGCCGGCGGGGAAATCGTGCTGGGGGACCCCTACGCCGACACGGAGAAGTGGTATCCGGGGGACAGCTGGCACCCCGACTCGCTGCGCGGCAGCTTCCACCGGCTGCAGATCCTGAAGCGCCAGCACCCTCACGTG
This sequence comes from uncultured bacterium, assembly GCA_964603725.1. Taxonomy (GTDB): domain Bacteria; phylum Eisenbacteria; class RBG-16-71-46; order CAIMUX01; family WJJG01; genus CAZDKK01. The sequence goes on from CAZRWW010000066.1 coordinate 20,748, forward strand.
CGCACGCTGATCTCCGTGGGGGGCTGGACCTGGTCGACCTACTTCTCCGACGTGGCCCTGACCCCCGCGTCGCGGGCCCGCTTCGCTGCCTCCTGTGTGGCCTTCGTGCAGCGCTACGAGTTCGACGGCGTCGACATCGACTGGGAGTACCCGGTGAGCGGTGGGCATCCCGGCAACGTCTACCGGCCGGAGGATCGGGAGAACTACACCTTGCTGCTGGCGGAGCTGCGCGGGCAGCTCTCCGCGGCGGGCGACTACCTCTTGACCATCGCCGCCCCGGCCTCGCCGCTTGTGATCCCGAACATCGAGGTGGAGCTGATTCACCCCTACCTCGACTGGATCAACATCATGACATACGACTTTCACGGGCCGTGGGGCGGGGATTTCGACGAGGTCACGAACTTCAACGCTCCGCTGCATCCGGCCTCGGACGACCCCACTCCGGAGCCGGCCCATTCGGCGTTCAACCTGGCGGCCGCGGTCGAGACCTACCTGGTCCTGGGCGTGCCGCGCGCGAAGCTCAACCCCGGCCTGGCCTTCTATGGCCGGGGCTACGGCCTGGTGCAAGACCAGAACGACGGCCTGTTCGCCGGCTACCAGGGCCCGGCGTGGAACGGCACCTGGGAAGCGGGCGTCTTCGACTTCTGGGATCTGCGCCAGCACTACATCGACCTGAGCGGATACGCGTCGCACCGGCATGCGGAGGCTCAGGTGCCGTGGCTTTTCAATCCTGGCGCGCGCGTGATGATCAGCTACGACGATCCGATCTCGATCGCCGCCAAAGGCCATTACATCAACTCCCAGATGCTCGGCGGGGCCATGTTCTGGGAGTTCAGCGCGGATCGGGATGCGGAGTTGTTGGAGACCATCCACGCGGTCGTCATCGCGGGGGGTGGATCGGTCCCGGCAGAATCGGGCAGCGGAGATCGGGGCGCGTCTGTGAGGGTTCTGTCCGGGCAGCCCTGCGTGCCCGGTCGGCCGCTGCGCATCGCGCTGGGACGACCCGCGCCGAGCCAAGGGGCGGTGATGATCTTCGACCCGGGGGGAACCTGGGTGCGGACCCTGGAGCCAGACCTGGGCGGGCCCGGCACCACCGTGGGCGCCTGCACCTGCACCTACACCTACACCTGGGATGGTCGCGGCGCGGGGGGCCGCCCCCTGCCGAGCGGCGCGTACTTCATCGCGCTCTGTGAGGCCGGCCGGGCAGGCGCGGCGCGCGTCGTGCTGGTCCGATGATCTGCTTGCCCGAGAGCGAGGCACGGGTGATCGCGGGCTCGCGGGGAGAACGGCAATGAACCATGCGGGACGCGTGCTGGCGGCCATCATTCCGGCGATCCTGGGCCTGGCTCCGGCCGGGCGGTGCGCCGAGCACCTCGTCCTGCCCGACGGCACGGGCGACTTTCCCACGATTCGGGCAGCCATCGCCGCCGCCGCCGCCGGCGACGTGATCTTCCTGGGCGACGGGGTCTTCCGCGGCGCGGACAATCGCAACCTGAGCTACCTGGGCAAGACGCTCACGATCCGCTCCCGGAGCGGGAACCCGGATGCCTGCCGCATCGACTGCCACACCAGCGACCCGGGGCCGCAGCGTGGCTTCCTGTTCGTGCAGGGCGAGGAGCCCAAGGCGCGCTTGGAGGCCGTCTCGATCTGGAACGGGGAGGTGGAACTGGCGGGACAGGACGGCGGCGCCATCCTGATCGCGCCGGGTTCTTCGGCCACCCTCGTCAACTGCACCTTCTTCGGCAATCGCGCCGTCCATGGGGCCGCCATCTACATCGACGATGAGTCCACGACGCGCATCGAGGGCTGCCGGTTCTTGTTCAACACCGCCGACCAGCACGGAGGCGGCCTGCAGGTCAACGGACAGAGCTGGGTCGAGGTCGAGGACTGCATCTTCTGGCGCAACTGGGCGCGCTGGGGCGGGGCGCTGGGGTGCGACTATGCGATCGTTCTCGATCGGGGCAATACCTACGCCCAGAATGGAAGCAGCAGTACCTGCGCGGTCGGCGCCTATGGCGGCTCGATCGTCATGGAGCGTTCGATCGTCGCCTTCACGACGAACGGCGCGGCCATCGACAACGAGACCGGCACCGTCTGGCTCTATTGCTGCGATCTCTTCGGCAACGCGGGCGGCGACTGGATCGGCTGGCTCGGGGTGCAGCTCGGCGTCGAGGGCAACATCTGCGCGGATCCCCAGTTCTGCGACCTGCCCCTGGGCATCCTGGACGTGCGCGAGAGCTCGCCCTGCCGCCCGGCCCTGGCCGCGGCCTGCGAGGGCACGTGCGGCCGGATGGGCGCGGGGCGTGTGGGCTGCGGGCCAGGCGACGGTTGCGGGCCGCGCGCCGGCGACGGGCTGGCCGGTGGGGGCGCATCGTGCCCGGCGAGTGTCGACGGCCTCGCCGATGCGGCCGTGAGCCGAGCGGTCTCCAGCCACGCCGCAGCCGCCGCGGCCGCCGGCGACGTCACGTGCTTGCGGGCGCCCAATCCGCTCCGTCCCGGCCAGCGTGTGGAATGGTCCCTCGCGGCCGATGCCGGCGCCCGGGCCGGAAGGCTCGCGATCCACGTCCACGACGTCGCCGGCCGCCGGGTCCGGCTCCTCGACGCGCGGGCGGCGAGCTCCGGCGCTGTCGTCTGGGACGGGATGGACGAGGCCGGTCTGCGGCTATCGAGAGGCATCTACATCTTCCGCATTCAATTGAATGGCCGCAGCCTCGCCACGCGCTCCATCGTGATACCCTAGGCCATCGACGCTCGGTCCGGTGCTCCGCGTTCGGTCGCCCCGATCCGGTCCCGCGGCCCTGTGCCCTTTTTCCCCGATGCCGCGATCCGATGCGGTGATTGACAAACCGGATAAGTACCACCACAATTGTCCGAGTTTGGGGGCCGAACGGCATGCTCAGCAGGACCACCGAGACCGCGATCATGGCGCTGCTCTACCTGACGCTGCGAGCGCACAGGCGCCCCGTCTCGCCGCGCCGCGTCGCCGGCGAGCTGGGAGTTTCGGCCAGCTACCTGGCGAAGATCTTTACCCTGCTCGCCAAGACGGGCATTCTCCAGGCGCACCGGGGCGTCCAGGGCGGCGTGACCCTGCGTCGAACCCCCGCCGAGATCAGCCTGCTGGAAATCGTGGATGCCTGTCAGGGACCCCTGGTGGAGACGAGCGCCGTTCCGGCCCGCGCCGGGCATTGCGACTATCACGAGGCGGTGAGCGGCTTCGAGCAGAGCATGACGGCGTCGCTCGCAACATGGAACCTGGCGCGCCTGGCAGCGCACGAGTGCCCCGCCCAGAACGAGCAGGAGGTGCTGGGCTGCCGGGTGGCGCCCATCTGCCCCAAGCGCCGGGAGCGCCTTGCCGGCGGCGCTGAAGGCGCGAGCGAGTGACCGCCAACGCGGTGGGGGAGTGAAGATGCGAGCCTGGGGACCGATCACGCTGCTATGTCTGGCGCTGTGCGCGCCGGGGCCGGTGGGGGGGCAGGAAGCGGCGCCTGAGTCGGCGCAGGCGCCGGCGCGGGAAGCGGCGCCTGAGTCGGCGCAGGACCAGGCGCTCGAGGCGGCGCCCACACCGGCGGCCCAGCCGGACGAGACTGCCAGCACGGTCGGCGTCGACGAGCACCTCGGGCGGATGATCCCGCTCGACCTCGTTTTCCTCGACGAGGACGGCCTGCCCGTGCGGCTCGGCGAACTGATCGATCGGCCCACGATCCTCACGCTCGTCTACTTCCGCTGCCCGAGCATCTGCACGCCGCTCCTGAGCGGGCTGGTCGATGTGATCGAGCGCGGCGGCCTGGTCGGCGAGCGCAACTTCCGCATCGTGACGATCTCCTTCGACGAGACCGAGACGCCCGACCTGGCGGCGCGCAAGAAGATGAACTTCCTGAAGGCCTTCCACCAGCCTTTCCCGGCCGAATCCTGGCGGTTCCTGACGGGCGAGAAGGCCGCCATCGATCAGATCGCCGAGGCGATCGGGTTCCGCTTCCAGCGTCTCGGCAAGGAGTTCAACCACCCGGGCGTGATCACGATCCTCACCCCGGAGGGCAAGATCGCCCGCTATCTGCACGGCATCACCTTCCTGCCGTTCGACCTCAAGATGGCGCTCAACGAGGCGGCCCAGGGCAAGAGCGGCCCGACGATCAACCGCGTGCTCTACTACTGCTACAGCTACGACCCCGACGGCCAGCGCTACGTCTTCAACATCCTGAAGGTGGCCGGCACCGGCATCATGATCTTCGCCGCCATCTTCGTGCTCTGGCTGATCGTCTCGACCCGCCGGACACGGCGCCGCGGGGGCGCAGCGCCCGCGCAGGAGGGGAGCTAGGGGATGGCAGAGGCAATGGGCGAGGCTGTTCCCATGGATCCCGGGTTCTTCCAGGCTCACGGCCGCCGCACGGGCCTGCTGGCCTGGATCCTCTCGACCGACCACAAGCGCATCGGGATCCTGTACCTGGTCTCGATGCTCGCCTTCTTCGCCGTGGGCGTGTTGCTGGGTCTGCTGATGCGCCTCGAGCTGATCGCGCCCGGCCGCACGATCGTCGAGGCCGGCGCCTACAACGCGCTCTTCACGGTCCACGGCGTGATCATGATCTTCCTGATCGTCATCCCCGGCGTGCCGGCCGTGCTGGGCAACTTCTTTCTGCCCATCCACATCGGCGCCCGCGATGTCGCGTTCCCCAAGCTCAACCTGCTCTCCTGGTACTGCTTCGTGGGCGGCGCGCTCCTGGCCGTGGCCTCGCTCTTCACCGGCGGCGGGGCGCCCGACACCGGCTGGACCTTCTACGTGCCCTACAGCGTGCGCACCAGCACCAACGTCACCCTGGCTGTCTTCGCCGCGTTCATCCTGGGATTCTCGTCGATCCTGACGGGCCTCAACTTCGTCACGACCACGCATCGGCTGCGCGCGAAGGGCATGGGCTGGTTTCGCATGCCGCTCTTCGTCTGGAGCCTCTACGCGACCGCCTGGATCCAGATCCTGGCCACGCCGGTTCTCGCGATCACGCTGCTCCTGGTGATGCTCGAGCGCATGTTCAACCTCGGGCTGTTCGACCCGGGCCGCGGCGGCGACCCCTTGCTCTACCAGCACCTCTTCTGGATCTACTCGCACCCGGCGGTCTACATCATGATCCTGCCCGCCATGGGCGTCGTCTCGGAGATCATCCCCACCTTCGCGCGCAAGAAGATCTTCGGCTACAAGGCGATCGCCTTTTCGAGCCTGGCGATCGCCTTCCTGGGCTACCTGGTCTGGGGCCATCACATGTTCACGAGCGGCATCAGCGACAGCTCCCGCATCATCTTCTCGCTGCTGACGTTCCTGGTGGCGGTGCCCAGCGGCGTCAAGGTCTTCAACTGGGTGGCGACGCTCTACAAGGGATCGATCCGCGTGGAGCCGCCGCTGCTCTTCATCTTCACCTTCATCTTCCTCTTCTCGATCGGCGGGCTGACCGGCCTCATGCAAGGCTCGCTCGCGATCGACGTGCACATCCACGACACGGCGTTCATCGTCGGCCACTTCCACTACGTCATGTTCGGCGGCACGGTCTTCGGGCTGCTGGCCGGCCTGCTCTACTGGTTTCCCAAGATGTTCGGGCGGATGTACAGCCGCAAGATCATCCAGATCGCGTGGGCCTTCCTCTTCGTCGGGTTCAATGTCCTCTACTTCCCGATGCTGGTGATGGGCTGGCAAGGCATGCCGCGCCGCTACTATGACTATCTGCCGCAGTTCCACGGGCTCCACGCCCTCTCGACGGTGGGTTCGTGGATCCTCGCCACGGGCCTGGTGATCTTCGTCGTCCACCTGATCCGCTCCGCGCGGCGCGGCGAGCCGGCCGGGATGAATCCCTGGGGCGGCACCACGCTCGAGTGGACGATCCCGTCGCCGCCGCCGCAGGAGAACTTCACCGTGCTGCCGGAGGTGACGGCGGGGCCCTACGATCGCGGCGAGCACCCGGGGCCCGACGAGCACGAAGGAGCGCGGGCATGAGCACGACGCTGCCGGCCCAATTGCCGGCTCACCAGCACCGGCCCGGGGGAGCGCACGACCCGGGAGGCGGCCACGGCCCGGAGGTCGCCGCCGGTCACGAGCACCGCGACCCGCTGGGCGCGAAGATGGGGATGTGGCTCTTCCTCCTGACCGAGCTGATCCTCTTCGGCGGCGCGTTCCTGCTCTACGCGGCCTACCGCGCGCGCTTCCCGGCCGACTTCCACTACGCCTCGACCCTGCTCAATCCCCTGATCGGCGGCGCCAACACGCTCGTGCTGCTGACGAGCAGTCTCACGATGGTGCTGTCGATCGCCGCGCTGGAGCGCGGGCAGCGCCGGCCGGCGGTGCTCTTCCTGGGGGCGACCATCGGCCTGGGGTTGACCTTCCTGGTCGTCAAGGCCTTCGAGTGGTCGGGCAAGATCGGCCACGGTCTCTTCCCGGGATCGACCGAGCTGGTCGAGCGCACCGCGGGCGAGAACATCTTCTTTGGCCTCTACTACGGTATGACGGGTCTGCACGCGCTGCACGTGGTCGTGGGGCTGGGGATCCTGATCTGGATGTTCGCCGTCCTCGCGCGCCGCCCGCGCGTGCGCGTGACGCTGCCCGCGCCCGCGGGCGAGTACGTGCGCCTGGCGACGGCGGGCGGCCGGGCGCTCTGGTCGGGCGCCGTCGGCGCCGGGGCGTCGGCGCTCGAGGTCAGCGTGGTCTATGAGCGCCACGACGAGCTGCTGGCGGGCAACCTCCCGCGGCTCGACAACGCGGGGCTCTACTGGCACCTGGTCGACATCATCTGGATCTTCCTCTTCCCGCTGCTCTACCTGATCACGTAGCGGGCGCGGCGGAGTATCGGGCGGCCCGGAGGAAGGCAACACACCGGGGCGGGCGCGAAGATGACGGACGGCGCGGGGCGGGCGGCGGCACCCCGAGGCGGGCACGGGGACGCGATGCTCAGGGAGGCGGTGGAGGCGGACATGGCCGAGAACGCGGCAAAAGGACACGGCCCGGTGTCCTACGGGCGCTACGTCCTGGTGTGGCTGTCGCTGCTGATCCTGACGGCCGCGACGATCACCGCGGCCGGCCTGGCCTTCGGGCGCTGGAGCATCCTGGCGGCGATCCTGATCGCGGCGATCAAGGGGACGCTGGTGCTCTTCTACTTCATGCACCTGAAGTACGAGTCCGCGCTCCTGAAGCTGTTCATGGTGATGGCCCTGCTCACGCTGGCGATCATCATGATCCTGACCTTCGCAGACCTGTCATTCCGGTGAGGTGGATGATGTACGGACCGACCTCCAATACCGCGGGCGCCGTCGATGCCGTCTTCCACTTCTTTCTGGCCGTTTCGGTGGTGCTGCTCGTCCTGATCATGGCGCTCATGATCGGCTTCGCCATCCGCTATCACCACCGCCGGCACCCGCGGCCCGTGCAGATCGAGGGCAATGTCCTGCTCGAGGTGGTCTGGACCGTCATCCCCGTCGCCATCGTGTTGGTGATGTTCTATGTCGGCACGGAAGGCTTCCGCCTGCTGCGCCAGGTGCCGCCGGACGCGATGCACGTCCAGGTGATCGGCCGCATGTGGGACTGGACCTTCCGCTACGACAACGGCAAGGAGACCGCCAAGCTCTACGTGCCGGTCGACCGTCCCGTGCGCCTCACCCTGACGTCGCTCGATGTCAACCACAGCTTCTTCATTCCCGCCTTCCGGGTGAAAGAAGACCTGGTGCCGGGAAAAGAGAACTACCTGTGGTTCAAGCCCCAGACCACCGGGCCGGCCGACATCTTCTGCGCCGAGTACTGCGGCCAACGCCACGCCTACATGATGTCGGAGGTGGTGGTGCTCGAGCAGGCCGAGTTCGAGGCGTGGTACGCCGGCGCGGCCGACGAGCCCGGGCAGGAGCGGGGCGTGCCGGGCTTGCTGGCCGAGAAGGGCTGCCTCGACTGCCACACGCTCAACGGCAACCAGGACATCGGCCCGACCTTCCTGGGCCTCTACGGCCGGTCGCGCGTGGTGCTGCGCGCCGGACGCGAGCGCGCGGTAGTCGCCGACGAGGACTACCTGCGCCGGGCGATCCGCGAGCCCGACGCCGAGTACGTCCGGGACTTTGAGACCAACATGCCGGTGGCGGATCTCACCGACGAGGAGCTGACGGCCATCATCGAGTACTTGAAGACGCTCGCGGGCGGACCGGGAGCGGCGGCCAGTGATGCGGCGTCGGCCGATGCGGCGTCGGCCGATGCGGCGGCCTCGAGCACGGCTGCCCCGGATGCGGCCGGTGCGGGCAGGTAGCGACATGAGGGCGGGCGTGAACGACTGGCTGGCGCTGGCGCGCATCAAGCTGACGCTCTTCGTGTCGCTCTCGGCGGCGGTCGGCCATGTGATCGCCGCGAACGCGCTCGAGGCGGCGGCGCTCGTGCCGGCGCTGGGCGGCCTGCTGCTGGCGGCCGGCGGCTCGGCGCTCAATCAGGCGCAGGAGCGCGAATGGGACGCGCGCATGCGGCGCACCCGCGCGCGGCCGCTGCCGGCCCGCCGCCTGTCGCGGCGCGCGGGCCTGCTGGCGGCCGCCGCGCTGATCCTGGCGGGCCTGGGCGTGCTCGCGCTCGCCTGCAACTGGCGGGCGGCCGCCCTGGGCGCGGCGGCGATCGGCTGGTACAACGCGGTCTACACGCCGCTGAAGCGCCGCAGCGCCTTCGCGGCCGTCCCGGGTGCGCTCATCGGCGCGCTGGGGCCGGCCATCGGCTGGACGGCCGCCGGCGCGCCGCTCGATTCGCCGCGCCTGCTGGCCGTCGGCGCGGTCTTCTTCCTCTGGCAGGTGCCGCACTTCTGGATGCTGCACGCGCGCCATGCGGCCGAGTACCGCGCGGCGGGGTATCCGAGCGTGGCCGGCGCGCTGGGCGAGCGGGGGCTGGCTCGCGTCATCTACGTCTGGGCGGTGGCGGCCATGCTGGCGGCCCTGGGCCTGCCGCTCTTCGGCCTGCTGCAAAGCGGCGCCACCTACGCGCTGCTCGCCGCCAGCGCGGCGGTCCTGAGCATCCTCGGGCTGCGCCTGCTGCGGGGGGCCGGCCTGAGCGAGATCGACCTGCGCCGCGGGTTCGCTGGGATCAACCTGTTCGCGCTCCTGACGATGGTCCTGCTGGTCGTGGATCGCGTCATGCAGCCATAGGAGGGCTGGGGCACGTCATGAACGCGTTCGACAGGCTCGTTCTCTTCCCCACCGCCGGGCATCTGCCGTTGCTCGATCCGCTGATGTTCCTGGCGCTGCTCTTCTTCCTGCCGTTCGTGGGGGTGCTGATCGTCTCGGCCGCCGGATCGCTGCTGGCGCTGCCGCGCTACCCGGGGCTGGCGCGCGATCTCATGGGCGCCAGCTCGCGCAGCCGCGCAAGCTGGCTCGTCTTCGGTCTGCTGCCCCTGATCACGCTCGCGTTCCTCTTCGTGCAACTGCTTGCCGGGGCCACCGCGCACGTGGGCAGCTACCTGGCCCGCGTCCTGGTCGTGTGCCTGGCGGCGTTCGCGCTCCTCTACGTCTATCAGGGCCGCCGCCGCGCCGCGGGTCTGGCGGGACTGGCGCTCCTGCTGGGGGCGACGTTCCACTTCGTTGCGAGCTGGACCCTGCTGTCCTATCCCGAGAAGTGGGAGTTCATCCGCGGGCCGCTGCCGTTCATCTTCTCGATCCAGGTCGTCATCAACATGCTGCTGCTCCTGGCGCTCGGCGCGGGGCTCGCGGGCGGCGCCATCCTCCTGATCCACTTCCAGTGGCCCGAGCGGAAGTTGCACACGCCGGAGTCCGAGCAGCCCCTCCTGCGCGGCGTGGGGCTCGGCGCCGTGCTGGGCAGCGTCCTGACGGCCCCGCCGCTGATGCTGTGGAAGCTCTACACGGCGCCCAAGCAGGGCCTGTCGCCAGGCGTCTATCAGTCCGCGGCCCTGCAGCTCCTGGCCCTGTTCGTGAGCGCCCTGCTCGCCACGGCGATGATCCGGGGGAGGCACACTCGCTTCGCCTGGCCGAGCTTCCTGCTCGGGCTGGCGGTCTTCGGGCTCTTCGCCCACCAGGAGCAGGCGCTGCATGCCAATGCGATGCGGGAGCACCGCCTCGTGCTGGCGGCACGCGCGGACGAGCTGCGCCGCGAGCTCGTCGCCGAGCGCGAGGCGCTCTACGCCTCGTCGCAGGAGCTGGACCCCGAGGCCGGCGCCCGCATCTACCGCGAGCGCTGCAGCGCCTGCCACCAGTTCGACCGCAAGGTGGTTGGCCCCCCCTACAACGACGTGCTGCCCAAGTACGAGGGCGACTTCGACGGCCTGGCCGCCTTCATCCTGGCGCCGCGCAAGGTCGACCCGGCCTATCCGCCGATGCCCAACCAGGGTTTGAAGCGAGCCGAGGCGCGCGCGGTGGCGGCCTACCTGTGGAAGGAGTACAGCGGCGTCGATCCGAGCGCTGGCGCCGGCAGCG
>CAZRWW010000067.1:0-30445 GCA_964603725.1 uncultured bacterium
CCCCGGGCCCGCCCCGGCCCGTGACCGCAACCGCGCGCGCAGGATCGCGGAGCTGATGGACGGCGATATCGTGGGACCGGCTTGCTAGGTCCCCGGAGGGAACAGAAATGATGAAGGACATGGGCCGGATGCTCAAGCAGCTCCAGGAAGCCCAGTCGAAGATGATGAAGACCCAGGAGGAGCTCGCCGCCAGGACGATCGACGGATCCGCCGGGGGCGGGATGGTCAAGGCCTCGGTGAACGGTCGCAACGAGATCGTCGCGCTCAAGATCGACCCCACGGTGGTGGACCCCGCCGATGTCGAGATGCTGGAGGACCTGATCACGGCGGCCATCACCGACGCGCAGTCGCGGGCCCAGGAGCTGGTGCGCGCGGAGCTGGCCAAGGCCACCGGGGGCCTCTCGATTCCGGGCCTCATGTAACCCGCGGTCCCGCGGGGCGGGCCGCCGCCCGCGGGGGCGCCAGGAACCGCCATGCAGTACAGCTCGCGCCATCTGGAAGATCTCGTGCGCGAGATCGCCCGTTTGCCGGGCATCGGCACCAAGACCGCCCAGCGTCTGGCCTTCCACCTGCTTCGCGTTCCGGCCGACGAGGCCCTGCGCCTGGCCCGGGCCATCGAGCAGGTCCGCACCGGCGTCGGCGTGTGCGCGGTGTGCGGCAACATCGCCGAGACCCAGCCCTGCCAGCTGTGCGCCGACCCGCGGCGCGACGACACCCAGCTCTGCATCGTCGAGGAGCCCAGCGACGTCATCGTGCTCGAGCGCACCGGTCACTTTCATGGCCGCTACCACGTGCTGCGCGGCGCGCTCTCGCCGGCCGACGGCGTGGGCCCCGAGCAGCTCCACCTGCGGGAGCTGCTCGAACGGGTCCGCGCGGGCGGGGTCGCGGAGGTCATCGTGGCCACCAATCCCACCGCGGCGGGCGAGGCGACGGCGCACGCCATCCGCGAGCTGCTGGCCGCGCTGCCGGTGCGGGTGACGCGCATCGCCCGCGGGGTGCCCGTGGGCTCCGACCTCGAGCTCGCGGATCAAATCACCCTGACGCGCGCGCTCGAGGGCCGCAGGGAGTTCGAGTAGCGCTCGCCGGCCCGCTTCCGGCGTTTACGCTTGACAAGTTCCGGCCCCACCGCATGATTGCGGCTAACCGGACCACCGACCAGAACCAGGGGCGGTGGGGGAGGGGCGCGTGCCTGCACCCCAGCATAGGCCCTGGGCATGCCCAGGGCGCCCGCGGAGACCTCAAGATCGGCGCACGCCCGGACTCTCGCACAATTCCCGATGAGTGGGCGACCACCCTGAACCGAAGCGACTCGAGCAGCGCGCGGTGGGCCCCGAGTCGGAACGGCTGCATCAGAGGAGAACGACCATGGTGCAGATCCGATGGGAGGGATTTGGCGGGAACTTGGTCCATCTGCAGGCGCAGCTCGAGCACCTCCAGCAAGAGAGCGGCGGCCGGGCGATCCTGCTGATGGACTCGGCGGGGAGATTGCTGACGCTCGTGGGGGACGCGCCGCAGTTCGACCTGACGACCTTCGTGTCGCTCATGGCCGCCGATTTCTGCGCCACGCGCGAGCTGGCCCGCCTGCTCGGCGAGGAGTCCTTTCACACCGTCTACCACCAGGGCGAGGACACCTCGCTGTACCTGACCCAGGTGACCGAGGGCACGCTCATGGCGGTGGTCTTCGATCGAGAGACGACGCTCGGACTGGTGCGCTACGCGGTGCGGCGCGCGCTGTCCTCGCTGGGCGACTCGATCCGGCAGGGCTACCAGGAAGCGGACGTGGACCGGGTCACACTGGGAGAAGGCTTCCGCGGGGAGGCCGCCGACCGCCTCGATCAGCTCTTCGACACGCGAGCCTAGGACCCCGGACCCCGAGAACCGACGATGGCGTTCGTCAACACCGCTGCCGGCGAGATCCACTGCAAGATTGTCTACTACGGCCCCGGCTACGGCGGCAAGACGACCAACCTCGAGTGGCTCTTCCGTCGCCTGGCCGGCCGGGGCGGGGCGCAGATGACGCGCCTGTCCACCGAGGGCGATCGGACGCTGTACTTCGATCTGCTGCCGCTCGACCTGGGTGAGATCCTGGGCTACCGCACGAGGCTGCACCTCTACACGGTGCCGGGCCAGCCGCGCTACAACGCCAGCCGCAAGATCATTCTGGAGGGCGTCGACGGTCTGGTCTTCGTGGCCGACTCGCATCCCGAGCAGTTCTTCTGGAATCGGGTCAGCCTCGAGAACCTGCGGCGCAACGTCGCGCTGATGGCCCGCACGCTCGACTCGATCCCCGTCGTGCTGCAGTACAACAAGCGCGACCTGCCCCAGGCCGTGCCGCTCGAGCAACTCGATCGGCTGCTCAACGGGGGGGCCTGGCCCACCTTTCCGGCCAGCGCGATCCGGGGCGACGGCGTGCTCGAGACGCTCAGGGCGATTCTGAACGACGTGGTGGCCGAGCTGGTGCGGTCGCGCACCGCCGCCCGCCAGCCGCTGGCGCATCAGATCCACAGCTAGGGGGAGATGGCCCGAAGATGGCCGGCGGGGCGGGGCAGAGTCGAGGCGCCAAGTTCCGGCGCAAGGTCGAAAAGCCGATCGGCGGCTTCGATCCCCGCCCCGAGACGGTGGTGGCGACCTTCGGGGGCGTGGGTTTCTTTCCGCTGGCGCCGGCCACCGTCGCCTCGGCGGTGGTGGCGGTGGCGATCGCGCTCATCCCCACCCCGCCCTGGGCGGTGCGCCTGGGGCTGTTCGCGGCCGTCACGGTGTTGGGGACCTGGGCGGCCGGCCGCACGGAGGCGCGCTATGGTGAAGATGCCCGCTGCATCGTCATCGACGAGGTGGCCGGCATGCTCGCGGCGACGCTCTGCGTGCCCTGGGACCCGTGGCGCGCGGCCGGGGCCTTCGTGCTCTTCCGCGTGCTGGACGTCCTGAAGCCCCCGCCGGCCTATCAGGCGGAGACGCTCCGCCACGGCGTCGGGGTCATGGCCGACGACATCGTCGCGGGCCTCTACGCGCTCCTGCTTCTCCTGCTGGCCGGGCTTCTGCTACCCTCCCCCTGATCAGAGCCCGAGAGCCCGTCGCCGGCGCGAGCCGGCGCGCGCGGGCGGTCCGCGGAGGAGGAGGGCATGCACGCGGAAGCGATCGCGGTGGGAAGCGAGATCCTCGCGGGCCACACCTGCGACACCAACCTGAGCACGATCGCCGCCGCCCTGGCGCGCGAGGGGATTCCCCTGACGCGCCACACGGTCGTGCCGGACGACCGGGACGCGCTGGGCGAGGCGGTCACGTCGGCCCTGGCGCGATCGCCGCTGGTCATCATCACGGGCGGCCTGGGCGCCACGCCCGATGACGTCACCCGCCGCGTGCTGGCGACCGCCCTGGGCCGCAAGCTGATCTTCCGCGAGGCGTTGCTCGAGGCGCTGCGCAGGAAGTACGCGGCCCGCGGGGTCTCGATGAACCCCGCCTGCGAGGCGATGGCGCTCGTGCCCGCCGGGGCTCAGCCGATCGAGAACCGGGTCGGCATCGCCCCCGGGCTCCTGCTGCGCACGGAGACGAGCGTGCTCGTCTCGATGCCGGGCGTGCCCGGTGAGATGGAGCGCATGCTGGCCGACGAGGTGATCCCCCTGCTGCGGCGCGAGGGCGTGGCGGGCCGCCTGCGCAGCGAGACGCTGCGGACGGTGGGGGTCTCGGAGACGACGCTGGCCGAATGGGTCCGACCCCTGCTCGGCGAGGGGGTGCAGTGCGCCTACCTGCCCGGACCCGGGCGCGTCGATCTGCGGCTGTGGGTCAGGGAGGCCGATCGCGAGGAGGGCGCCCTCAGGGCGTCGGTGCAGCGCTTGACCGAGCGTCTCGGCCCCGCGCTCTACGCGCGCGGAGAAGTGACCTTGGAGAAGGCGGTCGTGGCGCTCCTGGCGCAGCGGGGGCTGCGCATCGCCCTGGCCGAATCGTTGACGGGCGGGCAGATCGGCGCGGCCCTCACGGGCGTGCCGGGCAGCTCGGCGGTCTTCCTGGGCTCCGTCGTGGCCTATGCCAACGACGTCAAGCGCGACGCGCTGGGTGTCGCCGAAACGACGCTGCGCGAGCACGGGGCCGTGAGCGGGCCGGTGGCGGAGGCGATGGCCCACGGCGCCCGGGCGGCGCTCGGGGCCGACCTGGCGGTTTCGGCGACGGGGATCGCCGGCCCTGCAGGGGGCACGCCCGAGAAGCCCGTCGGGCTGGTCTACTTCGGCATGAGCGAGGCCCGCTTCGCGCGCCATCTGCGGTATCAGATGGGCGGCAGCCGCGCGATGATCCGCGACCGATGCGTCACGGTGGCCCTCAACATGCTAAGGCTCTATACGATCGAACGGCTCGATCTGCTCTGGGACTGACGATCGCGCCGGATCTCGGAGCTGGAGGGGAGCGATGGCGGGCGGCACGCGCGCGTTCTTGGCCTTCACCCTGCCCGAGCCCGCTCGGGCGGGCGCCGCGGCGGTGCTCGCCGATCTGCGCGATCGGCTGGGCGAGCGCGACATCCGGTGGGTGGAGCCGGCCAATCTGCACGTCACCTTGCGCTTCTTCGGCGACCTGGACGATCGGGATCTCGACCGAGCGCGGCAGCTCGTGCGAGGGCTCGATCAGGGGTTCGAGCCCCTGCCGACCGCCTGGGCGCACCTGGGGGCGTTTCCATCTCCCCGACGCGTGCAGGTGGTCTGGCTCGGGCTCGCCGATCCGGGGGAGCGGATCACGGCCCTGGCGGCGGACCTCGACGGTCGCCTCCGGCAGGCGGGATTCGGCCAGGCGGACAAGCCGTTCAAGAGCCACGTCACGCTGGGGCGCGTGCGGCGCGAGCGGCGCGCCTCCTTCGATCGTCTGAGCGAGCGTTTGACAATCCCGGCGACCGGCTTTAGCATCGCGACCATTGTGCTCATGAAGAGCATGTTGACACCCCAAGGCCCCGTCTATACGCCGCTCGAAACCGCCACAGCCCGTCCAGCGGGTCCGCACTAGGCGCGGGGCCCCGGGGGGCAGGGAGATCTACCATGGTGGACATGGCCAAGGACCGTGAGGGCAAGACCAAGGCGCTCGAGCTGGCCGTCGCCCAGATCGAGAAGCAGTTCGGCAAGGGGGCGATCTTGAAGCTCGGCGCCCAGAGCGTCGAGGTGCAGGCCGACGCGATTCCGACCGGATCGCTGGCGCTGGACCAGGCCCTGGGCGTGGGCGGGATTCCGCGCGGGCGGATCGTCGAGATCTACGGCCCGGAGTCCTCCGGCAAGACGACGCTCACGCTCTCGATGATCGCGCAGTGTCAGAAGCGGGGCGGCACCTGCGTCTTCATCGACGCCGAGCACGCGCTGCAGCCCTCCTACGCCAAGCTGATCGGGGTCGATATCGAGAATCTGCACGTCTCGCAGCCCGGCACCGGCGAGGAGGCGCTCGAGATCGCGGACCAGCTCGTGCGCAGTGGCGCGGTCGACCTGGTGGTGATCGACTCGGTGGCCGCGCTCGTGCCCCGCGCGGAGATCGAGGGCGAGATGGGCGACGCGCACGTGGGGCTCCAGGCGCGCCTCATGTCGCAGGCGCTGCGCAAGCTGACCGGATCGATCGCCAAGTCGCGCTGCACCGTCGCCTTCATCAACCAGATCCGCATGAAGATCGGCGTCATGTTCGGCAATCCCGAGACGACCAGCGGCGGCAATGCCCTGAAGTTCTACGCCTCCGTGCGGCTCGACATCCGCAAGATCGCCTCGATCAAGGAGCGCGAGACGGTCGTCGGCAACCGCACGAAGGTGCGGGTGGTCAAGAACAAGATGGCGCCGCCCTTCCGCGCGGCCGAGTTCGACATCATGTTCGACGAGGGCATCTCGCTCACCGGCGAGCTGATCGATCTGGGCCTCGACCACGGCGTGCTCGCGCGCTCGGGCACCTGGCTCTCCTACGGCGAGGAGCGGCTCGGCCAGGGGCGCGAGAACGCCCGCCGCACGCTGCGCGAGAATCCGGCGTTGATGGCCAAGATCGAGCGCGAGGTGCGCGGCAAGCTCGGCCTGCTGGCGGGATCCGGCGGGGCGGGGGACGGCGGCCAGACGGCCGGCCAGCCCGAACGGCGCTCCGGCGGCGCGGGCGAAGCCGGCGCCGTGCCCGAGGGCAAGGGCGCGGCCGCCGGCAAGGCGCCGGCCAAGGCGGGGAAGGCGCGGTCGTGATGCGGCGCCGGCCGCGGGGGCGGGCGGCGGACGGGGCCGCCGGCGGGCCTCCGGGGGTGGATTCGGATGAGCTTTGCGGCGAGAATGCCGGCGCGCAGCCGGGTGAGCGGCTGCGGGTGGACCTGCTCCATTATCTGGAGATGCGCGAGCGCACCTGCCGGGAGCTGATCGGCTACCTGGTGAAGCGCGGCCACGACCGGGCCGCGGTCGCCTCCGAGGTGCAGGCGGCGGTGGCGGCGGGCTGGGTTGACGACCGCCGCTTCGCGGAGGTCTTCTTGCGCGACCGGCGGCGGCTGCATCCCGTGAGCGCCGCGGTCGCGTTGCGCGAGCTCGAGCGCCGGGGCGTGCCGGCCGAGGTGGCGCGGGCGGCGCTCGCGGGGCTCGACCCGCCGTGGGACGAGCGCGAGCTGGCGCGGGCGGCGGTGGTCCGCCGCTGGGAGCGTTGGCCGGAGGAGGATCGGCGCCGGAAGGCGGCGGGCTTCCTGCGCCGGCGCGGCTTCGCGGGCGGCGTGATCTGGTCCGTGCTCGACGACCTGGAGCGGCGGGGGCGGGGCAAGCAGGTCGACCCCGCGGGTTGACACACGGCAGGCGGCCGTAGGGTGAGGGGATGAAGGCTGATCAGGTTCGCCAGGCATTCCTGGATTTCTACCGGAGCAAGGACCACCAGTTCGTCAAGAGCGCGCCGCTCGTGCCGCACGACGATCCGACGCTGCTATTCACGTCGGCGGGCATGGTGCAGTTCAAGCGCTACTTCGCCGGCACCGTCCCGGTTCCGTTTCGCCGCGCGGTCAGCGTGCAGAAGTGCCTGCGCGTCACCGACATCGACGACGTCGGGCGCACGCCGCGTCACGACACCTTCTTCGAGATGCTCGGGCACTTCTCGTTCGGAGACTACTTCAAGCGCGAGGCGATCGCCTGGAACTGGGAGCTCTTCACGCGCGTCTACGGCATCGATCCGGCGCTCCTGACCGCGTCGGTGTACGAGGCGGACGATGAGGCCTACGCCATCTGGCGCACTGAGATCGGGCTGCCGCCCGAGAAGATCGTGCGCCTGGGCGCCAAGGACAACTTCTGGGGGCCCGCCGGGGGCACGGGCGCCTGCGGGCCCTGCTCGGAGATCTACTACGACCTGGGACCCGAGGTGGACGCCGATCGGCCCGACGTCAAACCCGGGGACGACTGCAATCGCTTCGTCGAGGTGGGGAATTTCGTCTTTCCGCAGTTCGACCGCCAGGCCGACGGCACCGATCTGCCCTTGAAGAATCGAGGCATCGACACCGGGATCGGGCTCGAGCGGACCTGCATGGTGCTGCAGGGCAAGAAGTCGATCTTTCACACCGACCTCTTCTGGCCGCTCGTCGAGGAAGCGGCGCGCGTCTGCGGCCGGCCCTACGCGGGGCACGAGGTGCCGCTGCACATCATCGCCGACCACGTGCGCGCGCTCACCTTCGCCCTCGGCGAGGGGATCCTGCCCAGCAACGAGGGGCGCGGCTACGTGATCCGGCGCCTGATCCGCCGCGCGGCCGTGCAGGGGCGCACGCTCGGCGTGGCGAAGCCCTTCCTGTATGCGTTCGTCGATCATGTGGTTGCCATGATGCGCGCCACGTATCCGGAGGTGGAGGAGGGTCGCAAGCGGGCGGCCCTGAATCTCAAGAACGAGGAAGAGCGCTTCCACGCCACCCTCGAGCAGAGCGTCGGCCGGCTGCAGGCGGTGATCGATCGCACCCGCCGCGACGGTCGCGGCGAGATCGCGGGCGAGGATGCCTTCGTGCTCTACGACACGCACGGGCTGCCGCTGGACCTGATTCGGGACATGGCGTTGGGGCAAGGGCTGGCCGTCGATCAAGACGGGTTCGAGCGCTGCATGGCGGAGCAGAAGGAGCGCTCGCGCGCCTCGGCGAGCTTCCAGCAGGAGTCCGAGGCGCTGGCCTGGACCGAGGTCAGCCCCGGCCCCGACTCCGAGTTCCTCGGCTACGAGACGACCCGCGTCGAGGGCGCGCGCGTGCGGCGCGTGACCGGGACCGGCTCGGGCGACGAGCCGCTGCTGGTCGTGCTCGACCGCACGCCCTGCTACGGCGAGTCGGGCGGTCAGGTCGGGGACACCGGGACGCTCGCCTGCGGCGACCTGACGCTGGCGGTGACCGGCGCCGTGCGCCGCGGGCCCGAGATCCGCCACGTCGTGGGCCTGCCCGCGCACTCCGGCGAGGGCGCGGCAGGGCCCGCTGCGGAGACCGAGTCCTGGCGCGCGGCCAAGGCCCGACTGGCGGACCCGCAGGCGCGCTGGACGGTCCGGGTCGACGGAGAGCGCCGCGACGCCATCCGCCGCCACCACACCGCGACCCACCTGCTGCAAGCCGCGCTGCGGCGGGTGCTGGGCGATCACGTGGCCCAGGCCGGCTCGCTCGTCGCGCCCGAACGGCTGCGCTTCGATTACTCGCACACCGCGGCGCTCAGCCCGCGGGAGCGCGAGGAGGTCGAGCGGTTCGTCAACGCGGCCATCCAGAGGGACATCCCCGTCGAGGTGACCTACTCGACCTACGACGAGGCGGTCGCGGCCGGGGTGACCGCGCTCTTCGGCGAGAAGTACGAGGCCGAGCGCGTGCGGCGGGTGCGGGTGCCGGGCGTTTCGGAGGAACTGTGCGGGGGCACGCACGTCGGGGAGACCGGGGAGATCGGCTCGCTGCTCATCGTCGCGGAGAGCGCGGTGGCGGCCGGGACGCGGCGGGTCGAGGCCGTCTGCGGGCAGCCGGCCCTCGCGGAGGTGCAGCAGATGCGGGCGCGGCTGGATGACCTGCGCCGGGCGCTGGGCACTTCGGTCGACGAGCTGCCCCAGAAGGTGGCCGACCTCGTGCGCGAGGCGAGCGCGCTGCGGCGCGATCTGGCCAAGGCGCGCAGCGGGGAAGGCGTCTCGCGCCTGGATGAGCTGCTCAAGCGCGCCGAGCCGGTGGGACGCTACCGTTACCTGGTGGGCGAGGTGAGCGCGGCCAACGCGGGCGAGCTCCGCGGGCTGGGCGACCGCGTGCGCGCCGGCCTGGGCCACGGGGCGGCAATCCTGCACGCCAGGACCGGCGAGAAGACGAGCTTCCTGGCGGTCGTTTCGGAGGAGCTGGCGGCCGCGGGCCGACTGCGGGCCGACGAGTTGATTCGCGCGGTGACGGCCGTCGCGGACGGCAGCGGCGGGGGTCGCCCGCAGATGGCCCTCGGCGGCGCGGGTGATCCCGGCAAGGTGAGCGCGGCGGTCGCCGAGGCCGCTCGCCTGCTGCGCGACGCGCTCGAGCGGATCGCCGCGGAGGAAGAAGGATGAGGATCCTGGTCACCGGGGCCAACGGACAGCTGGGGCACGCCCTGCGGGCGGCGCTCGAGCCGCGGCACGAGGTGACCTGGACCGATCTGGAGGAACTGGACGTCCGGGATCTGGCGGCGGTGCGCGGCCTCATGGGCGCCGAGCGGCCGCAGGCGGTGCTCCACCTGGCGGCGACGACCCAGGTGGACGCCTGCGAAGCGCGGCCCGAGGCGACGCACGAGATCAACGCCCTGGGAGCGCGCTACGTCGCCATCGCGGCGGCCGAGGCCGGGGCGGAGATGGTCTTCATCTCGACCGACTATGTGTTCAACGGCCGGGCGGGCCGGCCGTACCTCGAGTACGACGATTGCGATCCGCTCAACGTCTACGGGCTCTCGAAGCTGCACGGCGAGCGCGTCGTCGCGGCGATCCTGCCGCGTCACTACGTGGTGCGGACCTCCGGGCTGTTCGGGCCGGGGGGGCGAAACTTCATCGCGGCCATCCTGGCGGCGTGCGGCCGCGGCGAGCCCCTGCGCGTCGTGCGCGACCAGATCTGCCGGCCCACCTACGCGGAGCACCTGGCCGAGGCGATTCGCCGCCTGGTGGGCTCGGGCGCGTACGGCACCTATCACGTGGCGTCGGCCGGGGAGGCGAGCTGGTACGAGGTGGCCCGAACCGTCCTGGCCCAGGCCGGGCAGGCCGCCTGCCCGATCGAGCCGATCAGCAGCCAGGACCTCGGTCGCCCGGCCCGGCGCCCGCCCTACAGCGTGCTCGACACGCGCGCCTACGAACTTACCTTCGGCCACGCGCTGCCGAATTGGAAGGATGGGCTGCGGGCGTACCTGGGCCAGTGAGGGGCGCCGCATCGAAGGCGAGGACCAGCAGGATGAGGCCACGACGTGCTTAGAGCGATGGTCGAGGAACTGCGCCCCAGGCAGTGGACGAAGAACGGGGTCGTGCTGGCCGGAATCATCTTCTCCCTGCAGGCCGGCTCGCTCGAGCAGCTCCTGCGGGCCCTGGTCGCCTTCGCCAGCTTCTGCCTGCTCTCCTCGGCCGGCTACATCTTCAACGATCTGAGGGACCTCGAGAACGACCGCTTCCACCCGCGCAAGTGCCAGCGCCCGATCGCCTCCGGGCGGCTCGCGCCGGGCGTCGCGCGCGGCATGATGGCCGCGCTGGTCGTTCTGGGATTGGGCGCGGCCGCGGCGCTGGGCGGACGATTCTCCATGGTGGCGGGGGCCTATCTGGCGCTCAGCCTCGCCTACACGCTGCTGCTGAAGCGCATCGTTCTGCTGGACGTGATGGGGATCGCCTTCATGTTCCTGCTGCGCGCCACCGCCGGGGTCGACGCCCTGAAGCCGCCGCCGGCGCTCTCGCCGTGGCTGCTCGTCTGCACGCTGTTCCTGGCCCTCTTCCTGGCGGTGGTGAAGCGACGCCACGAGCGCGTCACGCTATCGGCGGACGCCGAGAAGCACCGCTCGATCCTGGCCGAGTATCCGCCCGAGCTGCTCGACCAGCTCGTTCCCGTGGTGACGGGATCGACGATCATCGCCTACGCGCTCTACACGATATCGCCGACCGCTGTCCACCCGACCCCGTCGGACAAGATGGTCTACACGATTCCGTTCGTGGTCTACGGGATCTTCCGCTACCTCTACCTCGTGTATCGCCAGGGCAAGGGCGGCGCGCCGTCGGAGATCCTGCTCACCGATGGCCCGCTGCTCCTGAACGTCTTGCTGTGGGGGCTCGTGATCCTGCTGATTCTCTACTTCGGATAGCGGCTCGGTCGGTCGGCGAACCCCTGGCCGCTCGCGACGGCGCGATCTCGGCGCCACCGAGATGGGGAAGGGCGCGCGCGCGATGAGAAGATTCCTCTCCTTCGCGAAGATCAACTTGTACCTGGCCGTGCTGGGGCGCCGTCCCGACGGCTACCACGAGATCGACACGCTGATGCAGTCGGTCGATCTGGCCGACCGGCTCGAGCTGGTGCCGCTGGCGTCCGGCGATCTCGAGGTCCACTGCCCGGGCGGAGGCGCGCCGAGTGGGGAGGCGAACCTCGTCTGGCGGGCGCTGGCGCGCCTGAAGCAGTGCGGCCGCGTGCCGGGGGGCCTGCGGGTCGTGTTGCACAAGCGCATCCCGGCGCAGTCGGGCCTGGGCGGCGGCAGCTCCAATGCCGCCTGCGCGCTGGCCGCCGGCAACCAACTCTGGGGGTTGGGGCTTTGCGAGGACGAGCTCGAGGCCCTGGCCGCCCAGGTCGGTTCGGATGTCCCCTTCTTCGTGCGCGGGGGTACCCAACGGTGCCGCGGGCGCGGCGAGGTGCTCGAGCCGCAGCCGCCCTGTCCCGACGCGACCTGGATGGTCATCAAGCCCGACTGGAGCCTGGAGACGCGGCTCGTCTACGCTAAGTGGCATTCTGGCTTGACCTACTCGCGTTCCCGCGTTAGGATCCTATTGGAGTCGTTAGCGAAGCGAGACCTCCCAACGTTGGTTGCGGATGGTTTCAATGACCTGGAGGGCCCTGCGCTAGAGCTCGAGCCCGCTGCCGTCCGGCTCACAGCGTACATGCGCGAAGCGAATCTCCTAGGAGTCAGGTTGACCGGCAGCGGCTCGGCCTGGATCGGATTGGCTCCCAATTCCGAAGTCGCCCGGGGCGTCGAACAGACGGCCGCCGAGCGCGGCTGGGTCGTCTACAGGGTCAGGCCAACAACAAGGGGGTGGATCGAAGAGACCAGCTAGGCCCTCGGATTCAGCTCGGAAGCGAATCCTGACGGGGTTCGATTACCGAAGCGACTGCGTGGTGATTCCGGTCGGGGACCCCGCGGGGCAACCGGCGGATCACCGGTGAGGCGGTGAGTCCATGAAGATCACGGAAGTGCGAATCTCGCTCCGGGATGATGAAAAGCTCAAGGCCTTCGTGAGCATCACCCTGGACAACTGCTTTGTCATCCGTGGGCTCAAGATCATTCAGGGCAACAAGGGCATGTTCGTGGCGATGCCCTGCCGGAAGCGCCCCGACGGGAGCTTCCAAGACTTGGCCCACCCCATCAACAACGAGACCCGGCGATGGATCGAGGGAGAGATCCTGAGCCGGTATCGCGAGCAGCTCGAGAGCCAGACCCTCGTAACGTGAAGCGTAGCCAGGGGGTCAGCCTTGCCTGGAGGCCGCCCGCGGGGATCTGCGGGCGGCCTCGCCTTACCCGCCGCCGGCCGCAGATTACCGTTGGAATCAGCCCCCGGGCCGTAATAGAATACCCTCTTTGTTCGATGGGGCGTCGCCAAGTTGGTAAGGCACAGGGTTTTGGTCCCTGCATCCGCAGGTTCGAGTCCTGCCGCCCCAGCCGTGCCCCCAGGTCGAGGGCCGGCGGCGCGTCGCCGCCGACGCCAGGGAGAGAGGCGCCGAAGGAGATGATCGATTCGCTGCGGGTCATTGCGGGCAACGCCAACCCGGGTCTGGCCGATCGCATTGCCAGGAAGATCGGCGTGCCGCTGGGCAGGATCGAGCTCACGCGCTTCGCGGATGGCGAGATCAACGTCCAGATCAAGGAGAACATCCGCGGCTGCGACGTCTTCATCGTCCAGCCGACCATTCCGCCGGCCGACTACCTGATGGAGCTGCTGATCATGATCGATGCCGCCCGGCGCGCATCGGCCGATCGCGTGACCGCCGTCGTGCCCTATTTCGGTTATGCCCGGCAAGATCGCAAGGACCGGCCCCGGGCGCCGATCTCGGCCAAGCTGGTGGCGAATCTGATCACGATCGCCGGGGCGGACCGCGTGCTGACGATGGACCTGCATTCGCCGCAGATCCAGGGCTTCTTCGACATTCCCTTCGATCACCTGTATGCCAGCCCGGTGCTGGTGCGCTACTACCTGCAGAACGCGATTCCCGATCTGGTGGTGGCCTGCCCGGACGTGGGTGGGGTCAAGATGGCCCGCGCCTACGCGACGCGGCTGGGCACGTCGCTGGCGGTGGTCAACAAGCGACGCACGACGGCCGATGTCTCGGAGGCGATGGAAATCATCGGCGACGTGCAGGGCAAGAACGTGCTGCTCGTCGACGACATGATCTCCACCGCCGGGACGCTCAAGAACGCGGCCATCGCGCTGCGCGCGCGCGGGGCGCTCGGCGTCTCCGCGTGCTGCACCCACGCCTGTTTCTCGGCGGGGACGCTGGAGAACCTCGCGGCGGCCGATCTGGAGCAGATCGTGATCACCGACACGATCCCGCAGGACCCGGCGCGGCTGGGCCCGCGGTTCAAGATTCTCTCGGTGGGCGAGCTCTTTGGGGAGGCGATCTTGAGGATTCACGAAGAGAGGTCTCTGAGCAGTCTGTTCGACTGATGGGGCCGTGACGGAGGAGAAGGACCATGGCACTGGTGGAACTGACGGCGCAGCTGCGCGAGGAGCGAGGCACGGGCGCGGCGCACCGGATTCGGTCCGGGGGCAATCTGCCCGGCGTCGTCTACGGGCAAGGCGGGGACAACCTGACGATCTCGGTGCAACAGAGCGACTTCGATCGCCTGCTGCGGCGCGCGGCCGGAGGCACCGTGGTGGTCGACTTGCAGGTCGCGGGGGCGCGCGAGAAGAGCCTGAAGGTGCTCATCCGGGAGGTGCAGCGTGATCCGGTCACATCCCGGCCCATCCACCTGGACTTCCTGCGCATCTCGATGGACAAGCCGGTGCAGGTGGTCGTGCCGATCCACCTGACGGGTCTGGCCGAGGGCGTCAAGACCCAGGGCGGCTTCATGGACCACGTGCTGCGCGAGGTCGAGGTCCAGTGCCTCCCGGACCGCATCCCTCAATTCCTCGAGGTCGATGTGACGCCCCTGTCGGTGGGTCAGGCGTTTCACGTCCGCGATCTGCGCGAGGAGGAGCTGCAGGTGATCACGCCCGCGGAGCGCGTGATCGTGTCGATCCACGGCAAGGCCGCTGAACCGGCGCCGGAGGCGGAGGCCGCGGCGGCGGCCGAGGCCGCCCAGGCGGAGGGCGCCGAGGCGGCGGGCGCGAAGCCCGGCGAGAAGGCCGCCGAGAAGACGACAGAGAAGAAGGGGAAGGAGAAGGACTAGCGCTGGGGCTCGGCCGATGTTCGTCGTGGGACTGGGCAACCCGGGGCCCGAATACGAGCGCACCCGTCACAACGCGGGATTCCTCGTTCTGGAGGCGGCGCGGCGGCGGTGCCGGGGCTCGGCTTGGCGTCACGCGGCCCGCTACGACGAGAGCGAACTGCGTCTCGGGGGCCGGCAGCACTGGCTGATCCGGCCCACGACCTACATGAATCGCAGCGGCGAGGCGGTCGAGCGGATCCTCCAGAGCGGCGGTTCCGCGGATGAGTTGCTGGTCGTGCTCGACGACCTCGACTTGCCCCTGGGGCGCATCCGTATCCGACCGCACGGCGGTGCGGGTGGACACAACGGACTGCAGTCCGTGCTCGCCGCCGTCGGGTCCGCCGAGCTGGCCCGCCTGAGGATCGGCGTCGGACGGCCCAACGCGGCCGACGGGGCCGTCGATCACGTGCTGGGCGACTTCGCGGCCGAGGAGTGGGCGCAGTTCGAGCAAGTGCTGGCGCGGGCCGTGGAGGCCCTGCAGGTGATCTTGCGGCGCGGGGTCGCGCCGGCCATGAATCAGTTCAACGGGCTTCCCGCTCCGTGGGAAGAGGAGCTGCCGGGGTCAGACCGGCCGGCCGGCGGCCCCGGGGCGGAAGCCTGAGGGGGCGGCCGGCGCCCGGGCGACCGGGCCTTGACATCGGGCGGCTAGTTGTTGCTTAATACGTAACTTTGGGCCCACGAACGGCAGCCTCCCCCTGGGGGGAGGAGGCGGAAACGGCGGGGAGGTTTCTCCGGTGAGGGAATACGAAACAGTCTTCATTCTCCACCCGAAGGTGGACGACGCCGGGATCGACCGCGAAATCGAGGCGGTCAAGAAGACGATCGGCGACGGCAAGGGCGAACTGGTCGGCGTGCACAAATGGGGCCGCCGGAAGCTGGCCTACCCGATCCGCAAGGCCACCGAGGGCTTCTATGTCATCGTGCGCTTCAAATCGGGCTCCGCGACGCTGCCCGAACTGGACCGCAAGTTCCGGATCAACGAATCGGTCCTGCGATCGCTGACGGTCACCAGCCCAGGCGGCGAGTGGCCGCCAGATCTGAAGAGCCGCGAGCGCCGTCCCCCGCGGGGCGAAGGGCGGTCGCGCGACCGGCGCGGCGGGCGCGACTTCCGGCGCGGGGCGCCGGAGCCGGTCGACGACCTGGGCGATGACGATGACGATCTGACGGATGACCGGGCGAGGGACGACGAGTCCTAGCCCGCGCCGGGCGGCGGATCGAATCCCTTGCGCGCGAGCGAGGGGATCCCATGGTCCGGAAGAGATCCGGGCCTCGATCAGCACACCGAGAGGGAGGGGTCGATACCGATGGCGGGCACCAAGAAGCGGAGGGATGCCCGGGCACCGCGCAGAAAGATCTGCAAGCTGTGCCTCGATCGCGTGGATCAGGTCGATTACAAGGATGAGCGGCGGCTCTTCCGGGCGATTACGGACCGGGGCAAGATCGTGCCGCGGCGCATCTCGGGCAACTGCGCGCGCCACCAGTCGCAGGTCACGCGGGCCGTGAAGCGCGCGCGGGTTCTCGCGATCATCCCGTTCGAGGGAGATCACTACTAGTCGACCCGGATCGATGTAGCCAGCGCGGCCGGCGCGTTCCGGTGGGGGAGGGCAGGCCGCTCGCTCAGGGGGGCAATCCATGGAAGTAATCCTGCTCGAGGCCGTCGAGGGGCTGGGCGCGCGGGGCGACCGCGTGCAGGTGGCGCGCGGTTTCGCGCGCAACTACCTCGTGCCCAGGAATCTCGCGATTCTGGCCACCAGCGCCGGCGCCCGTATGTTCGAGGACCAGGAGCGCGCGCGTCGCAACCGCTCCGACAAGGAGCGGCGGGCGGCCGAGGCCCTCGCCCACAAGATGAAGGACGCCAGCGTCACGCTCCACGCGCAGGTGGGCGAAGACGAGAAGCTGTTCGGCAGCATCACGGCCAGCGACATCGCCACCGCCCTGCAGACCCAGGGCTTCACGATCGACAAGCGGCAGGTTCAGCTCGAGGAACCCCTCAAGGTCCTGGGTGTTTACCGCGTTGAGGTCAAGTTGTACCAGGACGTTGCCGCGGCCATCAAGGTCTGGGTGGCGAAACAAGAAGCCGAGTGATCGCCACAGGCCACGCCCCCCAGTAAAGGTCCGCGCGGGACGCCCTCCCGCGTGGATCCGCGTGGGAGGTCCTCGCGGCTGCTCATCGGGGAGGTCATCGTGACGAACAGCCGGGTAGACTCCGGCCCATCCAGGGCGCCGCGGTTCGCAGTGGGGCTGGGTCTGTGCTTGCTGGCGCTCGGAGTCGCGGCGTGCGACCGCGGTGCGCAGAGCCAGGCCGACGCCTTCACCGAAGCGGACTTCTCGGTTCAGGATCTGGCGGGCGGGGACCTGGTCGTGGCGGAGATCGGCGGCAAGCCGATCACGGCCGCGTTCCTGAAGCACAAGCTGCGCATCCAGTTGCCCGAAATGGCTCAGGAGGGCCCCGCCATGGCCCTCCAGGCGCGCGAGACGCTGCAGCGGGTGATCGTGGAGGAGTGCTTCAACAAGCTCGGGCGCGAGCGGAAGTACGATCGCGACCCCGAGTTCGTGCGCACCATGTACCTCTCGCGCTCCTACATCCTGACCAACCTGACCGCCTCGCGCGCCGTCTATGCGCGCACCAGACCGAGCGCGGAGGAGGTGCGGCGCTACTACGACGAGAACGCCGAGCGTTTCACCATCAGGGCCCAGACCTGGTATCGCCACATTCTGGTGCCGTCGGAGACCCAGGCCTGGGAGCTGTACCGGCGCATCAAGAACGGCGAATCGTTCGACGAGCTGGCCCGCCAGTACTCGCGGGATGAGTCCACTGCCCGCAACGGCGGCGTCATGCCGCCCATGACGTCGAGCCACGCCGCGGGGCGGTTGGGCAAGGTGCCCGAGCTGGGGCAGAAGGTCCTGAGCCTGCGCGAGGGCGAGCTCGGCGAGCCGGTCCGCTCGAGCCACGGCTGGCACGTCGTGCGCATCGATGCCGTGCGGCCGGAACGGCAGCGCCCGCTGGACGAGGTTCGCAGTGAGATCGTGCAGAAGCTGAGCAGTCGCGGGCAGGCGGAGCTCTATACGGCGGTGCTCGAGTCGCTCAAGACCGCCTACGACGTCACGGTGAACGAGGAGGCGCTCAAGGAATTCTACGTCCTGCAGATGACGGATGAGGAGCTCTTCGAGGAGGCCAAGTCCGAGGCGGACAATGCCCAGAAGATCTACTTCTACCAGAAGCTGATCGACCGCTTCCCCCGGAGCCCCCGGGTGCCCGAGGCGCTGTTCATGATAGGCTACGTGCAGGCGGAGGCCCTAGGCGACACGGCCAAGGCCCTGAGCGCGTTCCGCGATTTCCTGGATCGCTATCCCGAGCACGAGATGGTCCCCTCGGCCCGGCTGATGGTCGAGGAGCTGAGCCGGTCGGCGGCGCGCTGAGCGGGCGGCCGCGGCAAGACGGAGGTATCTGGGCGCGTGCTGGTCGAGGTCGTAGTCGAAACCCTGGCAATGGACCAGAAGAATCAGTCGCCCGTGGTGATCCTCAAGGATGCCATGGGCGACCGCAAGATCCCGATCTGGATCGGACACCCCGAGGCCAGCGTCATCGCCATGGAGCTGTCGGGCCGCAAGTTCCCGCGGCCGCTGACGCACGATCTGCTCGCCAATCTGCTCAAGGGCCTCAAGATCAAGGTCCAGCGCGTCGAGATCAGCGACCTCGTGGAGAACACCTTCTTCGCCAAGATCTACCTGGAGCATCAGAGCGAGCTCTTGTGCGTCGATGCCAGGCCGAGCGACTCGATCGCCCTGGCGCTGAAGATGCGGGCCAAGATCTACGCCGACTCCAAGCTCTTCTCGAGCGAGATCGACAGCCTGCTCGCGGGCGCCGGCGGGTCGGCCGAACCGTCGGGCGAGCAGCGCGCCGATGAGTTGCGCGAGTTCATCGAGAACCTGGATCCCAAGGACTTCGGGAAGTTCCGTTTCTGACGCCGGCCGGGGAAGCGAGCGACACGGCGATGGGCCGCCCTGGAAAGCCCCGCGGGCCTGTCCCGCGCCACCGGCCATCCGCGGCCCGACGCGCATGGCCGGGTGGGGCGCGCCTGCGGCCGCGCGGGCCGCGCCTGCGGCCGCGCGGGCCGGCGATCGGCATCCTCGTGATCGGCGCGCTGGCCATGGGCGCCCTGGCGCCGGCGGCCGTGACGCCGCGGGCGGCGGGCGGGCCCGACCTGGAAACGGCGCGGCGCAGCCTGGCCCAGCAGCGCTACGTCGAGGCTCACGCGGTCGCGGCGGCACTGCTCGAGAGCCCCGAGCCCGCCGAGGCGCGCGCCGCGCGCATCATCGCGGCCCAGGCGCTGCTCGGCCTGGGGCAGGCCGACGCCGCGGTCCAGCTGCTCGGGCGGCTGCGCACGGACCGCCCGCCCGAGCCTGAGGATGGCGACTGGGTGCCGGTGCTGGCCGCCGCCCTGGAGGCGCAAGGCTCTTTCATCTCGGCTGCGGATTGGTGGCTCACCTACGCCGGCTTCGGTGACCGGGAGCGCGAGGAGGGCCGGCGCCGGCTCGAGCCGCTGTTCGCCAGTCGCCTGTCGCCGGCCGAGATCGCCTACCTGCGCTGGAAACACCCGCACGAGAGCGCGGTCGGGCCCGCCCCGGCGGCGCGGGCCGGCGATGACTTCTTCACCGTCGGCGTTCTGGCGCCGCTCAACGGGCGCTATGCCCAGTTCGGCCTGGCGCTGGCCAACGGCGTCGATACCGCGCGGCGCCTGCACAACGCCCGGGCCCGCTTTCCGCTGCGGCTCGAGATCGCCGACACGGGCGGCTCGCCCGCGGGCTGCCTCGATGCCGTGGCTCGCATGCACGCGCGCGGCGTGCGCGTCTTCCTGGGCGAGGTCTTCAGCCTGCACACCCTGATGGCGGCGGCCTTCCTGCACGAGCGCGGCGCGGTGCTCATCTCGCCGGCGGCCACCGACTCGACGGTCGGGCTCCTGGGACCGGGGACCTACACGTGCCGGGCCGCGGCCCACGAGCAGCTCGCCGCGCTGGCCGCCTACGCCGCCGATTCGCTGGGGCTCCGCGGCGTGGCCGTCCACCGGTCGGAGACAGCGGCTGGGCGGCGCTGGACGAGCCTCTTCACGCGCGCGGCCGCCGAGCGCGGCCTGCCCGTGGTCGCGGAGCACGTCTATGCGCCCGGCGCCGACGACTTCTGGAGCGCACCCGGTGGGGAACCGATCGACGCGGCGGGACCCGGCCGCGCGGTCCCCGAGGCCGGCGCGGCGGTGTTTTGCTCGGGCACCCTGCGGGACCTGGCGGGGCTGCTCCGGGAGTTCGCCGAGGCCGGATTCACGGGGCCCTTCCTGGGTCCGCCCGAGCTGGGCGGCCCGGTCCTGAGCGCGCTGGCGGCCGAGCTGGGGCTCACCGTGATCTACCCGGGCGACACGTTCGTGTCGGCCGCCGCTCGCGCGGGGGAGACGCGCTTCGAGGATGCCTTCCGGGACCTCTTCGGCGAGGAGCCCGACGCGTTCGCCCGTCGCGGCTGGATCGCCTTCGCCGTTCTGGCGGAGGCGATCGAGGCAGGGGGCTACTGCATGGAGGCCCTCGAGTCGCTGCTGGAGCGGTCGGCGGCGCCGGCGCTGGCGCGCGGCGAGGAGCGGCGGCTGGCGGTGCCCCCCGCCACCGGCAGCGCGGCGGTCTACGTGCGCGCGGGCGCCGAGCTGCGGGCCGTGGGACTTCCTCGGGGACCGGCTGGTCGGTCGGCCGAAACCGAAACTGCGCCGCCACGCTGAGCCTTGCCGCGCGGCGCTGTCTCTCGGCACCACGGGGCCAACCTCACTAACAATGCGTGCCGCAAGGGGTTTCCTTGACAGGGCCGACTCGGACCGCATAATTGCCATCAGTCTGGCGGTCGGCGAGGAC
This sequence comes from uncultured bacterium, assembly GCA_964603725.1. GTDB lineage: Bacteria > Eisenbacteria > RBG-16-71-46 > CAIMUX01 > WJJG01 > CAZDKK01. The sequence continues at coordinate 20,451 of CAZRWW010000067.1, forward strand.
ATCATGGCACGCGTCCCCAACCATAAAAGAATCCGCAACATCGGGATCATCGCTCACATCGATGCGGGCAAGACCACGACCACCGAGCGCATCCTCTACTATACAGGTGTCGCCCATCGCATGGGCGACGTCGACGACGGCAACACCGTCACCGACTGGATGGACCAGGAGAAGGAACGCGGTATCACGATCACCTCGGCCGCGATCACGACCCACTGGCGCGACCACCAGATCAACATCATCGACACGCCGGGTCACATCGACTTCACCGCCGAGGTCGAGCGTTCCCTGCGCGTGCTGGACGGCGTGGTGATGGTGCTGTGCGGGCGCGGCGGAGTCGAGCCGCAGTCGGAGATCGTCTGGCGTCAGGCCGACCACTACCGCGTGCCGCGCATCATCTTCATCAACAAGATGGACCGGATCGGGGCCGACTTCGAGCGCGTGCTCGATGAGATCCGCACCCTGCTGGGCGCCCGCCCCCTGCCCGTTTGCGTGCCGATCGGGGCCGAGGACCGCCTGGCCGGCGTCATCGATCTGCTGCGGATGCAATCGATCATCTGGGATGCGGAGTCGCTGGGGACGCAATTCGAGCGCGGGCCGATCGCGCCCGCGCTCCTGCCGGAGGCCGAGCACCGGCGCGCGCAGCTGGTCGAGATGGTCGCCGCCGAGAACGAGCAGCTCATGGAGCGCTACTTCGAGCAGGGCGACCTGTCGCCCGATGAGCTGCTGAGCGGCATCCGGGGCGGGACCCTGCGCCGCGCCTTCGTCCCCGTCTTCAGCGGCGCCGCGCTGCGCAACATCGGGATCCAGCCGCTGATGGACGGCGTGGTCGACTTCCTGCCCGCGCCCGACGAGGTTCCGGCCCAGCAGGGCGTCGTGCCCGCCACGGGCGCGGTCGAGACGCGGCCGACCGACGAGCGGGGCCCCGTCTGCGCTTATGTCTTCAAGACCTACACTTCCTCCTCCGAGGGCGGGCGGGGTCGGATCAACTATCTGCGGATCTACTCGGGCATGCTCGCGGAGGGCGCCCACGTCCACAACGCCAGGCTGGGCGAGAGCGAGCGGATCGCCCGCCTCTATCGAGTGCACGCCGACAAGAAGAGCAAGGTGGAGCAAGCGCGGGCCGGCGACATCTGCGTCGCCACGGGCCTGAAGCTCTCGCGGACCGGCGACACGCTGACCGATCCGGAGCACCCGCTCTCCTTGGAAGCGTTGGTGTTCCCGGAGCCGGTCGTCATGGCGGCGCTCGAGGCCCGCGTGGCCGGCGATGAGGAGAAGATCCAGCTCGCGCTCTCACACCTGGCCGCCGACGACCCGACCTTCCGCGTCTCGAGCGACGAGAACACGGGCCAGACGATCATCAAGGGCATGGGCGAGCTGCATCTCGAGGTGCTGGCCGAGCGGCTGGTGCGGGAGTTCAATCTCAGGGTGCGTCTCGGACGCCCGCAGGTCACCTACCGCGAGACGATTCGAGCGGAGGCGGCGGCGGAGAACACCTACCAGCGCAGCGCCGGCGGCCGCGACCACTTCGCCCAGGTCGCGCTGCGCGTCGCGCCCCGCGCGCGCGGGCAGGGCAACCTGCTCACCAACGCGAGCGGTCCCGAGCAGATTCCGGCCGTTTTCGTGCCCGCCATCGAGCAGGGCATCCGCGACGCCTACGAGTCGGGCATCCGCTACGGCTACCCCGTGCTCGACGTGGGCGTCACGGTGACCGGCGGCCGCGCGCATGAGATGGATTCGAGCGATCTGGCCTTTCGCAATGCGGCCGTGGCCGCCTTCCGCGAGGCCTGCCGCAGCGCCGATCCGGTGATGATGGAACCGATCATGCGCCTGGAGATCATCTGCCCGCACGAGTTCGTCGGCGTCGTGCATCAGCAGTTGGCGGCTCGACACGGCCGGGTCCTGGGGGGCGAGCGGCGCGATGAGGTGCAGATCATGAAGGCCCGGGCCCCGCTGTCGCGCATGTTCGGCTACGCCACCGATCTGCGCAGCGCGACACAGGGCCGGGGTTCCTATACGATGGTCTTCGACCTGTTCGACGTGGTGCCGGGCGAGGTCCCGTCGTTCTGACAGAGGCTGGCCCGCCGCCCGGAGACGGGCCGCGGGCCACGCGATCGACCGGTGTCGGCCGGGGGGCGTTGCGCCATGGAGCCGAATCGCTCACTGCTCAGAAGCATCCCGTCAGTCGATGCGTTGCTCAAGGAGCCGAGCGTCGAGCGCCTGGGCGAGCGCCTCGCGCCGGGGACCGTCGTGGCCCTGATCCGCGAAGAGCTTGACGAGGTGCGCCGCGCGGCGCTGGCGGGCGGCTTGCCCGAGGGGGCGCTGGCCCGGTCGGCCGTGGCCGCGCGCGTGGCGGAGCGCGCCGCGCGGCTGGCCTCGACGCCCTTGCGCCGGGTGGTCAACGCGACCGGCATCCTCATCCACACCAACCTGGGGCGCTCGCCTCTGGCGGCCGCGGCGCAACAGGCGGTGGCCGCCATCCAGGGCGGCTACTGCAACCTCGAGATGGATCTGGACAGCGGCAAGCGCACCTCGCGACTCGAACGGGTGCGCGATCTGCTGCGCCGGGTGACGGGCGCCGAGGACGCGCTGGCGGTCAACAACAACGCGGCGGCGGTCTTTCTGGCGCTGCACGTGCTGGCCGCCGGGCGCGAGGTGATCGTCTCGCGCGGCGAGCTCGTGGAGATCGGCGGCAGCTTCCGGCTGCCCGACGTGATGGCCGGCAGCGGCGCCGTCTTGCGCGAGGTGGGCACGACCAACCGCACCCGCCTCGAGGACTACCGGCGGGCGATCGGCGAGCGCACCGGCCTGGTGCTCAAGGTGCACCCCTCGAACTTCGAGATCACGGGCTACACCGAAGCGGCCGGGATCGCGGCGCTGGCCCGACTGGCCCACGATCACGGCCTGCCGGTGATGGAGGACATCGGCAGCGGAGCCCTCGCGCAGCATCCGCACGAGTTTCTGCGCGCGGAGCCGCGGGTGCAGGACTCGCTGCGCGCCGGGGTGGATCTGGTTTCCTTCAGCGGCGACAAGCTGCTGGGCGGGCCCCAGGCCGGAATCCTGCTCGGAGGCCGCGCGCTGATCGAGCGGCTGCGCACTCATCCGCTGGCGCGCGTGGTACGGCTGGACAAGCTGCACCTGGCGGCCCTGGAAGCGACCTTGCTCGAGTACCTGGCGGGGGAGCGGGGACTGGACCGCGTGCCGCTCTATCGCCTGATGCGTCGCGACGTCGAGGAGCTGCGCCGGCTCGGCGCGAGCCTGATCGAGACGGTCAGCCCGGGGCTGGCGGCCGGGTGGGGACTGCGGCTGGTTGACACGCGCGCGGCGGCCGGGGGAGGGTCGCTGCCGGGCGCGACGCTGGCCTCCGTGGGCCTGATGATCGAGTCTCCGGGGCCATCGGCCGATGCCGTCGCGCGCCAACTGCGGCGGGGAGATCCGGCGATCGTGGGGCGCATCGAGCAGGAGCGACTGATTCTGGACTTGCGCTCGCTGCTGGAGGAAGATTGGCAGACGCTGTCGGTGGAGCTGGCCGGGCGGCTGAGTTCGATCACCAACGCCGGCCGGGAGGGCTGATTCGGTGCGATCGCCTGAGACCTTCGTGGACTACTTCGATGACGATGCCGATCTGGAAGCCAGTCTGGATCTTCCGGTGCTGGGGCACTTGACCTGGGAGTCGCGTTTCCACCAGTTGCACGACGGCCTGCACGGCCTGGCCCCCGATCCACGGGTATCCGAGCGGCTGCATCAGTTCGTGCGCAGCGACGCGCCGGTCGTCTGGGTGGTGGGCCTGGGCGACGGGGGCGAGGAAGTTCCTGTCGCGGTCGGCCTGGCCGAACGGGCGGCCGCGGCCGGCCGCCAGCCGGTGTTGTTCCTGGGGCCCGAGCGCGACCGCCCCCGCGGGCTCGGCGCCGCGGGTCTCAGGCCGATCGCGGCGGGCCCCTACGCGCCCGTGCTGGCGGCGCTGTACCCCGAGGGATGCGGCGCGCAGGCCAGCGGCATCCAGGGCGTGCTGCGGGTTTGGCCGGGCAGCGACGGCGAAGCCCAGCCCATCGAGCCCGGGGGCGTGATCCTCGTCGGCCGTGCCGCGGCCGAGGGGCTCGTGCCGAGCCCGGCGCAGGTGACGGGCACGGTGCTGGTCGCGCCCTATCGCGACTGCCCGGCCCAGGTGATCACCGAAGAGGTAACAAGGCTTCGTTCGCAGGGCTATCCTCTGCTCGGGCTGGTCGCCGTGAGCTCGCGCGCCGTGGCGCGGCGCGGGTGGGACAACGGCGAAGCGGTGGCCCAGGCGAGCGAAGCTCGGGCCGAGTCGGAAGAAGGGCGCGGCCAGGGAGGGACCATGAAAAGCGCAGCCGACGACAGGGATCGGGAAGGCGGCGGGTTCTTCGAAGAGCAAGATGAAGTCGATGGAGCTGCCCGCGACCTCGCGCCGCGGAGCGAAGACCCTGAGATCGACGAGCCGGCCGGCGACGATCGAGAATTCCAGGCTGCCGGCGATCGCGCCCCGTCCGGGGCAGAGGCGCGCCCGCGACCGAGCTGGGACGAAGCGTTCGTCCCGGGCCGTCGCCCGCAACCAGAGGCCGCGCGCGCGCGCCTGCCCTGGTGGACCTGGGTGCTGGTGCTGATCGCGCTGGGCACGGTGGCCATCCTGGCCTCGCGTCTGATCGGGATCGAAGGGGGGCGTCCCCAGACGGGCCCGGCCCGTCCGGCGCCCCGTCAGGCCGCCGGAGGCATCGCGCAGACGACGGAGCCAGTGGCCGTCGCCCCGCAGGCCGCGGTGAGCGAACCCTCGGGCGCCGCCGCGCCGCAGCCGCCGGCCGCGCCGATGCAGGAGCAGGCCGCGGTGAGCGAACCCTCGGGCGCCGCCGCGCCGCCGCCGCAGCAGCAGCCTGAAGCGGTCCGGGCAGTGGGGACGCGATTCGAGCCGCCCTTTGCGCTGATGTGCGGCTCGTTCCGCACGGCGCAGCGGGCCCAGGGCGAAGCGCGCCGGCTTGCGGGCCTGGGGCTCGAGGCGCGGGTTGTCGCGGTGGAGATCCCCGGCCAGGGCGCGTGGCACCGCGTGATCGTGGGTTCATGGCCCGACGCCGCTCAGGCGCGAGAGGCCGGGCGGCGGGCCCTCGGCGCCGGCTGGGTCAAGGACGTCATGCTGGTCTCCGGGAATGGGCACGGCTCGCCCATGCCGGGCAAGCTGGAGTAGCATCCGTGGCCGGGCACCCGGACGCCGGCGCCCGTGAGTCAATCAGTGGGGGTGGATCGCAGTGCTGCTCGAACGGCTGGAACTGCTGGGCTTCAAATCCTTCGCCAAGCGCACGCACCTGCGTTTCTCGCGGGGCATCACCGCGGTGGTGGGTCCGAACGGCTGCGGCAAGAGCAACGTCGCCGACGCCATCCGGTGGGCGCTCGGCGAGCAGAATGTCCGCAATCTGCGCGGCAAGAGTCTCGAGGACGTGATCTTCAAGGGCACGCGCGAGGCGAAGCCCTCCGGCCTGGCCGAGATCACGCTGCACCTGGACAACCAGGACCAGCGCCTGGCCACCGAGTTCTCCCACGTGGCCATCCAGCGACGGGCGTTCCGCACGGGGGAGAGCGAGTTTCGCATCAACTCGAATCCTTGCCGGTTGAAGGACATTCGCGGCTTGTTCATGGACACGGGGCTGGGCAACGCCCAGTACGCCGTCATCGAGCGCGAGATGATCGACGAGGTCCTGGCCGACCGAGACGACGCCCGGCGCGTGCTGCTCGACGAGACGGCCGGCATCACGCGCTACAAGGAACGGCGCAAAGAGGCGCTGCGCAAGCTCGAGGCGGTCGAGCACGACCTGGAGCGCATCGAGGATGCGCTCGAGATCGAGGAGCGACAGGTGCGCTCGCTCGCCTACCAGATGGGCAAGGCGCGTCGCTACCGGCGCCTTAGCGATCGCATCCGCACGCTCGACGTCGCCCTGGCCCGGCTCAAGTGGCAGGAGCTCGAGCACGCCGCCGCGGGCTCCTCGGACCGCTTCCGGTCCGAGGAGCGCGAGCGCGAGCAGCTTCACACCCGCGTGCGCTCGCTCGAAGCCGAGCAGGAACAGCAGCGCCTCCTGCTGCTCGAGCTGGACCGCGAGCTGACCGCGGCCCGCCAGCGGCGCCAGGCGGTCGAAGACGAGCTGGCGGCCAATCGCCAGGAGGTGCTCGTGCGCGCCGAGCGCAAGAAGGCGCTCGCCGAGCGGATCGTCGAGCTCGAGGAGCGCGTGCGCGCCGGACAGGCCAGTCTGGCCGAGGGCGAGCAGTCGGCGGCGGCCCTGGCGCCCGAGCTCGAGCGCCTGTCCGGCGAACTGGCCGAGAAGCAGCGCCTGGCGACCGACGTCGAGGCGCAGTGGCGGGCGGCCGACCAGGAGCTGCGCGTCGCGCGCGAGGAGCTGGCGCGCCTGCAACAGCTCCACATCGAGCAAGTGCGCCTGTCGAGCGAGGCCGAGCATCGCCTCCAGGGGCTGGAGGGGCGCATTGCCGATCTCGATCTCCAGCGCGAGAAGGCGCGCGCCCAGGCCGAGGCGCTCGGCGCGCGCAGCGAGATCCTGCGCGTGGAGATCGGCCAGCTGACCCAGCGGCGCGGGGAGCAGGAAGCTCGGCGCGAAGAGCTGGCCGGCCAGAACGAGGTGTTGGAGGCGCAGCGCGAGGCGGGCGATGGGCGGCTGCGCGGCGTGGCCGAGGCGCAGGGCCGGTTGGGCGAGGAAACGGCCCGCGTCGAGAGCCGCCTGGCGCTGCTCGAAGAGCAAGCCCGCACGTTCGACGGCTACGGCGAAGCCGTGGCGCGCCTGCTGGCGGAGCGCGAGGCTCTGCCCGGGGTGCTGGGCGCCGCGGCCGAGCTGCTGACCGTGGCGCCCGAGTGGTCCGCCCGCCTGGCGCCCGCGCTGCGTGAGCTGACCGAGTGGGTCGTCACGGCTGGCGAGGAGGAGGCCTGGGGCGCGATCGACTGGTTGCGGACCCGGGGATTGGGGCAGGTGACGTTCGTGCCGCTCGACGGCCTGCCGCGGCCGGTGGGAGAGCCGACGCTGCCCGAGAACGCTCTGACCGCGCGCCGGCAGGAGGCTCGGCCGCTGGTCGAGTATCTGCGCGGCGTGCTGGTGCCGGTGGCGAGCCGCGCGGAAGTCGCACCCGCCGCGCAGCGCGAACCGGGCCGCCGGTGGGTGACGACGGACGGCGAAGTGCTCGCCTCCGAGGGTTGGATCGGCGCGAGCGGGGGCGGAACGATCGAGCAGCAGCTGTGGACCCGCCCCGATGAGATCATGGCGCTGCGCGCACGGCTGGCCGCCATCGCCGGCGAGCGCCAGCGGATCGACGGCGAAGGCGAAGCGACGCGCCAGCGCCTGGGCGAGGTGCAGCGCGAGATCCAGGCGGTGGTTGAGGAGCAGCGGGCGGTCGCGACGGAGCTCGAATGGCTGGCGCGCGAGCTGCTCCAGCGCGAGGCCGAAGACCGCGTGATTTGCGAGGAGCTCGAGCGCGTCGCCGTCGAGGTCCGCCAGCTCGACGATCGGCACCGGGACGCCGGTGGCGAGCTCGAGACGCTGCGCCGACAGCAGAGCCGCGTCCAGGCGGACGAGGGCAGCAGCGATGAGGTGCTGCGGGCGGCGTACGAGCGCGTCGAGCGGGCGGGCGGCGCGAAGGACGCGTGCGGCCAACTCCTCTCGGAGCGCAAGATGGCCGTCGTGGTGAGCGAAGGGCGGGTGACCGACGGGCGCGCGCGCCTGGCGCGCTTTCACCAGCAGATCGAGGAGGCGCGCCACGCGATCGCGGCCGGCGCGCAGGGGCTACAGGGGGCCCGGCGCGAGATCGCCGAGATCGATGATCGCACGGCGGCGCTGCACCAGGCGGACGGCGATCTCGTTGAGCGGCTCGATGAGCGCCGCGCGGCGGTCGATCGGCTGACCCACGATCGCGGCCGGCGCGAGGAGAGCCTGACCAATCTCGAGCGCGAGCTGCGCGAGCTGCGCCGGGACTTGTCGGCGCTCGAGGAGAGCCTGCGCCACGACGAGGTCTTGCTCGCGCGCCACGAGGCCGAGCGCGCGCGCCTGACCGAGCGCATCCGTGAGCACTACGACCTCGACCTGGCGAGCCTGCCCCCGATCGTGCCGCGCTCCGCGGGGGATGGCGCCCCCCAGACCGCGCCCGATGCGGCGACGGTCGCGGCCGACGATGCCGCGGAAGCCGCGGATGGCGCGCCGGCCGCGCCGGATGAGGCCGCGGACGAGGTGCCGGCCGCGGCGCTCAGCCCGGCCGAGGCGGCCCAGGCCGCGGTGGCCGCGGCGCTGGCCGCGGAACGCGAGGGCGGTCCCGGCACGCGCGCGGACGACCCGCTGGGCGGGCAGACGCCCGAGCAGGCCGAAGCGACGCTCGAGGAGCTGCGCCGCGAGCGGGAGCGGCTGGGACCGGTCAACCAGCTGGCCATCGAGGAGTACGAGGAGAAGCGCGGGCACGTCGCCTTCGTCAAGGCGCAGCGCGACGACCTGCTGCAATCACGCCAGTCGCTGCTGGACGCGATCGACCGCATCAATGTCGAGGCCCGGCGCTTGTTCGAGGAGACGTTCGCGCTCGTCCAGCAGAACTTCTCCACGACCTTCGCGACGCTCTTCCCCGGCGGAGAGGCCCACCTGCGCCTGAGCGGCCCGGATCCGCTCGAGGCCGACATCGAGATCATGGCCCGCCCGCGCGGCAAGCGGCTGTCGAGCATCAATCTGCTGTCGAGCGGCGAACGCGCGCTGACGGCGACCGCGCTCCTGTTCGGCCTCTACCTGGTCAAGCCGTCGCCCTTCTGCGTGCTGGACGAGCTCGATGCGCCGCTGGACGACGCGAACATCGACCGCTTCCTCGCCCTCCTCAGGAGCTTCAGCGACCGGACGCAGTTCGTCGTCATCACGCACAGCAAGCGCACGATGGAGGTCGCCGACACGCTCTACGGCGTCACGATGCAGGAGCCGGGGATCTCCAAGATCGTTAGCGTGCGACTCGAGGCCGGTGAGCTGATCGCCGAGGACAGCGACGGCCGGCCGGCCGTGTTGCAGATGACGCAGGCCGCCGAGGGATGAATCCGCTGCGCTGGCTGGTCGGTTCGCGCCCCCGCACCCCGGGCGCGGAGATGTCGTTCTTCGACCACCTCGAGGAGCTCCGCTCGGTCCTGCTGGGCAGCCTGGCGGCGGTCTTCATCTTCGGACTGGCCGGCTGGCCCTTCTCCGCGCGCGTCATGGACAGCCTGGTGCATCACGCGGGACTCGCGAGCGCCCAGGCGATCCGGCCCCAGGAGATCTTCCTGACGCGCTTCAAGATCTCAGCCGCGATCGGGGTCCTGGTGGGGCTGCCCTACATCGCCCTGCGCGTCTGGGGATTCATCGTTCCGGGGCTGCTGCAGCGCGAGCGGCGCGTGATCTTCCCGCTCGTCTTCTGGTCGACGGCGCTCTTCCTGGCGGGCACCGCGTTTGCGGTGTTCATGCTGGCGCCGATCATGTTGGGGTTTCTGGCCGGTTTCGCCACCGACGTCGTCAGCGTGAATCCGGCCGTGAGTCAAGTGCTGGACTTCTACCTTTTCACCGCGCTGGCCTGCGGCCTGGTCTTTCAGCTTCCGCTGGCGATCGCGATCCTGTCGTACTTCGGGATCATCTCGCCCCGCTTCCTGACGCGCTACTGGCGCCACGCGATGGTGATCATCCTGATCGTGGCGGCCGTGCTCACGCCGGCCGACGTGATCTCGCAGCTCGCCATGGGCGTTCCGATCATCGTGCTCTACTTCGCCAGCATCGCCGTCTCGTTCGCCGCGTGCCGGGCCCGCCGCTCGGGTTCCCCCGAGGAGCAAGCCCCCGGGCCGGGCGGCGGCGATGCGGCGCCTCAGGTCGAGGCGCCCGGGCCGGGCGGCGGCGATGCGGCGCCCCAGGTCGAGACCCCCGGGGCGGGCGGCGGCGATGCGGCGCCCCAGGTCGAGACCCCCGGGACGGGCGGCGGCGATGCGGCGCCCGAGGCCGAGGCGCGCG
>CAZRWW010000068.1:0-29802 GCA_964603725.1 uncultured bacterium
ATTTTTCCTTTTTCAAGCCCGCTTATGGCAACTACACCTGGGGATTCGGTGGGCGGTCCGGGGCGCCGCGGTGCGGGTGCTCGCGGGGGTCGAGGCGATCAACGACTTCGGGCGCCTGCAGGAGCTGCGCATGGCGCGCGGCACCGATCCGCAGGACCTGGTCCGGACGATCATGGCGCGCACCCGCGTGGACGGCTTCGAGGTGGCCCGCCCCTCGCTGCACGAAATCTTCGTCCGCATCGCCGGCCCCGAGGCCAAGGAGGTGAACCATGCGTAAGACGCTGCGCCTGGCCCGGCGCGACTACTTGGCCGCGGTGCGAACGAAGGGTTTCATCATCGGCATCGTGGTCTTTCCCCTGATGATGAGCGGCAGCGCGATCGGCATGGTGCTGCTGAAGGGTCAGGTCGATACGAAGGACAAGCGCGTGGCGGTGATCGACCGCTCCGGCGCCGTAGCCCAGACGATCATCGAAGCTGCCGGGGAACGCAACCGGACGGCCCTGATCGACGAAAAGTCGGCCAAGAAGGTCAAGCCTGCTTACGTGCTCGAGGCCGTCGCCCCCAACGACGCCGATCCGACCGCGCAGCGCCTGGCGCTCTCGGAGAAGGTGCGCGCGGGGGAGCTGCACGGGTTTCTTGAGATCGGCCCGGACGTGCTCCGACCGGGCGCGGACCCCGAGCGCGGACGCATCGCCTACTACGCCAAGAACGCCGCGCTCGACGAGGTGCGCGAGTGGCTCGGGATGCCGCTCAACCAGCACCTGCGGCGGACGCGCCTGGTGGATGCCGGCATGGACGCGGCCACCGTCGAGAGCATGATGCGCTGGATCCCGATCGAGAGCATGGGTCTCGTGAGCGTCGACGCCGCGGGCAACGTGCAGGAAGCGCGCCGCGCCGGGGAGGCCGAGGCGATTCTCGTGCCATTCGGCCTGATGGTGATCATGTTCATGATGGTGATGATGGGGGCGATCCCGCAGCTCCAGTCGGTGATGGAGGAGAAGACGCAGCGCATCGCCGAGGTCCTGCTGGGATCGATCAAGCCCTTCGAGTTCATGCTGGGCAAGGTGATCGCCGGCCTGGGTGTCACGGCCACGGCGTCGGCCGTCTACGTGATCGTGGGCATCGTGGCGGCTCGCCGTTTCGATGTCACCGAGTACGTGCCCTACGAGATGCTGCCCTGGTTTTTTGCCTACATGCTCTTGGCGATCGCCATGCTGGGCTCGGTCATGGCGGCGCTGGGGGCCGCTTGCAGCGATCCCAAGGAAGCGCAGGCGGTCACCTTCCCGGCCATGATGCCGGTGATGATCCCGATGTTCATCGCGATGCCGGTGCTGCAGCAGCCGCACACGACCTTCGCCACGGTGATGTCGCTCGTGCCGCCCTTCACGCCGATGCTGATGCTGCTGCGCCAGAGCGCGCCCGGGGGCGTGCCCGGCTGGCAGCCGTGGGTCGGCCTGGCGGGGGTGATCCTCTGCACGCTGCTCGCGGTCTGGGCAGGCGGGCGCATCTTTCGCGTCGGGATCCTGACGCAAGGCTCGGCGCCGAAGCTCGGCAGCCTCGTGCGGTGGGCGGTGAGGGGGTAGGGCCTCGGTCGAGCGGCGCGATGCCAAGTATCCGCAGGTCTGAAGGGCGGCGCGGTCGCAAGCAAAACCCAGAGTGTGCGAGGTCCTGTCCCCCCGGGGTTCATCCCGATGGGTGGCGGCGAAGGCAAGCGTGAGGAGGTGCCCCCTCCCCAGGATTGCCCTGAGGACGCCTGCTTTCGCCCGGACCACTTGGATCTCACTCCCGACACGCGCCGCCCTGCTCGACCTGGCTGTCCCGCTGAGAGGGTGAGGGGGAACATCGGCTCATCTCAGCGCGCCAGCACGACCAGCTTGCCCGTGCCCGTTCCCGCGTGGCCGGACAGCCGGGTCATGTACGCCCCGGCCGGCACCGCGCGGCCCGCGTGATCACGACCATTCCACCGTAACTCGTGCCTCCCCGCTTCGAGCGGTCCCTCGAAGACCTGGCGTACCAACCGGCCGGCGAGATCGAAGACGTCCACGGTCACGCGATCACGCGCGGGCAGCTCAAAGCTAACGATAGCCTCGCCCCGGCCGGGATTGGGCCAAGCACAGAGAGTCAACGCGGACCCGTTCCAGCGCGGTTCCCGGACCCCGCCCGCCTCGGGGCAGTGGGTGGGCACGATGACAACCCCGGCGTTTGCCTCGGCCAGGAAGGTGTAGGCCTCGGTCGCGAAGACCCCGCGTGCCGTGCCTGTGGTGTTCAAGGTTCCCAGAACACGGACCGTGGGCACGTCGACGACCAGATACCCATTCGTGCCGTCCGCCACATAGGCGAACCCGTTCAGCATGGTCACGCCATAGCTGGTGCCGATCGTGTCCTTTCTCCCCACGATCTGCGGGGAGGAGGGGGTGGAGATCTCCAGCACCAGCACGCCCGCTGTTCCATCAGCGATGCAGAGATAACCGTCCTCGACTGCCGCAGCGAAGGCCGTGCCCGGTGTGTCCAGGCTGAACACGAGCTGTGGAGCTGTCGGGGTGGAAACATCGATCACCTGCAGGCCTGATGTTCCGTCGGCGATGTAGGCGTAGGCACCGGCCACGGCCACGCCACCAGCACTTCCCGGAGTGTTGTAGCTGCCGATGATCTGCGGCGAGGTCGGGGTGCTGACACTGATCACCTGCAGGCCTGAGGCCCCATCGGCGACATAGGCAAGGGTCCCGGCCACAGCCACGCCATAGGCGGTTCCTGGAGTGTCGCGGGTGCCGATGATCTGCGGAGAGCAGGGGATGGAGACGTCGATCACCTGCAGGCCGGATGCCGCGTCGGCGATATACGCAAGGGTCCCGGCCACGGTCACACCATAGGCGATTCCGGGCGTGTCCCTGCTACCGCAGATCGATGGGGTCTCTGGGCTGGTGATGTCGATCACCTGCAGGCCGGAGGGCCCGTCCGCGACGTAGCCGTGGGATCCCGCTGTGGCCACGCCGTAGGAGAAGCCCGGCGTGTCCTGGCTTCCGACAATCTGGGCGGAGGTTGGATAGGCGATATCGATGACGTGGAAACCGTAGGTCCAATCCGTGAGGCCCAGGTAGTCGCCCTCAGCGTCAGCAAAGATGGCCCAACCCGGCGTAGCGATGCTCCCGACAATCTGCGGAGCAAACGGGTCTGAGACGTCGACGACCTGCAAACCGAAATCCATATCGGGGACGTAGGCGTAGGAGCCCGCTACGACCACGCTCTGGCCGTTGCTGGGTAAGGGCTCCTCTCCTACGATGTGCGCTCCGAGTGGGATGGAGATGTCGACGACCCGGAAACCGGAGTAGTCCGCGACGTAGGCATAGTTGCCCACGATATCGACGCCTTGGGCCTCGTCCGGCATGGGCAGGGTCAGCGCGATGAAGGGATCTTCGGGATTCGAGACGTCGATGATCTGCAGGCCGGGCACGTCGTCCGCGACGTAGGCGTAATCACCCGCCACAGCCACGATCCACGGATACCCGGGGGTGTCCGCGGTTCCCATGATGGTCGGTGCGGTGGGATCAGTCATGTCGAGCACGTGCAGTCCGGCGTTGCCGTCGGTGAGATAGCCGTAGGTCCCGCTCAGAGTCAGGTTCTCTGCTGTCCCGGGGGTGTCCAGCCGTCCCACCTGGTGCATGGACTGCAGATTCGAGACGTCCACCAGGACGAGACCGGAGTTGGCGCATCCGACATAGGCCAGATTCCCCGCGACCGTTACCTGCGATGCGCTGCCTGGCGTGTCGAACGTGCCCGCGATCTGTGGGTCGCCGGGATCGGAGATATCGAACACGAGCAGGCCGGCGACGTCGCCCGCAACGTAGGCCAGCGAGCCGATCACATCGACGCCCCAGACGGATTGGGGCGTGTCGACAGCTCCCTCCCAGTGGAGGTGATGCGTGTAGTCAATCGTGCCCGGGGGGCAATCGGCAGCAGCGGGCCCCAGGCCGGCCGATGCGACCAGCGCGGCGAGAGTCGCGAGCGTGGTCATGCTTCGCGTTGATATCATGGCTTCCTCCTCTCCACTCCTGATGCGGGGAGTGTTCGCAGTGCGCAGGGCGCACAGTCACGCAGGTACGAGTGCCTCGGTCCAGGTCTCCAGGCGAGCGCCGGTCTGGCTGTGCGATGTTCCCTGCCTCTTCTGGAGATGCGCCATCTGCGCGTCGAGTCTGCAATCTGGCGGGATTCGACCGAGTCGAGGGTCATGAAGAGCCAACGTTCACTTTTCGCACGGCCGGCGATGCAGCCGGCGGTGCACGCCCGCTGCGGGCCCGCGGTGCACCCGGGCCAGGCGCCCCGCGGTGTCCCGGCGGTGCTCCCGCGCTGCAACTTGTCCGGCCCCGAGGGGTGGGTTACTCTTACCTGGCGAGGTCCAATCGTCCTTTCCAAGGGGGTCGCTCGTGGCCGCGGGCGAAGTCGTGCGCAGCGAGATCAGTGTCATCCTGGCCGAGCTGCAGCGCGGTGATGTTGACGCGCGTAAGGCCACGGACCGTCTCTTCGAGATCGTGTTCGGTGAGATCCGGCGGCAGGCCTCCCAGCTCATGCGGGCCGAACGCGCCGGCCACACGCTCCAACCCAGCGCCCTCGTGAACGAGGCCTACCTGCGCTTGGTCGGGGCGGAATGCGGCCCTTGGCAGAATCGCGCGCACTTCCTGGGAGTGGCCGCGCGGGCCATGCGAGAGATTCTGGTCGAGCATGCACGCCGCCGGGGGGCGGCCAAGCGGGGCGGGGCATGGCAGCGCGTGACCCTCGATGAAGGTCTCGGTTTGGGCCAGGCGCCGACGATTCCCATTCTCGATCTGGAGCGGGCGCTGATACGGCTGGCGGCCATGGATGCCCGCATGGCGAGAGTGGCCGAGCTGCGTGTGGTCGGCGGCATGACGGTCCAGGAGGTTGCGCACCACCTCGGGACGTCCGTCCGCACGGTGCACAACGACTGGCGTGTGGCCAAGATGTGGCTCGCCCGCGAATTGACGGGCGAAAGCACGTCGTGAAACCCCTCTACCGCCCGACCGCGGTCACGTGAAGCGGCACCTCCTCCTCGAGATCCACACCGATGAGGGCGGCCACATCCGGGTCCTGGAACGCGCCCACCCCGCAGGCGCCGATGCCGAGAGCAGCGCCCTGGAGGTAGAGCCCCTCGCCGACCACGCCGGCGCGGAAGTGAGCATAGCGGTAGCCCCGATCGCCGTCGGGTATGTAGAGGTCGTCCCAGCGGACGGTCTTGACAAAGACCGCATCGGCGGTGGCGCAGAATTCCTGCTGTTCGCACGCCTGCATGCAGACCTGTGAGAAGTCCCCGGAGCGGAGAAGGCAAAGCGAATGCGTCCGGGGCCAGTAGCGGTAGATTCCGGCCTCGAGACCCGTGACGTCCCGGACCACGACGTACAGCCCCAGCGGGGCGGAGTCCGCCAGAAGCGGGTCCGCGGGGGCGATCCCGGGCTGCTCTCCCGCGGCCGCCACGCACAGGCTCGCAAGTTCCGTCAGTGTAATCGGCGTCATGGTGTAGTCCCGCACCGAGCGGCGTCGCCGGATCGAGGCAACGAGCCCCATTCCCTCCGCGGGGGCCGGCAAGCCCGTGTCGCTCGGCTGCGGCGGTGGCGCTGTCAAGATGCGGGGGGTGTAATCGCCTCGAGCCCCTGCCCGGCGCAGCGACGTCCCGCCGTGGATCAGGCTGATGAAATCGCCGGAGGGTACGATGGTGTCATCCCGTTCAAAGCGCGGCTCCACTGCCTTCACTCCTGCGCGGGCCACCGGCAACACGAGCAGCGCCGCCTCGACGGACGGATCGAGGTCCAGGACGGCGTTCACGGCCCGGTCATCGAACCGGGCGATCAGAGGCACGCGCCAACCCAGGGCGGCGGCGCATAGAGCCAGATTATAGGCAACGTGGCCGGCATCCACGCAGACGTAGCGATAGGCCCGTTCGGCGTACTTGAATGCCGTGCGCCCGAAGGTGCCGGTCAGGACCACCGCCAAGTCCGCTTTTGCCCAAGCACCTGGGTTTCCGGCTCCGGCAAGGAGGTTCCCGAGGGCAAAGTCATCCTGCCGCACCTTGACCAGTGAAGACTCCTTGGGATGGTAGTAGTAGATCCCCGGTTGGAGTCCGCCGCCCCGCCGCACTACGAGGTAGAGGTTGACGGGATAGAGCGCCCCGGCCGAGGGCGCCGTGCGCGCGTCGAACGTCGTGGACTCCCAGGTGAGCGTCCTGTTGATGCCCTCGGCGCAGAAGAGTAATTCGGCGACCTGCTCGGGCGTGATGGCTGCCGTGTCCACCGATGCGTGGCCCCTCCACCAGGCCCGGTAGGCGGTGAAGACCTGCGAGGTGTCTGGATCGTGGAATTCCGGGAGCTGAAGTGCCTCTCCGGGGAAGTCCTTGTACAGCTCAGGGCGAGTCTTGAGCGTCAGCCCCGGCAGGTGGATTCGCCTGGGACACGAGCTGCCCTCGTGGTAGAAGCGGGCGAGGGTCATCTGCCGGCCGCCGGATTCGAGCATGACCGGGGGGACGAGCACACCTGCAGATTGCCTCAGCGGAGATGTGGCCGGGGGATCGCCCGCGAAGACCACACGCACCGTGCTGCTCTGGGCGCCGAGCAGAAAGACGAGCGCGGCAGCGATCAGCACCAGCACGCTCCAGGCCCCCGCGCGGATACCGGGGCGGAAGCGGACTTCACCCCGATCGACCAGCGCCGCAGGCGCCTGGTGCCGCAGGAAGCTGGCTACGTTGCGCCAGTGCAGGACCACGTGGGTGATCGTCAGGATCATGAGGATATACCCGGGGAGATAGTGCCAGTCGAAGACCGGGAGCTGGCGTGCGGCCACCCAGAAGATCCCGGTGCCAGCTACCGTGAGGAAGTAGGCCAGGGCGAGGAGGCTCAGGCTGATCGTCAGGCGCGACCGTGCAATCGCACTGCGGCGCAGGAGGGGAAACAGGAGCCAGAGAAGCCAGAGGCCGAGGGGGCACAGGAGCACGATGAACTTGGTCGTCACGCGGATGCCTTCCTTTCCGGCGCGCCCGCTTATCGCGGTGCCCATCTATGGAGGATGCGTGATCCAAGCCCCGGGCCTGCAAACTGCAGGGTGTGGAATGACAAATCGTGGCAGAATCCTTTTAAACGTTAGACTGAAAAGCAATTAGAACGATCATGCCTCAGGAACACGTGCCTCGCGATCGTCCTACCGTAAGGTCTTGACCTTCTCGTAGATACCTCCTGGTCACCACGGCTCTTCATCCCACTGCCTTCAAACAGAGATGCTTGTGCCCCTGCGGCTTCTTTGATTAGACTTCCGCCGGAAGTCTTAATAGCGACTCGCGCGACTAAGGATTGCTGAATAGGAGGGCAAGTTGCCGTGAAGCGCGGGGAGACAGGCCAGTACGAGGTCACAAACGTCGGGGGCGAGTCGGTTCGGGCCTTCATCCCTGCACCCCTGCCGCCCATGCCCCCAGTGGTTCTAGAAGGACCGCTTCAGCAGGCCCTCGAATCCACGGTGCTGTCGCTCGGGCGGCTCGATGGCGTCTCAACCCTGTTGCCGGACATGTCGCTATTCCTTTACAGCTACGTTCGTAAGGAAGCCGTCCTATCGTCCCAGATCGAGGGAACGCAGTCGTCCCTCTCGGACCTCCTGCTCTTCGAACTCGAGGAAGCGCCCGGAGTGCCGCTCGACGACGTTGTCGAGGTCTCCATTTATGTGGCAGCCCTTGAGCACGGGTTGGCGCGTCTGCGTGGGGGGTTCCCCCTGTCAAACCGTCTGATTCGCGAGATCCACGGTGTCCTGCTTGCCCGCGGCCGAGGGAGCACCAAGGACCCCGGCGAATTCCGCCGCTCCCAGAACTGGATCGGCGGCAGCCGACCTGGCAATGCCGTCTTCGTACCACCGCCACACACCACTGTTCCTGAGTGCATGGGTGCGTTGGAGCGATTCCTCCATACTGAGAACGATGGCCTGCCGGTGCTCGTGCGGGCGGGACTCGCGCACGTGCAGTTCGAGACCATCCACCCCTTCCTCGACGGCAATGGAAGGGTGGGAAGGCTCCTCATCACATTCCTGCTCTGCCATGCCGCCATGCTGCGCGAGCCCCTCTTGTACTTGAGCTTGCACCTGAAGCAGAACCGCGCCGCCTACTACAACCTGCTCGACCAGGTGCGCCGCACCGGCGACTGGGAGGCGTGGCTCGCTTTCTTCTTGGATGGCATTCGACAAACGGCCGAGGGCGCAGTCCAGACCGCACACCGTCTCGCCCACATGTTCCAGACCGACAGGGCCCGCATCGAGGCACATGGACGTCGTGCAGGCTCGGGTCTACGGGTCCATGAGGCCCTCAAGTCTCGACCGATCCTGTCCACGCCCGAGGTCTGCCGCCGGACGGGGCTCTCTTTCCCGGCGGCCTCCTCAGCCATCCAATTGCTGGCCGAACTGGGCGTGGCGCGTGAGCTCACCGGCAAGCGTCGCAACAGGCTTTTCGTATATGATCATTATCTCGCCGTCCTCAACGAAGGCACCGAGCCATGATCCGGCCGTGGGACGGTCACGCAGATCGTCCGGCCAGTGGTTCCTCGCGGGTCTCGGGAGACGGAGCCGAGGGGGAGGCGCTCGCCTGGCTGCGAAAGGGAGTCGCTGCGCGCGACATCGACATGATCTGCATGAAGGTTGAGCCCTACTGGGATGGCCTGCGCTCCGATCCGCGCTTCGAGGACTTGCTGCGTCAGGTGGGGCTTTCCCCCAGCAAGCTCTGACGAAGCACCGCGGATCCCAGTGGTCGCGTCTCGATTCTGTTTCCGCGACTCCGACACGCCCGCGGTCTAGAACTGCATCTCCACCCCCACCCGTACCTCCATGGGCGGTTGATAGGCGGTCGGCTTCAGGTAGTTCGGATTCGGGTCGACCTGCTGGATCTCGCCGTTGGGGAGTTCTTCCGCCCGCAGGTAGTGATACTGGGCCACGGTCACCGCCTTGCGCTCGCTGGCGACGTGCAGAAGGTCCAGGGTCAGTTTCGGGCGCCAGCGGTTTCCCGTTGCCAGGGGGGCCAGGTAGGCCAGGCGCAGGTTCAGGTCCCAGATGGAAGGCGTGCGGCCGACCGTGCCCCGCTGGGTGAGGAAGATGTTCGTGGGGTAGTCCGGCAGGGTGCCGAGCTCGCTGATGGGCGTGCCGCTCTGCCAGAAACCGAATCCGCCGAGGCTGAAATCCCGCGTCACTTGGTAGTACCCGGAGAGCTTGAACACGTGGGTCCGGTCGTTGGGCAGCAGACCCTCGCCGTTCGTGAGCATCTCGATCACGTCGTAGGAGGCATTGATGTTGGGCCACGGTTTCGGATAGGCCCAGTCCGCGTTGTAGGGCCCCGGGTAGTTGCCGTAGGTCCGCGAGAGAATGTACGATCCCCGCAGGGCCCACCGGTCTCGGTCCTTCTGTTCCCATGTGATTTCGAGCGCAGTGTAATCGCGCTCTTGCTCGGGGAAGTCCGCCAGCAGCCCGCGGCCGGGATTGTTGAACTGGAACTCGCCGCTGACAGGGTCCTGGCCGTCTTCCAGACCCTGCCTCAAGGTGCGGTAGATGCCCCGCAGCCCGAGCTTGGCCCGCGCGCCGAGCAATCGCTCGTATCCCAGCGTGAACTCATCGATGCACTGGCCGTCGAGACCGTCGATCTCATCCTGGATGTGGCCAGGTATGCAAATGCTATCCAAGGCGGTGGGCTCAAGGCGCGGGTCATGATCATAGTAGTAATAGGCCCACAGACTGGCTGTGTTGTAGTACGAGAACAGCGGCAGCGCCGGCAACTCCTGATAGAACCTGCCGGCCGAGGCCGACACCTTGTGCCGGCGTGAGGATCCCAGCTCGTAGGCGAGACCGACGCGAGGCTGCCACTCATCCAGGATTGTCTGGGCCACCTTCCCCTCCGAGGAGATGATGTATTCACCGGCCCAGCGCACTCCGGCATTGAGCCGCAGGCGATCCGTCAAGCGCCAGGCATCCTGCAGGAACACCGACGGAACCCGCGTGCCGACCGTGCCTTTGGAGCTGGAGACCCAGTACTGGAAGTTGGAGTCCGAGAACCGGACGAGGAACCTCGACACCTGATCGATGTCCCAGTGCGTGTCCTTGTACTCCGCCCCCGCCTTGATCTCGTGATCGCCCGTGAGCCACGTGGCCTTCGCTCCCCCCACCCAAGTGGTCGTGCGGTTGTCATAACGGGACTCCGGCGCCCCCGAGATGGTCTCTGACTCATAGTCGTAGAAGAGGACTTCCCCTTGCGCGCCTTCCGTGGCAGGCATGATGCGGTCCATGCGCCCCGCCCGCGACAGGGACGTCTCTAGGACGAGGTCGTCACGCAGGAAATGCCGACCTTCGAGGACGAGATTGAGGCCCCCATTGCGAACCTCGGTGAGGATCGGGTCGAGCGTGGCGGCGGTCGGCGAGACATCTCCTACGGCCCAGGGTACGGGGACAGAGACAGCCTGCTGGTCGATCGGATCTCCCAGGGCACTGAGAGCGAAGGAGTTCTTCTGATTCGCACGCCAGGTGAGCTTGCCGGCGAAGCTGTGCGTCGTGGTCCGATCTTCCTGCATCCCCTGTCCGGGGACATCCACGTCGCGACGCTGGAAGGTGGGATTGTAGGCGGCGTAGTACCAGAGGTGATCCTTGCGGATCGGCCCGCCCACACCGAACCCCACATCGTAGTCCGAGTAGTCCTGCTCCGGCATGTCCTGGAAGCTCAAGCGCGGCTCGGCCTTCAGCCCACTGTTCGTGAAGAAGCCGAACACCTGCCCGGCCAGCTTGTTGCCGCCCGAGTACGTCACCGCGTTCAGCGTACCGCCCATCGAGCTGCGGTACTCGGCCTGGTAGCCGCCACTGCGAACCTCCACTTCCCGGACAAAGTTATAGGGGAGGGACATGCCATAGGTGCCGTAGACCGGATCCGTGACATCGACGCCGTCGACGAAGTAGCGGTTCTCGGACCCGGTGGAGCCGGCGAAGTTGGCCGGGTCACCATGGAAACTCGCGTTGACCTGCGACACCAGGGTCACGACGCTCCGGTAGTCACGCTCGATCGGCAGCGCGGCATAGTCCTTCGTGGCCAGGTCCGCCCCGACCGAGGTGGAGGCCGGATCGATGAACACCGGCGGCGCCTTGACCACCATGGTCGGCAAAACGATCGTCGCCGGCTGGAGCTGCACGTCGCCGAGCGACGTGGTCTGCCCGAGCTTGACCCGCACCTCCTCGAGTGTCTGCGGCGCGAAGGAGACGTGCGAGATCTTGACCGTGTAGTTGCCGACCGGGAGCGCCAGCACGACGAAGAGGCCCTGACGGGTCGTCAAAACCCCGCGCATACCTTGGAGCGAAGGCCCGGACACCTCCACGCCGACATTGACGACCGGCTGCCCCTGCGGGTCCAGGACGCGGCCCTCGAGGCGGCCGGTGGTCTCCTGGGCGAAGGCCGGGAGTGCGAGCAACGTGATCAGGGAAATCAGGAACACGACGGGGACGAGGGGACGGAGCAACACGCGCATGGGGCACCTCCATCGAGCGCATGGCCGACTGGGGCGGACCCTTTGGCCCGGCAGCCTACGGGCCGCGCCCGGCGCAAGTCAACGCACACCTGACTGGGTATGCGTGATCGAGGGCGCGGGTCTGCAATCCGCGGTTGGAGAGTTTGGGAGCGTGGAGCAGAAGGTCAGCTGGGAGCGAGCGAGCTCGGAGTGACCAGCTGGGAGAGAGCTTGTCCGGTGCATCTGCGTGGATTAGATTGCCTGGGCGAGGTCCGGGCATGAGATTCCTGCAGGTGGAGCATGGCCGGTTCCCGGATGAATTGCGGCGCCATCAGCTGTGCGGCGGCGGCAAGAGTCCGCGTGGGTGCTGACGGGCGTAAAGCCACCTGTGACCCTCGAGGATTTACGCCCGACACGATCTTCCGGCTAGCGCGTGGTCACAGAGGGACCGCCCGCACCACAGGTGGGTGAGAGCACGCCGTGAGACCCGATCGCTTCGCACGTGCCAAGGAGATCCTCTTGGCGGTGGCGGATCTGCCGCCGCCAGAGCGCGCGGCCTATCTGGATCGCGAATGCGCGGGTGACCCCGAGCTGCGCGCCGAGGTCGATTCGATCCTGGCGCACGAGGGGCACACCACGGCGCAGTTCGAGAGCCCCGCGCTGTCCCCGCGCTCGCCACGCTCCCCAGGGCCCGGCGAACCCCCGCGCTCGCCGCGGCCCGGCGAGTCCGAGGGGTCCCCGCGGTCGGATGATATCGCCGAAGCCCGCACGGCCCCGTTGACCCCCGAGCCCTCCCCGCTCATCGGCCAGTCCTTCTCGCACTATCGCATCCTGAGCAAGCTGGGCGAGGGTGGGATGGGCGAGGTCTACCTCGCCCGCGACGAGCGGTTGGATCGCGAGGTGGCGCTGAAGGTGCTCCTGCGCGGCACGCTTAGGGACGAAGCCGCGCGGCGGCGGCTGCGCAAGGAGGCGCTCGCGCTCTCGAAGCTCAATCACCCGAACATCGCCACGGTGTTCGATTTCGACAGTCATGAGGACGTGGACTTCCTGGTGATGGAGTACGTGGCGGGGCAGGGGCTGGAGGAGAAGCTGTCGGCGGGTTCCTTGCCGGAGCGGGAAGTGCTGCGGCTGGGGCAGCAGCTGGCTGAAGGGCTGTCGGCCGCGCACGGGCAGGGGGTGATCCACCGGGACCTGAAGCCGGGCAACGTGCGGCTGACCTCCGACGGACGGCTCAAGATCCTGGACTTCGGGTTGGCGAAGCAGGTGGCGCGGGGGAGCGAGACGGCGACGACGGAGAGCATTGCGGGCGCGGGGTCGTTGGTGGGGACGCTGCCGTACATGGCGCCGGAGCAGGTGCGCGGGGAGGGGGTGGACGAGCGCACCGACATCTGGGCAGCGGGTCTGGTGCTGTACGAGCTGGCGACGGGCCGGCGGGCGTTTGGGCAGGGTCACCAGGCGAGCGTGATCGCGGCGATCGTATCGGCGGCGCCGGTGGCGCCGAGCCGGGTCAATGCGCGGATCTCGGCGGGCCTGGAAGGGATCATCGCGAAGTGTCTGGAGAAGGACCCGGAGAACCGCTACCAGTCGGCGAAGGAGCTGGTGGTGGACCTGCGGCGGCTGGCGGCGCCGGCGTCGGGGGCGGGCCTGGAGGCGGCCCGGCCGGCGCGTGGTCGGCGGCGGGTCGTGCTGGCTGCGGCTGCGGCGGCGCTGGCGATGGTGGTGGTCGCGGGGGCGGTGCTCATCGCTCTGGATGCGGGGGGAGTGCGCGGGCGGCTATTCAGCGCGACGCCGCGGATCCAGTCGCTGGCGGTGCTGCCGCTGCGGAATCTCACGGGGGATCCGCAGCAGGAGTACTTCTCGGATGGCATGACGGATGCCTTGATCAACAACCTGTGCAAGGTCGCGGCCTTGCGGGTGATTTCGATCACCTCCGTGATGCAGTACAAGAACACGCAGAAGTCCTTGACCGCGATCGCGCGGGAGCTGGGAGTGGACGCGGTGGTCGAGGGCTCGGTGCTGCGCTCGGGGGAGCAGGTGCGGATCAACGCGCAGTTGATCCAAGCGGGTAGAGAGCGGCAGATGTGGGCGGAGAGCTACGAGCGCGATCTGCGGGATGTGCTCAAGCTGCAAAGCGAGGTGGCGAGCAGCATTTCCGACGCGGTCCGGACAAGCCTGACGCCGGAGGACCAGACTCGGCTGGCGGGCGCGCGGATCGTCGATCCCGCCGCCTACGAGGCCTATCTCCTGGGCCAGCGCTACCGGAGCGACTGGGCCGCCGGCCTCGAACTTGAGAAAAGCCGCGACCAGTTCCTGCGGGCCATCCAGTTGGATCCGCAGTTCGCGGCGGCCTATGCCGGCCTCGCAAGCTGTTACACGCAGTTAGCCCTCTGGTCCGTACTCTCCCCTGCGGAGGTTACACCGCTGGCCCTGGAAGCCGCGGACAAGGCGGTCCAGCTCGACAGCACGCTGGCAGAGGCCCACATGGCGCGTGGTCTTGTGAGGCTGCAATTGCTGTGGGATTGGCGGGGGGCCGAGACCTCGTATCGACACGCGCTAGCGCTCAACCCCAACAGTCATGACGCGAGGAATGAGTACAGGTTCTTCCTCTCTTGCTCGGGTCGGATGGATGAGGCGGTCGTCCTGGCCGAGGAGCTATTGCGGGACACCCCCAACTCCCCCAGTGAGATGATGAATACTGCGTGGACGCAGTTCTACGCCCGCCGCTATGACGATGCGATCGCGAGGTTGAAGAGCTGCCTCGCGCTCGAGCCCGAATCCGGGGACGCCCGGGTATTCCTGGCTGCCAGCTACGCGTTCAAGGGCCTGTACCCGCAGGCCTTGGCGGAATGCGACATCTTGGAGAGTCGGCCCGAGTCCTTTGACCCGTTTTGGATCATGATGCTCGGCTCCATCTACGCAGTCTCGGGCCGGCGCGACAAGGCGCTTCTGGCGCTCGATCGGCTGCAGGAGCGAGAGAAACTCGGATATGTGGACCCGGCCCAGTACGCCTACACATACGCCGGATTGGGCGACAAGGAGCAGGCCTTCACGTATCTGGACAAGGCGGTCGAGGTCCGCTCGACCAACGTGCTGCAAATGAGCATCGAGCAGATCTTCGACGGGCTGCGCTCCGATCCCCGCTTCCAGGAACTGCTGAGCGTCGTGGGGCCGCCGGGGGCTCGGCTGTGAGGCGCGACCTCCTCGAGCTCCTCGACCTGGCATGACGGCCCGAATCGGAGTAGAATCCCCCAACGCGACGCGCCGCCGCGACGCTCCAGCTCTGAGCCCACAAGGTTGGCGGTGCATCCCAGAACTAGGGAACCGCGTACGAATAGGTTACGCCTTCGCCTTTGGAGAGGTGACAGACTCGATAGACAGACTCGGAGTCAAGGCATCCCCGCGCGCAATCCCGCCGCCTGGGACGCTGGCTCCCGATCGATCGGGGGGATCCATGCACCGCAAACTCAGCCTTCGCAGCCAACTTTGGGTGGCGGGCCTCGCCGCCTGCGCCCTGACGGCCGCCTTCAGCCTGCCCTTCCTGCCCGTGGCCGCGTCGGCCGGGCAAGAGGTCGTCGTGGACGGCGTCGTGCACGTCAAGAACCCGGCCGCGCCGTCCCAGGGGGTCGAGACGATGCAGCTCGAGGAGCTCTGGCGCGCGGGCGGCGAGGGCGAGGATGCGACGGTCTTCGGCGTGATCGTGCAGGTCATAGCCGACGAGAAAGGCAACCTCTACCTGCTCGACTTGCAGCTCTCGCAGGTGTTCGTCTATTCGCCGGAGGGCAAGCTCGTGGGCACGCTCAGCCGCGAGGGCGAGGGACCGGGCGAAATCCGCAACCCGGCGGACATGTTCTTCATGGCCGATGGCAGCCTGGGCCTGGTGCAGACCTTCCCCGGCAAGGTGGTGAAGCTCAAACTGGACAACACCCCGGCGGGCGTTCTGGAACCCAAGGGCGCCGGCGGGGCGACCGGCGGGCTGGTGGCGATCATCGATGGCGACTGGCGGGGGGGTAACCTCGTCTTTGCCGGCATCGACATCATCCTGGGCAATCCGCAGTCCCAGCAGACCCGCAAGGGCTTCCTCGCCAGCTACGGCGAGGACGGCGTCGAGAAGACGCGCTACTGGGAAAAGAGCCAGTTCATGGACATGGCCAACCTGCGCCTCGACGAGGGCGACCAGTACAACGTTTTCCCGCGGCGGTGGGACATCGCCACCAATGGCGATGTCTATGTGGCCACCGACCGCAATCAGTACGCGATCAGCGTGTACGCTCCGGACGGAACCCTCAAGCGCGTGATCGAGCGGGAATTCGCCAATCGCAAGCGTACCGAGGAGGAGATGGCCCGCTTGCGCCGGGTGGCCGATGCGCAGGTGGCCGTGCTCCCGAACGCGCAGGTCTCGATCGGCGAGCATCCCGAGGCCATCCAGACGGTGCAGATCGGCCCCGACGGCTTCGTGTGGGTCACCAGCTCGCGCAGCGATCAAGAGCAGCCGGCCGGGATCATGAGCAC
The DNA here is from genome assembly GCA_964603725.1 of uncultured bacterium. Taxonomy (GTDB): domain Bacteria; phylum Eisenbacteria; class RBG-16-71-46; order CAIMUX01; family WJJG01; genus CAZDKK01. Next base: position 16,014 of record CAZRWW010000068.1, read on the forward strand.
CTATGACGTGTTCGATGCGCAGGGCAGCTTCGTGAAGCAGGTGGCCGTGGCCTGTCCGGGGGATGGCGTGAACGACGGTCTGATCCGAATCGACCGCGAGCGCATGCTTCTCATCACGGGCTTCCTGCCGGCGCTCTTCGGCCTGCAGAGCGGCGGCGCGGCCGCGAGCGGCGACGAGGAGCCGGCCCCGATGGAGGTGGTCTGCTACAGGATCAAGGGCTGAGAGGCAGGGGCTGACGGTGCCGCTCAGGCGATTGCCGCCGGGAACTCATCCCTCGCCGCGTTGTTGCTCCTCGGTGTCCAGCAGGCGGCCGCCAACTGACCCGTGTCCCTGGATGCGGGCCGGCCGGTGAGGCCGGGCCAGTTGAAGCGGAGCCGGTGGAAGCGGAACCGGGTGAGGCAGAGCGAACCCTGGGAGGGGCGGCATGGAGTTCGGCAAGAGGCGGACGGGCATCAAGGCCCGGTGGATCGGAGCGGCGCTGGGAGTGCTGCTGACCACGGCGGCCTGTTCAGAGGGCGACCAGGAGGGCCGGAGCGCCGGCGCGGCCGGGACGGCGGGGGCGGCGGCGGTGAAGACGCTGGCCAATCAGGTGGAGCTCAAGCAGGCGCTCGACGCGGCCGGCGACCGGCTCGTGTTGATCGACCTGTTCGCGGAGTGGTGCGGGCCCTGCAAGATGCTCGCGCCGATCCTTGAGGAGATCGCGCGCGAGCGCGCCGATCGGGTGTCGGTCTACAAGATCGACATCGACCGCAACCCGGCCGTCGCGCGGGAATTCCAGGTGAGCGGCATCCCGCTGGTGGTCTACGTGAAGAAGGGCCAGCGCGTGCATGCCGTCATGGGGCTCAATCCCAAGGCCACCTATCTGCGCGACATCGAACGCTTCGCCGAGCCAGCGCGCTCGTCCGCCGATCGGGCTTCCGGCGGCGCGACGGGCGGCGGCGCGACGGGCGGCGGTGAGATGGTCGCCGCCGAGACTCCCGATGGCGAGCTGATCGACGGCGTGCGCGTGATCCGCATCGGCGCGCTCACCTCCCTGGGGAGCCTGTATGTGTTCCGGGGGGAAACCGTTCGGGTCGCATTCGAAGCGACCGGACAGCCCTTCGCCATCAGCATTCCGCACTACGGGATCTCCCAATCCAGCCCCGACGGCCGGGAGCTCGAGGTGGAGTTCAAGGCCGAGGAGGTGGGCACGTTTCCCGTGTACTGCAACGGGCGCTGTCCCTCCGGGGACGGCCAGCGGCTCGGGCAGGTGATCGTCGCGCCATTGACCTCCTCCGCGACATCGAAGTTCGCGGACTTGACCACCCCCGAAGCGCGGGATCTGATCGCGCGCGGGGCCATCGTGCTCGACGTGCGTACGCCCAACGAGTACTACGCCGGCAACATCCCTGGCTCCCGGCTGATTCCGCTGCAGCAACTGGAGGGCCGCGTCGGGGAGCTGTCGGACTTGCGGGATCGGCCGATCCTGATTTACTGCCGCTCGGGCAACCGCAGCACGGTCGCGGCCGAGATCCTGATGCGTCACGGCTTCAAGGAGCTCTACAACCTGCGCCATGGGATCCTGGACTGGGCCAAGCAAGGGCAAGCGGTGACGAAGGCCTAGAACGGCCGGAGACGCGACCGCAGGACAGCCGAGGGCAACGCAGGCCGAGGACGACGCAGGCCGAGGGTCGCCTACTCCGCCTTCACCTGCACGAACGGACCGAGCATGCGGGCGAAGCACTTCAGCATGCCACCCACTCCCATGGGACAGGAGAGCGGCTGGTATGTGCACTCGATGCCGGCGACCCTCAAGCCCACCGTGGGCTCGCCGAACGCGGTGCCGTCAACGCTGGTGAGGTTGCTGATCGACAGCTCGCAGCCTCCGATCGTGAAGCGCACGCAGAGGCCTTCCGCGCACTGAGCGGCCTGAGCAGGGCCGGACAGACCCGCCATGCCCGCCGCCAGCAACAGGGTCAGCAGCCGCGCCGCTACGGGCCGGCGCGGCTCGCGGCGCCACGCTGCATTCCTCCCCATCGCACCGGTCGGCCATCCTGTCCGCCCATTCGACGCGTGACCCACCTTGACGCCCAACCTGGCGCCCAACCTGGCGCCTAACCTGGCGCTCAACCCGGCGCTCAACCTGGCGCCCATCCTGCGGCCCATCATGACGCCCATCATGACGCTCCTCCGGGGCATCGCTCCCCACCGTTCAAGGCAAATCGCCGCCGCATCTCCTGGTAGCCGGGGGAGACGAAACCCGGATAGGCCTCTTCCCACCGGCGGCGCTCCTCGACCAGCTCCTCCCGGCCGGCGCCTGCTTCCAGTAGACGGATGAGGTCGTGACAGAACAGGGCCCACTTGGCGTAGCTCCCCTGACCCCAGGAGAGCAGCAGGCTGGCGGTCCAAACGGCCTGGAAGACCGTGCCGCCGTCGAGCGACAGCGCCGCGATGAGGCTCTCCTGGCCATCCGTGAACACCGAGATCCACTGGAGCGGCAAGTACTCGTCAATGTCACCGCCATAGGGCAGCGGTGTCACCCGAACCCCGCGCAGGTCCGTCTCCTCGTACGCCATCAAGAGCACGCTGACGCCGCGATCGGCGGCGGCCTGGACATCCGGGCGCACGACCGCGAGCGGCTTGGGGAACAGGTCAAGGATCGCGATCCTCCGGCAGGCGGCCAGCATGGCCCGGCAGCGCTCATAGACCTGGTCGGTGGTCGTCAGGCGGTAGATGCGCTCGTCGCTCTCGGCCGGCTGCAGGGTGCGCAGGGCCTCGGTGGCCTCGCGCTTCTGCTCCTGGAAGCGGCGGTCGAGACGCTCGAGGAGCTCCCGGGGAGGGACGGCGCGGCAGAGCCGGCTGCGCCCGCCGTCCACCTCGACGGCCCCGCGGGACTCCAGCGAGGCGAGCGTCTTGTAGGCGGCGCCCTGCGTCCGCCCAATGGCCTTGGCGACAGCGTACCCCGTTGCGGGGGAGTGCTCGACCAGGTAGACGTAGACCTCGGCCTCGACGCGCGTAAAGCCCATTCTTTCAAAGGCTTTGATGGTCGCCTCGGTGCTCAACGTCTGCGCCTCCCCTCTGAAACGTCGTGGCTTGTAGTCTTCTATGAATAGAATAGCACAGGGCGCTCTCATTGTCCAACCATGATTCTGACGGCCGCGGTCGGCCAGACGTTCAAAGCCGAGAGCTAGCGGCCTGGTTCCGCGGGCCGCCCTAGATCTGGATGGCGAGGAAGAAGCCGGGCCAGACGCTCACCCACGTGTCGCCGCTGCGTTCGCTGTGCCAGGTGTGGCTGCCGACCAGGTCGGCGCCGTCTTGGCGGCCCGAAGTGTAGACGTTGACCGTGGGCCCACCGACCACGGCAAAGCGCGGCGACACCTGCCAGCCCAGGCCCAGCCGCGCCAGGTGGAGCATGTGCAGATCCTCGTTTGGGGCCTCCTGCGCCGGGTCCTTCTCCTCGAAGATGTACTGCGACAGGAGGTCGAACGTGCCGAACGCCCGATGGCGCACCGGCACGTGCAGGCCCAGACCGAGGCCGGCGTAGTGGCGCCGGCCTCCCACCTGCTCCGTCCCGCAGCACAGGACGGAGTAGGCGCGCTCGTTGCCGAGCTTGACGCCCAGCATGGCATCGCCCGTGTCGGCCGTCCAGACGGCCAGGTTCTGGCGTCCGTGCTGGATGAGGTTCACGATGCCCACCGGGGCGCCGTCGACCCGGCGGGCCGCGTTGACGACGCCGATCTGCGTGCCGCGCACGCTGCCGGCGACATTGACCACGCCGATCTGAGCCCCTTCAGCGGCGCGGGCGAAGTTGACCAGCGCGAGCTGAAGCCCTCGCAGCTCGCCGGCGTAGCCGAACACCCCTCCGAGCTGCGCTCCCTCCAGCGCCCCGGCCATGTTGCCGATGCCGCCGATCTGACAGGCGCGGGCCGGGTCGTGCATGTGATTCCACAGGCCGGCCGCTTGCAGACCGTCGATGCTCTGGGCGGTGTTGACCAGCGCGGCCAGCTGCGCGCCCTCGAAGCGCCGGCCGGCGACATTGAGCAACGTGCCGGCCTGCAGACCGCGCCCGCCGCCCGAGAGGATGTTCAGGACATAGCCCACCTGGGCCCCGTCGAGGTGACCGCCGACGGAGTTGAGCATGCTCGACGCCTGGAGACCGCGGACGTTGCCGTTCACCCGGTTGACGAAGGTGCTGACCTGCAGCGCATTCAGATTGCCCTCCACCAGGTTGAGCCCGCCGGCGAGCTGCACGCCCTTGACATCGCCCAGATTCCAGTTGCCGATGTAGCCGACCTCCAGACCGCTCACGCCGTGGTTGCGGCCAATCGTGAGGTTGAGCGAAACGTCGCTCACGACGCGCTCTTCCAGATTGCGATTGGTGCTCATGCCGGGCCACAGGCTGGCGGAGAAGCCCCGGTGGATGATCTCCCGGGGCTGGACGGGCTCGGGTTCCCGGACGGGGAACTCGCCCCGCGCGGCGGTTTCCTCGGGCGACATCCGGAAGAGCTTGTTCACGTCGAGCGGCGTCAGCCCATTGTCCGAGAGCGTCAGCGCCGCGGTGTAGTAGCGACCCTCGTGGTCCAGGAAGATCCGGTACGTGCCGGGCTCGAGCCCCAGCTCCACCTGGCGGCCGGCCGGCTTCTGCAGCTCGACGACCAGGGCGTCCCGGTCATCGCGCACGTGCAGGCGGCCCTGCATCTGCTCCGGGAGCACCAGGCCGGCCGTCAGGCTGCGCAGGTCAGTGATCACCAGGTCGCCGGCGCCGACCAGCTGGATGTCGTACCCGGGGTGCTGTGGGCCGCTCTGCGTGCCCTCCGTGCGCGCCAGGGTGGTGTGGAAGGCGAATTGGTAGGCCTCGTTGAGGGTGACCCGCTGGTCCTGGGTGGCATCCGCGGCGCCGCGCAGCCCCGAGACGAGCGCGTTGGTGAAGAAGGAGCCGCCGATGCGGTCCGACTCCTGGGCCGCCTCGTCGTGCGAGCTGGATGTCAGGAAGGCGTGGCCCTTCATCTTGGCCGAGGCATCGAGCAGGAACGGTGGGCGGCGCTGGCCGCCCTTCAGCCGCGTGAACGCGCCCGAGGCGCAGCTATCGAGGACGATGATGCGCACGTCGGCCGGCACCGCGTCGACGCCGGCCCGCAGCTCGGGGTAGGGCAGGAGCTCGTCGCCCAGGAGCAGGCCGATCTCGTCCGAGTGACCCGAGTAGTAGACCACGAGCTCCACGCGACTGTTCTCGCGCGCCGCCTGCGCAACGCGGGCACCGAGATCGGCGAGCGCGCGCTTCAATTCCGCCGGGGTCGTCTCGAGCAGCAGCATGCGATCCTGCCGCTCGACGCCGCCCAGCTCCTCGAAGACCTTGGCGATGCCCTGCGCATCGCTCACGGCATAGCGCAGCTTGCCCCGCTCCGGACCGCCGCTGTTGTTGCCCACCGCCAGCAGGAACCTGCGCACGGAGAAGGCCTGGTCGTTGTCCTGAGCGCCGGCCGGCGCGCCCAAGAGCGCGGCCAAGGCGAGCAGCAGAGTGACCCACATCATGAACGGGACTCCTTCTTGCAGACCACGAAGTCGGCTTGCTCCAGGCTGTCCGGGAGCGCCAGCGGCTCGGTGCGAGCGCGCTGGGGCGACTGCGCCAGCCGGCGCGCGACCGCCAGCAGGGTCGGGACGTCAATCGGACCGCCGGCCGTGACGAGGAAGAAGCGCTCGAAGTCGGGGGCGTCGTCCAGCTCGTAGGCGTGCGGCAGCAGGGTCTCGCCCGACTCGCGCAGGCGCGTCGACTGCGCCGGCGCGGGTGGGAAGTGGAGCGTCACCATCCCGCGCCCGTCGATCGACACGATCGCGCCGTGCGGGCGGCCCATGGGCACATAGCTGAGCTGCAGCACGTCGCCCTTCTGGACCACCTGCCGCTCGGCCAGGACCTCCACCTGCTCGCCCACATGCCGGTAGACGCACAGATGAGCGCCGCTGCCCTTCTCGCGCGTGGCCTCGGGCGCTGCGGCCGGCGTTCCCGCCGGAGCCACATCGGGCGGCCCGGTGCGCACGAGCAAGAGGAGCACGACGGCCGCCGCGGCGAGCGCCGGGGTGATCGTGAGCCAGGGGCGGCCGCGGGGGAGGCCGGACCTGCGCTCGGGCGCACGGCGCCCGCCTTCCGCCGCCACTCGCCGCTCGACGGCGGCAGCGAAGGGGCGGGCGGGATAGCGGGCCAGGATCTCCTCGTTCGAGACGCGCAGCCGATCCAGGCGGGATCGGAGAGCGCTGTCGGCGGCCAGGCGCCGGTCGAGCGCGGCCATCTCGGGCGCCGGCAGCTCGCCCAGGGCGTACTGCTCCAGGAGGTAGTCGGGAACCGCTTCAGCGCGGTCGGACCGGGGTTCCGGGGAATCGGGGCGGTCGGCCATCGTCATGCTCCTTCCAGCTCCAGAGCCCGTGCGCGCAGGACGCGCAAGCGCTTGCGCACGCCGGACACGGAGAGACCGACTTCGCGCGCCACCTGCTCGAGGGTCAGTCCGTCGCGGTAGTGCAGCACCGCGATCAGGCGCGTGGAAGGCTGCTCGCGCGTGAGGATCCGGTCCAGGCGCAGCTTCGCCAGGATGCCCGCCTCGGCGTTCCTCGCGCAGGCGATGCGCTGGAGCAGCTCGTCGTCGGCATCTTCGGGATGGCGGCGCTGCGAGCGCAGGATGTTCAGGCAGACGTTGGTGGCCATGCGCAACAGGAGCCCCGCGGGCGCCTCGGAGGTCAGGCGGTCCTGGTGGCGAACCAGGTGCGCGAAGACGTCCTGGGCCGCTTCCATCGCCTTCTCCTCGTCCCGCAAGAGCTCCCGGCAGCGGCGGACCACCATCGGCCCGTAGCGCCGGTACCAGCCCTCGACATCGATCGCCACTCCACCTCCCTCGGCTGTGACTGCCCAAACAACACCGGCCGGGCCGGGGAATGTCACCCGGGCTCACCTATCGGCCGCGAGAATCCGGCCACGAGAACCCCGCCGCCAGAGCCCCGCCGCCAGAACCCCGCCGCGAGAATCCGGCCGCAAGGACTCGCCGGGAGAGGCCGGCCGGAAGACGCCGGCCGGGAAGCCCGCGCATTGGTTTCCAGGAGTCGTTTACAGGATCCGGCCGATCTCGGCAATGAAGTCCCGCGTGAGGAATTGCACGCGCCCGATCAGGAGCGAGACCCGGGCCATCACGGTGTAGCCAAAAGACGCGCCGAAGCCGGCCATGATGCACAGGCGCCCGAAATAGGCGAAGCGACCGACGCCGCCCTTGTGCTCGACCGAGAAGAGGAAGAAGACCAGGCAGGCCAGCGTGCCCACCACGAGGAAGATCGCGGCCAGGGAGGCGCCCAGGTCGACGCTGCCGCCCGAGCCGGGGACCAGGGCGACGAGGCCGCGCACGGTGCCCTCGGCCTGCTGCAGGACGCGCCCCTCGAGGGTCGAGGGAATGCTCAGGCCCGAGCTCGCGCCCAGCAGGAAGGCCAGGGACCAGCGGCTCAGCCAGCCGTGCTTGGGCGTGAAGCGGGTGAAGAGCAGCAGCCCGAAGATGAGCGGGATCAGGTAGTCGTACTTGCCCAGGTGCAGCACGTTGTCCCAGATCTTCGGCAGGAAGATCGTGTTGTAGTAGGTGACGATGATGAAGCCGACCGAGACGCCGACGGCGACGTGCTCGGCCATCTTGTACAGCGGGTTGTCCCGATACAGGAACGAGAAGATCGCCAGGGTGACCAGCCCCCCCAGGATCGTCCACAGGGTGTCGATGCCGCCCGCTTCCATCTACGCCTGCCTCTTGCGCGCTAGCAGGAACGCCACGTTGCCCAGCGCGATGAAGAGAATGATCAGATAGTGGACCACCTTCTGCGAGCGCATGCCGTTCATGCCGTCACCCGGATGGCCGATGCGCTTTTCGTACTCGGCGGCTCCCTTCAGGCCGCCGAGGATTCCCTTGATCTGCCCGCTCTGATAGAAGGGCTGGATGTCGGCGACGTAGACGGCGGTCAGGCCGCCCAGCACGGTCAGCCCATAGCGCGAACCCGGGTAGATCGCCCAGTACTCGCCGACCGCGGTCGAGGCCAGCGTGAGCACGGCCGGGATCTGATCGTAGTTCTGGATCGCCTCCATCAGCGGGATGCTGTCGACCGGCGTGCCGTAGTAGTCCGTGGGGAACGTGCGCTTGATGCTCTCGCCCATTTGCAGCATCGCCACCGTCGCGTTGGGCTGGAACCCGAGGAAGGCCCAGTCGACATTCTGCACTCGCCCGTGCTCGGCGGCGATGCGCGGCACCACGTCGGCGGCGATGCCCGCGCCCAGCCCCGTGTACTGCAGGCTGATGGCCAGCACCCGGATGCTCCGCTCGAAGCAGTGGTGCAGCACCGCCACGGCCATCGGGGTCAGCTCGGCCGCGGCGGCCGGGTCGTAGTCGAACGAGAGCAGGAGCGGCTCGGAGTTGGGCGGGATCGCGTCGATGATCCGATAGGCGTCCTCGACCTCGCGCGATACCTCGATGTCGATCGGCGGCCAGGACAGGTAGAAGGGCAGGATGACCCCGGCGAAGAGCACCGTGTAGATGATCCGGCGATCGAGCTTGAGCATTCGCTGGAGCAGCGTGGCGGCGTCCATGGCTACTCCTTCGAAGATCCCAGGTAGGATCGCTCGATGCCGACGACCACCTTGAGCGCCGTCGAGGCCATACCCAGCCCCACGCCCAGCAGGATCGCCCGCTTGGCCACCAGGTTGGGGTTGTCGAGGATCCAGCGTGACAACGCCGGTATCCCCAGGCTGGACCCATCGTCCAGCCGGCCGATCATCACGACCACCGCGGCCACGAGCAGCACGGTGGCGTCGACGCTGCGCGTGCGGAAGGCGCGAAAGGCGGCCGAGGCCAGGTAGAACGCCAGCAGGGCGAACATCGTCGATTGCACCGGCAGTAGGATCGCGTTGAACAGGTTCTGGAAGACCGTGCCCTCGCCGCGCCCCTGGATGAAGCCCACCAGCAGCATGAAGGTGAGCCCCGCCAGGGCGCCCAGGCTGTAGAGCCAGTCCTTGTGGCGCCGCTTCTCCGGCCCGCGGCGCTGCACGCGATGCGTGTGGCGCTGGATCACGCTCGCCAGGCCGAGCACGATCGAGAAGGCGTAGACAATCTGGATGTAGTCGTTGACCCGATCGTAGTAGGGGAGGAAGGCCGGAACGAAGTACTGGATGGCCATGAACGCGCCGGCCACGAAGCAGATCAGCAGGGGTATGCGCGTCTTCATCATCCGCCAGTACCTCGCACGCGCAGCAGGTCCCCGATCCACGTGAAGGGCTCACCGCGGGTGAGCACGCCGGCCGTCATCAGCGCGACCCCGGCGATGATCAAGCAGATGAAGAGCAGCTTGTAGGCGTCCTGGCCCTTGAGGCTCCCCAGCAGGGTCGGGTCGCGGCCGATGTAGGCGCTGGCCGCGTAGAGCTCCTCGCCGATGATCGTGTAGTCGCAGGCGGTCACGAAGAAGGGGAGCTGCGTGATGGCGTCCGTGCCGGCGATCTGGATCGCGCCGACCGACGCGCCGGTCTCGGCCAGCACCAGCGATTCGGCGAAGAACATGCCCAGGAGCAGGTTCGCCCCTGGCTTCTCGCGCACCATCGTGCCGCAGACGGCGGCGGCGTAGGTGAACTGGTCGTTGGTGACGAAGTAGATGTCCTCGGCCCGGTAGTTGTGGGGGTACCCGGCCGTGACGAAGGCTTCCTTCACGACGTCCTGAGTGACCGGGTAGACGATCGGGTCGCGGTTGGGCACCAGGATACGCGCCTGGTAGCGGGCGATCTTCTTGGCCACCTCGGAGAGGATGTTGAGCGAGGCGATCGTGGCGACGTCCGAGATGGTGCTGATGCCGGGGATGTACAACGTTGGCCGACCCATTTCGGTGCAGCGCCCCACCGCCTCGTCGATGGCGTCGAGCCCCGCGATGCGGCGGATCTTCAGCTCGCGCCCCTGGCGGGCCACATGGATAAAGCCCAGGATGAAGGCGACGAAGACGACGACCGCGACGAGCGTGTTGAGCTTGTTCGTGTAGAACCACTGGCGGGCCGGGGTCGCGGGCGGCGCGGGCGCGCTCTCGGCCGTGGCACCGCCGGCGCCCACCGTGCGCACCCGGTAGACGTAGGGTCGGCCCGTGCGCAGGCCGCTGTCGTCGAAGGTGAAGCGCTCGAGGCGCTGATGGGCCGTGAAGCTGCGCACGACCTTGAAGGAATCGGCGCCGGGATCCCGTCGCTCGAGCTCATAGCGGGCGACGCCGGTTAGGCCGAGCGAATCGCCGGGCGCGCGGCCGAAGGCGATGCGCAGGGTCCCGCCGGCGTCGAGCGGCTTGTCGCGCACGGTGAGGTCGGCCACCGGCCCGACTGCCGTGGGCGATTCCTGGCCGGCGACCAGGGCATGAGCGGCGGCGGTCTGGAGAGGGCACAGCTCCAGGGGTGCGAGCGCGACCCCGGGGTCGAGAAGCCCGGGCAGACCGAGTAGCCCGAAGAGCCCGAGGAATCCGAGGAGAGCGGGGAACCCAAGGAGCCAGGCGGCCAGGAGAAACGCGAGCCGGGCGGCGCGCGGGCGCAATGGCGGGCTTCCCGTCGTTCGATATCCCACTCGGCCCTCGATCTGACGCTTCTCGGTGGGAACGAATCTTCCCCCTCGGCCGCCCATCCTAGCAGACGCATCCGCGCGGGGCAAACAGCTCGGCGGGCGCCGTGGCGGCGGACTCGGGGCGGCGCGCGGAGCAGCCCATCGGGCTCTCACCTCACGAGCAGCAGTCGCGCGCGGCTTTCGGCGCCCGGCGCGGTCCACCGGACCCAGTAGACGCCGGTGGGCAGGTTGCGGCCCTGATCGTCTCGTCCGGTCCAGGTGTAGATGTGCGGGCCGGGGGCCAGGTCGGTCCACGGTTCCAGCACGGCCAGCCGCCGCCCGTCGAGGGCGAAGATGCCCAAGGCGCCCGACTGGGCGTCGGGCAGCTCGAGACGGATCAGCGTCGCCGATCGCGCCGGGCTGGGCCGGGCGGACAGGCGCGCCCGCCCGCGGGCGCCGCCCCCCGGGTCGGGCCCGGTGGGTGACGGCCGATCGTCGCGGGCCTCGACCGAGGAGGCGCTCCGGACGCCGAGGAACGTGAAGTCATCGACGTACCAGCCCCGCTGGGCGACAGAGCGGTCGCTGCCGAAGTGCAGCCGCGCGCGCACCCAGTCGCCGGCGAAGTCATCGAGGCGGAAGGTTCGCCGCACCCAGGCGCCGGAGCTGCCGGTGAAGGCGGCCTCGCCATCCAGCGGGTTGCAGGTTCCGTCCAGCACGGCGTCGTAGCCTTCATCGGGCTGGACGACCTGCCAGCTCCGGCCCCCGTCGGTCGAAATGCTGAGGTGGCCGCCGTCGTCGCCGCTCTCGGCCTGGTACCAGGTCCACAGGCTCAGGGCGGCCTGGCTGAAGTGGGCGAGGCTGAAGGGCGGCAATTCGAGGCGGTCGTCCGCGCAGTGCGCGTGGGTCGCGCCGAGCGCCGTGCCCCACACGCGCGTGCCCGAGTGCGCGCCGGCCAGCGCGTCGCTGCCGTGCGCCCACTCCAGCCCGGGGAGCAGGCTCTCGGGCCCCACCTCGAAGTCCCAGATCGGGGAGAGCACGAAGTCGATTCCCGCCGCGGTTCCGCCCTGCGGCAGGTTGAGCGCGATGCCGCGCGGCAGACGATCGGGCAGGCTCGCCGCGAGTCTGAGCTCACCCGGCCAGGCGGGCGCGAGCGTATAGGCGCCGTCGGGGCCGCTGAGCGCGATTGATCCCTGCCCCTCGATCTCGATCAGGGCGTCGGGCAGCGGCGCGCCGTCGGGGGCCCGCACGACGCCGCTGATCGCGCCCGCCACGGACGGCTCGAGCACGATCTCGGGCGCGGCCGTCGCGCCGCCCAGCACCTCCACGGCCATGCTGACCGGCAGACACCCGGCTTTCGTCGCTTCCAGCGTGTAGCGGCCCGGGAAGACCGCGTCCCAGGCGAAGTGCCCGCCGCCGGCGCACACCAGCGGCACGTGGCCGGTGCCCGCGAGTCGCAGCTCGGTGCCCGTCGGGTCGCCACCGCCTGCGACCGTGACCTGGCCGGCGATCGATCCGGCCGGGTCCCGGACCTGCGCGAGCTGGCCGGCCGCGATGGCATTGGCGGCCGTGATCCGGCTCCACAACCAGGGGTCGAGGCGATCCACGCGATCGCAGGTGCGGTGATAGCAAGGGTTGCTGTCCCACTCGTTCTCGATCGAGAGGACGGCGGGATAGCCGTGGTCGTGGAAGGGCACGTGATCGGAGCCGAAGCCGTCGCTCGGATAGCGGTAGACGGTCAGCCCCGCGTAGCCGGCGGCGATCGACTCGAGCATGTCCATCAGCCAGATCGAGGTCGCTCCGCTGTAGAAGCCCTCGATCCACAGGTCCGAGCCGGCCGGATCGTGGTAGGCGGTCATGTCCATGGTGAGCACGGCGCGGATGTCCAGCCCCTGGAGGGCAGCCTGGGCGGCGAAGTGCTCGCTGCCCACCAGGCCCTGCTCCTCGGCGCTGAAGCAGATGAAGTAGAGCGTGTAATCGGTCTCGACCGGCGCCAGCAGCCGGGCGATCTCGATGACCGCGGCGGCGCCCGAGCCGTTGTCGTCCGCGCCCGGAGCGAGCGTCTGCGGCTCCGGCGACGTCGAGTCGAGGTGGCCGCCGACGACGAAGATGCGATCGGGGTCGAGGGCGCCCGGCTTGACCGCGACGACGTTCTTGAGGCTGTGCCCCGCATAGGTGAACGGGTCGAACCAGGTGGCGTATCCGAGGGCCTCGAACGCCGCCTTGGCATGGTCGCAGGCCAGCTCCATCTGCGGCGTGTAGGAGTGGCGCGTGCGCAGCTCGGTCGCGAGGTAGTCGAGATCGGCGGTCATTCGGTCCGCGCGCACGCCCGCGGCCAGCGCCGTCCACAGCGCGGGGTCGCGTTGCCATCCCGCGATCGGCCATCCCGCGATCGGCCCTCCCGGGATCGGCTCGGGCGAGACGCTCGGGCGACGGGTCGCCGGGGAGCTCGGCGAGCGCAAGAGCTGCACGCGCCCGCCCGGCTCGAGCGCGATCGGCGCCAGCGCCTCCGGCAGGGCGACGAGGGCCACGGCGCCGTCCTGCGCCAGAGGGGCGACCGATGCGAGCGTCGCACGGTCGGGCGCCTCACGGCCGGCGAGCGCGAAGGCCGAACGCCAGGCCGCCGGCAAGCTCCCGGCCCTGAGCTCGGCCATCGTTCCCAGGGAGATCAGCGCGTAGCGGTGGCCGTCGTCAAAGGGGCCGAGCACGCGGGCCGCGCCGAGGTCCGGGCTGTCCGAGGGCAACAAGCCGATCATCGCATCGTGGAAGCGGTGGAGGACCGTCCATTCGGGGTCGGATGGGCACCCGCTGCCGGGCTGCGATGCGGGCCAGGCCACAAGCACCGCCGCCGCGGCCCCGGAGGCTGGCACCGCCGGGAGCGCCGATCCCAGGCCGGCCGCCAGCAGCGCGGCGATCGCGAGTCCAAGGACGGGCGATTCGCAGAAGTGAGGCTTGCCGCCCCGCCTGGTTTGCGCAATCTTGGAACGCAGCAGCATCGTGTCTGATCCTCGCCGTCCGGAGACCTCGGGACGCACCAGCGCGTGCCCCGCCTGCGATCCCGATTCTAGCACGCAGGCCGGGGTGATCGGCCGCATCGTCAAGTTGGGGAGGAGCCTGAATCCATGGCAACGATCGGCCGGCCGCCGGCCCCGGAGCCGGGCTTCGCGCGCGTCGCGCTGGCCGGGGCGCGCGTCGCGCTGGCCGGGGGGTGCGTCGCGCGGGCCGCGGCCTGCGGCGCGCG
>CAZRWW010000069.1:0-259 GCA_964603725.1 uncultured bacterium
TGGAGGGCGTCCAGGTGTCCGACCTCGGCCGGTGCAAGCGCGTCACGATCGACAAGGAAAACACGACGATCGTCGAGGGCGTGGGCAAGGCCGCGGACATCCAGGGCCGCATCGCCCAGATCCGCCGGCAGATCGAGGAAACGACCTCCGACTACGACCGCGAGAAGCTCCAGGAGCGGCTCGCCAAGCTGGCGGGCGGCGTGGCCGTGATCAACGTTGGCGCGGCGACGGAGACCGAGATGAAGGAGAAGAAGGCCCG
>CAZRWW010000069.1:269-29390 GCA_964603725.1 uncultured bacterium
AACGTGGGGGGGGGGTGGGCCGTTTAAAACTTGGGGGGGGGTCGGGTTCCCTTTTTTAGGAGAAGAAGGCCCGCGTCGAGGACGCGCTGCACGCGACCCGCGCGGCGGTCGAGGAAGGCATCGTTCCGGGCGGCGGCGTGGCGCTGCTGCGCTGCATCCCGGCGCTCGACAAGATCGAGGGTCTCGAGGGCGACATGCCGATCGGTATCAACATCGTCAAGCGGGCGCTCGAGGAGCCGCTGCGCACGCTCGTGAACAACGCCGGCATGGAAGGCAGCCTGGTGGCCCAGGAAGTTCGCAAGAACCCCAAGAAGACCTTCGGCTACGACGTCGAACGTGACCAGTACGTCGACATGATCGAGGCCGGGATCATCGACCCGAAGAAGGTGACCCGCACCGCGCTGCAGAACGCCTCGTCGATCGCTGGCCTGATGATCATGACCGAGGCCATGATCTCCGAGATTCCCGAGCCCGAGAAGCCGATGCCCGGCGGCGGCGCCGGCGGCGGCATGGGCGACATGTACTAGTACGTGACGCCCGCCGAGAGGCTGCGTGGAGCGCCCCGGGTCCGTGAGGATCCGGGGCGCGCTCGCTGGGGGGCACTTTTCCCGGCTCTTGACTCTGATGGTCGGGCCGGTTTTCTATCTCCGCAGGGATCGATTCCAGACCGCACCGCGGGGCCGGCCTGGCGGGCGCCGGGCGCTGTCGCATGGCGGGTGAGGTCCACAGACGAGACCAGGAGGAGCTGTAGATGGAGCTGAAGGGCAGCCAGACCGAGAAGAACCTGATGTGCGCGTTCGCCGGCGAGAGCCAGGCCCGCAACCGGTACTCGTACTTCGCGTCGAAGGCGCGCAAGGATGGGTACGAGCAGATCGCCGACATCTTCGCTGAGACCGCGGATCAGGAGAAGGAACATGCCAAGCGGCTCTTCAAGTTCATGACCGGCGGGGAGACGGAGATCACCGCCGCTTTCCCCTTCGGCGTGATCGGATCGACGGTGGAGAACCTGCGCGAGGCCGCCGCGGGCGAGCATCACGAGCACGCCCAGATGTACCCCGAGTTCGCCCAGACCGCGCGCGCCGAAGGGTTCGGCGCGATCGCCAAGGTCTTCGAGGCGATCGCCGTCGCGGAGCAGCAGCACGAGAAGCGCTACCTGGCGCTGGCTCGCAATATCGCAGAGGACAAAGTCTTCAAGAAGGACCGGCCCGTGGTCTGGCGCTGCCGCAACTGCGGTTACTTGCACGAGGGCCCCGAGGCGCCCGAGATCTGCGCCGCGTGCGCTCACCCGCGCGCGCACTTCGAGGTGCTGGGGGAGAACTGGTAGAAACTGCCGAGCCTCGCCCGGGCGGCGGCCCTGGCGGGGTGAACCTGCCTCTCCGGCGCCGCCCGATTCAACGGCGGCGCCGGTTCTCTTCCACGGCCCGGCCGATCGCCTCGCACGTCGCGGTGCGGTAGAAGCGGCTGCGCACCGAGGTGAGGATGTTCCCGTCGAGCACCGGGGGATGATCGTTGCCCAGGTAGGTCGCGCCCGCGGCCGCGTACTCGCCGGCATAGTCGGCGTGGCCCACCACCTGCCGCCCGCGAATCAGGTCCGCCGCGGCCAGCACCCGCACGGCCCGGCACCACGCGCTCACGATCAGTCCGCGCTCGGCGGCCGCGCGCACGGTCGCCAGCGCCGCGGGGCTGGCAAGGATCGCGCTGTGGGCCTGGCCGGGCATGATCGTCAAGCAGTCGTAGTAGCCGAGGTCCTTGATGTCGGCCAGCAGGGTGTCGACCGTGACGCCGCGCGCGCCGAACTGCGCGCCGTAGGCCGCACACGAGTCGAGGTGCTCGGCCAGGCCCGTGACCGTCACCTTCCAGCCGTAGCGGGCGAAGTGATCCCGGATGCTCGACTGGCCGGGGGCGAGGAGGTTGTAGTTCGCCCCGAAGTTCTGGTCGAGGAGGAGGAGGACGGTGATGGGGCCGCGCGGGTCGGGCGGGGGCGCGCCCGAGTCGGACGGTGCGGCGCCCGGATCGGCCGGGCCCGAGTCGGGTGACGCTGCGGTGCCGGGGGTTGGTTGGGCGGGCGCATGCGCGACGGCGCCGGCGGCAGCGAGGCCGCACGACAGCCAGAGACAGAGACCGACGATGCGGGGGGTGCTTCCGGCGATCGGCAAGCCGCTGCGCATGGATCCTCCTACGTGCAAAGGAACCTGAGGCGCGCCCAGACGGGCGCGAGGAGGGTGCCTCAGATATAGCCCAAGTCGCCCGGCTCGGGAAGGACCGAATCCGGACCCGCGAGCGAGTGCGGTGCACCGTCCGCAGCCTGGACATCGACAAGAAGGGTACATGGTGGCGGAGGGCGTGCGGACGCGCCAGCTTGCGGGTACTTGCGCCGCAGAGCATCCGCTCGCGAAGCCACCGGTCGAACCCCTTCAGCAACCGCCCGATCTCGTACGCCATGTTCATTCGTCCTGTCCCACTCATCCAGGCGTTCCGCTGTAGGCTTTGCCAGCAATACCAGTTACGACTGATTGCACACTCGAACGCCCGCCAAACGGACATTCCCGCCATCCGCGTACTGGCCGGCAAGACGCGCCTATGGAGACAACGAGATAGCGGTTACCGAGCCTCGGCGGACGGAACGCAACCTCCCCATTCCACGGGCGTGGCGGTGCGCATCCGCCCTCCGCGCGAGCTGTACTACCCCCAACGACCTTGCCGGCCACCACCATCCACGGTATTCTGAAGCAGTTCCTGCGCCATCGCGGAAGTGGGATGCCAGACAGACCAGCATCGGGATGTCTAAACTCCCGCGCCGCAATGGGTGCCCCGGGGGGATGGATGGCGCGAGAATCAAGGGTTCGATGGACACGCCAAGGTCTACTTCGACCCAGACCATTCCAGTCGAGAGGATCGGTTCATCTTATTGGGATTGAGCTTCCAGCTCCGGATCTTGGTGGTCTGCCACTGCTACCGAGAGGCCAACCGCGTCGTGCGGATCATCTCTGCTCGCAAGGCGGACCGACAGGAGCAGGAAGCCTGAATAGCGCGCCGCTAATCAGATCGCGGGTAGGGTGCTCAGCTCGTGAAGAAGTGGATTGAAATGAGAGACATCGTGGAGCTGGCTAGCATCGATGACGCCTGTCAGCGCGCAGCAACAGCGGATGCAAGGCAAGTCTTCCAGGGAATGCGCGACAGACTCGTCTCAAGCATGTCGTCCGATGGTGAAATCCTAGGGAAGTATGAGAGAATACGGTCTCGCCTAACCAATCCAGTAGTGTGTATTGGCGATGATTGCCATCACAATCCAGGTTCCCCGTCGGAAGCCGTATTCTGTCCAGAATGCCGCAGTGTCCTGCCAACAGCAGATGTGTGCAAACTCCGGAGCATGGATGAACTGGTGTTGTGCCAGTCGTGTTCGAGGATTCTCTACTCCGACAGCTTCCATGTCTGCGAATGGATTCCAGATACTACGATGATAGACCAAGACTTCCTCTTGTTGCCTGACAATGTTGAGCTCGGGGACGATCCAGTAGTCGTTGATCAGAGAGACGCGATGCTCCCGATTGCATTGGAGGGAAATCGTCTGTGTGGAACCTCAACTGCGCTGCGTGCAATGAGACTCGTTCCTGGGCAACGTGTGCGGCTCAGGGCTCTCTCGGCCACCAAACAGGAGTACGCTCTTGTGCCTAGCATCGTGGAGTTGACGAAGGAATCCACGACATCCGCAGCGCCTGGGCGAAGTCTGCTTGGTGGCATAGCCACCACTCCAAGTAGGGACGTTCGTGAACCTCTTGCTGTCTCGGCTGATGAATCCCTGATCCACAGAATCACCCTGGATGAGGAATCGCTGTCCGCGGGCCAGCTGAGGATTCCGCCTGCTCTTGCGGCTATTCTCGGCCCGTCGGGGACGATACAGGCTGTCTTACAGCCGATCGGCCAGTCAGAGGTCTTGTGGATCGCGAGCGAGCGACAGATCTGCAACCTGAGGCAATGGTTTCTAGCTGCGGCACTGGAATCCGCGGACATTGTGTGTGTGCGTAGAACCGAGGGGGACCCCCCTCTTGTGATCTGGACAGAGTGGAGGCGGCGGATTGACAAGCTGTTGCGTCTCAACCCTGGAGATTTGATCTGGCGGGAACTGTGCATCCGGGATTGCCTACTTCTGGTATTCTACGTGCTTCAGAGGCCAGCGCATTACCGGGAACTCTACGCAGAGATCTCACGCCATCGAGAGCTCGAGATCAGCTCGGTGGAGGCCACGCTGTCTAGACACCGCGGAGTTCTATTTGATCTTGTCTCTCCCTGTACTTGGACATTGCTCCAGGAGCCGGGGCGTGAGCCAAGTCCTCGGCGAAGCGACCCGAAGCCAGCACTGGGCGTCATCGAGGATGACGCAGTCAATCGGGCTGCCATTGCGGAGATCTTAGAGCAGGACATGGTCTATCGGCTGCTTCATGCTACGGCAAGGCCGATGCCGTACTCCGAGATATGCCGTCAGCTCGCCAGTATACTCGGCGTTGCGGCAGAAGCTCTAAGCGCCACGAGCTTCATCGACGCTGATGACCGGCGCTTGACCCGTGTGGACACGGGTGAATGGGCACTTGCGGAGTGGTTCTTTGGGGGGGATGAAGTACAAGATGTTTCCTGCCCAGCTGACGAGGAGTCAGCAGGAGGGCGGCCAGATTCTGAGGCGTGCCCCAAGACTCTGGCCGATCGTGTGTTGGCGTGGTTCAGGCGGCGGCTAGCAGCGTTGCGAGAGATTGCGATCAGGCTTTCCGGATCGAAAGGTAGGTGACGTGAAGGAGCAGGTATTCACAATCGCGACGACCACGACCCGTTCGGGAATACTGCGTGTTCCTTCTGGTATGTCTGCGGCCCTCGGGATGCGCGGACAGCTTAGGGGGCGACTCAAGGAGGAATCCGGCCGGACACACCCAGTTGTCCTCAACCTGGAGGAACGGACGCTCATCGGCTTACAGGGGTGGATTCATTCAAAGGGGGACCAACTGCCTCCGTCCATCACCCTTAGAATAACCGGGCTGAATCCTCTTGACGGTTCGTTTTCAGGTCTTACGGAATCTGAGGGTTCTTCCTCCGGGACCGGAACTCCCTCGGGAATCCTTCACCGACCCGGCGATGGACTGTACTTGGGTGAGAGATTGGAGCCCAAGTTCCTGGAGGTTGTCCGAACTGGAGAGCCCTACCTTCTGAAGCCTGGCGACCTCGTACGTCACGTCTTCATTTGTGGTGTGACTGGCGCGGGCAAGACAGTCCTCGGGAAGGCAATAGTTGAAGAAGCGGCTCGCCTCGGCGTCCCATGCTTGATTGTCGACCTTAAGGGCGACCTTTCATCGATGGCACTGTTTGCTACAGGGGAAGATCCCACCGAGTTAAGGCCATATGTTACCCCTCGAAATGGGGAGAGCCGCGAGGAAACCGCCGTTCGCGAGTCAATGCGTCATCGGGAGAACCTGGCCTGCTGGGGGATCTCTCCGGATAACGTCAGAGATCTGCAATCCACGCTGGCTGTCAATGTCTTCACCCCAAGATCCAGCGCTGGCTTTCGACTTGCACTATCCGCGTTCGTTGCCCCGCCAGACGATCCCGCAACAATGCGCGAAAGCAATCCGGATGAA
The DNA here is from genome assembly GCA_964603725.1 of uncultured bacterium. Classification (GTDB taxonomy): domain Bacteria; phylum Eisenbacteria; class RBG-16-71-46; order CAIMUX01; family WJJG01; genus CAZDKK01. Next base: position 5,891 of record CAZRWW010000069.1, read on the forward strand.
TACGAAGAGGTCGTTGACTTCCTGGCCGAAAGCTTCGTATCGAGATTGGACTTGGGCAGGAACCAGGCCAGAAAGGCCCATGGATACATATGTGAGATCATCAAGTTCTTCTGGCAACAGGAGATCAAGATCGATGGCTACGAAGGTCTCAAGCGCGTGCTGGATGAACTTCGTACCGGAGAAAGCCCAATCAGCATGATTGGCGGCATGCCGTTGGGCGAATACATCACGGATCGCGATCGTACTGATATCGCTACCAGGGTCAATCACCTCCTGACCGGAGCAGCTCAGCTATGGTTCCGTGGAATCCCCTTGGATGTTGGACTGCTAGTAGATCGTGACATGTATGGAGGGAAGACCCCTGTCTCCATCGTGAACATCCAACATCTGGACTTTGAGGACCAGGCCTACGTTGTGGCCTATCTGGCGTACATGGTCTGGTTTTGGATGCGGAAACAGCCAGGATCAGAGGATCCTCGGCTTGTGTTCTTCGTTGATGAAATCGGCGGTGGTGGGGGTCGGCGAGGGCTATATCCTAGCGTCTCCAATTCCCCTGCAAAGACGCCGCTCAACCTCTTGCTGCGTCAAGGACGATCGCAAGGCGTGTGTTGCGCATTTGCCACACAGAACCCCGGCGACATCGATTACAAGGGTCTTAGCAACTGCGGCACATGGGCCGTGGGCCAGTTGAGGACGAAGCGTGACCGATCGAAGATTGAGGAGGGGGCAGGCGATGCGGAGCTAGACTTCGAGGCAGCAAGGCCCTTTATTCCAACGCTTGCTGCTGGGCAGTTTGTCATTCGGACGCCTTCGCAAACGTGGTCGATTCTCCAAGAGCGATGGCTTGCAAGCTATCATCGCACACTCGCGAGCAATGAGATCCGGAGTCTACGTGATGAGTATGAACGGTGTTCAGCAGAACTGTTGACGAAGGCGCATGCCTTGTATTCACACGGTGAGTGGCGTAGGGCATGTGACGTTCTCGATTCGCTCGTAGGTCCATATCGCTTCTCTGGGGCATGTAGCAAGGCGTACCTCCTAAAGGCAAGGTGCCAGTACTCGATGGGGAAATTCCCTATGGCCCGAGAGACGTTGAGGTTCATGGACAGACTGTTCTATGATAGCGACGAGGTGCCAGAGGCGCGGCTTCTTCTTGGCAAGTGTCACGAGCGAGAAGGCCACTACGCTGAGGCTCTAAAGGCCTTCGAGGGTGTTAGTGACTTGTCATCGGGTCCGGAGATCCTCAACCAGGCGAGCCTGCACGTTGCTCTCTGCAGGGCGTTTATTGAGTGGCCGAGCGTTTCAGTTCTCAAGAAGATTGCTCTATGGCTTGTGCGCAGGTCGCCTGAGAGCGCATCCCTGGAGAGACTCGAGGTGGTTGACGATGAGGTCGTGGCGCGTGCCGTGCGAATCACAATGCCAGTTGCGTCCCTTTTCGTGCCGGCTCCAGTTAATGACGCCGAGTTAGCGAGACTCGAAGCGAACCAGGAAGCGTTAAACGAGACCCTCAGGCGGCGCGGAAGAGACTTGGTGGCCCAGATCCGGGATGCCCTCGAGAAGAGTGAGATGATTCGGGCCCGGGGTGCGGCGGATCGATTGGTCCAGGAATTCACAGGTGCAAGGCTCCCCTTGCCAAGGGAGGCTTCGACGGCCATCCGCCAGTACAATGAGGCGAGGCGGGCGGCCTGTGAGGAAGTGAGAAGCCGCGTCAGAGCTGCCAAAGCGAGGCAATTCGAGGTGGAGGTTGCGGGCTGGATGGCAGAACTCGGATACCAGGTGCAGGTAACGCGGATCACGGGAGATGAAGGGGTTGATGTCTGGGCCGCAGACGGCGTGGAGCGTATTGCAGTCCAGTGCAAGAGATGGGACAAGCCTGTTGGACCAGGACCCGTTCGGGAGTTGCGGGGAACCCTGGAACAGCATCGCGCGAGCAGAGCCATTCTTGTCAGTCTGATGGGTTTTACGCAGGAGGCAGTTGAGACGGCAAAGCAGCTTCGTGTGGAGCTCCTTCCTGCCACGCAGCTCCTAGAAGAAGTGAAGAGAAGGAGCGTGGCAGGGAGATCGACCTAGCATCTTGGCATCGCCAAGCGGGCCAAGTCGGGAAGACCATGGAGCCCGATACTGATGGCGAAGATAGTACTCCATCCGAACAATGCCCTAATGACCACGACTGCGACGACGAGAAGGTCGACGGGGAATCCGAGCCCTGGGTATGAAGGAGTCAGTCAATCGTTTGAATTGCTTGGGATTGCGGTCGATGACGGCCTCCGACCCGAGCCAAAGGACCGGACGCTTGGAGTTCATTTCTGCTCCTTCTGCGCGCCGGCAAGTTTGCCGGCGGCGAGACGACTTCCGTTGACACAATGTGTCCCCCGTGCTTCACTCCGCCCATGAGCCCAACGCTGACAGATCTGGAGCCCACTGCTGCCTTCACCCGCGCCGGCTTCCGCTTCGGCGACCGCGGCACCCACACCAGCCGCACCATGATGCTCGCCGAACTGACCGACCTCCTCGCGGCCGTCCCCGCCGAAGCCACGCGAGCCGACTACTCCGCTGCCATCGTCGACGACAACCTCCTGGGCAAGTCGACCAGCGCCACCCGCCGCCTCACGAACCAGCGGCTCGGCGAGCTCTACGGCCTCGAGCGGGAGCTGCCACTCTTCCGAGTCCTGCGCCGCCTCTGGTCGATCGATGTGCGGGGTCGCCCGCTCCTCGCTCTCCTGTGCGCCCTGGCTCGGGATCCCCTGCTACGTTCCACTGCGCGCGTGGTCCTCGAACTGCCGGAGGGTTCCGAGCTCACTCGCGCCACGCTCCTGGATGCCATCCGCGATGCGGTCGGCACCCGGCTCAACGAGTCCATCCTGGACAAGGTCGCCCGTAACGCCGCCAGCACCTGGGCGCAGGCCGGCCATCTCCAAGGCCGCGTCCGCAAGCTGCGCCGGCGAGTGAGTCCGACGCCCGGATCCGCAGCCCTCGCACTCTGGATGGGATCGCTCGAAAACCTGGCCGGTCGTCAACTTCTCGAATGTCGCTGGGCCCGTGTGCTGGACCACAGCGGCCCCCAGCTCGTTGATTCGGTCCTCCAGGCGAAGCAGCTCGGGCTCATCCATGCGCGCATCGGCGGCGGGGTCATCGAGATCGGCGCGAGTATGCTCGACAAGCCGCAGAGGGAGCTCTGACCATGGGAAGAATCGAAGACCTGGTGGCAGTCTACGAACGGCACATAAGCGCCCCGTGGCAGCGCACGGTTTCCGGCGCGCAGCGGGTCATGATGGTCGTCTACGAGAAGGAGCTCGAGCGATCGCTCCGGGCCCGCATTGGCGAGTTTGAACAGGCGACAAGGCGAAGCGGACACGGCTGGAAGCTGGTGGATTGCACGCGCTGGTTCGCGGAGTGGATGGTACGGGACGAGTATCGCGGCGCCTACTTCGAGAACCCTGGCCTGTTGGGAATGAAGCTGGAAGGGGAGTTCAAGCACGACATCAGCGCGCGGCTCTCCATCGAGCTCGAGCGGGGTGGTGATGACTCCGTTGTCATGCTACTCGGCGTTGGATCGCTGTACGGCTTCATGCGAGTATCGGAGCTGATTCGCGGCGTGGAACAGTCGATTCGCGGGCGACTGGTGGTCCTCTTTCCAGGCACCAAGGACGAGAACAACTACCGGTTGCTCGATGCGCGTGACGGTTGGAACTACCTGGCCAACGGAATCACCCTCCACGGCGGCGGAGGTACAGCGTGAAGATCCACGAAATCCTCGATCGTGACCCGCGTACTGCACGTCTGGCGAACGATGGGCAGGCGCGCATCACCGACCGCCGGGACGCAAAGGCCACGGCGGAGCTGCGGGCGGAGCTGGAAACCTTCGTCTGCGAAGGCCAGTTCGGCGACGCGATCCAGCGCATCCTGGACCGCTATCTCGCCAACCTGGGCCACACCAAGCAGGAGTCGGCCTGGGTCAGCGGCTTCTTCGGCAGCGGCAAATCGCACCTGATCAAGATGCTGGCGCATCTGTGGGTGAATACGTCCTTCCCTGATGGGTCGACGGCCCGCAGCCTCGTGGGCAAGGGCCTGCCCGACGAGGTCGAGGCGCAGCTCCGGGAGCTCGACACCCAGGCGCGGCGCACCGGCCAGCCGGCGGTGGCCGCCGCCGGCACGATCTTGGGCGGCAGCGTGGACCAGGTTCGCCACACGGTCCTCTCCATTCTGCTGCGGGCGTGCGGCTGGCCCGAGCAGTATCCGCAGGCCATGTTCTGCTTCTGGCTGCGGGACCAGGGCTGGCTCGACGCCGTGCGCGCGTCCGTCGAGGCCAGTGGCCGTGACTGGCTGAAGGAGCTCAACAACCTCTACGTCAGCCCCCATATCGCCCGTGCCCTGATCCAGGCCGACCCCAACTTCGCGGCGGACGAGAAGGCGGCGCACCAGGTCCTGCTCCAGCAGTTTCCGCAGCTCGTCACCGACATCACGACGGCGCAATTCATCGAGGCGGCTCGCAAGGCGCTCAGCGATGGCGATGAGCTACCGCTCACGATTCTCGTGCTCGACGAGGTCCAGCAGTACATCAATGAAGCCCAGGACCGTGCGTCGGCGATCACTGAGGTCGCTGAAGCAGTGCAAACGCAGTTCGACAGCCGCGTGATGCTGGTCGGCGCAGGTCAGTCGGCGCTCTCCGCGGGGACGCCCGCGCTCATGTGGCTGCGCGATCGCTTCCGGATCGCGGTCGAGCTCAGCGATGCCGATGTTGAGGCTGTGACGCGGAAGGTGCTCCTGCGCAAGAAGCCGAGTGGGGTTCCCGGTGTCGAGGCGATGCTGGAGAAGCACTCAGGGGAGATCGCCCGGCACCTGCAAGGATCCAAGCTTGGCCAGCGCCCGGAAGACCGCATCCAGTCCCCGCAGGACTACCCGCTGCTGCCCACCCGGCGCCGCTTCTGGGAGGCCTCCTTCCTGGCGGCGGACAAGGCCGGCACGCACAGCCAGCTTCGCTCGCAGTTGTGGATCCTCCACGACTCGCTGCACAGGATTGCGGAGCGGGATCTGGGGGCCGCGATTCCGGCCAGCGACCTGTTCAACGCACTGGCGCCCAACCTGGTCAACACGGGTGTGCTGCTCAACGAGATCAACACGCGCATCCAGAAGCTCGACGATGGAACCGAGGAAGGTCGCCTGCGTCGCGACCTGTGCGGGCTTGTCTTCCTGATCACCAAGCTCCCGCGCGAGGAGGGCGTTGACTTGGGTGTGCGCGCAGATGCGGGCACCCTTGCCGATCTGATGGTCGAGGATGTCACCAAGGACTCCGGTGCCTTCCGGAACCGTGTCGCGCAGTTGCTGGAAGCGCTCGCCGCCGATGGGCGGCTGATGAAGGTCGGCGATGAGTATCGCCTCCAGACCACCGAGGGCGCTGAGTGGGACCGCGCGTATCGCGAGAAACAGGCAGTGCTGCGACAGAACGAAGTCGAGATCGCGACGCGGCGCGACCATCTCTTCGGCTACCAGGTCCAGCAGGTCCTCGATGGGATCAAGCTCTCCCACGGCGAGTGCAAGCTCCGCCGCACGCTGGCGCTGCACACTGGCAGCGAGGCTCCTCGCGCGGCCGGTGATCAGGTGACGGTATGGCTGCGCGACGGTTGGTCGTCCGCGGAAAAGGACGTCGTAGCCGAGGCGCGGCGCCTGGGGCTCGAGGATCCAATCCTCCATGTGTACCTGCCCAAGAAGAGCGCGGACGATCTCAAGGCACGTATCGTCGATGCCGAGGCCGCTCGGCAGGTCCTCGATCACTACGGTATTCCTGCCACGGACGCGGGACGCGAAGCCCGGGAGGGCATGGAAAGTCGAAAGCGAGCGGCCGAGGCCAGTCGCGACGACATCGTGCGCGAGGTGATCCGCGCGGCCAGGGTGCTCCAGGGCGGCGGCAACGAGATCTTCGGCGAGAGCCTGACCGAGAAGATCCAGTCGGGCGCCAGGGCATCCCTCGCGCGGCTCTTCCCGCGTTTCGATGAGGGGGATCATCGCGCCTGGGAAGCCGCGCTGAAGCGGGCGCGGGATGGTTCGGACGAACCCTTCACTGTGGTGGGATGGGATCAGCCGACCGAGGAACACCCGGTGGCCAAGGAAGTGCTGGCAAGGGTGGGCACCGGGATGCGGGGGACCGATCTCCAGAAGACCCTCAAGTCCGCTCCGCTCGGTTGGCCCCAGGATGCGATCGACGCGGCGCTGATTGCGCTGCATCGCAGCGGCCACCTGCGCGCCACGCGCAACGGGCAGCCCGTCGCCGTGGGCGCTCTCGATCAGGCGGGGGTCAAGTCGGCCGAGTTCCGTCCCGAGAAGGTGCGGCTGACCGCCAAGCAGCGCATCGAGCTGCGCGGACTCTTCGAGAAAGCGGGCGTGCCGACCAAGAGCAACGAGGAGGAGCTGAGGGCGGCGGCATTCCTTGACACGCTCCTACGTCTGGCAGCGGGGGCCGGCGGGGAAGCCCCCCTTCCGCCTGTTCCGGACACGAAGCTGGTCGAGGATCTCAGGCGACTGACAGGCACGGAGCAGCTCAGCGCGATCCTCGAGCACAAGAGCAAGCTCGAAGGGATGATCCGCGCTTGCTCCACCTTGGCCAAGCGTGCCGCCCAGCGTGTGCCAGCGTGGGAGACCGCTGCGGCGTTTCGTCGCCACGCGCAGGGGTTGCCCGTAGCTGAGGAGGTCGGTTCCGAGCTCGACTCGATTGTCGAACAGCGTTTGCTTCTGGGCGATGTCGACCCGGTGTCCCCGCTCGTGGCCAAGCTGGCTGCAGCGCTCCGCGAGAGACTGACCCGGTGCCACGCCGACCTGGCGTCGGCGATCGCGCGCGCCAGTGCGGGGCTGGCGGGAGACGCCACCTGGGTTCGGCTCGATGCTAACACCCAGGCCGAGATCTGCGGCGCGGTTGAATTCGAACAGCCGGCTGCCCTCTCGATCGCGGCCGACGATGTCTTGCGGCGCTCGCTGGACGAGCGACCGCTCTCCGCCTGGGCGGCTGCCATCGACGCCGTTCCGCAGCGCGCGGCCAAGGCCCTGGAAGAGGCAGCTCGACGGCTGGAACAAGCAGACGCCGCCAGCCGCACGGTGACGATCACGATTCGGCGCGGCACGCTTTCCGATGAGGCGGCAGTGCGGGCGTGGGTAAAGGAGCATGAGGGGAAGCTGTTGGAGGCGGTGGCCAAGGGGGCGGTGATTGTGAAGTAGGACAGGGGGGCGCGTGAAGTTCGAGGAGTTGGTTGCGCGGATCGGCGACGTCCACGAAAAGCTCGCCGCCCAGGCCGCCAAGGCAGTAAACGTCTGCCTGACGGCCCGCAACTGGTTGGTGGGAAGGTACATCCTGGAGTACGAACTGCAGGGCAGCGACCGAGCCAGCTACGGGGAAGGCCTCTATCAGATGCTGGCCGAGACGCTCGCGCCGAGTCTAGATAAGTGCTACACGGTTAGATACTTACAGCTGTGCCGCCAGTTCGGCGAGGCATACCCGCAGATTGCGAAATCACTGATTTCGCCATCTGACGCCCTCCCCGAATCCGCGAAATCGCTGATTTCGCATTTCCCTTTGGTGGAGGATGCCGCGGCCATCGAACGGCCCTCGATCCCAGCCCTGCCGCCCGAGGTGCTCCTGTCCTCCCTCTCCTTCACGCACTTCGTCGAGCTCCTTAGGGTTGACGATCCGCTGAAGCGGGCATTCTACGAAATCGAGTGTGTTCGCGGGACATGGTCGGTCCGGGAACTCAGACGGCAGGTTGGAAGCCTCTACTTCGAACGCTCGGGGCTGTCGCACGACAAGAAGGGGCTGGCCGCCCTGGTGCAAGCCAAGGCCGAACACACCAGTCCGACGCTGCCCATCCGCGACCCCTACGTGTTCGAGTTTCTTGGCTTGAAGCCAACCGAGGCTATGCACGAGTCCCGCCTGGAGGGAGCTCTGCTTGCCAAGCTGAGGGACTTCCTGTTGGAACTCGGTCGAGGGTTCTGCTTCGAAGCCAGTCAGCGCCGCATTCTGATCGGGGGCGAGCACTACTTCGTCGATCTGGTCTTCTATCACCGCATACTGAAATGCCATGTGCTCATCGAACTGAAGACCGACGGCTTCACGCACGAGTACCTCGGGCAACTCAACACGTACGTGAGTTGGTACCGGGAGAACGAAATGAGCGCCGGCGACAACGCGCCGCTGGGTATACTCCTGTGCACGGAGCGCAACCGCCCCCTTGTGCAGTACGCGCTGGCGGGCATGAGCAGCCAGCTCTTTGTTTCCAAGTACCAGATCGAGCTACCGGACGAGGCCCAGATGCGGGCGTTTCTGGAGGAGCAGCTCCAGGGGAGCGCTGGGCCCTAGGTTGGAGATCCCGGGAGGGAGCATGGCTGATAGCCTGTGGCCGAATGACGTGGTTCTAGACCCCCGTGAGCTCACGAGGACATCTCCCCATCAACTCGTCTGCTTCCTTATGTGCCCCTTTGAGCCGAGAGAGGTCTATGACGAAGTGCATGCTGCGGTGGCTCTTGCCTGCAAGCATTGTGCGGAGTCAGACGATCCCGAGCGCATTCTTGGGAGAGCCGGTTGATGGCGGAGCCCTCCACAGGCGAGATCATCGACTACGAGGCCCCCGCCGGGTCGGCCCAGGTCGACGTCCGGCTGGAGCGGGAGGCAACCGTTGCAAGAAATGCAACGGTTCAACAGGAGGGCGGGCAGGAGGTCGTCCGCGAGATCGAGTTCCTCTACCCTGTGGCTGCATCGGGGTCGGCCGCCCGTGCTTCTTCCCTCGCCAAACCCCGCACCATCAGGAGCCAGTTGTCATGACCGCCCCACTCCCCAACGACCTCCGCAACCAGCTCGCCAAGGCCATCACCGCCGCCCGGCGCGAGGCCGAGGCCGGGGCGCGTCAGGCGCTGGCCGCCCTGGCAGTCGACCGCCACGAGCCACACGGCTCGATGTCGCCCGAGGAGCGGGCGCTGCGCAACCGCCTGCGGGCCCGTGGCCGTCAGCTCGGCGACGTGCGTGAAAAGGTAAGCGGCGCCCAGGCGATCGACCGGCTCGTCCACGAGGTCGCCTACGAGCACTGGCACCGGATGCTCTTCGCCCGCTTCCTTGCCGAGAACGGTCTCCTGATCGAGCCCGACTCGGGTGTGGCTATATCCATCGAGGAGTGCGAAGAACTAGCCCGCGAGGCTGGCGAGGACCCGCGCGAGATGGCCGCGCGCTTCGCCCAGGCGACGCTGCCGCAGATCTTCCGCTCGGGTGATCCGGTGCTCGAGGTTGTCCTCGCGCCCGAGACGCGCCAGGCGCTCGTACGACTGCTCGATGGACTGCCGGCATCTGTCTTCATCGCCGATGATGCCCTGGGCTGGACTTACCAGTTCTGGCAGACCGAGAAGAAGGATGCGGTCAACATTAGCGGCGTCAAGATCGGCGCCGACGAGTTGCCCCCGGTGACCCAGCTCTTCACTGAGCACTACATGGTGCTCTTCCTGTTCCACAACACGGTGGGCGCCTGGCGGGCCGGGAAGCTGCTCGCCGCGAGTCCCACTCTGGCCGAGACGGCTGCGAGTGAGGCGGACCTGCGCCGGGTGGTTCGGCTGAGCGCCCTGGGCGGGTATGACTTCGAGTACCTGCGTTTCGTCCGGCAGACTCGCGCGGATGACCCGGAGGGAGTGCCGGCCGGTCCCTGGCGTCCCGCCGCGGGCACGTTCGCCGGCTGGCCCCGGGCGGCCAAGGACCTCAGGGTCCTCGATCCGTGCTGCGGCAGCGGGCACTTCCTGGTGGCGGGTCTCGAGCTGCTGGTCCGTCTGCGGATGGAGGAAGAAGGCCTCGAGCTCGAGGATGCGATCCGCGCCGTCGTCAGCGAGAACCTCTTCGGCCTGGAGATCGATCCCCGCTGCACGCAGATCGCCGCGTTCAACTTGGCCCTGGCCGCCTGGAAGCTGGCCGGCCGGCCCATCATCCTGCCCCCGCTCCACATCGCCTGCTCGGGGTTGGCGATCGGTTCGACGCGCGGGGAGTGGGTGGACCTGGCCGGTGACGATCCGCGCCTGCGCGCCGGCATGACGCGGCTCTATGACCTTTTCGAACAGGCGCCTGAGCTGGGCTCCCTCATCGATCCCAGCGCGATCGATCGGGGCTCCGCGAACCGCGATGCCTTCGAAGCCGATTTCGCCGAGTTGCAGCCGCTCCTTGAACGGGCGCTGGCGCGCGAGCGTGCGAGCGAGGAACGCGCCGAACGCGCGGTGGCGGCGCAGGGGATGGCGCGCGCCGGGGAGCTGCTGGCGGGGCGCTACACGCTGGCGATCACCAACGTTCCCTATCTCGGCCGCGGCCAGCAGAGCGCGCTGCTCAAGGCATTCGCGGAGGCGCATCACCCGGAAGCGAAGGCTGACCTCGCGACGATCTTTGTGTCCCGCATGTTCGGCTGGCTCGGACAGCACGGCACGATCGCCGCGGTGACGCCGCAGAACTGGCTCTTTCTTACCAGCTACAGGAAGCTGCGCGAGAAGCTGCTGCGGGAGCGGACGTGGGATCTGGTGGCTCGACTTGGATCCGGGGCCTTCGAGACCATCAGCGGCGAGGTGGTCAACGTCGCGCTGGTCATCCTCTCCGCCGGCAGGCCCGCCGAGGACGCCATGATGGGAGGCATCGATGTGTCGGCGCCGCGCGGGCAGCGGCAGGATTTCGCGCGGGAGAAGGCTGAACTGCTGAAGGGGCACGATGCCACAAGTGCGGAAGACCCGGGGGATGAACAGGTAGCTAGCCTTGAGTGGCAGACGGACTCCTTGAGTAGCCCAGATGCCCGGGTCCTCTGTAGCAGCGACAAGCCAAGTGTCCTGTTGACAGAATTCGCCGGTGGATTCGCCGGTGTCCAGACAGGTGACTTGCCTTGCTTCTCGCGATGCTTCTGGGAGGTGACAGAGCCCACTGCGTCAGGGTGGAAGCTCCAGCAGACGACAGTGCGATCGACAGTCAGCTTTGGTGGCATGCACTATTCCGTTCTCTGGCAGGACGGACGAGGCGATCTGTATCGAAGCATCGTCGCTAAGCTTGGAGAGGGCGGAGTCAAGGCGTGGATCAGGGGTGAAGAATCTTGGGGCAAACGTGGCGTCTGTGTGAGCAGCATGGGGCACTTGCCAGTGAGCCTCTATGAAGGCGACCTCTTCGACAACAACGCAGCGGTCATCACCCCTGGGAGAGACGAGCACCTTCCTCCCATCTGGTGCTTCTGCTCCTCCCCGGAATTCCCGAAGGCTGTCCGCCGCGTCGACCAGAAGCTGAATGTCACAAACGCAACGCTGGTGAAGGTCCCCTTCGACCTCGCCCATTGGCAGAAGGTCGCCGCCGAGAAGTACCCCAACGGTCTCCCCGAACCTCAATCCGATGACCCCACCCAGTGGCTCTTCCACGGCCACCCCGCTAAGGCCGCGCCTGCGGCCGCACTTCAGGTGGCGGTCGCCCGTCTGCTCGGCTACCGCTGGCCGCCCGAGCTCGATCCCGACATGCGTTTGGCTGACGAAGCCCGCGCCTGGGTTGCACGGTGTGCCGAGCTCGCCGATCACGTGGACCGCGACGGCGTCCTGTGTCTCAGCCCCACGCGTGGCGAGGCCCCGGCCACCGATCGCCTGCGGCAGATCTTGGCCGCGGCGTTCGGCTCCGACTGGTCCGCATCCAAGGAGCGTGAGCTGCTGGCTGCCGCGGCTAGAGACAGCGCCCCCGCCAAGTCGCTCGACGACTGGCTCCGTGAGAGCTTCTTCGAGGAGCACTGCAAGCTCTTCCATCATCGTCCGTTTATCTGGCACATCTGGGACGGGCGCAGGGACGGCTTCCATGTGCTCGTCAACTACCACCGTCTGGCGGGACCCAACGGCGAGGGGCGGCGCACGCTGCAGGCGCTCGCCTACAGCTATCTGGGCGACTGGATCGAGCGACAGAAGGCGGAGCAGCGCGATGGCGTGGAAGGATCGGATGCGCGCCTGGCTGCCGCCCAGGACCTGCAGGGCCAGCTTGAGAAGATCCTCGCGGGGGAGCCGCCTTACGACATCTTCGTGCGCTGGAAGCCCCTTCGCGAACAGCCCATCGGATGGGATCCTGACATCAACGATGGCGTGCGCCTGAACATCCGGCCCTTCCTGAACGCCGAGCTGCGCGCCGGGGGACGTCGCGGCGCGGGGATCCTGCGCTGGAAGCCCAACATCAACTGGAAGAAGGATCGCGGGAAGGAGCCCGAGAGCTTGCGGCCCAAGACTGACTTCCCCTGGTTCTGGAGCTGCCCGGGGGAGGACACGGCGGCGGAGCGTACCGATTTCGCGGGTGGCAAGACATTCGACGGCAACCGCTGGAATGACCTGCACTACACCATAGCCTTCAAGAACGCGGTGCGTTCGCGCGCAGGACGCGCGGAGGGGCCCCATGATTAGACGCATGCAGTTCACTCGCTTCAAGAGCTTGGAGAACGCGACATTGCAGGTCGGCTCGCTCAACTTGCTCATCGGCGCCAACGCGGCCGGCAAATCGAATGTCATCCGGGGCTTCCGATTCATCGCGGATGCCATCAAGGCCGATGTCGAGACAGCGATTGCCCCGCTGGGGGGCATTGAAGGGGCATCCTTCTGGGGAGACAGAGAGCCATCCTTCTCGCTCGAGATGGAGTACTACGTGCCGGATCCGACCGCACCGCACTCTCGCGCGGACATGTCCTATCGCATCCAGGTCGGGGAGCACGAAGGCCGGCCTGCCGTCCTCAGTGAGGAGCTTCGCCTCAAGAGAAAACGGCAGGAGCGAGGGCGAGCGGCCGTCTGGTTGAGAGCGACACTTGGCAAGGGGCAGGTGGTGAGGGGCATGGAAAAGCCCCTGCGCGAAGCATTCGATACGGGAGATCTGGGAATCCTGGCCCTCAAGGCCCTTGGGTTCCTCGATGCTTATCCTCGCATCCGTGCGCTGCGACGATTTGTGGAGAGCTGGCAGTTCCTCTCGGTGAATCTGGAATCGGTCCGCGCGCCCCGGCGCGACAAGCGAGCGGAGACCCTGGATTTCGATGCTGCGAACCTCGTCAACGTTCTGCGCACCGTGCGCGAGACGGAGACGTTCACCGCCATCTTGGGAGATCTTCGCAGCCTCATCGAGACGATCAAGGATGTCGGCACCGCCGTCGACCGGGGTCGCGTCACCCTGCTGCTCAAGGAGCAACCCTTCTCAGATCCAGTCGAGGCACTGTCGGTCTCGGATGGAACACTGCGGCTTCTCGCCCTGCTCACGGCCCTTCATCTGATGCCTGAGCATTCAATCCTGTGCGTGGAGGAGCCTGAGCACGGGATCCACCCACTGCTATTCGGCCCGTTGCTGGACCTTATGCGGCAGCGCTGTCCAGCCGATGGGGCACGCCAGGTGATTCTGACGACGCACTCGCCCGATCTGGTGGATGCCGCCGAACCTCTTGAAGTGGTCACCGTCGAACGAGATACGAATGGGCAGACACTGCTCAAGCGCCCCGATCCACGCAAGCTACGGACGTGGGTCCAGGAGTTCCGGTTGGGAGAGCTATGGCGAATGAGACAACTAGGAGGCGTCCCGTGATGACCCCGGGTCAAGCGCAGCCCTGGAGGGTTGTCCTGATCGTCGAGGATGATTCCGACGGGAGGGCCTTGCGGAAACTTGCCGAGGCATCGGGACTCCTGGTACGAATCGACTGGCTCCCGGCAAACGGGATCGGGAACATCAAGCGTCGCCTGGACGCCCTCATTCACCTGGCGAGCGACCGAATCGAGGGCGGGCAAGGGTGTGTTGCGGTGGTCGTCGACCGCGACTGCAAGAACTGCAAGCATGACGAGCCTCATCGAACCATCAGCACGGTCTGCCAGTCCCACGCGACGCCGTACATCGAGGCGGTCGAGGCGCTGGAAGCCTGGCTGTTGGCCGACGACGGAATCGCGAACTGGCTTGGTGTGACGAGGCGGGCTGGCACCGACCGCATTCGGGATCCCAAGGGGATCATTGAACGAGCGTTCTACAAGAAGACCAAGAGAACCTATGGGCGGCGCCTGGGCCGAACCCAACTGGCCGCGCAGGCCACAGGCGTGCAGTCCAGCGGCTCACGGTCCTGGACCCAGGCGCTGGCGCACCTGGAGCGCTGCCTTGTGGAAGCTGCGCGCGAGCGGGCCGGAGAGGGGGCCAAGACATGACCGCCTCCAGGACGTCTCCACTGCCGTCTACCGCCACCATGCTCGACCACCTGATCGCACACCTCCGTGCCCGCGACGCCGCGCTCGACGGCCAGGAACGCCCCGCGGCGATTCTCTGGACCGACCCCAAAGCGGAATGGCGCCCGCTGATCGACGTGCTGCGCAAGAGGGCGGAGGAGCTGCTCATCCTCGGCGACTTCGCTCCGGAGTTGCGCACAGGTCCCGCGATCTGGATCCGCTGCCTCGTGGACGGCGCGCTGGACGATCCGCCTCTGCCCAGGGACCGCGTGCCCATCGTCTACCTGCCCGGGGTGGCCCGTCAGGAACTGCGCGCGGGGGAAGAGTGTCGAGCGCACTTGCGCCCGCTCGTCGAGCTGATGTTCCGCGGCACGCTCTGGCTGCAGCAGAACGGCAGCGACTGGGGTGTCTCCGCCTTCCTCGCCTCGCCCAAGGCGCTCAACCTCGACATCGCTCGTGATGCCGCCACCGCCGATGCGGTGCAGCGGGCCCTGCCGGAACTGGCGGTCACCCCGGTAGCGCAGCTCGTGGGCCGGCGGCTCGAGGCGGATGACTTCGACCGGCTGCTGAGCGCCGATGTCATCCGCGATCTCCTGCGCTGGATGTGTGATCCCGATGGCACGCGGGCGCGCCTCGGCGAGAGCGGCTGGGGGGCCTTCCGCAGCCGCTGCCGGGACGAGATGGACTTCGATCCCGAGGTCGACGCCGACGTGACGGCCGGCGAGCGACTCGGTCGGGGCGCAGGCCCCTGGGCCCATGTCTGGGAACGCTTCGTCGAATCTCCCTCGAGCTATCGTGAGATCGTCGGAGTGCTCCGTCGCAGCCGGCCAGCCGGCATTGCGCTCTTCGACCGTGAGCGCTGGCCGGACTTGAACGACGAGGACGAGCAGGTCGTGCGCGCGGCCCTTGCCAAGGTTCCCGAGCTCCCGCATGACAAGGCCTGCGAAACGGTCACAGGACTCGAGGGCAACCACGGCCGGCGACGGGAGTGGGTGTGGGCGCGGTTGGACTTCTCTCCGATGGCGCGCGTGCTGGAACCTCTCAGTCGCCTGGCGACCGCGGCCAGGTCCGCCCTCGGCGGGAGCGCACCCGATGATGTGGCGGCCACCTACATCGAGCGCGGTTGGCAGGGAGACGCGGGCGCGTGGGAGGCCCTTGCCACCTCACCCACCGCCGATGAGCCGCTGGTGAGCGCCGTAGTCCGCCACTTGCTGGAATCCTGGCTCGACGAATCCGCCCGCGCCTTTCAGGCGGCGGTCGAACGCGCACCGTTACCCAAACGGGGCGAGCAGCCCTTGGTCGAGGCCAGCGACGACGGGTGCGTGCTCTTCGCCGACGGCCTGCGCTACGATCTCGGCCAGCGTCTGTACGAACGCCTGGAGGGCCGCGGCTGCCGGGTGACTCTGAGTCATCGTTGGGCTGCTTCTCCCACCGTCACGCCCACCGGCAAACCAGCGGTGACCCCGGTCGCGGATGGCGTCGTCGGCGAATCGCTCGGCGAGTACTTCACGCCCGTAATGAAGCAAGCCGGGAAGCCCGCCACCGCCCAGGTCCTCCGCGACGCGATTGGCGCGCGCGGCTACCAGATCCTCGGGGCCGGCGCCTTCGATGTGCCCGTGTCCCACCCGGCGCGCGGCTGGTTGGAGGCGGGCGAGATCGATACGCTCGGGCACAAGCTCGAGATCCGCCTGGCCCGCCAGATCGGGGAAGAGCTAGAGCGGCTGGCCGAGCGGATCACGGCCCTGCTCGACGCGGGGTGGAAGAGCGTCCGCGTGGTGACCGACCACGGCTGGCTGCTCCTGCCCGGCGGACTGCCCAAGGTCGATCTCCCCAAGCACCTCACCGAGAGCCGCTGGGCCCGCTGCGCGGTCATCGCGGGCGACTCGACGCCGTCCGTCATGCGCGCCGCCTGGCATTGGAACACCAGCCAGTCCTTCGCCACCGCGCCCGGTATCGGCTGCTTCAACACGAGCCCGGAGTACGCGCATGGTGGATTGAGCGTGCAGGAGTGCCTGATCCCCGACCTGCTGGTGGAACGTAGCGGCGCAGCTCCCCTGGTCGCCTCGATCACGGCCATCATCTGGCGCGGCCTGCGCTGCTTCGTCGAGGCGAGCACGAGTGGTGGCACTGTGCGCGCCGACCTGCGCCTCGAACGCCCAACCGGCAGGACCGTGGTGGCCGCGGTCAAGCCCGTGGAGACCGACGGAACAGTCAGCCTGGTTCTGACAGGTGATGAGCACGAGCACGAACAGCTCGTCCTGGTCTTGCTGGATAGTTCTGACAAGATCGTCGCTCGCAGGCCCACGCGAGTAGGAGCCAACTCATGACCACCCCAACCATCGCAATGGATCATCTCGACCAGGTCGCCGCGAGCGCTTTCGAGGGCTACCTGGTGCGCAAGGATCTCGTACGACGCTACGCCCGGCAGTATCCGGTGCCGACCTACGTGGTTGAATTCCTGCTGGGCCGATACTGCGCGAGCACCGACCCCAGGGAGATCCAGGAGGGGCTCGAGATCGTCGAGAAGCAGCTCAAGGGCCGAACAGTGCGCACGGGCGATGAGGAGCTCTTCAAGTCCAAGGCCCGCGAGGAAGGCTCGGTCAAGCTGATCGACATCGTTCGCGCCAAGCTCGACGCGCGCAATGACTGCTACGTCGCCGAGCTTCCCAGCCTCGCCCTGAACGAAGTGCAGGTGGCCGATTCGATCGTGAAGGACAACGAGCGCATGCTGACCGACGGGTTCTACGCCGAGGTCACGCTCGAGTACGACGCGCTCCAGGCCCAGGCGCGCAATGGGCGCCCGTTCAGGATCGCGAGCCTGCGGCCCATCCAGATGTCCAAGCCCGATGTGCTCGACGTGCTGAGCCATGGCCGGGAGAACTTCACCAGCGAGGAGTGGCGACACTTCCTCATGCGCTCGATCGGTCTCGAGCCCGGCGCCCTGAGTGAGCGGGCGCAGAAGGTCGTGCTCTTGCGCATGGCCGCATTCGTGGAGCGCAACTACAACCTGATCGAGCTGGGGCCGCGCGGCACGGGCAAGAGCCACATCTTCCAGCAGATCTCGCCATACTCGCACCTCATCTCGGGCGGCAAGGCCACCGTGGCCAAGATGTTCGTCAACATGGCCAGCGGCCAGCGCGGGCTCGTCTGCCAGTACGATGTGGTCTGTTTCGACGAGGTCTCCGGCGTCTCCTTCGACCAGAAGGACGGCATCAACATCATGAAGGGCTACATGGCCTCCGGCGAGTTCAGCCGCGGCAAGGAGAGCATCCGCGCCGAGGGCGGGATCGTCATGGTCGGCAACTTCGATGTCGACGTCGAGCAGCAGCAGCGCATCGGGCACCTCCTGAGCCCGCTACCCAAGGAGATGCGCGACGACACCGCCTTCCACGACCGCATCCATGCCTATGCGCCGGGCTGGGATTTCCCGAAGCTCAGTCCCAACGAGCACCTGACCGACCACTTCGGGCTCGTCAGCGACTTCCTGAGCGAGTGTTGGAGCCGGCTGAGGCAAACGAGCCGCGTGCCCGTCCTCCATGACCGCGTCTTCTGGGGCGGTGCTCTGAGTGGCCGCGACATCGAGGCGGTCAACAAGAGCGTCTCCGCGCTCGCCAAACTCCTCTTCCCCCATCCCCTGATGTCGGTCCCAGACGAGGACCTCGAGTGGATCGTCCGGCTGGCCCTGGAGTCCCGCAGGCGGGTGAAGGAGCAGCAGAAGCGATGCTTCAAGAGCGAGTTCCGCAATACGAGCTTCTCGTTCACCCTGGGCGTGGACGGCGTGGAGCAGTTCGTCTCGACTCCCGAGCTCCACAGCGACGAGGCGATCGAGAGCGATCCCTTGCCCCCGGGGCAGGTCTGGGCGATCGGTCCCGGCGGCGCCGGCGCGGGAGCGGGGCTCTATCGGATCGAGGCTACGGTTGGACCGGGCGGTGGAGTCAAGATCCTCAACCAGCCTCAGCCGCCGGCGTTCCGCGAGAGTGTCAAGGTGGGCGAGCAGAACCTCTACACGCGGGCGAAGGAACTGGTTGGGGACCGCAATCCCCGTGGGCATGAGTACTCGATCCAGCTCCGGCCGTTTGACGCGGACAAGTCCGGCGCCGGGCTGGGGCTGCCCGTGCTGGTCTCGCTGGTGGGGGGGCTGCTGCAGCGGAGTGCGCGCGGTGGGACGATTCTCGTGGGGCCGCTGAATCTCGGTGGTTCCGTGGAGCTGATCCAGAGTCCCGTAGCCATTGCCGAGCTGGCGATTGACAAGCAGGCGGCGACGCTGCTCATGCCGGTTGCGGCGCGCAGGGCGCTGAATGAGCTGCCCGATGCGCTGTGGACAAAGATCAACATCGAGTTCTACAGCGACCCGGCGGATGGGGTGTTTAAGGCGTTGATGGAGTAGTTTGCGGGATGGAACTTACCCAGTCCCAACAAGAGGCTCTGCGCCAGATTCAGTCATTCCTGGGCGGATCTGACCTGTGTTTCATCTTGACTGGCAATGCCGGCTCAGGAAAGACCACCGTAATTGCGTCCCTGGTAGACCGGTTTACCCAGGAGGGGAAACACCTTGCACTCCTCGCACCGACCGGCCGTGCCGCAAGAATCCTTGGACAGAAGGCTGCTTCCCGGGCTTGGACCATTCACTCGAAGATCTACGCCTTCCGCGAGCTGGAGATCAAAGAGGATGCGGAGGAACCCGGCGATCCGGGAATTCGCGTCCGTTTCGGCCTGAGGGCTTGCAATCCTGTAGAGGAATTGCTTGTCATCGACGAGGCCTCGATGCTGTCGGACATCGAGGACAGGTCGGCGGTGCTGCAGTTTGGCACCGGGCGGCTGTTGTCCGACTTGATGTCGTTTACTGCTACGACGCATACGGCTGATCGCCCCGGTCCGAAGATCCTGTTCGTCGGGGATCCAGCCCAGCTGCCGCCTGTAGGACAGACACTCTCTCCCGCCCTGTCAGCCGACTACTTAAAGAGCAGGTTCGGTGTTTCGAGCAGACAGCTCTTTCTCTCGGAGGTCTTGCGGCAAAGAGAAGGCAGCGGCATCCTCAAGAGGGCCAGTGCACTGCGTGCGGCAATCGCCACAAGTGCATTCAACTCATTCGACCTCCGGCCGGTGGATGCCGATGTTCTCAATGGCGATATCAGTCTGGGAGTGGACCTAGTCAGTGAGGCGTGTCAGCAATCGTACGGTTCAGCCGTATTGATTGGGCAAAGCAACGCAAAGGTACTTGATCTCAACCGCGCGGTGCGCGGCAGACTATTCGGGGATGACCAAGCTGATTTGACTGTGGGCGACATCCTGCTGGTCAACCACAACTCCACTAAGTATGACCTCAACAATGGTGATCTGCTGAGGGTGTATGATGTCGGTCCCAGGGCAGAGTCGTGCCACGTCCCCATAAGAGGGGTGCATGGACCCGTTCAACTGCGCTTCCGGCCCGCCCGGGTGGCCTTCAGTGACCCCCATTCAGACCCCGTGCTCATCGACTGCCTCCTGTTGGAGAACCTGCTGCAGTCACCTGATCGGGCTTTGTCACCCTTGGTTCAGCGTGCTTTGTTGGTCCACTTCCAGCGCAGACACCCGAAGCTGCGTCCCGGCACAGCGGAATTCAGCCTGACACTAATGGACGATCCATACTTCAATGCGCTTCAGGTGAAGTATGGGTATGCAATGACATGTCACAAGGCGCAGGGCGGTGAATGGGACACCGCTGTTATCCTGTTCAGCGGGAACCGCGGCACGCGCAATGAGGAATTCTTCCGATGGGCCTATACCGCCATCACGCGTGCAAAGAGACGTCTGGTGACAGTGAACGCGCCGAGGTTCGATGCCTGTTCGACCATCGAGTGGGGCAGAAGGGCACCTCACAGTGGGTCGACGCCCGACCCCGCGTCTGGTCCCATTGCTGGGGTCACTACTGAATCCGACCTTGCGGCAGGGACTGATCCGGACTGGAAACGCTTCTCTTTCGGAAGCAGCGACGCAAGGCTATTCGAGTACTTCCGCCAGCTACGCACTGCGTATGCGGTACTGGATGTCGATATCGTGCAGGTCGAGCACCTACAGTATTGCGAGCGCTACCATCTGATGCGACGGGCGAAGAGAGCCAGTCTGCAATTCTGGTACAGAGGCGACTGGTGCGTGTCCCGCGTTCAGGCGGCCGGCAGTGCCGGTGACGATGCTGATCTGGTTGCAGAGGCTGCGGATGTGATGCAATCAACACTGTGCCCTTGTGTCAGGGGTGATTCTGGGGACATCCCGGGTGTCGATGTGAGCGACCTCAGGAGGCGCGTGGAAGCGGCCCTGTCGGGAACCGACATGCGCATCGTGGAGACCCGCAGATTGCAGTACTGCGTGCGGATGGCGTTCGAGACCCCGCACGGGCGTGTGGGGATAGATTTCTTCCATGACAAGACAGGGAGATGGACGCGCGCCCAGGAAGTCGGCGGCCCTGGGGCGAGTGGGCGCCTGCTGGAGCATTTGGCCGATGTGTTTTCAGGATAACTTGCTGTGAATCACGCCACCAGAATATCCGAGCTACGCAAGGCCGGCAAGCTCCAGGAGGCACTGACTGTTGCTCAGGAGGCGCACGCAGCGGACAGGGAGGATGTGTACGTCCAGCGCGCCTATGGCTGGGTAATCCACGACCTCGTTAGGCAATGCGTCGAAGGATTCGCGCAAGGCAGCCTCAAACAGCCGCAGTTTGCGAGCGATCTGACGTCGCTGCTGCGACAATACGCCAGATTGCGGCTGATCGAGAGGCCCGGGCTGCTTCATTCTCTACTGCTTTCGCGCGTTCTGAAGGGTGCCCGGGGGTGGCCGAGCTTCATTGGCTTTCTCAAGTGGTGGGATCCTGCAATGCTTCGGGAGGAGGACAGGAAGCCGTATGTGAAGAGTGATGGGAAGTCACTGCCAAGCATTCAAACACGCATGTGCTACGCCATCGCGCGTGGACTTCTGGTCGCGGGCCGTGAGGAGGACCCCGAACTCACACAGTGGGGCTGGGCGCTCTTCTCTGAAGCCTACAAGGAGAACCCGAGAGACACGTGGCTAGCGTACTACGAAGGTCGTCGCTTGCTGACACGCGGCGAGTTCATTGCTGCCCGCGGTTGTTTCATGACGGTCGTCAAGAGGCAACGGAGCTCTGCGTGGGCGTGGCTTGCACTCGGGCGCACCTTCGAGGCCGACGCGCCCGCCAAGGCGATCACCTGCGGGCAGCACGCTGTCCGGCTAGTGGAGCAAGGGAAAGAGGCACTGCGAGCCAGATTGTGGCTGGGCCGAATGCTAGCTGTGGAGCAACGCTTCGATGAGGCCACATTCCAGGTGCTTGTGGCTCTTCGGTTGACGAAGCAGCTAGGGGATAAGGTGCCGGCGGAGCTGGCGCGGCTCACGAGCACTCCCTGGTTCAAGGAGCATGAGGGGAGCTGCAACGTCTCCCAAGATCCTGATATGACCCAGGAAGCCATGGGGATCCTGTTCGCTTCTGAGGCGGAAGACATCGAGATTCGCGTTGGAGTGATTGACCATCAGAATGCCGAGAAAGCACTGACATGGGTCCTGTTCGGACTGGAAGACGGTAAAGCTCTCTTACACCGAAGATTTCGTCAACTTGCGGACTTACCACCAGGCACACTTGTGGACGTTAGTCTCTGCGGGAAGTCCCGGGAACCTGTTCACGCGAAGGTAAGCAATGACAGGACAGTTCCAGGCTTTTGCGAGGAGTTCGACGGACGCCTCGAGCGGCGCCCCGGAGCAGCCTTTGGATTTGTTGCATGTGAGGATGGAGTTCGTGTCTTTGTGCCCCCTCCTGTACTCGCCCGGTTGGCAATGGACCCAGAGACGCAGGTCCACTGTGTTGCGATCCTTGACAGGGATCGGAAGCGGGGTGTACTCAACTGGCGAGCTGTGGCAGTTCGCCTTGTACGGACGCGGCCGTAGATCTGCAAGCAGGATCAAGCCGTGCATGGGCTATCCGAGACGCTACTTCAGCTGTCACACACCTTGCGGTCCGGAGCCCAGCCCCTGCTGAAGGTGCTGGAACGCCGAGGCCACGGTGATGGCCTCCCTGTGAGGAGGCTATCGCAACAAGGCGGATCCGCGCTGCGCGCATCCACCGAGAAGCGCCGAGGCGAGCTGACGATGCGAATCATCCACCACTGCTGGTGCTGGGGATCACTTCATGCCTCTTAATTCTCCATACCTGAGCACCTACGACCCCGCCGTTGCGACCGAGGGAAGCGTCGATCCTCTTTCCCTGCAGCCGACGTATGAGCGCCTGGCCGAGCGCATTTTCCCCTTCCTCACCGTTCGGATGCGGCGGCCTCGCTTCTTGACCGCGATGGCCGTTGCCGCCCATGTCTGCTGGCATGAGGAGCTGCGCGATCAACTGGCCTCAGACGGCCGATCGCCCGCATGGCTCGTCTTCGAATGGCATGTTGTCGAGGTGGCCGTTCGCTGCGGAAACCTCGCTCTGGGGAATCGGGGTCCGGGAGTGGCACGTTGGCGGAAGGTGAGTGCTGCTATCAAGGCCGGCAGGCGTATCAGTGCCTCATCGTATCTCAAGACTCCGAGTGTCTCCGGCTTCCACGGGATCTACCGGAGACTTGCCCGCGGCCTGAACCTCCTGCAAGACAACGGGGACAGTCTGGAGCTCAACGAAGGCGGCCACGTCCTGTTGAAAGCCTGGGAAGCAGAGCAAGGACTCGCGGGCTTCTACACAGGACAGACCGGCTCCGGCGCCGACCTTCGCAAGGCGCTGGTCAAAGCAGTCCGCGATGCGACGGACAAGGGTTACACCTGTCAATCGGGGACTTGGCCCTACTGGGCGGTCCTCGACCAATACCTGCGACCGGATGCTGCCGACAAGGGCGAGGCGAAGGTGATCCTCGATCGTCTTATGGGGTCAGATGTCCGCAGGCACCCGACTGATCCCGAAGCAATCTTCGCTCGTAGGGAGATTCTCACTCATCTCGCGGAGGATGGGCAGATCGTATTGGCCCAGGATGAATGCGCGTTCTTCCGGGACCTCATCCAGAAGGCCTCACCGAATCTTCGCGAACGTCTCGATCAGATCGACGCGTGTGAAGGGCTTTGCCGTCCGCTTCAGGACGGCTTCCAGTTGATCCTCCATCTTGCGACTCGCAAGGGAGCCGCTGCGCTGACCCCCAAAGAGTACGCCTCGCACGATCTCGCACAGGACCTGGTCCGGCGAATCAAACCCGCCGTGGACCGCATCGAGAAGATCCTTGGTCGCTTCGGGTCTGAGGATCACTGTTGTGTTCCCCATCCGTCAAGACACTTTCGTGTAGGAGTAAACCCCATCATG
>CAZRWW010000070.1:0-29241 GCA_964603725.1 uncultured bacterium
CGCCTGTATCAGGCTCGCAGCGGCAAGCTCGTTGAAGACCGGACCTACGAGGGTTCCAACTGGCTAGAGCTGGTGGATCGGGTGGGAACGGACCTCAGAAAAGACCTGAAAGTTCCCGAGCGTGAGGACATCCTCGACCTGCCGGTGGTTCAGCTACTGACCGCCAACCAACAAGCCTTGCGCGCCTACGCCGATGCGGAGAGGTCGGTCCTTGTGAATGACGACTATGCGTCCGGCTTGCGGTTGTATGGAGAAGCTGTCGCGTTGGATCCCGGGTTTGCCTTCGCCCAGTACCAGCTTGGGATCATCCTGCATGCGTGCAACCGCCCGCAGGAGGCTGCTGCCGCGTTGCAGGCCGCGCTGGACAACCTGTTCCGCATCCCGGAGCGGCTGCAGTGGGCCGTGAAGGCTACTTACTACACCGTGAACCAGAATCGGGACAAAGCCAACGCTGCCGTCGAAGCATGGGCGGAGCTGTTTCCGGACGATCTTGACGCCCTCAGATCCTTGGCGGGAAGCCAGTATGTACGAGGTCAGTTACGCGCCGCGATGGCCACTTTTGAGCGAATCGCGACGATTGATCCACAAGACGGGGAGAGTCTCAGAGCGCTCGGACAACTGTGTGAACAGGCCGGCGAGATCGAAAGAGCCCGCGGATACTACGAGCAGTACGTCGCGCGATTTCCAGATGATGAGCGGGGTCACACGTCCCTGGGCGATCTTTGCCGCATCCTTGGAAAGCACGACGAGGCCAAGAGGCACTACGACAAGGCTCTGCTCCTCGATCCCGGCAACATCTCCTCTGTCATCAACCGTGCGATGGCCGATCTGGACAGCGGGAGCTTGGCCGAAGCCCGATCGCAACTCGAGGGCGCTCAGCGAGAGGCCAAGACACCCGCAGAGAAGGCGGAGGTCCTGTCTGCGCTCAGGACCTTCTACGCTTTCCAAGGTCAGATGGGGACCGCGATCCGTTACATGGAGGAGTATCACAAGCTAAGCGAGCAGAGCCTGCCACCACTCTCGGCGATGATCCTGCGTCTGGGCGACCTGCAGGTCTACTGCGACGCCGGACGCACGGAAGAGGCTTGGAGGGTCCTGACCGATCTGAAGGCCAGGATTGCGCCTCCCTACGATGCGCTTCTGCCGATTGGGGCCGTGGGGCTCCATGTCAAGGCGGGGGATGCTTCGGCAGCCACCGAGGCATTGGCAGCCATGGAGGCGGTCGTCGAACAGATGCAGCTGGGGAGCCTTAGGTACTACGTGTGGGAGGCGAAAGGGCAGATTGCCGAGCTAGGGGCCGATTGGAACACAGCCCTCCGCGCCTACGAGGAGCAACTGCGGCTGGATCCGACGGCCGCCTCCATCCAGATTGATCTCGGCCGATGCCACCGCAGCCTTGGGGATCTGAAGCGGGCAGAACAGGCGACGCACGAAGCGCTGCGGCAGAAACCGGCAGATCCCAAGGCGAACTACGAGCTGGCGCTCATTCTGCTCGCGCAAGGCCAGTTGCCGCAGGCGCGTGAGTGCCTGGAGAAGGCTCTGATCATCTGGTCCGAGGCCGATCCAGCCTACCTCCCCGCCCAGCAGGCACGGTCGAAGCTGGCGGAACTCAGTGGGGCGGCGACCGGGGCCTGACGCCCCAAGGACCCTTCCGACTGGGCACATCGCCACGCTCTTCTGCGCCAGGATCCCAGACTCCGTGCGAGGCGCCTGGCCAACCTGCCGTTGACGACCGCCCCGGCCCGCGCGTAGGATCCGCATCGCTGGTGCAGCACGTTCCCTTTGCGCCTTCCGGCTGTTCGAACGCCGACCGAAAGGTGGCACGGAGGTCACCATGACCGCAGTGCTTCTGGGATCCGCCGCCGTTCTGATCTTCGCGCTTCTCTTCTTCCCCTCGATCCGCGTCATCGGACCGACCCAGGTCGGATTGGTGACGAAGAGGTTCGGCAGAAGGCTGCCGGAGAACAACCCGATCGCGTTCCGCGGCGAGGCCGGGTACCAATGCGATCTGCTCATGCCCGGCTGGAGATTCAAGCTCTGGATCGTGTACAGCGTGGAGAAGTTCCCCTGGGTCCAGGTGCCTCCGGGTCAGATCGGCGTGGTCATCGCGCAGATCGGCGAGTCCCCGCGGATCGGGGCCAAGTCCGCCAAGTACATTCCCGAGGCCAGGATCACGGACGTGCGCGTGTTTGTGGACAAGAAGGGGGAGAAGGGCGTCCAGCGGCCCGTCTTGGTGCCCGGGACGACCCTCCCGCTGCACCCCATCGCGTTCCTGGTCATCACCAAGGACAAGGTCTACGGTCGACCGTTGCTGCCGGATCTCCAACACAAGTTCAACCGGGGCCAGCTACGCCCGCCCGACTTCGGGCTCGATCCGGAGTGGCTGAACGTCACGGTCATCGAATCCCGCCCCACGGAGTCCGGTGAGATCGTGGACATGATCGGCGTGGTGACGACCCTGGAAGGCGATCCCCTGCCGCCCGGCGACATCGCCGGCCGGCTGGATGGCTTCAAGGACATCGAGGTCGCCACCGCGGAGAACAAGTCCGATTCCGAGCTCATCGAGCTCATCATCGGATCGAAGAACGACAAGCACAACAATTACCAGGATTTCCAGAAGTTCCTGGATAATGGCGGCAAGATCGGCCTGCAGCACGACCCGCTCTTGTACGGCGCTTACAACCTCAATCCGTTTCTCGTGAAGGTGGAGCTCGTCCCGATGCTCGTCGTGGAACAGGGCGAAGTGGCGGTGATCAAATCCTACGTCGGTCTGGCGGAGGAAAGCGGCAAGGTCGATGTCGAGCGCTTCAAGTTCGGCACGATTGTGCATCCGGGACACCGCGGCATCTGGAATGTCGCCCTCAAGACCGGCAAGTACGCCATCAATCCGCATTGCTACCAGGCGGAAATCGTCCCGGTATCGATCATCACCCTGAACTGGGCCACCGCGTCGACGCAGGCCCACGAGTGGGACACCAAGCTGCAGCCCATCGAGGCCAAGAGTCGCGAAGGCTTCATCTTCAAGATCGATCTGCAGGTGCAGATCCACGTCGCCGCGGCTGAGGCTCCCGCGGTCATCTCCATGGTCGCCACGATGCGCAACTTGACGACCGATGTGCTGCAACCCGCCGTCGGGAATCACTTCCGGGACCGCTTGCAGAGCATGCCGGCCGTCAGGTTCATCGAGACCCGCCAGCAGGTCCAGGAGGATGCGTTCAGCCATGTCTCGGCGCAGCTCGAGCAGTACCACGTGGAGACGAAGGGGGTCTACATCCAGGACGTCGTTCTGCCGACGCAGCTCGTCGAGGTCCTGACGAATCGGGAGATCGCGAACCAGCAGATCGAGACCTTCAAGAAACAGAAGGAAGCGCAGATCCAGCGCATCGAGACCGAGCAGCAGACGGGCGTGGCCGATCGCCAGAAGGAGCTGGCCGCGGCGCGGGTCGGCGTGGAGATCAAGCAGAAGAACGCGGAGGCCAGGAAGGCGGAGGCCGACGGCGAGGCGACGTATCTGGAGAAGACCAACGCCGCCGAGGGCATCGGCAAGGCCCAGGGCTACTCGCAACAGATCAAGGCCCTCGGTGTCGAGGGCACCACGCTGGTGAACATCATGACCGCCCTGGCGAGCAACGGGCTGAAGTTCGTCCCGGAGATCATGGTCGGCGGAAGCGACAGCGGCTCCATCAGCGGCCTGATCAACACGCTGGTGGCCAAGGTCGCCAGCGACCTGAAGAGCCAGCCGGCGAAGTGACCGGCAACAGACCTCCCGGAAACCTCCCGGTCGGGCGCGGGCAGCCGCGGCCAGCGCCGGCCCGGGAGGACCGGTGACGCTCTGCCCCACGGCGCGCGGTCGCGCCTGTGCCCGTGCTGCGACGCCCGCCGGCCGCGTCGTGCCGCAACCTGGCTGCAAGGGCCCGTGTGTTGTACCCCCGCCCACCGGGCGGTGTGCAGCCGCCTGTTGTTCTCAAGCGTTCGGCCTGCGTCGGGGCGGAGGCTGGTTGTAACCCGACCGCGGGGCCGAGGGTTTTCGGACCCGCGCGCCATGCTGACCATCAGGCTGGAGGAAGATAGAGATGAGAATGAAGATGCTGACCACTTCGATTCGCAGCGCCCCGCGCATCCGACACCGGGGCCCGGCCGTGCCCCACACCGGCAACATCATGTGGATTGTCTCAGCGCTGGCCTTCTTCTCCCCGCCCGCCGGCGCGCACCTGTCGATCCTGCGCCAGGGCTATGAATCGCCCGGATTGAACGAGCCCGTCGACCGCTTCGGCGCAGCGCTGGCGGCCGGCGACTTCAACGGCGACGGCATCGAGGATCTGGCGATCGGCTCGCCCCAGGAAGTCGTCGGCACGCTGCTCAACGCCGGGGCGGTGAGCATCCACTGGGGCACGCCGCTCGGGATCACCCACGAGGGCGCGGTGATCTACACCGCCCAGGATGCCGGGGGACAGGATCAGGCGCAGATGCAATTCGGGTTTGCCCTGGCAGCGGGCGACTTCAACGGCGACGGCCGCGACGACCTCGCGATCGGCGCGCCAGGCTCCGATCTGGGTATTCCGCTGGCGGGCGCGGGTCAGGTCTATGTCATGGCCGGCGGCCCGAACGGGCTCTCCAACTGGCTCGAGCTCAACCAGGCCGAGGCGGGCGGCGCGCAGGAGGTCGGCGACCGTTTCGGCACCAGCCTCGCGGTCGGCAACTTCAACGGCGACGCGACGCCCTACGCCGATCTGGCCGTCGGCGCCCCGGGCGAGGACTCGAACGCCGGTGCCGTTTCCTGGTTCACCGGCTCGCTCCTGGGCCTGGGCTTCACGGCCAGCGGGACGTTCCGGCCCTCCAACCTGGGCGGCGCCAACCAGGTCGGCGCGCAGTTCGGCCTGGCGCTGGCGGCGGGGAACCTGCTCGGCTCGAGCCACGACGACCTGGCGATCGGCGTGCCCTCGTTCGACGACGCGCAGGCCGACGCCGGCGGCTTCTGGCTCGTGCGCGGCGCGACCGGCGGATTGGCCACGGCGGGCGCGGTCTTCTTCACCGCCTGGGACTTCGACCAGATCCAGGCGGGCGCCAGGCTCGGATCCGCGCTGGCGACCGGCCGCCTCTTCGACGGTCTCTACAGCAGCCTCGCCATCGGCGAGCCGCGCCGAGACGGATTCGGCCAGGACTACGGCCGCGTCATCGTGGCGCGCGGGACCGTCAATGGTCTCGATGTGGCCAACCATGTGATCCTGCGTCAGGAAAGCTGGTCGGGATCGCCGGAACCGGACGACCTCTTCGGCTGGTCCCTCGCGACCGGCGCCTACTACGAGAGCTGGGACTACGACGTGCTCGTCGTCGGCTCACCCGGTGAAACAGCCGCCAGCAACTTCGCGAACGGCGGACGGATCAACCTCTTCCGCGGCACGGCTTCGGGTCCGGAGAGTATGTCCTGGGAGCCGGGCTACGACCAATCCAACCTGGGCGACTTTCCCAACCGAGACAACCAGTTCGGCTTCGCGCTGGCGTGCGGAACCCTCGACGGCACGGGGCGCGCCAACATCATCATCGGGTCGCCCGGCGAGGAGAGCAACGCGGGTCAGGTCCACATCGTCGCGCCCTGGCGCCAGCCGCCCGACCCCGAGTTCCGCCACGCGACCACCTACGACTGCGAGGGCAGTCTGGTCTACTCGCTGAAGCCGTTCGATCAAGTCTACATCGCCAGCACGACCAAGGTGATGACGGTGCTGCTGGCGTGCGAGCGCTCGCAGCTCCCACCCAGCCACCCCAACTTCCTCGATTTCAACGCGCAGTACACCGTCCCGGCCTGGGTGGCCAACGACATCCCCGGCTCGCAGGTGCCGCTCGTGCGCGGCGAACGGCTCACGGTGGGCGATCTGGCCTTCACGTGCCTGCTGCTCTCCGGCAACGACGCCGCCAACGCCATCGCGCATGCCATCTACGGCGGCAACGAAAACACCTGCCTGCCCGCCTTCGTGGCCGAGATGAACGCGCGCGCCGCCCAGCTCGGCATGACCGGCACGCACTTTCACAACCCGGCCGGGCTCGACAACGAGCCGGTCGGCCCGGAGCTGGGCGAGCACTACTCGACCCCCGTGGACATGGCCAAGCTGGCGCGCGCCGCGATGCAGAACCCGCTCTTCGCCGAGATTGCCGGCACCCTCACGTACTCCACCACCCGCAGGTTCCCGGATGGATTGGGCGGGTTCACCGCCACCCCGTGGCAGTGCCAGAGCTTCTTCACCGGCGTGATCCAGAACGGGATCCAGCCCGCGACCGGCATCAAGGGCGGGCGCACCCCCAAGGCGCAGGTCACCGGGCTCTTCTCCGCGGACGCCGATCAGGGCGGCACGGTGATTGCCACCACCTTCCTGACCAACCCGGACAACGGCAGCCGGTACGTTCCCGACGCCGCCAACTTGCTGTCCATCGCCCTCGAGGAATGCTCGACGCCGCTCGTGTTCAATCCGCAGTATCTGCCGTTTCGCTTCAACCTGCCCGGCCTGTCGACGTTCACGGGCGACATCAGTGGCGGCGCAACGACCCTCGACGTCTTCGGTCTGCGCAACCTGGACATGAGCTTCGAGCTCTTCCGCACGCAGGGCGCGGGCCCCACCGCCGCGCGGCCCGAGCTGCAGCGCATCACGCAGATCACCTTCGAGCCCGGTGAGACGGTGCCGTTCGGGATCGCCCCATTCGATGGCCACCGGCCGCTCGTGCTGACGAACCTGGGCGACATCGACGCCGAGCTGCGGGTGACCCGCAGCTACTTGCCGGGCGTGGCGCTCGACCTGACGATCCCGCCGGGCGGCCAGGCAACGATTCCGGCCTTCGACAGCCCGAGTCTCCTCAGCAACATCGCGATCCAGATCGAGAACCTGACCCAGTTCGGACGCCTGCGGGCCGACCTGAGCGTGGAGGAGCGCTACTTCTTCGATCTCCCGCAGATCCCGGCCGGCGATGGCTCCGTCTTCCAGGCGCGCATCGAGCGCAACGGGGGCATCCTCGACGATTCGATCGAGATCTTGCTCTTTGGTCTCGATCCGAATCCCGGCAGCCGGTTGTTCGCCGCGGTCTATGACGCCGACTCATTCGCGGACGTGCCGATCGGCGAGGCGGGGCGCTTCGCGCCGGACACGGCTGCCCCGGTTGTGCGCGGGCTGTCGGCCTCGCCCAATCCGTTCGCCGCGCGCACGGAGCTCTCCTTCGAGCTGCTCCGGCCGGCGCGGGCGGAGCTGCGCATCTTCGACGTCACTGGACGCGAGGTGCATGCCTCCCGGCCGTCGGCGCTGCGCCCGGGTCGCTGGAGCGTGGCCTGGGACGGACAGCGGGGCGACGCCAGCACCGCGCCCCCCGGCATCTACTTCTACCGTCTCTACCTCGACGGCGTCGAGAGCGGCGGCGGGAAGCTGGTGCGGGTCCGATAGTCCCGGGGCTACCACGTCACGGTCACACCGCGGGCTTGCAGGGCGGGGATGTGCGTCGTCCTCGACAGCTCGGACAGGGGATTGAAGCTCAGGGAGACGAGATCCCCGTCCTGCAGGCCGCTGTTGTCCACCAGATCGAGCAGCGAGTGGCACAGGGCACCGCCCGGGGCGGCCGGGAAAACGAGTGTTCGCGCCATGGCCGGCCTACCTGTACAGGTCCTTGATCCGCCCCCAGGTCACCTTGGCGGCGGGTGTGTAAGGCGTGCACGGATTCGGATCGCAGGAACCCCACTCAGGATGCCAGAAGCCGTAGGCTGCGATGCAGTCGTCCTCGAACATGATCTCGCACTCTTGCGGCGCGGGCGGCACCTCGAAACAGCACGCCGCCGGACAGGGATTCGGTTCGCAGAGCGTGTCCGGGCCCAGGAATGTGCCGCCCACCAGCGCGCAGCTCTCGGCGTACACGACGGAGCAGTTGCCGACCACGCAGCAGGCGCCAGGGTGCTCACAGGGATTCGGCTCGCACGTCCATTCCGGGCCCAGCCAGATACCGCCCTGCAGCAGGCACTCTCGCTCCTCCAGCATCCGGCAGTAGGGCTCGAGGGTCAAACAGCAGGCCCAGGTCTCGATCGCCGGCCAGACGGGCGTGTACCCCGGCATGTTGACGCCCATTCCGCCGCAGTCCGGCTCGTGGACAGCGAAGGTCCCAGGCGGATTCAGGCAGTTGCTGAAGCCGCAGAAGCCGGTGAGGGGATCGACATCGATCCCGATGATGGTGGCGCCGTGAATGTAGTCGTAGGCGTAGCCGGCGAACCAGTACACGGGCATCCAGTTCCCGCTCCAGGGAGTTCCGGTCGTGACGAACGCGGTTCCCTCGTTCGGGCCCGGCCAGTTGGCGGTCGGGATCTCGAGACCGCTCACCGGGAAGCACGCCATCCATTCATAGAAGACGAAGGGGTCTGGATTGAAGCTCCCGAAGCCGAACTCGGTGCCGCACCAGGTCTTCGCCTCGGATTCCCAGGCCGCCAGGACGTACCAGGACTGGCGCCCGGGCGAAAGCTGGGTCACCGCCTGGCTCGGGTGGCTGATGGCGTACGAGGCGTAGAGGCCGCACCAGCCGCTCGGGGGCGCGACGGTGTAGTAGATGTCGGGGATGTGGTGTGCGATGAGTACGCCGCCGGTCAGATCGGCGGGATCCGCCCACGCTCCAGCGACGGCACTCAGGACGGCGAGAGAAACAACGGCCATTCTCATGGGCTCCACCTCCTTGGACGCGACTCGACCGCGATGGCATCGCCGGGTCTGCAAGAGCAGCAGCGCGTTCATGCGAATCATCGGCTCGTCACTGACGCCGAGGGCTGGGGCGGCACGCCACGAGGGGCCTGGGGGCGCACGGCCTGGCCGAACCCTCTTCCCGCAAGGATACCACAGGGGAGTACGAGCAGGGAGCCTCGACCTCAGGCGACCCGGGCGCACCGGCCACCACCGGGCATCCCCTGATTGACCCTGAGACATTCGGCTGGGAGAATCCTTCGCTGATGGCCGACGAGAAGCCGACATCTGCTTCGGGGGCGAGGGCCCCACTGCCCGCCGCCGAGATCAAGGACGCTGCCCACGCCGCCGCGCCTGAGGCGATCGCCTTCCTCCAGGAGCTCATCCGCACCCCCTCGCCTTCCGGCGATGAGGCCGCGATCGTGGCGCTGATCGAACAACGCATGCGGGCGCTCGGCTTCGAGGAGACCCGCATCGATCCCTTCGGCAACGTCATGGGCCGCATCGGCCGCGGCCGGCGCACGCTGGCTTTCGACGCCCACATCGACACCGTGGACATCGGCGATCGGCGGCTCTGGCAGGTCGATCCCTTCGGCGCCGAGATCGCGGACGGCGTGATCTACGGCCGCGGCGCGAGCGACCAGAAGGCGGGGATGGCCGCACTCGTCTACGCGGGATCGCTGATCAGGCGGCTGGCCGTCGCGCGCGACCTGACAGTCTGGATCGTGGGCTCGGTGCTCGAGGAGGACTGCGACGGCCTCTGCTGGCACTACATCCTGAGCGAGGGGATCCTCGCGCCCGACTGGGTCGTCCTGACCGAACCGACCGATCTCGAGGTCTACCGCGGCCAGCGCGGGCGCATGGAGATCGAGGTGACGACGCGCGGCGTCGCCTGCCACGGCTCGGCGCCCGAGCGCGGCGTCAACGCGATTCACCGCATGGCGCCGATCATCACCGGCATCGAGCGCCTCAACGACCGCCTGCCACTCGATGCATTCCTGGGTCGCGGCAGCGTTACCACCACGCAAGTGCGTTCGACCGCGCCCTCGCTGTGTGCCGTCGCCGATTCGTGCACGATCCACCTCGACCGGCGGCTCACCGCGGGCGAGACGGATGCTAGCGCGCTGGGCGAGGTCGAGGCAGTCGTGCGCGCGGCCGCCGGGGCGGCAATTCCCGCCGCGGAAGGCGTCGCGCCAGCGTGCGGCGCCACCGAAGCCGAGAACCCCGCATCAGCGCGCGGCGGCGCGGTCGAGATCACCGTGCCCGTCTTCGCGCGCCCCAGCCACACGGGCCTCCTCTACCCCATGCGCCAGTACTACCCCGCCTGGGTCTTGCCGGAGTCGCACGAGCTCGTCGCGCAGGCTCGCGCCGTCCGCACGGCCGTGCTGGGCGACCCTGGCCGCGGCGGGACGTGGACCTTCTCGACCAACGGGGTGGCCACGATGGGCATGCACGGCGTACCCACGATCGGCTTCGGGCCGGCGAGTGAGCTCCACGCCCACGCGCCCACGGATCAGTGCCCCGTGGACCACATCCCCCGGGCGATGGCGTTCTACGTCGCGCTGGCCGCGCTGCTGGGCGGCGTCTGACGCGTCCGCCGGTGCAACGGAGGAACTCCCGATGTCCCCACTGCGCTCCACGGGCCCCCAGGACCGGAAGAACCCAAGGAATCTGGATGACGCAACGCCTTTGGCGGACCTTGCGCTCGGCGGCGCCTTCCGCGGCCGGGATTGGATCGCCACCCAGGACTGGTCCGTCGCTGAGATCGAGCGGCTGCTCGCCCTGTCGAGCGACTTGAAGCGCCGCTTCCGCGCAGGCGAGCCGACGCTGGTCCTGCCGCACAAGACGATCTTCCTGCTCTTCTTCGACAATTCCACCCGCACGCGCAATTCCTTCGAGGCGGGCGCCACCCAGCTCGGGGCCCACGCGCACTTCATCAGCGCCGAGACCTCGCAGGTCGCGCACGGCGAGTCGGCCAAGGACACCGGGGTGATCCTGAGCCGCTACGGCCACGGCATCGCCGTCCGCCACGACAAGATCCCCGGCGAGGGCTTCGCCTACATGCGCGAGGTGGCGCGCTGGGCCGACAAGCCGGTGATCAACATGCAGTGCGACGTCGACCATCCTTGCCAGACGCTGGCCGACCTCATGACGATCCGCGAGAAGCTGGGACCGGACGTGCGCGGCAAGCGGATCGCCGTGACCTGGGCCTACACCCGCACCTACGCCAAACCGCTGTCCGTGCCACAGGGTCTGATCACGCTGCTGACGCGCTTCGGCATGGAGGTCGTCCTGGCCCACCCGCCCGAGTTCCGGCTGATGGCGGACCAGGTCGCGCTCGCCGAGGCCAACGCGCGGGCGTCGGGCGGGAGCTTCCGGATCGTGCACGACATGGACGAGGCGTGCGCGGGCGCCGACGTCGTCTATCCGAAGAGCTGGGGCTGTCTCGAGCTCTTCGCGCGGCCCGCCGAGTCGCTGGCGCTGGGCGAGCGCTACCGCTCCTGGATCTGCGACGAGAAGCGGATGGCCCGCGCGCGCCCGGGCGCGCTCTACATGCACTGTCTGCCGGCCGATCGCGGCGCCGAGGTGACCGACGCGGTGATCGACGGCCCGCAGTCGGTCGTCTACGACGAGGCCGAGAATCGCCTCCACACCTGCAAGGCCTTGATGGCGGCGCTGATGTGACCGCGCCGCCGCCTGGCGGGAGGCTCGACATGCCCGAGACCGATGCGCGACGGCCGGCCGACGACGATCCGTACGACCTCATCATCGCGGGCGGGCTGGTGGTCACCGGCGAGCGGCCGGCCGCGCCGGGCGACGTCGCCGTGCGCGGCGAGTCGATCGCGCGCGTGGCGGCGCGGATCGAGGCTCCCTGCCGCCGCAGGATCGACGCGCGCGGCCTCGTGGTGATGCCCGGGCTGATCGATCCCCACGTTCACCTGAGCTTGCCCATGAAGGGCACGGTCTCGAGCGATGACCCCTCCTCGGGCACGCTGGCGGCCCTGTACGGCGGCGTCACCACGATCATCGACTTCACGCTGCCCCGGCCCGGCGAGCGGCTGTGGGAGAGCCTCGAGCGCCGGCAGGGGGAGTTCGCCGGCCGCGCCCACACCGACTACGCCTTCCACGCGAACGTGACGTGGTTTCCGGACGACTTCGCGGAGCGGCTTCCGGAGGAGCTGGATGAGCTCGTGGCGCGCGGCGTGACCACGCTGAAGGTCTTCACCTGCTATTCGCGTGAAGGCTACCTCATCCACCGCGACGACCTGCGCGCTCTCCTGCGGGCGGCCTCAACGCGCGGCCTGCTCGTGCTCGTGCACGCGGAGGACGACGCCCTGGTCGAAGCGAGCACCGCGCGCCTGGAGTCCGCGGGGCGTGCGGCTCCAGCCGACTATCCCCTTTCGAGACCGGCCGAGGCCGAGGCCCGCGCCATCGCCGCAGTCGCGGCCGCGGCACGCGCGGAGGGGGCGCCGGTCTACTTCGTGCACGTCTCGAGCGCTGCGGGCCTGGAAGCCGCGCTGTCCGGTCACCTCGCCGACCTGGCCGAACCGCGGCTCGCCCCGGCCGGATCCCAGCTCGACCTGGCCGAACCGCGGCGCCCCCCGGCCGGCCGACAACCTTCACGTAGCCCCGTCTACGTCGAAACCTGCCCGCACTACCTGGCGCTCGATGAGACGCGCTTCGCCGGGTCGCAGGGCGCGCAGTACCTCGTCGCTCCCCCGCTGCGCGCCGCCGGCGACCGTGAGGCGCTCCTGCGGGCCCTCGCCGGCGGCCACATCGATGTTGTCGCGACGGATCACTGCCCCTTCCGTCGCGCGCAGAAGAACATGTCCGGCGCGCCCTTCACGCTGATCCCCAACGGACTGCCCGGCGTCGAGACCCGCCTGCCGCTCCTGCACACGCTCGCGGTCGTGCCGGGCAGACTCACCCTGGAACGTCTGGTCGCGCTCGCCGCCACACAGCCCGCCGCCATCCACGGCCTCGCCCCCCGGAAGGGGGCCATCCGCCCCGGCGCCGATGCGGACCTGACGCTCTTCGACCCGGCCGTCGAATGGCGTCTGGCGGCGAGCGCGCTGCACATGAACACCGATTTCTCGCCCTACGAGGAGACGATCGTTCGCGGGCGAGTGCGGTCGGTGCTCTTGCGCGGCCGAATGGTCATCGAGGAAGACGAATGGCGCGGGGCGCTCGACGGGGCGGGCGAGCCCGGCAGGTCCGTGGCGCCCGGCGCGCCCGGTGTGCCCGGAGAGCCCAGCGGCCGTTTCGTTGCGCGTCGGCCCGCGGAAGCCGCGAGGCGCGGCGGCGGACAAACATGAATCACGAACGGGAGATCCTCATGTCCCTGCGAATCGCGGCACTGGCGCTCCTCATCTCGGCATGCGGCTGCGCGACGAAGATCGATCCGGCCTACGTGGAGGAGATCGACGCCTGGCACGCCCGGCGCCTGGAAGTCCTTCGGAGCGAGTCGGGGTGGCTCACCCTGGTCGGCCGTCACGAGCTGACCATGGGCGTGAGCACCCTGGGTTCGGCCGAGGGTGTGGACGTGCGCCTCGCCCCCGGCGCGCCCGGGCAACTGGGCCGGCTGGCGGTCGCCCCCGACGGAATCGCCTTCACGCCCGAGCCGGGCCTGCGGGTCTTCGTCGGCGGGAATCCGGACTCCGTTCTGGAAGGACCCATCGCCGTGCATACCGACGCCCATGGCGAGCCGACCATCCTGGGTGCCGGCACGCTCAGCTTCCATGTCATCGAGCGCGGCGAGCAGCGCTTTCTGCGCGTCAAGGACAGCGCGAGCGAGGTGCGCCGCAGTTTCCAGGGCATCGATCGCTTTCCGGTCGATCCGCGCTGGCGCGTGACAGCCCGCCTCGAGCGTCACGATCCCGCTCGCACGATCGCCATCACCAACGCGCTCGGGCAGGTGACCGAGACGACGACGCCCGGCACGCTCGTCTTCGAGCTGTCCGGCCGGCGCTGCACCCTCGTTCCCACGGGCGATCCGGAGGAGGGTCTGTTCATCGTCTTCGCCGATCGGACGAATGGCACGAGCACCTACGGCGCCGGCCGATTCCTGTCGGCCGAGCCCATGGGCCCGGATGGGAGCGTAGTGCTGGACTTCAACAAGTCGGTCAATCCGCCGTGCGTCTTCACGCCCCACGCGACCTGCCCCCTGCCGCCGGACGAGAATCGGTTGCCGCTGGCGGTCACGGCCGGCGAGAAGAGGTGGGCTTCTCGTACAGCTGCAGGACCATCCGCGAGTTGAGATTCGCCTGGGCGAGCATCATGAGCGCGGTCTGCTGGAGCACGCGCTGCGTTGTGACCGCGATCTGCTCCTCGGCGATGTCGGCGCTGTAGATGCGATTGTAGGCCGCCTCGGTGTTGTCGCGCATCGCCGCCAGCACGCCTTCCAGCGAGGCGACGCGCTGGGTCTTGGAGCCGATGTCCGCCAGCCCGCGCGACACCGCGGTCAGGGCCTCTTCCACCTCCGTCTGATAGATCTGGTAGTTGGAGCTGTCGATCGTGTCGGCGGGCGTGAGCGCCGCCAGGTTGGTCATGCCGAGCGCGCCGCTGTCATAGGCCGCCGTGGTCCACTCGGTCTGGGCGGTGGGCATGGTCTGGAATCGGAACGTGCGCGCGCCGCTGAGCAGCTTCAGGCCGTTGAACTCGGTCTGCGAAGCGATCTCATCGATGCCGGCGACGGAGTCGATCAGCTCTTGCACGATCGCCCGGCGCTCCTCGCCGCCGCAAGTGTCGGAGGCCGCCGCGACGATCTTCTCCCCCATGCCGGTGAGGGTGTTCTTCATCTCGAGCAGGGCGCTTTCGGCGACGCCCAGGAGACTGCCGGCCTGTCCGGCGTTGTCGTAGAGGGCTCGCAGCATGCCGAGGCGCGAGCGGAGCTTCGTCGCGGCGACAAGGCCCGCGGGATCGTCGGTGGCGCCGTTGAGGCGAACGCCCGTGCCCGCGCGCAGCGCGTGCCTGCCCAACTCGGCGTTCACGCGGCGGAGGTTACCGAGCTGCAGCAGCGCCAGGATGTTCGACCGCACCCGGGTCAGGTCGCTGTGAGCCACGGCGGCACGCCTCTCACTTGCGATTCGCAGACCAGAGACCGGACAGCACAATGGACCGCCGGCGGGATCGCAGGACTACCGTGCCGGGGAGGCTGCAGTCGACGTGCCAGGGAGGGTCTGGGGATTCTCAGCCGGACTCCGGCGGTCTGATCCCGCGCGGAGCCCGGGGCAAAGCCACGACGGCCGCGGGCGTTGCGCCGCCGTTCCATCGCGTCTGCTCGAGTGGCGCCGAGAATGGTGCCGCTGGCCGGTGGCAACCATCGCCCCGCGGATTA
Source organism: uncultured bacterium (assembly GCA_964603725.1). GTDB lineage: Bacteria > Eisenbacteria > RBG-16-71-46 > CAIMUX01 > WJJG01 > CAZDKK01. Next base: position 15,031 of record CAZRWW010000070.1, read on the forward strand.
CGAGCCCGGCCAGGGCGCGACATGCGTTTCGCATGGCCCTGCCGGCGCTCGCCAAAGGGCGCCGGAGTTCCAGACTGCGCCGCGGCGATCGAGCGGGCGCCGCCCCGCGCGTTAGCGCCGCACGAGCATCGCTCCCGGTCCGGCGCGGCGATCGAGCGGCCGCACGAAGTAGACCCCGGTGGGGACCGGGCGTCCTCGCCCGTCTCGGCCGTCCCAGGCGTTGGCCTCGAAGCGGCCGCACTGGCGGCCCGCGAGGTCAAACACGGCCCACGGCGTGCCGCGCACGATCTCGCTCCGCCCCTCGAGCCGCACGAGGCCAGCCGACGGGTTCGGGGTTACACGCAGGACCTGCGTCGCGCCGGTCGTCGCCACGCCGGCCGCCCCCAGGGGCGTCATCAGAATCGCCCCGATCGGCCCCGAGAAGCCCTGGCGCGCGGCAGCCACGATCTGCCGCGAGTTGTTGATGCCGTTGGCGCCGCCATACTGGATGTACCACTCGCCTTGTCCGGGGTCGATCAGGCCGCCCAGTGCGAAGTAGCCCTCACCAACGAAGTGCACGCCCGAGGTCGTCATGTAGTAGTAGAGCAGCGCATCGCCATGGTCGTTGATCGCCGTGGCGCTCGTCGTGGTCGCGCAGCCGCCCAGGTATTCCCAGCCGGCCCCTTGCCGGTGGCGCAGTGGGAATGTGCTGCAGCCCGAATAGCCGAGAATGTACCCGCAGAAGTCGTTGTGGTTGCTGAGCGCCGCCCCCACGAACCCCTGCCAGTTGCCCGGCGGCAGGGGCACCTCGCTGACCTGACCCGTGTCGAGATCCAGCAGCTGGCGACCGCTCAGGACCACGCGCTCGTCGTTGACGTCCACGCCCCGCAGGCCGCCGGGCAGAGCGACGGGCCCCGCCGCGGTGAAGAGCACGCCGTTGGAGAGGCTCCAGCCCCAGTACCCCGAGGCGCCGACGATGTCGCCGAGATTATTGATCGCATAGGCGGAGCTGTAGGGATCGCCCGGCAGGGCGCCCAGGACTTCCACCTCGTAGCCACTCGCCGTGGGCCGCCAGACGGCGGCGGTCGGTTGCGTCGTGACGTACTGATTCGGGCACACCGCCCCGACGATCACGCCGTGGTCGTTGATGTCGTGAGCCCGTGAGCTCTGCATCCCGGCCGGCAGCGGCAGCAGCTCGAAGGGCTCGCCGTTCCGGGACACCGCGGCGAGCAAGTCGGCCGTCGAGGTCCCGACGGAGACCGACCCGCAGACGACGCCGTGCTCATTGAGTCCCGTGCCGGTGAAGTCGGCGCCCAGGAACTGAACGCCGTAGCTGGGCACATCCGCCTGCGCGACCAGGCTTGCGCAGGCCAACGCGATCATGCTCAGGGTCCACGCCCTCATGGTCTGCTCCTCCCGGATCCTAGGCCAGTATGTCTATCGACGACGTAGACTAACGAGTCTTACCCGTTTCCTCAAGCTCCTTCTTCGTGAGACTGGGGAAAACCGTCCGGACCTGCGGGAGCGTGGCCGCCTCAGCCCAGGTCCCGCAGCAGACCGGTGCGTTGGTTGAACTGCTCGATGAGCGCATCCCACTCGTCGATCTGGGCATACACCGCGGGCCAGAAGTCGGGCTCCCACAGCCCGCGCAGCTCGTCCGCCGACCGCCCCTGTTGCTCCACCCAGGTGTAGTACTTGAAGTTGTGCAATCGACGGCGATCGCGGAAACTCAGCTCCTGCAGGTGGTCGGTGCCGATGCCCTCGAGATAGCGGCTGAAGTGCCGCCCGGCCAGGTCGTGCGCGTAGGGTCCGTGAAGCGCCCGCTGCTCCTCCAGGCGCGATCCGTAGAGCTCCATCGAATCGGTGAGTGGCGTGTAGACCCAATCGCGCGCCGAAAGCTCGTAGTACTGGGCCGCCTTGATCGCGGCGACCAGGTTCCCGATCGAGGAGATGCCCAGCAGAGGAAGCTGTGCCACCAGAGCGTCCGCGATCCCCTGCTGCGTCAGGAAGCGCGCGCCCGCGGGCTCGTTGAAGAGCCGCATGAGCTGGATCGTTTGTTCGTCGTCGACCGCGCAGACCATGTCTGTCGCGCGCACATTGTGGATCCAGGGCACGTGCTTGTCGCCGATGCCCTCGATACGGTGGCCGCCGAAGCCGCACTCGAGCAGCGTCGGGCACTGGAGCGCCTCGGCCGCGACAACGACCATGCCCGGGTGGCGCGTCTTCAGATAGTCCCCCGCGGCGATCGTGCCGGCCGAGCCGGTGGCGCTGACGTAGGCGGCCAGCCGGCCGTCGGGGCGGGCGATACGCTCGTGGATCTCGGCAATGACGCCCCCCGTCGCGTGATAGTGCCAGACGGCGTTGCCGAATTCCTCGAACTGGTTGAACACGACGATCCCGTCGCCGCGCTGTGCGCGCAGCTCCCAGCACTTGTCGTAGATCTCCTTGACGTTCGACTCGCAGCCGGGCGTCGCGATGACCTCCTCGGTGCCGATCGCGCGCAGCCACGCGAAGCGCTCGGGGCTCATCTCCTCGGGCAGGATCGCGATCGCCGGACAGGCCAGGAGCGCGCAGTCAAAGGCGCCCCCGCGGCAGAAGTTCCCGGTCGACGGCCAGACCGCCTGCTGGCGCGTCGGATCGAAGCCCCCCGAGACGAGCCGCGGCACCAGGCAGCCGAAGCCCGCCCCGACCTTGTGGGACCCGGTCGGGAAGTACTTGCCCACGATCCCCACGATGTGCGCCGGGACCCCCGTCAGCGCGGGCGGGAACTCGATCCAGTTGCCCTCGCCGAAAAGACCGCCGGCCTCGCGCGGCTCGTTCTTCCAGGTGATGCGGAAGAGGTTGAGCGGATCGACGTCCCACAGCCCCACGCCGGCCAGCCGCCGGCGGACCGCCTCCGGCACCAGACGCGGGTCGCGCTGCTGGGCGAAGGTCGGAATGATGATGCCGCGCGCGCGGCAGCGCTCCGCAGTGCGCGCCAGAACCTCCTCGTTCACGCCCTGGACGACCTTCATCGCTCCTCCCCCGGCAGTCGGTCCCCGCGGTCGGCGGTGCTCGCCGCGGACCCGGGCGGCGCGGCGCGATTGGCGTTGTCGTGTATGCCCGGATCCGCAACCGCGACCTCGACCACGCGCGCCGGGGCGCGGCGGACGACCAGGTGCAGCGGCTCGTCCGGCCCCAGCGCTTCGATCTCATCCCACACGGCGCGTCCCACGACGATCGGGTGGCCGCGCCGCCCGTCGAGGATGGGCACGAAGATGCGCTCGCTGCCCGAACGGTCCTGTTCCCAGGCCCACGCCAGCTGGCTCATGGTCTCGGCCTTCACCCGCGGGAAGTCGACCTGGTGGATCAGCGCCGCTTCCGCCCAATCGGGCAGATCGGCCAGCCCGCGCACGAGGCTCCCCGTGCGCCCGGCACGCCAGGCGTCGTTGCGCACCCACGAGATCGTCGGGGCCGAGCAGAAGGCGGCGCCGCGGGCGGCCGGCGTCGGGCCCGCATCATCGGCGCGCGCGCCGCGAGAGGCCGCGCCCGCGCCGCGCGCCAGGACCTCGTCCGCGGATGCGCCCACCACGACCGTAGCCCAGCCCAGGCCAGCCCGCGCGACCGTGGCCAGCGCGATCTCGAGCCAGGTGCGCTCGCCTTCCCGGGCCAGGGCCTTGGGCCCCCCGAAGCGGCGCCCCTCTCCCGCCGCAAGGATCACCACGGCGATCTGCGCCATCCGTCGCTCCCTTCGCGTCCTCGAGCGGCACCCCCGCGCCCGCGTCACCCCAGATCGCCGGCCACGGCGCGCAGGAATCGTCCCACCAGTCCGCCCAGCACCGCCCGCCGGTACTCGGCCGTCGAGCGCACGTCGTCGATCGGCGCGACCTCGGATGCCGCGATGGCTTCGGCCCGCGCCAGCACGCCGGCCGCGGCCCGCGGATCCAGACTGCGGCCTTCCAGGTAGGCCTGCGTGCGCGTGAGCGCCGCGACCGTGGGCGCCACGCTGCCGGCCGCCAGTCGCACGTCGCGCAGTACGCCGCCGCCCGCGAGTCGCGCCGACGCCCCCAGCGACACTTTGGCGATCGACTGCGCCAGCCGCGGACCGGCCTTGTGGAAGGCCTGCCGCGCGCCCGGAGCAGGCCAGGGCACCCGCACCGCGACGAGCAGCTCCTCCGGACGGCGGGCGGTCCGGCGGTACCCGGTGTAGAACGTCGCCAGCGGCACCTCACGCGTCTCAGCGCGTGTCCCCGCGCGCTTCCCGCCCCGCGTCCCGGTGCGCGTCCCGGTGCGCGTCCCGGCGGGCGTCCCGGCATGCGAAGCGAGCACGGCGCTCGCCTCGAGCGCGAGGAGCATCGGGGGTGAATCCGCCGCGGGCGAGGCGGTCATCAGATTGCCGCCCAGCGTGGCGCGATTCTGGATCGCCACGGCGCCGACCTGCGCGGCCGCCGCGGAGAGCGCGGGGAAGTGCGCGCGCACGTCCGGGTGGGCCGCGAGGGCGGAGAAGGTCACGGTCGCGCCGATGGTCAGCCCACCTTGCTCAGGCGCGATCACGCCAAGCTCCCCCAGGCCGGTGACGTCGAGCACCGCGCGCGGCGCGGGGCGGCCGAGCTTGATCTCGGCCAGCAGGTCCGTCGCCCCGGCCACGACCGTGATCTCCTCGCCGCCCTCGCGCAAGAGCGCCAGCGCCTCGTCGAGCGTGCACGGGCGGTGCGCCGCCGGGCCGGCCGCATCCGAGCTCGCCCGACCCGCCGCCGCGCCTCGAGCCGGCGATCTGCGCGCCGCCGCCAACGGATGCGCGCCCTCGTCGCCCGCGGAGGATGCCGCCGCCGCGCGCTCGACGGCCCGGAAGATCCGCTCATAGCCCGTGCAGCGGCAGAGATTGCCCGCCAGCGCGCGGCGGATCTCGCCGCGGTTCGGATGGGGGTGGCGGTCGAGCAGCGCGCGAGCTGCCATGACCATGCCGGGGATGCAGAAGCCGCACTGAACGGCCCCCTCCTCGAGAAACGCTCGTTGAACCGGGTCCGGCCGCTCGCGGGTGCCGAGTCCCTCCACCGTCACCACCTCGCGGCCATCGAGCTGCAGGGCCGGGACGAGGCAGGCATTGACGAGTTCCCCATCCAGGAGAACCGCGCAGGCGCCGCACTCGCCCTCGCCGCAGCCCTCCTTGGCGCCCGTCAGTCCAAGGTCCTCGCGCAGGATATCGAGCAGGCGCCTCAAGGGCGGCGCTGTGACTTCGTGCCGTTGTCCGTTCACCGTGAGGGAGATCGTCATGGCGCACCGCCCGCGCCGTCCGCGCCACGATCCGCGGCGCCACAATCCCTGGCGCCACAATCCCTGGCGCCACAATTCCCGTCGCCACCGGTCGCGGTCCGCGCGTCTCCCGCGCGCGCCAGGGCGAACATCCGCTCGGGCGTGACGGGAATGCGATCGTGGAACTGCCCGGTCGCGTCCTGGATCGCCGCGGCGAACGCGGCCGCCCCGCCGTCCATCGGCAGCTCACCCAGCCCCTTGGCGCCATAGGGCCCGCGGGCATAGGGCAGCTCGGCGAGCTCGATCTCCATGGCGGGCGCGTCCAAAGCGGTCGGGATGATGTAGGTCGCCAGGCGATCGTTGAGATAGCGCCCGTGCTCGGTCTTGATCTCCTCCATGATGCCCCAGCCCAGCGCCTGGAGCTGGCCGCCTTCGACTTGCCCGATCGCCGCCACGGGATTGATCGCGCGTCCGATCTCCACCACGCTCGTGATCCTCACCGGCGTGACCGCCCAGGTGATGGGATCGACCTCGACCTCGGCGACGTCCGCGCCCCACGAGTAGGCCTTGTATGCCGTGCCCTGATAGCGCTCCTCGTCCCACGCCAGACCCGGCGGCGGCTCGTAGGTCGCTTCGCCTACCAGCTCCCCGATCGCGCCGGCGAACCAGGCCGCGCAGCTCGCGAAGTCGCCGAGGTCGCGCTCACCCGCCGCACTGGGCGCCGCGTCACCCGCCGCGTCACCCGCCTCCCCGCGCACGACCAGCCGCCCATCGCGCGCCAGAACGCGGCCGGGCTCGACGCCCTCTCGCCGCGCGAGCGCGTCGGCCAGCTCGCGGACCATCCGCGCGCAGGCATCGACGACGATGCGCCCGACGATCATCGTCGTGCGCGAGGCCACGGTCGGCCCGCTGTCGGGGACCACGCGGGTATCGGGAAGAGGATGGCGCACGCGTTCGAGCGGCAGCCCGAGCGCCTCGGCCGCGATCATCGCCAGCACCGTCGATGCGCCCTGCCCCATCTCCACATTGCTGACGAGCACCTCGACGGCGCCGCTCGCCGCATGCGGATCGGGAACGAACCGCACGCGCGCCCGCCCCATGATCCGTTCCTCGCCCGCGCCGGTGAAGCCGCCGCCGTGCAGATAGAGCGCGAGGCCGACGCCGCGCAGCGGCTCATCGGCCTGCGCGCGCCGCTCGGCGCCATTCGCCGCGAGCCGCAGCCCGGCGGCCGGCGCGTCGCCACTCGCCGGCGCGGAATCCCGCGACCGCCGCGCGCGCTTGCGCTCGTAGCCCGACACCGCCAGCACGCGCTCGAGCACCAGGCGCGCCCCGATCTCGTGATCCGCCAGCTCCTGGCCGAACGGCAGCCTGTCGCCCCCCCGCAGCAGATTGCGGCGCCGCAGCTCGAGCGGCTCGATGCCGAGCGCGAGGGCGATGCGGTCCATGTGCCGTTCGATCGCGAACAGGCTCTGCGGCGCGCCGAAGCCGCGAAACGCCCCGTTGGGCGGCGTGTTGGTCGCGACCGCCCGGCCGCGGATGCGCGCGGCGGGCCAGCGGTAGACCCCGGTCGCGTGCAAGATCGAGCGCGACAGCACGACCGGGCTCAGCGTCACATAGGCGCCGCCGTCGAGCAGCACATCGATATCGGCCGCGACGAGCGTGCCGTCCGCCATCACCCCGGTGCGATGGCGAACGATCGAGGGGTGCCGCTTGGTGGTCGCGCGCATGTCCTCGGTGCGGTCATGGACGATCTTGACCGGATGGCCGCACGCCCGGGCGAGCAAGGCCGCGTGCAGGGCCAGCACCGACGGGTAGTCCTCCTTGCCCCCGAACGCCCCGCCGGTCGGGGCCTGCCGGACGGCGATCCGCTCCGCCGGCAGCCCCAGGGCCCGCTCGAGCGCGGCGTGAACGTAGTAAGGGCACTGCAGGGACCCGACGATCTCCAGCGCGCCCCCGGCGTGCGGGATGGCGATGACCCCATTGGGCTCGAGATAGAGGTGTTCCTGATGGCCCGTGCGGTAGGTGCCCGTGATGATCCGATCCGCGCTCGCCAGTCCGGCCTCGACATCTCCATGCCGGATCGCGTGCTCGGCCAGGACATTGTCGGCGCCGTGAATCGCGATGGCCCCCGAGAGCGCGTCCTCGACCGTCAGCACCGGAGCCAACTCCTCGATCTCGAGGCGCACGGCGGCCAACGCGGCCCCGAGGGTCAAGGGGTCCGGCGCAGCGATGAGGACGATGGCCTGGGCCGCGAAGTCGACCCCGCCGGACGCCAGAATCGGGTGGTCGTCGGCGATCATGGCGACCACGTTCGGTCCGGGCAGGTCGGCCGCGGTGACGACAGTCACGCGCGACCAATTGAACGCCGGATCACGGCCGATCGCTCGGATCCGCCCGCGCGCGACGGGCGAGCGCACGGCCGCCCCATGCCACAGCTCGGGCAGGCGCAGATCATCGACGTAGCGCGTCTCGCCGGACACCTTGCCCCAGGCATCGACGCGTACCTGGGGCGCTCCGACGATTCGCTCAGCGGGCGCGCTCAAGGCGGTCCTCCCCGTCCGACTCCCGTCCTGCCTCGCCATCCAGCGACCCCGTTCCCGGTGCCAGCCCCGGGGGGGTATAGTACCAGCCATGGGATCCGAAACCATCCTGATCAACCGCGCCCCCGTGCTCACGCTCTGGGCCAGCGTGGTGGCCGAGCAACTCGGGTACGACCGCGATGCGGCGCTCTCGCTCGGCAAGGCCGTGGCGGGCCTCACCGCCCAGTCGAAGGGACGGCGACTCGGGGTCTTCCAGCCGGCGCCCACTGCGGCCGGCAAGCCGCGCCCGAAGCACGGCCTGGGCGAGGAGTTCTGGGTCGAGGTGTGCGGGCGGGCGGTGCCTGCCAAACGCACGCCCGGGGGTGTGCGGGCCGTCGTGAAGGACAAGCCCATCGAGGCCGAGGCTGTCGAGCGCTACCTGCGCGAGAAGTTCGGCGACGGCTTGCGGCCGGCCCGCGCGGCGATGCGGCAACTCGCCCGCGCTTTCGACGCGGACGAGCTGGCCGGCGTGGCTTTCAGCCTCTACGAGCAGTTTCGGCCCAGCATCCCGGGAGGCACACGGGGCTGGGGAGCGCGTGGGCCGCTGGATCTGACCCGCATCCGCGCTCTGGCCAAGCGCCGAGATTAGGCCGCGCGCTCGCCACGGGCTGCCGCCGATCGGCCGGCTGGCCAGGAGCCAGGGGAACCGGGGCCGACCGCGGCGCTAGTTCTCTCTCAGGACCTGGTCGTCGTACTCGACCTCGAAGCGCAGCTTGTGCTTGGCTTCCTCCTGCGCCAGTCCCAGCAGCAGGGCCTTGATGGCCGGGTCCTGGACCTGCCCCGCCAGCGTCGTGTAGAGGCGAAAGGCCGCCTTCTCCTTCTTCATGGCCAGGATGAGCGCGCCGGCGTAATCGAGATCGGCGTCCGGCTCCTCGGACACCAGGTAGTCCCCGATCTTCAGGTCCATGACCTCGCCCTTGGCCGACAGCAGCTGCTTGCCTTGCTTGACCTGGGCGAGCTTGGCCTTGTGGCCCCGCTCTTCGCCCGCGAACTGCGTGAACATCTCCCGGATGGCCGCGTTCTTGGCCTGCGCGGCCAGCCGCGTGTAGAACTCGACCGCCTCCTGCTCGCGCGCGATGGCGAAATCGAGGATCTCGTCGGCTCTCGCAACTCCGCTCATGGCTTCCCTCCCTGGGGGCGCGCCAGGTGAGCCCCGCGGCCCGCACGCGCTTCCCACCGTCGCTGTCCCCTGGCCGTCACTCCTTGACCGGGCTGAACATGTCCTTGCCCACGCCGCACAGCGGGCAGACCCAATCATCCGGCAGATCCTCGAACGGCGTCCCCGGGGCGATGCCCGCATCCTCATCACCCTTGGCAGGGTCGTAGATGTAGCCGCAGGCCTCGCACTCGTACTTCTGCATCGTGTTCCTCCTCCTTCGTCCACCCGGTCGGCGGGAGCGCCGCCGGCCGCTTCCCCATCGCTGGCCCGGCACGCCGCGGGGCGCGTCAGCGCGCGGCCAGCTCGCCCAGCCGAGCGGCCACGCGCCCACCCAGCTCGCGGCACTGCGCCAGGGCCGCATCGTCGGGCACATACTGCACCCGCAGCGCCTCCGCGGCGATCTCCACCTTCATCTCTTCCAGGATCTGCTGGATTTGCCGGACGGCTTCGCCGCCCCAGCCGTAGGACCCGAAGGCGGCGCCCACCAGATTGCGCGGCTTGAGCCCTCGCAGGTACGTGAGCAGGTCGGCCATTCGGGGGTAGATCTCTCCATTCATCGTGGGCGAGCCCACCAGCAGCGCGCCCGCCTCGAGCAGCTCGGCGGCCACGTTGCTGCGGTGGCATCCTGCCAGGGGCATCACCACCGCCTGCGCGCCGCCGCCTTGGAGCCCGTCGGCGACCGCCCGCGCCATCTTCTCCGTGCTCTGCCACATCGTGTCGTACGCGACCACCGCCTTGCTCGTGTAGGGCCGCGCGGCCCAGCGGGCATACCACTGGACGACCTGCAGCGGCTCGCGCCGCCAGAGCGGGCCGTGGTCGGGCGCGATCAGACGCACGTTCAGGCCCAGTCCCGGCAGCCGCTCGACGAGCTTCGTCACCAGGCCTGAGAACGGCATCAGGATGTTGGCGTAGTACTTGGCGGCCTCTTCGCGGATCACGGCGGGCTCGACCTCGTCCGTGAAGCGCTCGCTGCTCGCCAGGTGCATCCCGAACGCGTCGTTCGAGAAGAGCACGCCTTCGTCCTCGAGAAAAGCGAACATGCTGTCGGGCCAGTGCAGCATGCGCGTCTCGACGAACCGTAGCCCGGTGTCGCCCAGACTGATGCGCTCACCGTCCTTGACCGACCGCACCGGCAGATTCCAGTGGAAGTGCTGCTGCAGCGCCTTGGCGCCCATGGTCGAGGCGACGACCGTCTCCGGCCGCAGCGCGGCCACGACCCGCGGCAACGCGCCGGTGTGATCCATCTCCGCGTGATTGGAGACGATGCACTTGATCCGGCTCGGATCGACGACCGAGGCGATGCGCGCCATCATCTCGTCGACGTGCGTCGCCTTGACCGTGTCGACCAGGGTGACCTGTTCGGCCAGCACGAGAAAGGCGTTGTAGCTGGTGCCGCGGGCGGTCAGGTAACCGTGGAAGTCGCGCAGCCCCCAATCGATCGCCCCCACCCAGTACACCCGATCGGTGATCGGCAGGGCGCGGAACCCCGCCCTCGCTTCGATCGCCATGGCTCCCCCCGTCAAGTCCGCGCCAGAGCCGCCAACCGATTGCTGAGCATCGTCACGTGCCGCATCTCCTCGCGGATGATGAGCCCCACCTTCTCTCGCCCGGCCGACGCCGGCATGGCGTCGCGAATGCCGAGATAGAAGGTGATCGCGTCCTTCTCGAGAGCGATCGCCTTGAGCAGGACATCCTTCTCGCCCACGCCCGGCTGAAGCGACTCGGCCGGGCTCTCATGGCGCGGGAAGACGTGGCTGTCGGCCAGGGCTTGGAGATACTGGGCGATCAGGTCGTCCTGATCGCCCAGCAAGATCGTGCGCGTGGCCGCATCGGCGCGCATCGCATCGAAGGTCAGCAGATGATCGTCCTCCATCGCCGCCAACTCGCGGAACAGGTCGCGCGCCCCCGGCGAGGTCACCATGTCGGCGGCCCGCCGGTAGTAGCGGGCCCCGTTACGCTCGATCTGGCAAGCCATCTCGAGGACTTCCTCGATGTTGTAGGCCTCGCTCATTCGGATTCCCCACCGGCGATATTGGCCGGCAGACCGAGGGGCCGCTGGCCAAGCTCGCGGTCCAGCATGAACAACCCGCCCCGACCCTCGCCGATCATCTTCAGCTTCTGGACGACCTCGTCCGCCGAGGCCTCTTCCTCGACCTGCTCGGCCACGTAGTACTGTAGGAAGTTGACCGTGGCGTGGTCTTTCTCGGCCGCCGCCAGCTCGACGAGCTTGTTGATCATGTCCGTGACCTTGGTCTCGTGCTCGTAGGCCGCCTGGAAGGCCGCCAGCGGCGATTCATACTTGGTGCCGACCTCCTTGATCGGCTTGAGCTCCGTCTGCCCGCCACGCTCGTGGATGTACTCGAAGATCTTGTTGGCGTGCCCCGTCTCCTCCAGCCACTGGCACTTCATCCAGTGGGCCATGCCCGTCAGCGCTTGCTCCTCGAGATAGGCTCGCATGCCGTAGTAGAGATAGGCGGCATAGAACTCCGCATTGACCTGCTGATTGAGTGCGTCCTGAACCTTCTTGTTCAACATGGCATTACCCCTTCCATAGACCGTGCAGGTTGCAGTACTCGCGTGCCGTCACGCTGCCTGCCTCGATCTGGTACGTGGCCTCGGGCTTCTCGCCGGGCTTCAGGAACCGGCGGTAGACCCGGCCGTCGGCGATGATCTCGATCCACTCGATGTAGTGCTTCTCTTCCATCGGGTGGCTGACCGCTCCAACCTTGACTTGATACCCGCCGGCGGTCTTCTCGACCACCGGGACATGCTTTTCGGTGGCGGCATCGATGATGCCCTCGCGCATGAGCTTCATCGGCTCGTTGCAGCAAACAAGCTGGCCCACGCCGCCATGCAGGACCTCGACAATGTTGCCGCACTTCAGACACTTGTAGACCTGTAGCTGCTCCACCATGACCGCACCTCCCTGAAGATCACCCGCGGCCGCTCTCCGCCCCGGCTGGGCCGGAGTCATCGGGTGACCGACTATACACCACCGCGGCCCGCCCTCCAACCGCCCGCCCGCGGGGCGACCCCAGGCGGCGCCGCCCTCATCTCCAGATCCGGCGCAGCTCAGCCAGTCGCTGCGGCGCCAGCTTGGCCCGGCACCGCGGGCAGACGCCGGTGTACTCGAGGCGCAGGCCGAAGAGCAAGTGACCCCGCGGCGCGCGCGGCAGGCGCCCCGCAGCGGGCGCGCGCGGCCGGGCGATGTCCGTCACGCCGCCGCAGGTCACGCAGCGCAAATGGAGGTGCTCGCCCAGGTCGCCGTCGAACCGCGCCTGGGCCCCGTAACCCTCCAGCCGGCGCACGTGGCCCTGCCGCTCCAGCAGCTCGAGGTTACGGTAGACCGTGGCCAGGCTGATTCGCGGCAGGCGCCGGCGGACCGCCGCATAGAGGTCGGCCGCCGTGGGGTGGCTGTGCATCTTGCGCAGCTCCTCCAGAATCACCTGCCGCTGGCGGCTGTTGTGCGTGCTGATCATGCTGGCGTCCCTCACCTCGATCCTCATAACAATAACGATTACTGATTTCAGAACCGGAAGTTCCCGTCGCCGTCGCCTTCTTTCGCCCGCGCCCGCGAGGCGCCGCGGGGCATCGGGGCCGTTGGACGCGAGCGGCAACTGTCTCGGGGGCGCCCCCCCCGCGCTACCCGCGGGAGCCCGGGGCGGTGTGCAGCGCCCCCCTGGATTCCGGGGACTGGGTTTGCGCCCGACGAGCTGCTACCATGCGCCGTGCGTCGGCGTGCCGCCAGGAACTCGCGCTTGGCCGGCGGAGTTCAGGACGTGACGCGATCACGGTATCGCGCTTGGCCGGCGCCGAGCGCCAGGAGGGAGGAGAGAGATGGATCCGCACACGGAACGCGTGGCCCAGGGCCTCAAGAAGGCCATGCAGGCCGAGATCGAAGGGCAGCACTTCTACCAGATGGCGGCCCGGACGACGAGCGACGCGCGGGGCCGGGAGGTCTTCGAGACCCTGGCCCGCGAGGAGCTCGATCACTTCGAGTTCTTGAAAGCTCAGTACCAGTCATTGGTGAAGACGGGCCGGATTGACGCGACGGCCAAGCTGGGTGAGCAGCTGAAGCTCGAGGGACCGCACCCGATCTTCTCGCCCGACATCCGCAAGCGCATCGGGGGCGCCCACTACGAGATGACCGCCCTGTCGATCGGGATCCAGCTCGAGCTGTCGGCGGTGAGTTTCTACCGCGCCGAGGCGGAAGCCGCGCACGATCCCGAGGTGAGAGCTTTCCATCAGCGGCTGGCGGCGTGGGAGAAGGGGCACCTCTCGGCCCTGCAATCGCAGGCCGACGCGCTCAAGGAAGACTACTGGCACGATGCGGGGTTTGCGCCGTTCTAGCCGGCGCGCCGCTCGGCTAGGTCCCGGTGCGCCGCTGCTGATGGTGGCCGCGCGCGGCGGGCGGGTCGAGCCGGTTGCGGATCTCGTCGATCTGGGCCGACTCGGCCAGGCTGTCGGCGGTGAAGATGGGCCGGTCCGATCGGTTCTTCCGCGAGCGGCTGCGCTCGATACCCTCGAGCTGGATGGTGCGCGCGGCCACGTCCAGCTCGGTCGCCAGCCGGCTGAGGGCGGCGATCTGCTGGCGCGCTTGAATGACCGTCGAGCGCCGGAAACCAGGCTCTTCACCGTCCCCCGAGTCGAGCAGACAGAGGTACGCATCGAGGGCGTCGGAGGTCTTCTCCAGGCGGCCCCGCACTTCATCGAGCGCCGACACCAGGTCCTTCCACCACTTCAGGGCGCGCCGGTTGGCGTCGTACAGGCGTAGCTGCTGGCGGTTGTGCTTCACCCAGTGGCGCAATTTGAGATCCAGCAGGTACGGCGTCAGCCCCTGGCGCTGCAGGACCTCCGCCAACCCGCACTTGACCCAGCGCTCGACCTCGGTGTTGGAGCGGTCCGTCACCCCGAGAATCGGGAAGGCGCTGCGCGAGACGAACCGCACGCGGCTGACGAAGTCGGGATCGCTGAAGCGCGCATCGTCGATGTCGACGAGCATCACGTCCGCTGCGCCCGCGTAGCCCAGGTCCAGACACTCCTGTTCGGTCGCCGCATGGCGCACCCGGCGGCGGGCTGAAATCATGTCCCGCAGAGATCGGCTCTGTTCCGACTCCGCGACAAGGACCTGCAGGCATCGTTTCAAGGCGGACCTCCCTGGCGGCGGCGTTCGGCCGGGCGTAGCCCGGGAAACGCCGCCTCTGCCAACATCACAAAGAGTTGGCGGGTTCACCGCCAAATACCGCAAGCCGGCGGGCCCGT
>CAZRWW010000071.1:0-29185 GCA_964603725.1 uncultured bacterium
CGCCGCGCGCCGACTGGGCGCGGATGCGCCGCGCGACGAGCGCCCGCCACTCGGGCGATCGGCTCACGGCCGCGGCGGTCGCGTCATCCAATGGATCGGGCACGCTGAGCTGCTCGCCGGCCGTCCACCCCTTGCCCGGCCGCACCTGCTCGCGGCGGTTGTCCTCGGGAATCTTGCGTTGCGCCCCCATCCCGACGTAGACCGCGGGCCAAGGCGCGATCAGGTCCCCGATCGTGCCCTCCATGGCATAGAGGGCCTCGGGCGGCGAGAAGAGGTCTTCGAGCGGAGCGGCGTCGTCGCCCTCGTCCGCCGCCTCGGGCGGATCGTGCGGATCCCGCGGCGCCGGCGCCGCGGCGGCAACCGCGTCGCGCGCCTCCTTCAGGCGTTGATCGAGCAGCACGGGGTCCTCGGCGACCACCAGCGCGCCGGCGCCGGCGAAGTCGAGCAGCGTCCCGAGCGGCACGCCGAATCCGGCCAACAACCACTCGACGCCCTCGAAGCTGCCTTCGCCCCGGAGCTGGTCGAGGTGCTCGCGCAAGGGCCCGGCGGGGGGAATGAACCCGCGCCGCTCGGCCCGGGCCCAATCCTCTTCATCCAGCGTCGCCTCCCACATCGGGAGGATGACGCTCTCGGAGAGCACTTCCAACGACCGTTGGGTGAAGACATCGAACTCGCGCAGCGAGGCGATCTCGTCGTTGTCGAACTCGATGCGCACCGGACTCTCGCGCCCGAAGCTGTAGATGTCGATGATGCCGCCTCGCCGGCTGAAGTCACCGTACTCGCCCACCAGCGACTGGGCGCGGTACCCCATGCGCACGAGCAGCGCCGTGAGGGTCTCGATCGCAATCGACTGCCCCACGCGCAGGCTCTTGACGTAGCGGCCGAAGTGCTCGGGGCGAGGCACCCGCTGCAGGAACGCCTCGGGCGTGGCCAGGACGACCCAGACGCGCTTCAGGCGATCCTCGCTCTCGCCCTCGCGCGGCAGCAGCAGGCGCGCCAGGGTCTCGATGCGACCGGCCCGCACCGCGGCCGCCGGGATCTGGAAACCGTAGGGCGGCACCGCCAGCTCGGGGAAGCTCACGACGCGCTCGGGGCCGAGCAGGAAGGCGAAGTCCTCGCGCGCGTCCTCGACCGCGGTCTGGGTCGGCGCGAGGTAGACCAGCGGCCCACGGCCACCTGCGGCAGCCTGGCGCGCCAGGTGGGCTGCGGCCGCCGTGACAGCCGACGCCCGCAGCCCCAGGAGGCCGACGTGCCGTCCGGCGGCGCGGGCGTCGCCCGCGAGGCGCGCGGCCTCATCGTCCGTCCCCAGCAGCAGGTCGCTCACCTGCCGCAGGGCTTCGGCCTCGCCGGCGGCCTCGATCAGCGCGGTGCCGAGCGGCACATCCGTGCGCAGCCATCTTGCGGCAGCCATTGGTGCTCCAGCCCGGGGCCGTCAGCCGGATGGACCGGCGGCTTCGCCTGCCGGACGCCTACAGATCGTCAATTTGACGCAGCCAGGCCAGCAGCTGGGCGTACCCGCTCGGCGAGACCGACGGCCGGAAGTCGTAGGCGGCGTGTGAGAGATTGCCTACCGTGGTCTTCTTCCACCGATACCCGTCGCGGTCGATGAAGAGGAACTCGTTGAAGTTCTCGCAGTCGATCAGCCGCAGCACGGCGGAGCCGCCCCGAACCGCGTCGACCGAGTCCCGCATGACCGGCAGGCTCGATGCCATGCCCACCAGGTACTCCGCGTCGAAGGGATTCTGGTCGGGGATCGACACGATCATCATGCCGGTGACTCCGGTGATGCCCTCTTGCGATAGGCTGTCGATGGCGGTGCTGAGCGCCTCCAACTCACCACGGCATTCGGGGCACGTGGCGGCTCCGTTGTAGATCATCACGATCTGGCCGGCCAGGCTGCTCAGCGACACGTACTGCCCGTGCGTGGGAGATTGCGGGTTGATGTCCAGCAGGCTGAAATCCGGCACCTTGGTCCGGGGCTTTGGCTTCGTGCTGCCGTCGCCGCAGGCCAGACCGATCACGGCCAGCAGGATCGCCAGGCCGACGGAACTCCACCGCTGCCCGAAGTCGCCTTTGTGCATGCGCTTGCCTCCTTCGCCACCCGCCCGGAACCGCAGAGTCCACGAGCAGACAAGTCTAGATGGCTTGGCGCCCGGCATCAAGGGCGACCCGAGCGCTCCGCCGCGGCCCGCCCGGCCGCCCCACCTACGGACTTCAGCCGAGCCCGTCGGCGCACGCGCGCCACCGGGCTTCCGACCCGGATCACGGCCGCCAGCGCCCGCGCGCCACCAGGCTCTCGGCCACGAGCAGCAGGAATGCGAGCGCCAGACAGAGCCGCCACAGCTCGCGCCCGTACCGCGTCTCGAGCACTTGCCGGCTCACCCCTTCGCCCGGCGGAATCGTCACCGCCCGAGAGCCGAAGACGAGCGCGCCTTCCTCCGGCGTCATCGCCGTCAGCTCCGACTCGCGCGGATCGACATTCACCGCGAAGGTCCGCAGCGCCGCGCTCGCCTCGCCGGTGTGGATGCGATAGAACCCGGGCTGCTCCACGGGCGCCGTGCGCAGCGTCGCGCCGCGCTCGGACTGGGTGAGCTCGGCGGCAAGCTCGCGGCCGTCGGGTCCGGTGCAGTGCAGCCTGCCGCCGGCGATCTCGGGCGGCACCGGAAACGCGAGCGGCTCGCCCACGCGCGGCTCCTGCCGCCCGATGCGGCCCTGGAGGATGATCTGCAGCAGAGCCCGGTGCAGAAAAGGCAGGTAGCTCGCGCTGGTGGGGAAATCGCTCCAGCGCAGGTCGAGCGATGAGGTGAACAGCAGCAACCCGGGTTCCTCGATGAGCGCCGGATGGCCGCCCGAGAACTCGCCCAGCACGCGTGACCGGGCCCCCAGGCGCACGTCCAGGAAGCGGCGGAAGCGGGCGCCGGTCAGCGCCTCGCCCGGCGCGACCGGGAAGCCCGCGAAGATCTCGTGGTCGGCCGCCGCGGGCAGCAAGCTGAACCAGGTCGGGCCCTCCAGGTCCCCGACGACGTTCTCGAGGCGCAGCCCGCCGAGCCGCGGGAGAATTTGCGTGTTGTAGATGCGCGCGTCGGCCCGATCGCCGAGCACGATCAGCACGTTGCCGCCCCCGGCGTGATAGCGCTCGAGCAAGTCGGCCGCGGACGCGCTCAGCCGGCCGATGTTGAGGAGAATGACCGCGTCGACGTCCAGCTCCGGCCGCAGCCCCAGATCGGACTCGGCCACGGTCGCCACCTCGAAGAGCTGGACGCCCTGGGCCTGCGCCTCGCGCCGTTCCTCGTTGGCCGCACCGTCCGCGCCGGCGTTCGAGTCGAGCAAGGCCGCGCCGCCGAAGGGATCGAGCGCCAGCACCGGATAGGTCACTTCCTCGCGCACGCGCGGGTCGTCCAGGCCGCCGCCGGTGACGAGCAGCAGCTTGAAGCGGGTCAGGGCCGCCGTGCTCACGTGATAGCGATTGTCGCGCTCGAGCAGGTCGGGCGATGCTTGTACAGTGAGCTGCCCGTCGGCCGGCACCGCCGGCAGCGAGATCACGGCCTGCCCAACGCCGTGCGGCGCGATGCCGATCAGGCCCTCCGTCAGGATCGTGCCGTCGCTCCCCAGGAGTTGCAGCACGCCGTCCGTCACCGCCTGTCCGCCGTGGTTGCGGGCGCGCACGGTCAGGCGGCCGCCGCCCTCGCCCGGGTTCGGCTCGAAGAACCCCCAGATCACGGCCAGGTTGGGCTCCGCCGGAGCCTGCACGGGCAGCAGGTAGAGACGCGTCTGCTCCGGAATCGCCAGCAGGGCGGCCTCGCGCGCCGAGTCGGGCGGCCCGCTCGTGGCGACGGCCGCCTGGGCCTCGGCCCCGAAGCGGCGCAGCAGCTCCTGGATGTCGCCTTGCTGGAAATCGGATGCGAGGAAAATCTCCCGGTTGAGGGCGCGCGCCGAGCGCAGGACCGGCCCGATGCGCTCGAAGGCGCCGACGAGATCCGAGCGCGTGGCGCGCGGCGTGGCACGCGTGATCTCCTCGCGCAGCAGCGCCGGGTCGCGCACGGTGCTTTCATAGGGCACGCGCGGCGGCGAAGCGGTGAACACGAGGATGGCCTGATCGCCCTCCTCCAGGAGATCGACGAGCTGGAGCGCGCGCTGTCGCGCTTGCTCGAAGCGAGTGGGCAGGCTCAGCGTCGCGCCGCCCGTCTCGAGCGGCAGCAACGCGCCGGGATCGAGCCGCGCCTCCATGCTGAAGCTGTCGTCGATGAGAATCGCGACCGCCGAGGAGCCCCGCTGGCGGCTGGCGCCGGGACCGTGCCAGACCGGGCGGCTGAGCGCGAGGGCGATCAGGGCGATCGCCAGCGTGCGCATGGCGAGCAGCAGCCACTGGCGCAGCCGCAGGCGGCGGATCTTGCGGCGCGTGATCTCGTCGAGGAAGCGAAGCTGCGAGAAGGGCACTTCGCGCGCGCGGCGGCGGCTGAAGAGGTGGATGAGGATCGGCAGGGCCGCCGCCGCCAGGGCCACCAGGAAAGCGCCGTTGAGGAACGAGAAGGGCCCCATCAAGACTCACTCCGCCCGGTCCGCCGGGGGGGCTGCGCACCTGGCCGGGTGCGCCGGCCGGCCCTCGCGCCCGGTCTTCGGCGGGGCCATGCGCTCGAAGCTCCGCCAGGCGCCGCTGCCATCAGTGCAACCTCCCGCGCTTCTCGAGATAGCGCAGCAGCGCCACGTCGTAGGGCGTGTCGGTGCGCACCTCGACATAGTCGATCATCTGCTCGGCGCAGACGCGCCGGTAGCGACTCCGCCACGACTCGACCGCGCGGCGGTACTCCTTGGCATACTCCCACGGGATCGTGCTCAGTTTCTGGCCCGATTCCATGTCGACGAAGATCGTCTCCTCGCGGAAGGGGAACGCCACCTCGGCCGGGTCGAGCAGGTGGAAGACAACGACTTCGTGCTTGCGGTGCCGGAAGTGCTGCAAGCCCTTCAGGACCTCCTCGGGCGAGTCCATCAGGTCCGAGATGAGCACCACCAGGCCGCGCCGCGTCAGCCGCTCGGCCAGGTGGTGCAGGCTGCGGCCGATGCGCGTGCCGCGCCCGGTGGGCGTCTTCTCCGCGGCGCGCGCGAGCCGCGCCAGCTCGCCGAGCAGCACCCGCAGGTGCGTGCCGGCGCTGCGCGCCGGGATGAAACGGCGCACCTCGTCGTCGAACGTGAGAAGACCGACGGCGTCCTGTTGGCGGATCATCAGGTAGGCGAGCGCCGCCGCCAGGTAGACGCCGTAGTCGAGCTTGGTCAGGTGCTTCTTCTCGGAGCGGTAGGCCATCGACGAGCTGGCGTCGACGAGGACGTGGCACCGCAGATTCGTCTCTTCCTCATACTCCTTGATGTAGAAGCGATCGCTCTTGGCGTAGACCTTCCAGTCGACGGCGTGGATCGGGTCGCCCGGCATGTAGGGCCGGTGCTCGGCGAACTCGACGCTGAAGCCGTGATACGGGCTCTTGTGCAAGCCCGTGATGAATCCCTCGACCACCAGGCGGGCAATGAGATCGAGCCGGCGCAGCTTGCCCACGAAGTAGGGATCGAGCAGCGCGAGGTTGTCGTCTTTGCCTGCCACGCGGGCCCTCCTCAATCCCCCCGGGCGCTCCGCCGGCCGGGTCGCCGCCGCGCCCGCCGGGCCGGCCGCATCGATCTGACCGGCCGCGCCCCTGTGGGCCTACCGCGTCGCCGGCTCGGCCACTTCGGCAATCAGCTTCTTGATGATGTCGTCCGCCTTGATGCCTTCGGCCTCGGCGTTGAAGTTGGTGACGATGCGATGGCGCAGCACGGCCGGCGCCACGGCCCGCACGTCCTCGACCGCGGGGGCTTCGCGCCCGCGCAGGATGGCGCGCGCCTTGGCTCCCAAGATCAGGTACTGCGATGCGCGCGGTCCCGCGCCCCACGCCACCCAGTCGCGGATGAACTGCGGCGCCTGAGCGCCGGGCCGCGTCGCGCGGGCGATCTTGACGGCATAGCGCACCACGTGGTCGGAGACGGGCACGCTGCGCACGACGCGCTGCAGGCGGATGATGTCCGCGGCGGTGAGCACGCGCTCGACGCGCGGCTCGCGCGCGCCGGTGGTCGCGGTCACGATCTCGACTTCCTGGGCCTCGTCGGGGTAGTCGACATAGATGTTGAACATGAACCGGTCGAGCTGGGCCTCGGGCAGCGGGTAGGTGCCCTCCAGCTCGATCGGATTCTGCGTCGCCAGCACGAAAAAGGGCAGGGCGAGCCGGTAGGTCTGCCCCGCGGCGCTGACCTCCTTCTCCTGCATCGCCTGGAGCAGCGCCGCCTGCGTCTTGGGCGGCGTGCGGTTGATCTCGTCGGCCAGCACCAGGTTGGCGAAGACCGGCCCGCGCAGGAACTTGAACTCGCGCACGCCGGTCGAGCGGTTCTCCTCGAGGATCTCGGTGCCGGTGATGTCGGACGGCATCAGGTCGGGGGTGAACTGGATCCGGTTGAACTCGAGATCCAGGACCTTCGCCAGGGTCGAGATCAGGAGGGTCTTGGCCAGCCCCGGCACCCCCACCAGGAGGCAGTGGCCGTCGGCGAAGAGCGCCAGCAAGAGCTCGTCGATGACCTGGTCCTGCCCCACGATGACGGTGCGGATCTGCTCGAGGATCCTGCTGCGCGCGCCGGCCAGCTCGTCGACGGCAGCGGCCGCCTGCTCCCGGGTCAGCATGGCCCCCGGGACCTTGTCCGCGTTCATCCAACCTCCCATGTCTGCTGTGGATAGGCGATCGCCCATGGTATCGCACCGGGGGGCGGCGCGTCATCAACTGGAATAAACGCCCGCGGGGCGCGGGGGTTCCCGGGGTTGGCGGCGCCTGGCGTTCCGGCCAGTCGCGCCCGCCACGGCACCCACGCAGATGCCCGGCGAGTCCAGACGCCCTCAGAAGACCATCCGGCAGCAGATGATCTCCTGCGGCTCCGGCTCGCCCTCCTCCCCCAAAGGCACGCTGCCCAGATCGGTGCGGCCCGCGGCGGCGAGCGCGTAGCCTTTGATCAGCAGCACGCGGTCGTCGCCGAGGAACTCCAGGCCGTCCATCTCGGGATCCGCGTCACAGGCGATCCAGACCTGTCGCAGGTAGCGGCCGTCGGGCCCGAAGAGGTCGTAGGTCTGCATGATGCCCGCGGGCTGGCCCTCGGCGCTGCGGCTGTGCAGCACCCAGAGCGTGCCCCCCGCATCGACGCGCAGGTCGGCGATGGCCGGCGGGCACGGCTCGACCTCGTGCGTCTCGTTGTAGGGGTTGTTGCGAGCCGAGGCCTCGAAGATCGCGTGGGTGCGGCGCAGCTCATCCTCGGTGCGCTGGCGGTTTTCGAATTCACGCTCGATCACCCGCTCGAGCCTGCCGTCCGGACGCAGCACCTCGATGGCGTAGCGATCCCAGGCCTCGGGCACGTAGATGCGCCCGTCGGGCCCCACCGCCGTCGCGAGGTGGAAGGGCGGCTCGAGCTCGCGCTCGACGAAGTGCAGCTTGCCGAAGTCGAGCGTCATCACCGCTTCGCGCAGGCGCACCAGTTCCTCCCCCGTCGCGGAGAGCGTCGACAGAAACAGCGTCCGCCGCTGGCCCGGAGGATGCTGGACGATCTGCTGGCCGGCCGCCAGCAGCAGGCCCGCCCGCGCGATGCAGCGGCTGGCGGCCATGAACCCGCCCGCCGGCACGAGGTCCCCGCCGACGGTCACTGTGCCGCGCGGGTCGCCTTCCGACGACAGCTTGACGATCTTGGCCGGGAACATCTCCACCAGACCGATGGCGCCATCGGGCATGACCACCACGTCGCGGGGCCGGCGCACCTCGCCCGGACCGTCACCCTCGCGGCCGATCGTCCGCCGGACCTCGCCGCCGGGAGAGATGACCAGCGCGTGGCAGAGCTGCGTGTCGAGCAGGTAGACGTTGCCGGTCGTGTCGGTGGCCGCCTCGGTCACGGCCCCCAGCACGAGGTCGCTCCCCCGCCCGCCGATCCGCCACAGCTCCTGCAGGGTCACGGTGCGCGGCGCTTCCAGGGGCGCGGCGCTGCGCACGCGGGGCGCCGCGGGGCCCTCGGCGGCGGCGAGCGCCGGCGAGCGCCCCCCAAGAACGGCGGCCAGGGTCGCCAGCAAGAGACAGGCGCGCATGGGAGTCTCCTTCTCGTGATCGGTTGGGGCCGGGTGTGGGCCCGCGGGGGGTGTTCGAGCTTACGCATTCCCAGGAACGGGGTTGCGTGCAGGCCGGCGCTCGCGGCCGGGGATCGGCAGCCGGGGTGCCCCGCCCCTATCGGATCCAAGCCAGCGGCCGGCTCTGGGGCTTCCCGCCCGCCTTGACCCGCACGTGGTACACTCCGCTCGCCACGTGACCACCGAGCCGTGTGCGCCCGGCCCACTGGAGTGTGTGGAGGCCGGCGGCCAGCTCCCCGTTGTGCAGCTCGCTGAGCAGACGGCCCTGCAGGTCATGCACCGTCACGCGCACGTCCGCAGTCCGGGGCATCTGCAGCACGATCGCCGCATGGTCGCGGCAGGGATTGGCCCCCAGGGTAATGCGCGGCCCCACCCGGGAGATCGGCCCCGCGGGGGCCACTCCCGCGTAGTCGCAGGCCGGCGGCGCGATCTCGAGATTCTCATGGTAGGTGGCAATCAGCAGATGCTCGTTGCTGATCTCCAAATCGCAGGGCAGCGAGGCGTGGTAGTACCCGGCCAGGACGGGGGCCTGGGGCATCGAGACATCCACGACCTGCACGCCAGAGTGTTGACCCGTGTCGGCCAGATAGGCGAACCGGCCCTGGAGCGCGAGCGCCTGGCAGCGCTCGGTGGTGCGAAGCTGGCTCACCAAGAGGGGCTGAGAGGGATCGCCGACGTCCATGATCAAGAGGCCCTCGGCAGCGTCGGCGACGTAGAGCAACGAGCCCTCGACGTGGAAGTCGTAGGGCAGATCGGGCACGGAGCTCGTGCCCAGAATTTGCAGCGCGTGGGGATTGGAGGCGTCGATGATGAACAGCTTCTCCCCGCTGCCGACTCGCCGGCCGACATAGAGCGTCGTGCCGACCGCTTCGACAATCTGGGCGCTGTACACGAAGGTGAGGCTGCCCTGGTAGAGCGGCTGGGTTGGATCGGAGAGGTCGTAGGTCAGCAGGCCGAGGTATCCGGCCATCACGTAGAGACGGGACCCTGCGACCTCCAGGTCGCTGGGGCCGTGCGCCAGGGGCAGGAAGCCCGCCTGGAACGGTCCGGCGGGGTCCGTGACATCGATGATGTGGATGCCCGTCACCGATCCTGCCGCCCCCACGTAGACGTAGCGCCCGGCACCGGGCATTTCCGCCGCCGCCAAGGCCGTGCCGTAATCTAGCTCGAGCGGCAGGCTGCCGGTCACCTGAGGGGCAGCCGGGTTCGCGAGATTCACGACATAGAGGTCCCGGCCCCAATCGCGCAGGCAGTAGGCATGGTCGCCCAGAGTCGCGATCAGGCGGGTTTCAGGCGTCTCAGGCACCACGGCCACCGGGTCGGGGGTGAGCTGTTCGCTCAGGCGATAGGATGCGATCGTGGCCGGGCCAGCAAAGAGCAACGACCCATCGACGCAGAAGTCCTTGACCTGGCTCTGCACTCCGATCTGAGCGGCGATGACGAGCTCGGGCGGATTGGAAATGTCGATCAGGGCGAACCCCGCGTCGTACGTCCCCACCAGGGCATAGTGCTCCCACAGTCCGACCCCGTGGTGAGGGGCCTCCTCGGCGACGAGGGTTCCCGCGATCCAGGGCGCCAGCGGATCGCTGACATCGACCATGTAGAGCCCGTTGTACGGAGCTGGGTACTCCTCGGCATCGCAGACCACGAAGACGTAGGGCGGCCGCACGGCCAGGTAGCGCGGGCCGCCAGGAATGACGACCGATCCCCGGGGCACGGGCGCCGCCGGCGTTGACAGGTCGAGCACGGTCAGTCCATGGGAGTCAATCGCGTAGGCGTAGGACCCCGACAGAACGATGTTCGTGGGATAGGCTTCCACCTCAACGCGCCCGACGACCTCGGGCTCCTGGAGATCGCTCAGATCCACCACATACACGCCGTGGTTGCTCTGCATGTAGTCCCAGGCCGGGACATAGGCATGCGTCGCGGAGAGCGCCACCGAGCGTGGAGCAGCCGGGATTGCGACCGCGCCCAGTAAGGCTGGCTGCATCGGCGCGGCGACATCCATGAGTTGCAGAAGATCGCAGTCGGTGAAGGTCGCGGCGACGACATCAGCCCGCACGGCCAGCTGCTGGGCTTGTCCGGGAAGCGCCAGGGCGCCGATCACGTTCAGGTCGGACGGGTCGGCGGCGTCCAGGACCGTCAGCATCCCGTCCTGGCCCGCCACAAAGAGGTGCGGCTCCCGATAGACCAGGTAGCGGAGGTAGCCCCCCTGCATGTGGACGTCCAGAGGATGGATGTAGTCGGCGTAGGTGACGCAATCGGCCCCCGCGGCGCCGACCAGCGCCGGAAAGGCGAGAAGCGCGGCAAGTGCGCGGGGCCTGAACTGGCAGCCCGACATGGCAGACCTCCTTGTTCAGCGGTAGCGAAAGAACTGGCCCGGCGTTAAGTTGAACACAAATCGGCCGCGCAATCAAGTCAACTGGGCGGCCCGCGCAACCCGGCTGGTATCACCGTCAGGGGACGAGGGCCCGCCACCACCGGCGACTCTGGTTGCCCGGGCCCCCCTTCTCGTAGATCTCAGCGAACATCCGCCGTTGGTCGAGACTCCCGAGCACGATCAAGATGGCGTGAGGTTGCAGCACCGCCTCGCCCGTGAGATTCGTCTGCATCGCGTCTTCCTGCTTCACGGCCACGACGCTCATGCCCGTGCGCGAGCCGATGCCGGTGTCCCGCAACGCCTGCCCGGCCAGCGACTCCGGGACGGGGATGGTGAACAGCTCGACGCCCTCGCCCAGCACGAGCAACTCGTGGCCGCGCCACAGCGACAGGACGGCCTCTACGCCCAGCGAGTTGTAGCTCAGAACGAAGTCGGCGCCCGCGCGGTGGATCGCCTCCACATTGCGATCGTGGGTGATCCGGCTGACGATCCGCAGGTCCCGATTGAGACGGCGGCAGTACACCGCCAGGTAGATATTCATCGCATCGTCATTGGTGGTCAGCACGACGGTCGGTGCCTCGGCGATGCCCGCCCGCTCGAGCACCGCCCGATCGGCCGCGTCGCCGCTGAAGGTGGCAGCGACCTCGCCCGCCAAGGTCGCCAGGGCCCGCGGATCGCGCTCGACGGCGTGGACGCTTATCCCCTTGCGCCGCAGGGCGCGGGCCACCGCCTGCCCGACCTTACCGGCCCCGATCATGATGACCGGCGCGGAGGGCCCGCCGGGTGGGGGCAGCAGGGCGTCGAGGGCCCCGAACTGGGTCGCGGTCCCGG
The DNA here is from genome assembly GCA_964603725.1 of uncultured bacterium. Taxonomy (GTDB): domain Bacteria; phylum Eisenbacteria; class RBG-16-71-46; order CAIMUX01; family WJJG01; genus CAZDKK01. The sequence goes on from CAZRWW010000071.1 coordinate 11,382, forward strand.
CCAGCACCACGACGCCGCTCTCGTCGAGCGTGGTGTGCGGATAGGCCGGGAGCAGCCGGCCCCGCTCCCACAGCCCGATGATGCTCACACCGGTTCGCTCGCGCAGGCGGGTCTCGCGGATGGGAACGCCGGCGAACGGGGTGTTGCGAACCGGCAGGTCCGCCACCTGAACCGAGCCGTACGACCCGATCACGTGCGCCTCAGCGCGCCCGAGCGCAACTCGATTGGCGAGGTATTCCCCCAGTTGCCGTTTGAGCTGCAGGACGGTCGTGGCGCCGCTGAGCTGGAGGATGTCGATCGAGTCTTCCTCCTCGACGATCGACACGACCGGGACATGGGGGGCGAACTCGCGGACGGTCAGGATGATGTTGGTGTTGTCCGTGTCCTCGCTGTTGACGAACACCATGCTGGCCGTATCGGCCCTCAGCCGCTCGTAGGTCTCCCGCTTGTCGTTCTCGCCCGCCACCACGCGGAGGTCGTCGGCAAAGAGGTGGCTGGCCCGGGCGGGATCGGGCTCGATGACGAAGTAGGGCAGACCTTCGGCGCGCAGGCGCTCGATGAGCGCGGCGGCCAGCGCGTCGTACCTGGCGATGACGAGGTGCCCCGTAGTGTCCTCCGGCACGCGGCGCGGCGCCCGCATCCGCACGCGCGCCTCGAGCCACGGCGCATAGAAGAGGCGGATGAACAGGAACGGCAGCATCACGAGCAGGCACACGACGCCCGAGAGCAGGACGAGGATGCTGAAGAGCCGGCCGATGTCCGAGGCGAAGGTGATGTCGCCGAACCCGAGCGTGGTCATCACGACCAGGGTCCAGTAGAGACCGGTTACCCAGGAGTGCTGCTGCCCCTCGACGTGCACCATGATCAGATGAAAGAGCACGGCGTACAACACGATCAGGGAGACCAAGAAAGCCAGGTACTTCATGAGCGAGCGCAGATTGCCGCGCATCTCGCGCTCGCTGACCAGGTACGCGAATTCGCTGCCGAGGTACTTCATGGGTCGAGCCTACACCAGTCGCGCTTGGCCGGCAAACTGCCGCCGGCCGGCGGCGCACCCGCTTGTCGATGCGCGGGCTGGCGGACCGCCGGCGGCGTGTCCGATCTCGCACTGCGCCTCAGCGACGGCCTGCTGCTGCACGGCCCGCGCGGCAAGGCCCTGCTGCTGGGCGTCTCGCCCTACCCGCTGATGATGGGCGTGGGTCTGGCGGTGGCCACGTCGTTCGTGACGCCGCACAGCCACAGGTCGAACATGCTGGTCATGGGAGCGGGCGGGTACCGGTCGAGGGACTCTGTCCGCGTGGGCCCGCCGCGGGCGGCCGTGTTCGGATTCGGCCATCCAGACCGCTCAGGACCGGATGGCGGGTCCTTGCGCGTGGAGCGCACTCTCCCCGAGCATCCCGGCCCTGCCATCCGCCGCAAGAAGCCGGCGCGATCGGCTGGGGCCCACACGAATCGGCCTGGGGCGCCCATGCCTCCCGCCCCGTCCGCCGATCCACGCAGTTGGGGAGCGAGCGCTGTTCCAAGCTACCGGATCCACGCCAGCGGCCGGGCCTCAGCTTCCTGATTCGCCCTGACCCGCAAGTAGTAGATCCCACTCGGCGCGGGCTTGATGAAAACGCCGTCGCCCTCTTTGTCGAGCATCTGCGTGTGTGCCGCTGCAACGAGCACAAGCGCTGTCGGTTTGGACGGGTGCGAAGAAGGGCCTGCCTCTCTGTCCAGCACGTGAGGCAGATAGGATCGGTGGTGCCTGCAGCGGATCCATTGACGCGAAGTGTGCCTCCGATCCTGGCTTCCTATCGGACTTGGATGGAACGGAGCCGCAGTGTGATCGGCACAACGCCGGATCTCTACGAGCGAAGGGTCCTCGCCTCTCTCGCGGTCGTCGGCAAGGCCCCCAAAGCCACGAAGCTGCGCGGATTCGGACCTTCATCAGCGATCATACCAGCCGGCTGGGGCGGAGCCACGCGAAGATGGTGGCGACGGCAGTGAGGTCCTGCTTGCGTACCCTCAGTGATGTAGCTGCCGGGCTCGCTCCTCGCCCCACCATTCCGTGGAGCGCACAGATGCATACGCTCCACTGATTCGAGTATGGCAGATCCAGGTAGACCTGCACCACGCGTCCAGCATTTGAGCCCAGCGGGAGGAATCGCTGGCCGAGTGGTCAAACCAGATCATGGACTCCCCGGGCCGCTTCACGGGCGCGGCGTGATGCCCTTGTGGTAGTCCATCCGCACCTCGGAGCACCCTGCAAGAAGGGGATGCCACTGCGGATCGAACCAATAGGAGATCGTCGCTCCTGGGACATCCAGCGAGGTCGCCCTACTCGGTCGCAACCGCCAAGAGGAGTACCCGGGTGTGAGACCGACGTCCTCATGCCTTTGCACGGAGATCAGGACTCGCTCCAGCCTCCCACCGCGGCGGCTTCCGGCTGGTGAAGCACCTTCACGATCTGGATACGGAGGATCCCAACCGGCCCTTCCCACCTGACGATGTCTCCTTCCCGGTGGCCCAAGATGGCCGCTCCGATCGGTGCGGTCACCGAGATGCGGCCGGCTTCATAGTCAGCCTCTCCTGGCAAGACGAGAGTGCAGGTCAGGCTCTCCCCGGAGTCGCCGTCGCGCACAATCACGCGGCTGTGCACCGTCACGACTTCCGGTTCCACGGCATGCCATGGAACGACCAGGGCACGCTTCAGCTTCTGGCGAAGGCGCAACAGCGTCACGCGGTCCGGGCCGCGTGTTAGGCCGATGCCCGCGGTCAGGTCCTCGATCCGCGCGGCATCCGCCTCGGTGAGAACCACTCTCTCTGCCATGGCCAGATCCCTCCTTTCGCTCAGATGCCACTCGATCGATCGATCTCCTCGAGCGCTCTCGGGTGGTTTGCCCACCAGGCATTGAGGCGCTCGATCGTACCGACATCCGTCCATCCGCAGTCCGGCAGTGGAAGCACGCGCAGACTCTCCGTGGCCAACGGCAGCAGGTCCCCACTGAGATCCACTCGAGGAGGGGGCAGGCGACGGGCGCCAGCGGATGGCCTCCTCTCGTCCATCCAGAACGTCCACCACCGCGCTGGCAGGATCTGCTCGTAGATTCCAAGCAAGGTCCGCAAGCCAGCCGTGAGGATCATTGTGTTCACGAACCAACCGCCACGCATATAAGTGCCGCTCGTATGGGAATCGGGTTTCTCGATGAACTCCAGCACCACATGAACGCGCCCCGCCCTCGCTGGCCCCGGCCGGATCCATCCGAACGAGGAATCCGCGCTGCGCGCACGCGCCCCGAGCAGCACAGCGTACCGGGAGTCCTCCTCCACCGCGTCCAGGGCCTCCCGAATGGTTCGCTGAAGGACTTCTTCATCGTCGACCATGTGGTCGGAGGGCAGCACGACGACCCTTGCGTGGGGATCGCTCGCTTGGATATGAAGGAGCGCGACCTGAAGGGCATAGCCCGTTCCGCGGTTCTGCGCTTGTCGGATCACATTCTCAGCGTCGATCCCCGCAAGTTCCCTTTCCCACCATTCGCGGTGCTCTTCGAGGACTGCCACGGTAATACGACCCGACTCCGTGAGACCCCGGGCTCGCGCGACCGTAATGCCAAGCATCGATTCGCGGCCGTCGAGCCGGCAGAATTGCTTTGGCACCGGTCGTCCGAACCTCGCCGTGGTCACCGGCAGGAGCCGTTCGCCGTTTCCCCCTGCCAGGACGACAACCCACGGACTCCGCCTGTGTCTCATTTGACGACTCCCATCGACGCCACCAATCGGGCGACGTGAAACGCTGACCCCCCCCTGGGAGGATCGCTCCGGATTGAGGATGGATCAGATCGAAGAAGGCAGAAGGCGTGAGGCGTCGTCCTCGTGTGTAAAAGCACGCAGGAGCGTCATCCCCGCCGATCTGATCGCCTTCGAGCAGACACCGTAGACCGTCGCGTCCCGCTCCACCACATGCAGAGGCACGCGCCCGTGCGCGCGTAGCACCATGTCGCACCTGTACCGGACGTTGCGGCCCTGCCGGGCTTCACGAATCACGATGAGCGTGACGCGTTGGAGCTCAGCCTCGAAGGCCTGCAGGACTTGCCGGACCTTGCGCTCGATGTGACGGCGGGATGCCCGCGTGAGCTTGAGGCCCTGGTTCCGCACGTCGAGCAGCATAGCTTCTCCTTCGCGGCCGATGCTCGCCGCCTCCGCCGGGGCGGGGATGGGCGCTCTGCCCGGGAGGGCCGCCATCGACCCGCCCTGTGCCGCCGTGAACGCCCCGGTGCGTCCACCGATTTCATTCTCCCAGCCCGAGGAAATAGGGACAATTCGATTATTCGCTATCGACCGATCGGTTTCGCCGATGTATGATCATGCCATGGAGCGACTGAACTACGATCACCTTCTTTACTTCTGGCTCGTCGCCCGTGAGGGAGGGGTTTCCAAGGCGGCGGCACGGTTGCACCTCACGCAGTCGACACTGAGTGGACAGATCCGCATCCTAGAGGCATACCTGGGGGGACGGCTATTCGAGAGAGTGGGGCGGCGGCTGCAGTTGACTGACCTGGGGCGCCTGGTCCTGCCTTTCGCCGAGGAGATCTTCACGCTCGGAACGGATCTCATGCACGCTGTCCGCAGCAGCCCCGGTGGTCGCCCGATCCGCCTGAACATCGGGCTCGCCGATGTCGTCGCGAAAGCGCTTGCACATAGGTTGATTCAGCCGCTTCTGACGCCACGGGGTCGCGTGCAAGTTGTCGTTCGCGAGGACAGCTCCGACAAGCTCCTGCTTGCTCTCGTCGCTGGTGAGCTGGATATGCTGATCCTTGATTCCCCGCCGGAGCCCCGCGAAGGGATGCGGCTCTTCAGCCATTTGCTCGGAGAAACGGGAGTCATCTTGATGGCGACGCCGGAGCTTGCGCATCGCTACCGACGGCGATTCCCGAAGAGCCTGGATGGCGCTCCCTTCATCCTGCCCGGCCGGGCCACCGCCCTACGCAGAGGACTCGAGGAGTGGTTCGAGCGCTGGCAGATAAACCCCCTCGTGGTGGCTACCTTCGACGATACCGCGCTCATCACGGTTTCCGGTCACGCCGGAAGCGGGATCTTCGCCGTGCCATCCATCGTGGAACGCGAAGTCCGCACGCAGGCCCGAGTCTTGCGGGTCGGACAGGTCGAGGGACTTCGCGAGCAGATCTTCGTGGCTTCCGCACAACGCCAGTTCCGCAATCCCGCCGTGGCCGTTCTTATCGACCACGCGCGCAAGAAGATCTTCGAGCGAAACGGATGACCTTCCCGAAAATGCCCCACGAAGGCGCTGAGGGAGGTCCTGCTGACCGACTGACATAGGCCATGCTGCATGGAAGAGAGGGGAGGCCCCCCGAGGACGAGTACTGGCGAAACGGGAGCGATGCGATACTGCGCGCCCCCAGGATGCAATGCCGCATGCCCTTTCCTTTCGGCAGGCATCCTGTAGAATCACACGATTGGTAGTCCCCTTGTCCAGTCGGAGTAGGAACCATGGTCGCCCACAGCCCCCTCCACAGATCCGGACGAGCGGGATTACCGCATCCGGCTCCTGCCTTGGGTGAGAACGCCAAGGCGTTCGAGGGGATACGGGTGACAGATCGTCGCGGAGGGCAGCCAGCGAGCAATCAGGCGTTTCATGCGCGTCCAGGTCAAGCGCGTCTTCTGGCTGCGGCGTCGCAGGCTGCGATACCACAGACGGCCGACGGCTTGGCGGAACGCGCCGATCGAGGGACCGTTCAGCGGTACTCCGTAGTACCGGGCATGGCCTCTCACGACCGATCGCACGTAGGCCCCTTGTTCGGGGACGGGCTCGTGCCGGCGACGCTGAAGCTCGATCTTGATCGCCTTCAGCTTCGCCTGCATGCGCTTGCGCATCGTCTTACGCCGCACCGTGAACTTGCCCTTCCGCGTCTTGGCACAGATGTGCGTAAAGCCCAGGAAGTTGAAGGTCTCGGGCTTGCCCCCGCCGCGCCGATTGCGGTTCTGAGTCGCGAAGCGACCGAACTCGATCAGGCGCGTCTTGTCGGGGTGCAGATCCAGACCGAACTTGGCGAAGCGTTCGCGCAGCTCGGCCAGGAACCGTTCGGCGTCGTCCCGATACTGAAAGCCCACCACGAAGTCGTCGGCGAAGCGCACGATGATCAGGTCACCGTCAGCTTGCCGGCGGCGCCAGCGTTGGGCCCACAGATCCAGGACGTAGTGCAGGTAGATGTTGGCCAGCAGGGGGCTCACGCTTCCACCCTGAACCGTTCCCACCTCACTGGTGATGCGCTGTCCCTGTTCCAGCACGCCCGCGTTGAGCCATTTCTGGATCAGGCGGATGACGCGCCGGTCCGCGATGCGGTGCTCGAGGAACTTGGCCAGCCATCCGTGCTTCAGGGTGTCGAAGAAATCCCTCAGATCGGCGTCTACGATCCACTCGTGCCCAGCCTGGATCTCTCTCCATACCTTGCGCAGGGCGTCATTAGTCGACCGCCCTCGCCGGTATCCGAAGTTGGCTTCATCGAACACCGGTTCGAAAATCGGTTCCAGCCGGTTGAGCAGCGCCTGCTGGCATACGCGATCAAAGATCGTCGGAGTGCCCAGCGTACGGTACTCCCCGGGCTTGCCCGCTTTCGGAATGCGCTTCTGCCTCACCGGTTGGGGTCGGAAGGTGTCTCCGCGGAGGCCTTCATGCAACTCGGTCAGCCGCTCCTCGAGCCGGCCGCCGAATGCCTTGATGCTCTCCCCGTCTACTCCCCCACTCCCCCGGTTCGTCTTCACACGCTCCCAGGCGATCTCCAGGTTCTTGCGCTTGTAGACCTTGTCGATGAGAGAGTGGACCTTCCTCTCACCTGTCGGGTTGATCCAGTCGGCGAGTCTCCTCAGATGCCGAGGTTCGGGTCTTTCACTCAAGGAACTTTCCTCCTCGACGCCCTTGCTCATCTCGCCTTCTTTCTCTCCCGAACCATCTTCGCCGGCCGCCTTCCCCAGTCCACCCGACTGCCGATTGCTCGGTCACGGGGCTTTCGCCTCGCTTCAGGTACTATTCGGCCGTCCGACGACTCGTTGGGCATCGGTTCCCACTTCGCTTGCGCTTATAGAGTCCCTTACTCCGACGCCACTCGGAGACCCAGCGAGTCCTCCTGGGGTCACGTACTGATCTTCCGTACCGTGCCGCCCGCTAACACCTTGGTGCGGTGGGTGAATGAGAACGCCTTCGCCGCCACAGTGCCGGCTCGACCTTACCCCACCTTTGGCCGACCGGTTCGTCTTCGGGGTCGCCCCCATCGACTACGGCCCGGTACTTCTCCGCAAGCCCTTCGGATCCCACCTCGCGGTGGGCACCCTGCCCTCCGGATTTGTGCTGGTGGCTCCAGGTCAGCCTTGGCTGTGTCCGGCTTTCGCCATCGTGCCCGTTTAGGCTTCTCCATACCTTTCTCCAGCTCCGGCCAGCGAGGCATTACCCACGCCTTTGGATACGACGCCCCTCATCCGAGCGCCGGAGGGACTCCAACCCTCCTGATCAGTGCGCTGCCGAGCGCACACTATGGGGCTGTCCGACTTCCCGCGTCCGTTCATCATCGGCGTCTCCCCTTAGGGTTCCCGATGCGGCCTGGAGCCACACCCTGGCATCCAGACGGGCGCGGGATCTTCCGGTTCCCGTTCGGAGTGCGTCCGTGCATGCGCGGGGTCTCTGACCGCGCGGGGTCCGAGGGCGCCTCGCGATATCGGCGTCCCCGGTGTGGCCTTCCGCCATCCTCCACGGCGTCGGCACCCCGGAGGGCCCGCTTGCGCGGGGCATGGATTTCGCGGCTCGATACCCGGCCTGCACGTCCCCCTGTCAACGCTTCGCGTCCGCGGTTGCCCGCGGCCACGCATGACTCGGGGCCGTTGTGGGTCGCTAGTCCTTCAACGTCTAGAACTTGCATCTATAACACTCCGCCGGTTTGACCGGCGCACGGAGGATGCCATGACCACGCGAATGGAGCGCGACAGCCTGGGTGAGCTCGAGATCCCGTCGGAGGCCTATTACGGCATCCAGACCCTCCGCGCTCTGGAGAATTTTCCCATTACGGGAATACCCATTTCGCGATATCCCGCCCTGGTGCGGGCTCTCGGCGCCATCAAGCAGGCCGCGGCCCTGGCCAACAGGGACTTGGGGCAGCTCGAGATGCCTATCGCCGAAGCCATCGTGAAGGCGTGCCTGGAAGTTCGCTCCGGAGAGCTTGACAGTCATTTCGTGGTGGACGTCATTCAGGGAGGGGCCGGGACCTCCATGAACATGAATGTCAACGAGGTTATCGCCAACCGCGCCTTGGAGTTCCTGGGCCATCCTCGTGGGGCCTACGCCTATTGCCACCCCAACAACCACGTGAACCTGAGCCAGTCCACCAACGACGTGGTTCCCACCGCCATCAAGGTGGCAGCTATCTGGAAGATCCGCAGCTTGCTTGACGCCCTGGGCGCGCTCCAGGATGCCTTCGCTGTGAAAGGCGAGCAGTTCAAGGACATCCTCAAGATCGGCCGGACCCAGCTCCAGGACGCGGTTCCCATGACCCTGGGTCAGGAGTTCATCGCGTTCTCGGTCACCATCGGGGAGGACGTTGAGCGGCTCAAGGAGGCCACGCGCCTGCTGCACGAAGTCAATCTGGGTGCCACTGCCATTGGGACCGGAGTCAACACGGTGGAGGGATATGCCGACCGCGTCCGCGCCAGGCTTGCAGAAGTCACGGGCATGAGCGTCCTCACGGCGCCGGATTTGGTGGAGGCCACCTCCGACCCGGGGGCCTTCATCCAGCTCTCGGGCGTCCTGAAGCGCATCGCCGTGAAGCTCTCCAAGATCTGTAACGACCTTCGGCTCCTCTCCATGGGTCCCCGAGCTGGGCTGTCCGAGATTCGACTTCCCTCCGTGCAGCCCGGGTCCACCATCATGCCGGGCAAGGTGAACCCGGTGATTCCCGAGGTGGTGAACCAAGTGTGCTTTCAGGTCATCGGGAACGACGTGACGATCACCATGGCGGCTGAAGCGGGCCAGCTCCAGCTCAATGCCTTTCTGCCGATCGTGGCCTTCAACATCTTCCAGTCCATCCAGAGCCTAGACCATGCCGCCACAGTTCTCCGCAAGCGGTGCGTGGTGGGCATCGAAGCCGACGTTGAGCGCTGCCGAGACTTCGTGGAGGCTTCTATCGGCATCGTCACCGCCCTTGTGCCTTATATCGGCTACGAGGCCGCCGCCGATATTGCCAAGGAGGCCTTGCAGTCCGGCCGTCGCGTGCGGGACATCGCGCTGGAGCGGAACCTTCTGAGTGAGGAGCGGTTGGAAGACATCCTCGACCCGCGCAAGATGACCCAACCCAGGGCGCTGAGACCGGTGAGCAGGGGGTAGGCAGTCGCGCCGCCGTAGGTGTCGACAACCACCGGCGGAGGCGTACGCCCCCGCCCGGAGGAGACATGCACCTTCGCCAACGCGCTCACGACCGACAGGGAAAGGCCTGGGCGATCGGCTCCGCGTTCGCGACGCCACCGAAGGTCAAAGGGCTTGGCTCCCGATGCGGATAGGCACGATGGGGGCGCGGCGCCCGCATCCGCACGCACGCCTCCAGCCACGGCGCATGGAAGAGCCGGATGAACAGGAACGGCAGCATCACGAGCAGGCACACCACGCCCGAGAGCAGGACGATGATGCTGAAGAGTTGGTCGATGACTGACGCGAAGGTGAGCTACACGATGCGAGGAGGCCCCGAGGAGCTCGAGACGCCATGACGCTGGAGATCGGCTTTCTCTTCGCCCTGTTGGCCGCCATGGTGGTGCTCTTGCTCACCGAGAAGTGGCCGGCGGACCTCATCGCCTTCGCCGGCCTGCTGGCGCTGATCTTGGCCGGTTACGTCAAGCCCGAGGAGGCGTTTGCCGGATTCTCGTCCCCGGCCGTGATCACCATGCTGTCGGTGCTGTTCCTGAGCGCCGCGCTGCAGACCACGGGCGTGGCGCGCGCCCTGGGCGACCGCATCCAGCAGGTGGCCGGTCAGCGCGAGGTCCCGCTGATCATCGCCGTCATGCTCGGGGCCGGCTTGCTCAGCGCTTTCATGAACAACATCGCCGCGGTCGCGGTGCTCATGCCGGCCGTGATGAGCCTGACGCGCCGAACCGGCGTCCCGGCGGCGCGCCTGATGATGCCGCTGGCCTACGGCGCGATCCTGGGCGGCACGACGACGCTCGTGGCGACCCCGTCCAATCTGCTCGCCGCTCAGGTCCTGGCGGAGCGAGGCTTCGAGCCTTTCGGCCTGTTCAGCTTCACCCCTTTCGGTCTGACCCTGCTGGCTGCGGGCATCCTCTTCATGACCACGCTCGGGCGCCGGTTGCTGCCGGCCGCGACCGCCGGGATGGCCGCGGCCGCTCGCGCGGATCTGGCCGGCATTTACCGGCTCGAGGAGCGGCTCTTCAGCCTGCGGATTCCGACCGGCTCGGCGCTGATCGGCCGCAGTCTCGCGGAGGCGCAGCTCGGGCGCGCCCTGGGGGTGCAGGTCGTGGCCATCGTGCGGCCGGACACGGAGGTGCTCGCCCCGGGCGCCGGCGAGCTGCTCCGCGCGGAGGACCGCCTCGTCGTCGGGGGACGGCGCGCCGAGCTCGAGGATCGCCTGGCCCTCGGCAATCTGGAAGTCGGAGACCTGCAAGTCGGCGAGCTGGGGTCGGCCACGCTGGGCGACCACGGCGGCGCGGTCGGTAGCGTCGTGGTCCGCCTGCGCGCGGATTCGCCGCTCGCGGGGCGCTCGCTGCGCGAGCTCAACTTCCGCGAGAACCTGCACGTGGTCGTCGCGGGCGGCTGGCGCGCCGGGGAGCGCTTGATCGGACGCCTTGCGGACCAGACCCTGGCAGCGGGCGACGAGCTCCTGGTGCTGGGCGAGCCGCGATGGACCGATGCTCTGGCCGCGCGGGCCGATCTCGAGGTCGTCTTGGAGGGGCGCGAGTCGCTCGACCGACTCGGCGATCACCTCTTCGCGCTGAAGGTCCCCGCCGGCTCGCCCCTCGCCGGCGCCACGGTCGACAGCACGCCGCTGCGCGAGCAGTTCGACCTCACCGTGATCGGCGTGACGCGGGGCGATGCCACGGCGCTGGTTGTCTCGCCCGATCTGGTCATCCGGACCGGCGATTGCCTGCTGGTCACCGGCCGACCCGAGCGCATCCTCCGACTGCTGGCGGTGGGACAGCTCGAGGTGGACGAGGGCGCGCCCGACCGCCCCCTCGAATCCGAGGACGTGGGCCTCATCGAGGCCGTGGTGGCGCCCCGTTCGGCAGCCCAGGGACGCACGCTGCGGCAGCTCGCCTTCCGCAACCGCTTCGGGCTGCGGGCGCTCGCGATCTGGCGCGGCGGCCGCCCCATCCGCAGCGGCGTGTCCGACCTCGCGCTGCGCCTCGGCGACGGCCTGCTGCTGCACGGCCCGCGGGACAAGGCCCTCCTGCTCGCGGCCGATACCGACTTCGTGGTGCTCTCGGAGCGCGATGCCCAGATGCCCCGGCGTCCCGCGCGGGCCCCCTTCGCCCTGGGCGCGCTGCTGCTGATGGTACTGCTCGTCGCGACCGGGATCTTCCCGATCCAGGTGGCGGCCTTCACCGCCGCGGTGATGGTCGTTCTCACGGGGGCGCTCACCATGCAGGAGGCGTACCGCACGGTGGAGTGGCGCGCGATCTTCCTAGTGGCGGCGCTGCTGCCCGTGGGTCTCGCAATGGAGCGAACGGGTGCGGCCCAGCTAATGGCCAGCGCCGTCGCGGGCCTGGCGGGTGACGCCGGGCCCTACGCGGTGTTGGTGGCGCTCATGGGCCTGGCGGCCACGTTGGGCCTGGGCCTGGGAGGCCCACCCACGGTGGTGCTGATGGGACCGGTCGTGGTCGGAACCGCCGTGCGGCTGGGCGTCTCGCCCTACCCGCTGATGATGGGCGTGGGTCTGGCGGCGGCCACGTCGTTCGTGACGCCGCACAGCCACGGGTCGAACATGCTGGTCATGGGGGCGGGCGGGTACCGGGCGAGGGACTATGTCCGCGTGGGCGCGCCGCTGACGCTGATCATCCTCGCGTTGCTGGCGACGCTGATCCCGCTGCTGATGGCGTTCGGCGGCTGATACCAGGCGGCTGATACCAGGCGGCTGATGCGAGCCGATGCGTGGCGCGGACTGAGGGTGTAGGATTCGCTCATGCAGACAGCGGACTCCATGCAGCGGCGCCCATGGCTTCAGGCCTTGCGCGGCAACGTGCTCGCGCTCGGCATCGTGAGCTTCTTCACCGACGCCTCGAGCGAGATGATCTACCCCCTGCTGCCAGTCTTCTTCACCGGCCTCGTGCCGGCCGGCTCCGCCGCGCTCTACCTGGGGCTGATGGAAGGCGTCGCCGAGAGCACGGCGAGCTTGTTCAAGATCGTGGCCGGCGCGTGGAGCGATCGCCTGGGCAAGCGGAAGATCCTGGCGGTGATCGGCTACGGCATTTCCACGATCTGCCGCCCGGCGATGGCGCTGGCCGGGGCGGGCTGGCACCCGGTGCTCCTGCGCTTCGGCGATCGCATCGGCAAGGGCGTGCGCACCGCGCCCCGCGACGCGCTCATCAGCGATTCGATCGCGCCCGAGAACCGCGCGCTGGCCTTCAGCTTCCACCGCGCGATGGATCACGCCGGCGCGGTGGTCGGACCGCTCGCCGCGATCGCGATCCTTCACCTCTTCCTGGGCTACGGGCTGTGGCGCGGCAACGCGCCGGCCGCCACGCCCGAGGAGATGACCGCGCTGCGGTGGGTCTTCGCCGGCGCGCTCGTTCCGGGACTGGCGGCGCTCGCGTTCCTCGTCCTGGGCGTGCGCGAGAAGGCGCCGAGCGCGGGCGCCGCGCCGGACGCGGTCGCGCTGCCCGCCGGCGCTGCGCGCCCGCGTCTTCCCCGTCGCTTCTACGCCTACCTGGGCACGGTGGCGCTCTTCACGCTCGGAAACAGCTCCGATCTCTTCCTGGTGCTGTACGGCAAGACGGCCTTCGAGCTGGGGCTGTTCGGGGTGATCGGGCTGTGGATCGTCTTGCACCTGGCGAAGATCGCCTTCAGTCTGCCCGGCGGCTTGCTCGCCGATCGGCTGGGCCGGCGTTTCGCCATCGTCGCGGGCTGGTGCGTCTACGTCGGCGTCTACCTGGGCATGGCGACCGGCCCCGCGCAGCCGCTCTTCTGGATCCTCATCGTGGTCTACGGCGCCTACTACGGGCTCACCGAGGGCGCCGAGAAGGCGCTCGTCGCCGACTTCGTGCCCAGCGCGCACCGCGGCCGGGCATTCGGGCTCTATCACGGCGCTGTGGGTCTGGCGGCGCTGCCGGCCAGTCTGCTCTTCGGCGTGTTCTGGAAGACCCGCGGCCCGCAGGGCGCCTTCACGATCGGCGCCGCGCTGGCCGCGGCGGCCACCATCCTGTTGTTCGTGCTGCTGTCTCGATCGGCAGGCGGCGAGAGCGTTCGCCGCGCGCGTCAGGATTCGTGAGCCGACCGCGTCTGCGGCGCGTATGCGGATTGACAAGTCGGCGCTGGTATGAGACAAGGCGCTGGTCGTCGCCGGCTCGGCCAAACGATCGGTCAGCATCCGGAGGGAGCCATGGAAAACGAGAGAGAAGTCCTCGTCGTCATTTCGAAGCTCAAAGCATACATCCGCGCGAAGTCGGAGATGAACACGTCCAGCGGCGTAGCGCCGGTGATCTCGGACGTCGTGCGCAAGTTGTGCGACGACGCGATCGCGCGCGCGCGGGCTGACGGACGCAAGACGGTCATGGATCGGGATTTCCTGCCACAATCCCGCATCTGAGGCCCCCCGGCGGCGCTCGCTCCTGATGACCACGCCGCCCCGTCAGGCGGGCCCCCGAGGCGCCGCGCATCACACCGGACATCGCAGGGTTGGCGCACTGGCCCCGGGTCGTGCTAGACTTCCGCGTCCTGTTTCCGAGCGTTCACGCGGCCCGACCCCCTGCGCCGGGGCCGGGCTGCGCCGGCGCCATGATCCAGGCCATCGGTCGACGAGGAACACGCACGAGGAGGCCTAATCGATGCCGTCATTGCGCACCGCGCCCCCAGCTTCCGGCACGCGGACGCTCCGCTGGCGCCGCGCCGGCCGAGCCTCCGGCCGAGTGCCGCGGCTGCTGGCCGAGGCCCTGCTGCCCGCGTCCCTGCTGATCGTGACCCTGCTGGCCGCGCCGGGGATGGCCCTCGCCCAGTCCGGCCTCGAGATGGCCGGGAGCTTCGGCGAGGTGAACATCGAGCCCAAGGTCAGCGCCTACCTCTCGCACATGGCGCTGGGGGCGGGCTCGAGCGGCACGCTGCTGGTGCTCCTGGACGTGCCGCCCGACTTCCACATCCAGGTCAACGAGTTCCTGGAGGCGACCGTCCCCGAGGAGGCGCCGGTCACGCTCGGCACGCTCAGCGTCAAACCCAACGCGCGCTGGCACGATGAGGGCGTCCTGAAGGGCAAGTCGTCGATGACCGTGCCCGTCACAGTGAAGTCGGATGCGCCTGCGGGGGTGGCCAGCATCACCTTCGTGGTGGGCTATCAGGGCTGCAGCGAGGCGCCGACATACGCGTGCTTCCCGCCGAACTGGGTCGAGGTGACGCTCAACCTCGACATCCTGCCCTCGGGCTCCAAGCCCGTGGCCGCGCACGAGGACGTCTTCGCGCAGTACGGCCTCGGTCCGGCGGCCGGCGGTGACACGGGCGGCGACACCGCGGCGCTGTCGCTGGAGCAGAGGCTGAAGAACGCGCTGCAGCGCGGATCGTTCATCGCGTTCCTGCTCGTCTTCGTGGGCGGCATCCTGGCGAGCTTCACGCCGTGCGTCTACCCGATGATCCCGATCACGATCAGCTACGTGGGCGGGCGGGCCGCCAATCGGACGCACGGATTCATTCTGTCGCTCTTCTTCGTCCTCGGTATCGCCATCACGTATGCGGCCCTCGGTCTCCTGGCCGCGGGCACGGGAGCGGTCTTCGGGGCGATGATGCAGAGCACGGCGGCCGTGATCATCGTGGCGGCCATCTTCGCCGCCATGGGCGCCAGCATGCTCGGCGCGTTCGACATCGTGCTGCCATCGAGTCTGACAACCGGGATGCAGGTCGCCAGCGCGGGCAAGACCGGCGGCGGCGGGGGCCGCGGCGTGCTCGGCGCGATCCTCATGGGCGCGACGACGGGCCTGGTCGCCTCGCCGTGCGTGGGGCCGGTGCTCGTCGTGCTGCTCGCCTTCGTCGCCGAGACGGGCAACCTCTTCTACGGCTTCTGGCTGCTCTTCACCTTCGCCTGCGGGCTGGGATTGCTCTTCTTGTTGCTGGGAACGTTCGCCGGGGCGATCAACGCGCTGCCGGGAGCCGGATCCTGGATGGACACGGTCAAGCACGTCTTCGGCGTGATTCTGCTGGCGATGGCGATCTACTACCTGCGCAACGTCCTGCCGCCGCCGGTGACGCGGTTCCTGACGGGCGTCTTCCTCGTGATGGTGGGCGTCTTCACCGGGGCTTTCAACCCCTTGCCCGAGGAGCCCGCCCGGCGCCTGCTCTTCCGCAAGGCGCTGGGGATCTTGATCTTCCTCGCCGGCACGGTCGTCTTCCTGACGTGGCTGTTCAACCTGGTGGGATTCCCGCTCGCGGGCGTCGCCGGCACCCAGGCCGCGCTGCCCGGCGCGGCGACCCATGCGGAGCCCGCCTGGCGCGTCAACGACGAGGCGGCGCTCGAGGAGGCCCAGGCCCAGGGCCGGCCCGCGATCATGGACTTCTGGGCCACCTGGTGCGCGGCGTGCATCGAGCTGGATGAGAAGACCTGGATCGACCCGCGCGTCCTCGAGGAAGCGAAGCGCTTCGTCACCGTCAAGATGGACCTCACCAAGAACGACGCGTTCGCGAGCGAAGTGCGCGCGCGCCGGCAGGTCGTCGGCATGCCGACCGTGATCTTCTACGACAGCCAGGGCAACGAGGCGACGCGCTTCTCGGGCTTCAAGGGGCCCGACGAGATGCTGCGGATCATGCAGGGGGTGCGGTAGCCCGCGCCACCCTGGCGCTGCCGATTTGTCGCGCCACGGAGCCTGCCCGCGGGCGGCGATCGCGTCGCCCGCCTCGGATCCGGCCCCGCTAGTCGATCCGCGCCAGCTTCTGTTGCCGCACGCCGGCGGGCGATTCGAGCCGCAGGAAGTAGATCCCGGGCGCCACGCGCGCGCCGCTTCCCGCCCGGCCGTCCCAGATCAGCTCGTGCGAGCCCGCGGCGGCGATGCCCTCGTGCAAGGTGCGCACGCAGCGACCCGCCACATCGAAGACCGTGATCCGCGCCGGCGCGGCGTCGGAGAGCGCAAACCGGATGCGCGCCGGGCCGGAGCAGGGATCGGGCACGCAGGGCCAGAGCACGGCGCGCAATTCGGGCGCCAGGCCCGCAGCGACCGTGGAGAAGGGCTGGGTGCGCACGCGCAGGATCGCCTGGCGCGATGAGCCGCCGATCGGGGTGATGTCGACGTCAACGTAGACGAACGGATCGTCGGAAAGATCGAGCCCGGGTCCGATCGTGCCGCTGGCGTTGAAGTCGGTGAGAACATGATCGGGCTGCTCGTTGCCGTCGAGGTCGAGCGAGTCCCCGGTCGCGAGGATCAGCTGGGCGTCGCCGAGCGCCGTGGCATCGGCGTAGAAGAGCCACTCGGCCGCCGACAGCCCCCAGATGAAGACGGCCTGGCCCTGGTTGTTCAAGCTCGCGGCGCGCACCGTCGCGCCGGAGGGCAGCGTGACGCCGCCCACCGTGTCGCCTTCACGCAGGCCGATCACGCCGTTGTAGGCGACAAAGTAGTCGGTAGCCGTGGCCCCATCCGTGTCGCCAGCGAACAGGTAGTCGCCGGAGTTGTTGACGCTGGGGCTGTCGAATCCGGACCAGTTGTCGCCCTGGCCCGTGGGTCCGCCTTCTTGCGCCACGAACTGCCCGTCGAGGTAGAGGTGCTCGTTGAGCGTCACGTTCATGTCGAGGACATGGATGTGGTGCAGGCCATTGTCGGAGATCCAGTAGGTGAAGTTGGTCGCGGAGGTCTTGATGGTCTTGCCCTCGATGACATCCCCGCCCCCGAGCACGCGCTCGATCGTGTTGGGGTCGGTCGGGTCGGCGGCGCGGAAGAAATGGCGATTCGAGGTCGTTCCACCCGATGTCGTGGCCGTGCCTCCACACCAGTAGGCCACGCCGTCGGGCCGCATCGTGGGCCGGCTGTTGAACGTGCTGTAGAGCCCGGGCAGGCACAGCACCGGGTCGCCATCTTGAAGCAGCGCGCCGCCGTGGGTGTAGACCGCGTCGTTGCCGTTCACCGCCGGGCTGTAGATGAAGCCGCCCGTATCGCTGACGCCCATCGTGCTCTCGCCGCCGGTGAGAACGTCAGGCAGGGCGTCATTCGAGAAGAAGACCGGCCCGTCGTTCCACCAGATGAAGCGCTGGCCGTCGGAGAGCGCCCCGACGAATCCCACGCGCCCGGCGCTGTCGGTGAAGGGGGCGTTCAGCGTCGACACGGTGGCCGCGCCGACCGTGTCGCCCGCCTTGACGATGAGTTCGGCGCTGACGACGACCGCGTGGGCCGCCAGCGGCAGCGAGACCAAGGCGAGCAGGGAAGCGCCCAGACAGATCGTGGAGAGAAACAGGCGTCGCATATGAGCCTCCTTCTGTGAGACCAGGCAGAATGCGCCACTCAGTTCATCGATACAGGGGCCGATGACGACCCAGAGGATTATAGCACGGCCGGGCCGCGGGGGGCCGCGGGGGCCCATGCCAGCTGCAAAGCAGACGATCCCGGCAGGGGCAGGTTTTCCCCGGGGCGCTCGTGCG
>CAZRWW010000072.1:0-28805 GCA_964603725.1 uncultured bacterium
TGCCGTGACCTGCGGCAGCGATACCAAGGTCGGGAGATTCACCGTGATCCGCTGACCGGGGCGGAGCAGCGTGAGCTGGAGGGGGAGCTGTGGTCATGGAGGGTACGAAGGTGAAGCGGGCGATCCTTGTGGCGGTAGTGATCCTGGGCCTGCCGGGCGTTGCCTTTGGCGCTCGGGAATTCGAGAAGGTCGGGACAATTGGCGGCCAGTTCCTCAAGATCGGCGTAGGCGCCCGCCCCGCGGGGATGGGCTCGGCCTACTCAGCCGTGGCGGATGATGCCACGGCGGTGTACTGGAACCCGGCCGGCGTGGCGCGCATCACGCGCGATGTGATCGCCCTGCATCATTGCGACTGGGCGGCCGACATCGCCTTCTCCCAGGCGACCTATGTCTTCGACCCGAAGTACGTGCCGGGCATGGTCGCGCTGCACGCGCGCAGCTTGTACGCCCCGGAGCAGCTTGTTCGCACGGTGTATCGACCGTTGGGAGACGGCCGCAAGTTCGACAACGGCGACGTGGCGGTGGGGATGACCTACGCGCGGTCATTGACCGACAAGTTCTCCGCTGGCATTACCTTCAACTATGTGCACTCATCCCTGGCCGACTTTAGCTCGAGCGCCTATGCCTTCGATTTCGGCACGCTGTACGATACGGGCTTCCAGTCCCTGCGGATCGGCATGGCGATCCAGAACATCGGCACCAAGCTCGAGTTCATCGAGGACACCGTGAAGCTTCCGATCGTGTTCCGCGTCGGAATGTCCCTGAACCTGTATCAGGATTCGAACTACTCGGTTCTGACCGCCGCGGAGTTCTCGCACCCGCCCGACAACCGCGAGCGCGCCAATGTCGGCACGGAGGTCGGCTACAAGGACTTCCTCCACGTGCGCGGCGGCTATGGTTTCGGCTTCGATTCCGAGGGCCTGTCCCTCGGGCTCGGATTCAAGGTGCCCACCAGCCTGAATGCCGAGGCGACGATCGACTATGCCTTCTCGGATGCGGACTATCTGGGCGCCATCCATCGCATCTCGGCCGACTTCCGCTTCTAGGGACGCCCGATTGCGCTGGCGCGTGCAGACTTGGGCGGGGGCCGCATGGCGCCCCGCCCGGCTGCTTCTGGGCCTCTTTCTGCTCGCCGCACCGGGCCGCGCGGGGGCGGGTGCTCCCCCGGAGCTGCCCGTCTTGGCCGACGGGGAGATCCGCTTCCATGCGGATGGAGCCATCTTGCTGGGCCCGGGAGGCGCCGAAGAGACGTTGCTCTTTCTCTCGGTGCCGGATGACGGCGTGACCTGCGTCGAGCTGCCCGGCGCCGAGGGGCGCTGGTTCCAGACCACGGCCACGGTGAGCTTTCTGGACGCCGACGGTGACGTTCTGGCCTCGCGGACCAGCGATCTGGATGTGCCCTGCGCCGAGCCCGACCCGAGCGGGACCTACGCGCGGCAGGTGATCAGCCTGCGGATCCCCGGCCTGCTGGGGTCGGGGCTCGTGGAGGCTGTGCTGACCGATCGCAACGCGAAGCGGCACGATCTCATCAGTCTCCTCCAGTCGGCGCACTGCACGGGCAAGGCGCGCGCCCGGCTGCCGCGCCCGGCCCTGCGCGGCGAGCAGGGGCTGGGCGGTCCGCTCTTCCTCTGGGAGGCCGCGCGGCACCAAGAGCTCGTGCGGGCGGACGGGTACCTGATGGGCGATGCCGACCTGATGCGCCCACAGCTCGAGCCGAACCCGGCGCGCGGCTATGGTCTCTTCCAGCCGACCCTGACCGTCTACGCCGAGTTGTACGGCCGTGCCGGGATGGCGACGGACCTGGCGCTGCGCATCGTGGCGCCGCGCGACAGCATCGTGTTGTACGAGCAGACCGGGCGGCTGGAATCGCGCTGGGAGCGGTGCGGCATCATTCGCCGGCTCGACGTCACGCAGCTCGCGGCGGGCACCTACTTGCTCGAGCTGTCCGCGGGGCTGTCGCCCGCGGACAGCGCGGGAGCCGGAGGCGAGGTGTCCGTGCTGCGCGGGCGCTTCCAAATCCAGTGGGACCCGGAATCCTGGGCCCGGCCGCTGACGGCGCGCATGGAGGAGGCGTCGCTGCTGATGGATGCCGATCGCTGGGCGCGCTTCGTCGAGCTCGGGTCGGGGCAGCAGGAAGTGGTGCTCGACAGCCTCTGGCGAGCCTTCGGCGGCTCCGCCTATGACCCCGCGGAGCTCAAGGGGCTCTTCCGCAGCCGGACGGCCGAGGCCGACTCGCGTTTCGCCGGGCCGCGCCGGGGCAGCCTCAGCGACCGCGGGCGGGTCTTCGTCAACTTCGGCATGCCCGACGAGATCTACAAACAGCTGGCCCCCCAGGACGAGGATCTGATCTACTACTTCCTGCGCCGCGAGATCGACCAGACCGAGGCCGACGACGCCGGCGGGCGCCCGCGCCGCCATCCGATGGACACTTCGCCCTATCAGGTGTGGTACTACATCAACTGGGGCCGGCCGCTCTTTCCGGAGCTGCAGATGCGCTCGCGCGGCGGCAGTGGGGGCTTGCGCTTCATTTTCGTCGACGAGATGGGAACCGGAGACTACCGTCTGATCTACACGAACCTGTTCGGCGGTTTCGACTGAGCAGGGCCAGGGAGGTGCAGTCATGCCACGGAAGGCGCTCCAGGATCTGAACGTCGCCCAGCAGCGCGTCCTCGTCCGGGTGGATTTCAACGTCCCGCTCACGCCCGCGGGGGAGGTTGCCGACGACACGCGCGTCCGCGCGGCTCTCCCCACCATCACGCATCTGACCGGGCGTGGTGCCCGCGTGATCCTGATGTCCCACCTTGGGCGCCCGAAGGGGGAGCGCAAGGCCGACCTGAGCCTGCGCCCCGTCGCGCGGCGCCTGGGCGCCCTGCTCGGCTTCGACGTGCCCCTGGCTTCTGACTGCGTCGGTCCGGAGGTCGAGGCGGCTGTCGCGGGCGTGGCGCCCGGGCGCGTCTTGCTGCTCGAGAATCTGCGCTTCCACAAGGCAGAGACGGAGAACGACGAGGCGTTCGCCCGCCGCCTGGCCGGCCTGGCCGATGTCTACGTCAACGACGCCTTCGGCACCGCGCACCGCGCCCATGCCTCGACGGCCGGCGTGGCGGCCTTCGTGGCGCAGAAGGCCGCGGGCTTCCTCCTGGACAAGGAGGTGCAGTACCTCGGGACCTTGTTGGCTGCGCCGCAGAGACCTTTCGTGGCTCTGCTCGGCGGCGCCAAGGTCTCCGGCAAGATCGAGGTGATCGAGAACTTGCTGCCTCGCGTCGATCGGCTGCTCATCGGCGGGGCGATGATGTTCACGTTCTGGCGGGCGCAGGGCCTGGCCACCGGAGCCTCCCTGGTGGAGGAGGACCGCATCGAAGTGGCTCGCGGCATCCTCGCGCGGGCGAAGGAGCTGGGCAAGGACCTCCTGCTGCCCACCGACGCCGTGGTCACGGCCGATCTGGCCGGCGGCGTGCCGGGCAAGATCGTCGCCGCCGGAGCCCTCGCCTCGGGAGACATCGGCGCCGACATCGGTCCCGCGAGCAGCAAGCTTTTCGCGGACAAGATCGCCGGCGCCAAGACGATCTTCTGGAACGGCCCCATGGGCGTCTTCGAGCAGGCCTCCTTCGCCGCCGGAACCTACGCGATGGCCAAGGCGGTAGCCGAGGCGACAGCCGCCGGCGGCGTCTCGGTCGTGGGGGGCGGCGACTCCGTGGCGGCCGTCCAGAAAATGGGTCTGGCGGACCGGATATCGCACGTTTCTACGGGGGGCGGGGCATCGCTGGAGTTCATCGAGGGCAAGACCCTGCCGGGACTGGCCGCCCTGGAGTAGGCGGGCGGCGCCGCGACCGATCAAGGAGATCAGATGCGCAGGCAACTCATCGCGGGGAACTGGAAGATGAACCTCGGGCGCGCCGAGGGACTGGCGCTGGCGCAAGCCGTGGTGTCGGGCGCCGAATCGGTGGGCCCCGATCGGGATCTGCTCCTGATTCCGCCATTCACGCTGCTGGCGCTCGTCGCCGAGAAGCTGCGTGGAAGTCGTATTTTGTTGGGCGCTCAGGACTTGCACTGGGAAACCTCAGGCGCCTTCACCAGCGGCGTCTCGGGACCCATGCTTGTCGATGCCGGCTGTCAGTACGTTCTCGTGGGTCACTCGGAACGGCGCGACCTGTTCGGCGACACCGGCGAGATCCTGGCGCGCAAGCTGCGCGCCGCCCTCAGTGCCGGCCTGCGGGCGATCTTCTGCGTGGGGGAGCACCTCGACGAGCGCGAGCGCGGGGAGACCGCCGCCGTGCTCTCCCGGCAGATGCGGGAGGTCCTGGCGGGCCTGGACGCCAGCCACTGGACTCAGGTGAGTGTTGCCTATGAGCCCGTGTGGGCGATCGGCACCGGACGCACCGCCACCCCCGAGACCGCCCAGGAGGCCCATGCCCATCTGCGCCGGGAAGTGGCCTCGGTGGCGGGAGCCCAGGTGGCCCAGTCGCTGCGCATCCTCTACGGGGGCAGCGTCAAGGCCGGCAACGCGGGGTCCCTGCTCGCCCGCCCGGACGTCGACGGCGCCCTGGTCGGGGGGGCCAGCCTCGCGGCGGACAGCTTCCTCGGAATCGCGCGCGCGCGGGCCTGAGGCGACCGGGGCCGCGGGCGGGCGCGAGATTGACAGCCCGGCGGCCAGATGCTACCCTCACCACTTTGTTCGGCGGTGGGAGGAGAATCCGATGATCGCGATCCTACTCATCTTGCACATCCTGGTGGCCCTGTTCCTGGTGATCGCCATCCTGCTTCAGAGCGGGCAGGCGGGCGGGCTGTCGGGCGCTTTCGGCGGCGGCGGCAGTCAGACGCTCTTCGGCGGGCGCGGCGCGGCGACGTTTCTCTCCAAGGCCACGACCTATCTCGGAGCGGCGTTTCTGCTGATCAGTCTGCTCCTGGCCTTCGCGCAGGCGCGGCATGCCGGGGGCCCGCGGGTCGAGGGCCGCAATGTGGTGCGCGAAGCCCTGCAACCCGCGGCGCAGGCGCCGCCAGGGTCCGCGGTCCCCGCAGGCGAGGGCGCCGGGCCCGCCGGCAGCCCGGTCGAGGGGACGGCGCCCGGCACCAGCAGTCCGGACGCGGGCGGCGCGGGGGGGCAGTAGCGGGCCTGATGCGTGGTTTGTTCGGCCGGGGTGGTGGAATTTGGTAGACACGCACGTTTGAGGGGCGTGTGGGGCAACCCGTACGAGTTCGAGTCTCGTCCCCGGCACAGCACAGACGGCACGAAGCGAGTCCCGGCGACCGACGTCGCCGGGACTCCGTGCTTTCGGCCGCGGGTGCCGGCGCCTGCGCCTACGGCCCAGGCGGGGTGCCCGCCCGCAGGGTGCTCTTCAGCAGTCTTCGGCAGCCATCCAGGAACGGGTGGTAACGCGCGGTGCGGAAGTCGGGGAAGGTCCAGGGCAGGACGGTCCAGCCATGCCGGTACCAGAGCGTGAGCTCGGCGTACACGCCGCCCGAAAGATGAACGCGATGGGGACCCGGCTTGCAGGACGCCAGGAAGAGCCCCCCGAGCCCCACGTAGCCGGGGTCCAGGTTGACGCGCCGGCGGCCGCCCTGCGACCAGCGTGTCTCGAGCTCGTGGGTCGCGCGCTTGAGGCCGGCCAGGTCCACGGCCGGGCAGGGCGCGTGACCCAGAAACGACCGCTCGAGCCCGCCCCCCATCTCGTGTTCGTAGTATCGCGTGGCCTCGAACGCCCAGCACTCGCTGCGCAGGCGGCAGGGGCCCAGCAGAGCGCAGAGGGCCTCCTCCAGGCCGACCGGCCAGGGGGGGCTGGCGATCACGGCGGTGATCGGAACGACGACCTCGGGTGGATGCGGCCGGCTCATTGCGCATGATCCGCGGCCGCCCGGCGAACGCCTGCCCCCGCGCCGGTCGCGGGGCGGCCGCGCCAGGCTTGCCGAGTTCCGAGCCCTCTGATATCGTGACTCTTATGCAGCCGATATTCCTCTACAATCCCAAGGTTGTCCAGTTCGACTACGGCACGACCCATCCGTTTCGTCTCGAGCGGCTGTGGCTCACGCGTCACATCTGCGCGGCGATGGGTCTGCTCGACGGGCACGTCGGCGTGGAGCGCACGTTCGAGCCGGCCGAGGAGGGCGCCCTGCGGGCCGCCCACGAGTCGACGTATCTGGATCTCCTGCACGCCGCCTCGGATGGCCTGCCGACGCCGGAGCTGGCCCGTCACGGCCTGGGCTCGGGCGACAACCCGGTTTTCTCGGGTCTGTGGGAATATGCGCTCTACACGGCCGGCGGCAGCTTGACCGGGGCCGCAATCCTGCTCTCCGGGGAAGCCCGGCGGGTCTTCCACGCGGGGGGCGGGCTGCACCACGCCATGCAGTCGCGGGCCTCGGGATTCTGCTACATCAACGACGTCGTTCTGGCGATCCGGCACCTGGTCGAGCAGGGCCGGCGGGTGCTCTATCTGGACGTCGACGCCCACCACGGCGACGGCGTGCAGGACGCGTTCTACGACACGAACCGCGTCATGACGGTCTCGATCCATCAGGACGGCCGGACGCTCTTCCCCGGCAGCGGCTTCGTGCAGGAGCTTGGGCGCGGAGAGGGCGTTGGCTACGCGGTCAACATCCCGCTGCTCCCGCACATGGGCGACGACGAGTACGCGCGGGTGCTGGCCGAGATCGTGCACCCGCTGTTCACGGCCTACGCTCCCGATGTGCTGGTCACGGAGCTGGGGGCCGACCCGATTCTGGGCGATCCGCTCACGAACATGGAGCTCAGCCTGTCCGGCTGGTGGCACCTGGTCAGCGAGATTGCCGCGTGGGACGTGCCCTGGCTGGCCGTGGGCGGCGGCGGCTACGACCTGGCCAACGCCATGCGCGCCTGGTCGTTGGCCTGGGTGGCGATGGTGGACGCGCCGCGACCCGAGCGGCTGCCCGATCCGCCCCCGGACCTGCCCGGGCTGGCGAAGCGCATGCGCTGGCCCACCGATTTCTGGAATGCGCCGGTGCGCATGTCGGCGCACAGTCCGGAAGAAGCGGCCATCAACGCGATCATCGAGCAGGTCCGCGCGATGATTTTCCACCATCACGGTCTCTGAGGCGCCGGCCGGCGGCGCGGATCTGCCGGCCAGTGAGGCGAGCGGCGTGCGTCCATTGGCTCGAGGCATGGGACCGACCCTGTTCCTCGCCTTCAGCGTCACGGCTCTTCCCGTTCTGGTCGCCTCCGGCGTGTTGCTCGAGCGCCAGGCTCGCCGGTCGCTCGAGGCCGAGCTGGGCCGGCGCGTCGAGTCGCTGGCCGTTGCGGTGAGCGCCGGGATCCCCGCGGAGACGTGGGGGCTGCTCTTCTCGCTTTCCCCGGGCGACGATGAGACGCGCGCGGCGCGACTCCTGCGTTCGCGACTGGGGCGACTGGCGGAGGCGACCGGGGCGGAGCGCATCGAGATCTGGAGCCCGACCGGCAGGGTCGCGCTCGACCACGACGGCCAGCTGCCGATTGGTTCGCCGGCGCCGCGGGCGGAACTCATGGGGCGAGAGCTAGAGGCCGCCCTGGGCGCGGGCCGGACGGCCAGCACGCCGCTCTTCCGCGCCGCGAGCGGAAGGCTCGTCAAGATCGGGGTGGCGCCCATCGGCTCCGCGACGGACGCGGACCCCCGCGACGCCGCGCGCGAGGTGGCCGAAGGGCGGGCGGAACCGCTCGGGTTGGTCGTCGTCTCGGCGCCGTCGGAGTCGCTGGGCGTAGTCGCTGCGATGCGGCGCACGCTGCTCGTGGCGGGCGCCGGCGGCTGGGCGCTGTTCCTGCTGACCGCCGTGTGGCTGGCGCGCGGCATCACGCGGCGCATCCGCCATCTGACGGCCGCGGCCGTGGCGATCGGGGGGGGCGATCTCGAGACCCCCGTGTCCGCGGCAGGCGAGGACGAGATCGGCATCCTGGCCGAGGCGCTCGACCGCATGCGCTCAGCGGTCGAGGTCCGCGAGCGACAGCTGCGGGCCATGGTGGGCGGCGTGGCGCACGAGATCCGCAATCCCCTCGGCGGGCTGACGCTCTATGCGGAGATGCTCGCGCGCGACGCGGGACTGGCCGAGAAGCAGCGCCAGCGGGCCGAGCGGATCCTGGGCGAGGCGCTGCGGCTCGAGCGCGTCGTGAGCGATTTTCTGGTGTATGCGCGGCCCGAGCGCCCCAGACTGCAGGCGGTCGAGGTGGGAGCCCTGGTCGCCGAGACGGCCCAGAACGCCGCGCTGGGCCTCGACTGGCGGGGCGATCTGGCGCTCGCGATCGCGCCGCACAGCGCGGAATGCGATCCCGATCATCTGCGCCAGATCGTGCTCAATCTGGTGCGCAACGCGATGCAGGCCGCCGGCGCGGCGGGTCGCGTCAGCATCAGCGGCGCGCTGCGGGAAGGGTCGCTGGAGCTCTGGGTGGAGGACTCGGGGCCAGGGGTGCCGGACGAGGCGCGCGAGCGCATCTTCGAGCCCTTCTTCACCAGCAAGGCCGACGGGGCGGGCCTGGGTCTGTCGATCGCGCGGCGGCTGTGCGACCTGGGCCAGATCGAGCTTCGCCTGGAGCAGAGCCCGCTGGGGGGCGCGCGCTTCGTGTTGCGATTCCCCCGTCCGGCGCGCGGCGCCGGCGGCCGCGGCGTCCCCTGACCGGGGGCGCGGCGGCACACAGGAGGTCGCGGTGGCCGAGATCCTGGTCGTCGAAGACAACACTTCGCTGCGCGAGGCGATCGTTGAGGTGCTGGCCGCCCACCATCCGACGCGCGGCGCGGCCAGCGCCGAGGAAGCTCTCAGCCTGGTCGAGCGCGCCCTGCCGGACCTCGTGCTCACCGACCTGCGCCTGCCGGGCAAGGGGGGCCTCGACCTGCTCAAGGACCTCCTGGCTCGCGATCCCTTCATCGAGGTGATCGTGCTGACCGCGTTCGGCACGGTGGAGGTGGCGGTGGAGGCGATGCGCCTGGGCGCCTTCGACTTCCTGACCAAGCCGGTGCGCATGGATCACCTGGCGGCCAAGGCCGACCAGGCGCTCGCCGTGCGGCGCAACCGGCTGGCGCTGGTCCGGGAGCAGGAGCGGCGCCTCTACCTCGAGGAAGAGGTCGGCGAGGCCTTCAACGACGGTCAGATCGTGGGGCGCGCGCCCGCGATGCAGGCCATCTACCGGACGATCGAGAAGGTGGCCGCCACCGACAGCTCGGTTCTGATCACCGGCGAGAGCGGCACGGGCAAGGAGCTCGTGGCGCGGGCGATTCACCTGTCCAGCGGGCGCCGCGAGGGCCCCTTCATCCGCCTGAGCTGCGGGGCATTGGCGGAAGGCGTGCTCGAGAGCGAGCTCTTCGGCCACGAGCGCGGTGCCTTCACCGGAGCGGTCCGCCAGCGGCGTGGGCGCTTCGAGCTCGCGCAGAACGGCGCGCTCTTCCTGGATGAGATCGCCGAGATCGGGCCGGCCGTGCAAGTCAAGCTGCTGCGCGTGCTGCAGGAGCGGGAGTTCGAGCGCGTGGGCGGCGAGCAGACGCTCCGCGTGGATGTGCGCGTGATCGCGGCGACCAATCGGGACCTGGCCGCGGAGGTCAAGGCCGGACGCTTCCGCGAGGACCTGTTCTACCGGCTGTACGTGATCCCGATCCACGTGCCCGCGCTGCGCGAGCGCCGCGAGGACATCCCCCTGCTGGCCGAGCACTTCATCCGCAAGATCTGCGGCGCAATGCAGCGGGCGCCCGTGACGGTGAGCGACGAGGCGCTCGAGCTGCTGCGCCGCTACGGCTGGCCGGGGAACGTGCGCGAGCTGGAAAACGCGCTCGAGCGGGCGATCGTGCTGTGCGAGCAGGATCGCGTCACGGCCCGCGATCTGGCCTTCTTGCAGGCGCGGCCCGCGGGAACGCTGCCCCTGCCGGTTGGCCTGCTGCCCCTCAACGAGGCGCTCGGCGAGCTGGAACGGGCGCTGATCGTGCGGGCGATGGACCAGGCGCGGGGCGTGAAGACCGAGGCCGCGCGACTGCTCGACATCACCCCCAGCGCCTTGTACTACAAGCTGGAGAAGTACGGCCTGCTGTGACTGCGCTCATGCCATACCCGCCGCGCGGGCGGCCGCCGGCCGCGCGCTCGCTCGCGTTGGTCCTCATGCTCGCCGCCAGGGCGGGGTCGGGGGCCGCCCAAGGCCCGGCCGTTACATCCCCCGCGGCGGACGTCGTCGCGTGGCAGGCCTGCCGCCGCCAGTCCGAGGCGCTGGCGGCGCGGATCGATTCCCTGGTGGCGCTGGAAGTCCTCGCGTGGGAAGAGCGGCGCGGGGCGATCGCGATGGGCGCCCGCGCGCGCGAGCTGCGGGCCCTGGCGCGCGGCGAGGCCCTGGGGGACACGATCCGCGCCGTGGCGGACCGATTGCGCGAGCGGGAGGGCGATTGCGAGCGCCTTGGCGCGGCGCTCCTCGGGCGCATCGAGGGCGAGATCGCGAGCGCGGCGCCGCAGCGCGGGGAGGGGGCGCGCGCGGACTCGCTGCAGGAGTTGCGGCGCCGGCTCATCGAGGCCCGGGCCGCCCGCCGCGCGGTCGACCTGACGCCGCCCGTCGCCCGGCCCGACGACGGGCCCGACGTGCTGCGCGTCAAGGCCCTCCGGGCCCGCGATCTGGCCGATCGGGCTGCGGCCTGGCGCCGCGATGTCGCGGCCTTGCGCCGTTCCTGGGAGGACCAGGCGCGGCTCGCCCAGGAGCGGCGGGCGCTGCTGGACGACCTCTCATTCTTCGACCCGGGCGCCGGGTTGAGCGACGGCGGCCTCTGGCCGCTCGGAGAGAACGCTGACCCCGCTGCGCCCGGCGACGGCAGCGCCGTCGGGCGGTTGCTGCGCGCGATCCTGGCGCGCGGGGGCTTGAGCGTGGCGGAGCAGGAGCCCGCGGCGGTCTTCGCGGCGCTCGAATCCTGGCTGCAGCAGCGGGAGCAGGACCTCGGGCGGCGAGCCGCCGAGTTGGATTCGCTGGCCGGACAATGGGGGCGCGAGCCATGAAGCCAGACGCTAGCCGGGGCGGCCGGCGGCCGGGTGAACTGGGTGGTGCGGGCGCCGCCGCCGGGCGGGCGCGGGCACTGGCGCTGGTGTTCGCGCTGGGGGCCGCGGCGGCCCTGCCGCCGGACGCGGGGGCGGTGGTCGTGGCTGAAGCGGGTCTGGCCGCGGGCTTCGACTCCAACGTCTTCGAGGCGGTCAATCGCGATCGGTGGGTGGGCGACACCTTCGCGCGCATGGAAGCCAACGTCGAGCGCGATGGCCCGGCCGGCGCGCGCCGGGCGCTGGTGGGCCAGCTGCGTTTTGCCGGCGAGCAGTACGTCCGCAGCCGGAGCGAGGACCGCAACCTGGTGCTGGGCAGCCTCGGGTGGCGTCTGCGCGGCGCCGGGGCCGGAGCGAGCGTGCGCTGGACCGAGCAGCTCGTCGACCGCACCCATGCCGACTCGTTGAGCCTTGGACGCCATCAGGTGGCCCACGCGGGATTCGCAGCGCTGAGCCCTGGCGCCCGGGTGAGCTGGCTGGCCGAGGCGTTCTGGGTGGACACGCGCGCGGGCGGACCGGCCGCGCGGCGAGGCTGGCGGGTGGGCGGCGACCTGCAGCGCGTCCTGGGCGGCGCCTGGAGCGCCGGCCCGCGGTGCGAGGGGGGCGAGGTGCGCTTCGACGCGCCCGCCATCGCGGACTGGCAGGAGGGCACGATCAGCGAGCGTGGCGAGGACCAGCGCGACCGCAGCGTCCTGGTGGGGGCGGGCCTGCAGCGGAGCGTCTCTCCTCTGCTCCAGCTCGCCTACGGCTACCGCGCGATCGACAGCAACAGCTTCGGGTACTCGCAGGTGCGGCACGAACTGAGCCTCTCGCTGGCTTGTCTGTTGCCCTGGCGCATCAGCCTGCAGGCGATCGGGCTGTGGCAGGAGCCGCGCTACCGCGATCGGGGATTCGCCCAGTGGCTGCTCCGGGACGATCCCGAGGACCTCGACCTGGGCGCGCGCAGCGGGGCCACGCTGCGCCTGCGCCGGCCGTTGGGCGGCGAGTTCAGCGCCGAGGCCCAGGCCGGGTGGGAGCGCAACGAGGCGCGCATCAGCGGGCGGTACTACGAGCGCATCCAATGCCTCGTTGCCATCCGCTACGGATCCAGACGTTAAGGGCTTGGCCTCAGGATCCTGAGGAGGTTCTCGGGAATCTGTGTCCCCGGGGTCCCACGGGGCCCCGCACTCCCGAGAAGGACGGGTAACTACATGCAATTCGCAGACTTAGTTTTGACTGCCCCGAAGCGTCGTGGCACTGATCTTGCTCGTGCCCGGACGGGAGGATCGCGGACGTGATCGGCGCGGCGGCAGAACATCAGCGCGCGGGCGCGGGCCGGAGGCCCGCGATGACGCTGCTTCTGGCAGCGGCCTGCGCAGCGCTCGCCGGCTGCGGGGTCGGGGACCGCACGGCCCCCGATGACATCAGCACCTCCTGGGACAGCCTGGACTACACCCCCCTCGGCGGTCAGGCCGCCGTGCACATCGACGGCGACGGCGCAATCCTGGTCAGCGTGGAGGGAGCCGAGAGCCATGACGGTCTCCTGGGGCCGACCACGTGGCGGGCGCTGGAAGCGGCGCTGAGCGGGGCCGGACTGGAGCCCTGCTCACCCCCCGCGGGGCCCGCGGAGGGAGCCGTTCTGGTCATGCGCGGCGGCGGCGCGCTCGGGTTCCGGTGGGCCGCCCCGGATGAGCTGGCGGGCGCCCGGGAGCAGGTCGTGAGCCTGCTGGAACAGGTGCGCGCGGAGGCCCAGAACCCGCAGGTCAATCCCCGGCTCGCGGGGGCGCCCGCCGAGCGGTTGCTGCACGGCTTCGAGGCCGTCGGCCAGACCGAGACGATCGTCATCCGGGACGAGGACCAGATGATGGGCGTGCTGCGCGGTCGCCTCGAGCGCTCAGCGGTCGTGCTGCCCCGCATCGACTTCGAGCGCGAGATGGTGCTGGCGGTTTTTCTGGGCCCGCGCAGCAACGCGTCCTTCGATGTGGTCATCGACGGTTACGCGGCGCCGAGTTCGGATGGGTTCCTGAAGGTTGCCGTGGACCGCTTCGCCCGCGTCTCCGGGACTTGCCCGGTCGTCGGCGACGGGATTCACGGTGCCTTTGACCTGGTCAGGCTTCCACGCTCCAGCGCACAGGTCTACCTGGATTGGGGGACGGTGCGCCTGGAATGCGTGGAACCGTGATCGGGCTAGATAGGGTGGGGGGCTGAAACGCCGGTGTTCATGAGCAACACGGGCTGACCCCCTGGAAACGGCATCTTGCGACGACGGCGTGGATGCCCCCCGCCTCCTGAGGCAAGCCCCGGTAGGGGCGCTACAGGGCTGGGCCAGCGGCGACGGGAGAGTCCCGGCGCCGCGCGGAGTCCGACGGGGCAGTGTTCACCACTGGCCGGCTTGCACAGCGCAGGGCTCCTACCGGCCGATCTTGAAGGGCATCGGTTCGAGACGCTCGAGCCGATGCCCTTCAGCTACGCCTCCGATTCTCAGCGGCTCGCCCACCGCGAGGCCCGACGCCCGGGGACCGCTCGGCGCCCCCCGCGCCCTGGCGGCCGGCCATTCTTGACAGGTGGGCGGCCCTGTCCTACTGTGCGGTGTCCACGGGAGGGGCTTGATGATCCAGGTGACGGAACAGTCGGAAGTTGCCGGCCCAGAGGTGAGTTACCTCGTGCGCCTGGACAACTTCGAGGGTCCCCTGGACCTGCTGCTGCATCTGATCAAGCAAGATGAGCTCGAGATCTGGGAGATCTCCATCTCGCGGATCACCCGGCAATACCTCGAGTACCTGGAATTGATGGAGGCGCTCAACATCGAGATCGCCGGCGACTTCCTCGTGATGGCGGCCACGCTGATGCGCATCAAGTCGCAGGGTCTCCTGCCCCGGCCGCCGGCGGCGGGCGACGACGATGAGCCGACGACCGAGGAAGAGCTGATCCAGCGCCTGCTGGCCTATCGGTTGTTCAAGGAGGTGGCCGAATCGCTCCGCCTCCGGCAGGAGGAGGCGGGTCCCCGCTTTCCGCGCGGCTTCGTGCCGCGGCTCCCGGACGACTTCGTCTACCCGCTGGCGGAGATCGACCTCTTCACGCTGGTCAAGACGCTGGCGGAGGTCGAGACCCGCGATGTCCCGGCCCCGGCCGTGCACCACGTCCAGCTGGAGGACGTCCGGCTCGAGGACCAGGTGGCGCTCGTGCTGCGCCGGCTCGATGAAGAGGGGGGGCGCACGACCTTCAACGGCCTGTTCGGCCCCGAGCCGCGGCGGCTCGAACTGGCGGTGACGTTCCTGGCCCTGCTCGAGCTGGCGCGCCAGCAGGTCGTGGTCCTGATGCAGGACCAGCCTTTCGCCGAGCTGTGGATCACGTCGCGTGAGTGCGTCGGGGCCGCGGAGTCCTAGCGCGCGCCGGCGCCGCCGCGGGCGGGCCGCCCAGCGCCGGCCCCGGATCCAACAGGAAGGATCGCAGCCTTGAAAGAGTTGCAGGATCTGACGCGCATCGTCGAGGCGTTGCTCTTCTCCGCCGATGGGCCGCTGAAGGTCGCGCAAGTCCAGGAGGTCGTTCCCAGCGCGGACGCCGAGGCGATCGAGCAGGCCGTGGCCGAGCTCGGGCGGTTCTATGCCGAAACGCGCCGCGCGTTCGGCGTCGTGCGGATCGCCGGCGGGTTCCAAGTGCTCACCCTGCCGGACGTCGCGCTCGAGGTGGAGCGCTTCCTGATGGGCCGCCGCCGCCAGCGTCTGTCGCGCGCCGCACTCGAGGTGCTGGCCGTGGTCGCCTACCGGCAGCCGGTCACGCGCGGGGAGGCCGAGACGATCCGCGGCGTCGACTGCGGCGGCGTCTTTCGCACCCTGCTCGAGCGGCGCCTGGTCGTCGTGCGCGGGCGCGCGGCGACGGTCGGCCACCCGCTCCTCTACGGCACGGGGGATCACTTCCTGGAGCACTTCGGCATCGAGAGCCTGCGCGATTTGCCGAAGATCGAGGAATTCGAGGCGCTGCTCGACCGCAACGCGGCGCGCGAGGATCTGGTTCGCTCCGGGGCGATCCCCGCCGCCGCCGCGCCGCTGGCCGACGCCCCCGGGGACGCGCCGCCGGGCGATGCCCCCGGGGACGCGCCGCCGGGCGATGCCCCCGGGGACGCGCCGCCGGCCGACGCGGGACGGGAGCCTGAAACCGTCGCCGCCCTGCTCGCCTCTGCGCCGCAAGCCGGCGAGGTCGACCGGAGCGGCGAGGCCCGAGCGTGAGCCCGGCCGGCGGAGACAAGTCGGACCCGGGTCCGGGGCGCGCAACCCCCGACGCGGCGCGATTGCGCCTCAATCGCTATCTCGCGCTCTGCGGCGTGACCTCGCGGCGCAAAGCCATGGACCTGGTCTTCGCGGGGCGCGTCGCGGTCAATGGCCAGCGCGTGGCTGATCCCGGGACCCTCGTGACCAGCGGCCGGGATCGGGTCGAGCTGGACGGGGAAGCCGTCCGACCGCCCGCGAAGTTCGTCTACTTCGCCTTCCACAAGCCCAGAGGCGTCGTGGTCAGCGAAGCCGACGAGCTCGGGCGCGAGGGGCTCGGTCCTTTCCTGCGCCGCATCCACGTGCCGGTCTTCCCCGTCGGACGCCTCGACCGAAACTCCGAAGGCCTGCTGCTGCTGACCAACAACGGCGAGCTCGCGCACCGTCTGCTCCATCCGCGCTTCCAGGTCGAGAAGCTCTATCAGGTCCGGGTGGTGCCGCGCCCCGCGCCGGCCCAGCTCGCGCGCATGGCCGGCGGGGTGCCCATCGGCGGCGACGAGCACAGCGCCCCCGCCCAGGTGCGCGTGAAGCGCTCCTCGCGCGGCGGCGCGGTTCTGCGGGTGGTGCTGCACGAGGGCAAGAAGCGCGAGGTGCGGCGCATCTGCCGGGCCGTGGGACTGCGGGTCCTCCGCCTGCAGCGCCTGGGCTTCGCCGGGGTGCGCCTGGGCGAGCTGCCTGCGGGCGCGATCCGCCCCCTGCTGCCCGCCGAGCTGCAGGAGATCGCCCGACGCACGGGACTGGAGCTCTGAGCGATGGGTTCGCTGCCAATGCCGCCCGGGCGCGCCGGCTCGGACCCCGTTCGCGTCGTCACGATCGACGGGCCGGCCGGGACTGGCAAGTCCGCCACCGCCAGGGGGCTGTCCGAGCGCCTCGGTTTGCTCTACCTCGACTCGGGCGCGCTCTATCGGGCCATCGCCTGGGCGGCCGCGCGCGCCGGGGTCGCGGCGGACGAATCCCCGGAGTTCGCGCGCTGGGTGGCCGGCGCCCGCGTGCGGGTGAAGGCCGGCGCGGGAACATTCCGCGTCGAGGTGGACGGCCACGACGTCGGCGACGAGGTGCGGCGCGAGGAGATCGGCCAGGCGGCGTCCCGGTTGGCGACCTTGCCGGCCGTCCGCGAGCGCGTGGCGGAGCTCCTGCGCGCGGCGGCCCACGCGCGTGCCTGCATTGCCGAAGGCCGCGACATGGGCGGCGTGGTGTTCCCCGAGGCCTGGCCGAAGATCTACCTGACCGCCTCGCTGGAGGTCCGGACCACGCGGCGCGCCGCGCAGCTGCGGGCCCTGGGACTGCCCGCCGACGAGGCGGCGATTCGTCGTGACTTAGAAGAGCGCGACGGGCGTGATGCGTCGCGAGCGCTTTCGCCGTTGCGCGTGCCCAGCGGTGCGGTGCGCATCGACACGAGCGGCCTGGACCTGGAGGAGCAGATCGCCCTGGCGGTCGCCCTGGTTCGCGGCCGGGGTCACTGGCCGGGCTCGCTCTTCTTCCGCGGCGCGCAGGTCTTCCTGCGGGCCGTCTTCCAGGGCCTGTGCGGCGTGCAGGTGGAGGGGCGCCAGCGCGTGCCGCCCGGCGCGTGCATCATCGCCTGCAATCACCGGGCGTACACCGACCCCCCGTTGGTCGGCTGCCTGCTGCCCGGCGCCGCCGCGTTTCTGGCGAAGGAGGAGCTGTTCCGCGGTCCGCTGGGGTGGCTCATTCGCAAGTACTATGCGATACCCGTGCGCCGCGGAGCAGCCGACCGCCGGGCGCTGCGCGCGTGCCTGGAGACGCTGCAACGCGCCATTCCGCTGCTGATCTTCCCCGAGGGCACGCGCATCCGCGCCCAGGACCTGGGGACGCCGCACGCGGGCGTCGCCTGGCTCGCGCGGCGGGCCCAGGTGCCCGTCCTGCCGGTGCTGGTCTCGGGCGGCACCCTCCTGCGCAGCGCCCTGCGCCGCGAGCGCCAGGTCGTCCGCTTCGGCGAGACCCTGGCCCCGCCCGCGACGGCCGGCGAGACCGGGTCCGATGCGACCCGAAGCCCACAGGACACCGCCTTTGCCGCCCGGGTGATGGCCGCCATCGCGGCGCTGGAGCCCCCGCCGGGACCTCAATCCGTGGGTCGAGATCAGGCTTGAAGCCGCCCGGCCGAATGGTATAATGACCCATTTGCGACCGCGATCGCCGAGCGCGGTATTCTCGGCGGGTGACGTTGTCGACGCGTGTAGGGAGGACCCACCAGACATGATGGACCACGAATCGCAGATGGACCAGGCCAGCACCACGCCGGCCGGGCCCCAGGATCA
The DNA here is from genome assembly GCA_964603725.1 of uncultured bacterium. Lineage (GTDB taxonomy): Bacteria > Eisenbacteria > RBG-16-71-46 > CAIMUX01 > WJJG01 > CAZDKK01. The sequence continues at coordinate 17,507 of CAZRWW010000072.1, forward strand.
GGGCAGCCAGCCCGCACCGGTGCCCGTCACGCCCGGGCCCGGGAGCGACCGGGGCGGCGCGCCGCCGAGCAGCGGCGTCCGCGACGAGGGCCCCCGTGGGCCGCAAGGGCCGGGCCCCATCCGGCTCGTCAACCGCGATGAAGCGGAACAGGCCGAATCGGCCGAGATCCAGAAGATGGTCGACATGTACCTCAACTCGATGAAGAACCTCGAGGAGGGTGAGGTACTCAAGGGGCGCATCCTCAATGTGGACGACAAGGACGTGCTCGTCGACGTCGGCTTCAAGAGCGAGGGCATCATCCCGCTCGACGAGTTCGGCGAGCTCGACAGCGTCAAGGTCGGCGAGGAGATCGACGTCTTCCTCGAGAAGCTCGAGGATCAAGACGGGCTCGTGGTGCTCTCGAAGCAGCGGGCCGACTTCGTCAAGGTCTGGGACCGCGTCAAGGACGCGGCCGAGAAGGGCGAGGTCGTCGAGGGCCGCCTGGTCAAGAAGATCAAGGGCGGCGTGGTGGTCGACCTGTTCGGCGTCGATGCGTTCCTGCCGGGGTCGCAGATCGCGCTCCGGCAGCCGCAGTCGATCGAGAGCCTGATGTCGCAGACACTGAAGTTCAAGATCATCAAGCTCAACAAGCGCCGCCGCAACATCGTCGTCTCGCGCCGTCTGGTGCTGGAAGAAGAGCGCGAGGCCGCCAAGGAGAACATCCTCAAGGAGCTCGAGGTCGGCCAGGTGCGCGAGGGCTACGTCAAGAACATCACCGACTTCGGCGCCTTCATCGATCTGGGCGGCATCGACGGCCTGCTGCACATCACCGACATGTCCTGGGGCCGAATCCGCCACCCGTCGGAGGTCCTGAGCGTCGGGGAGAAGGTCAAGGTCAAGCTGCTCAGCTTCGACCCCGAGCGCGAGCGGATCTCCCTGGGCCTCAAGCAGCTCTCCGAGTATCCCTGGGAGCGCGTGGATGAGAAGTACCCCGTGGGCTCGAAGGTCAAGGGCCGGGTGGTCAGCCTGACCGAGTACGGCGCCTTTGTCGAGCTGGAGCGCGGGGTCGAGGGCCTGATCCACATCTCCGAGATGTCCTGGACCAAGCACATCCGCCACCCGTCGAAGATCCTGAACGAGGGTCAGGAAGTCGAGTGCATGGTTCTGAAGGTCGACAAGGAGAACGAGCGCATTTCGCTGGGCCTGAAGCAGGTCGAGCCGGATCCCTGGCTCACGCTGGACGAGCGCTATCCGGTCAATTCGATCGTGACGGGCAAGGTCCGCAATCTGACGAATTTCGGCGCCTTCGTCGAGCTGGAGGACGGGATCGACGGTCTGGTGCACATCTCCGACATGTCCTGGACGCGGCGCATCGGGCACCCGAGCGAGATCGTCAAGAAGGGCGACGAGGTGACCGTGCGCGTGCTCTCGCTCGACAAGGCCAACCGCCGGGTCAGCCTGGGCCTGAAGCAGGTGCAGGATGATCCCTGGCCGGCCCTGATCGATAAGTACCCGATCAACAGCACGGTCAAGGCCAAGGTTGCGAAGGTGATCGACCGCGGTGCGGTCGTGATGCTCGAGGACGACGTGGAAGGCTTCATTCCCGCCGGCCAGCTCGGGTTTGACGACCTGCGCGACCCCACGCAGTACTTCCGCGATGACGACGAGCTCGAGGTCAAGGTGACGCGCGTCGACCCGGCCAATCACCGGATCCTGCTCTCCGTCAAGGCCTGGCTGACCGAGCAGGGCGACGAGGCCAGCAAGGCCTTCGCGGAGAACCTCAAGCAGCGGGCGGCCGAGTCGAAGGCGAGTGCGCCGGCCGGCGAGGCCGCGTCTGTGCCCGTGCCTGTGCCTGTGCCTGCGCCCGAGCCTGCGCCTGAGCCTGAGCCCGCGGCGGAGCCCAGCGCTCCCTCCGGAGAGCCCGCCGGGGCTCCCGAGGAGCCGGCGTCGGCGTCCGCGGGTGAGCCCGCGACCGGGTCGGCGCCCCTCGAGGGTGGTCCGGCCGGGGACGCATCGCCGGAGACACGACCGGAGGCCCGATAAGCCCACGCGGGGCGCGGTCAGGACCGGGTCCGGCCGCGCCCCAATGGTTGCCGGGGGAGGGTGGTGCGCGCATCATCCTCCCTCGCGCTTTGGGCGGCTCGCGTTGCGCGGCCGCCGCGGCGGCCCTAGAATGTCCAGGCCGCGCGGGTCTCGGGCCGGGCTTGGGCCGCGAGAGCGCGGCTCGGGGGGTGTTCGCCGTGTGGTATCTGAAGGCCTTCCTTGTATTCCTGTTCATCATCTTCGTGGTCCTGTTCGGGCTCGAAAACCGCGGGCAGTACGTGACGCTGCGCTGGTGGACTTTCGGCGGGGCCACCCAGATCGACGTGGTGGCGGCGTTGTTCATCGCCTACGCGGCCGGCGCGCTGACCTTCCTGGTGGTCTCGCTCATCCGCGAGCTGCGGGTGCGCCAGCGGCTCACGCGCCTGGAGCGCGAGGCCGAGCGGATGCGCCGCGAACTCGACGCCCTGCGCACCGCGCCGCTGGAAGGTCCCGTGTCGCCCGCGGCCGGCGGTCGCGTCGAGGGGGTGGGTGCTTGGCCGGGGCAGAGCGCCGGTTCGGGAGTGCGCGGCCAGTAGGGGGGCGTGGGTCATGGTGGAGGTGCTGGTTCTGGGGGTGATCCTCCTGCTGGTGGCCGTCGTGCTCATCGCGCCGATGTGGGGCGGCCGGAAGCGCAAGGTGCTCAGCGGCAAGCTGGCGCACTACGAGCGAATCTCCGAGCTGCTGGTCGAAGGCGATCTGCCGCGCGCGCGCGAGGCGTTCAAGGAGATCATCCGGCAGGACACCGAGGATGTGACCGCCTACTTGCGCCTGGCACGCATCCTGCGCCGCGAAAGCGACCTGGAGCGCTCGGTCTCCATCTACCGCAGCCTGCTCGCCCGCGACCTGAGCGACCGGGCCATGCGCCTGGCCGTCCTGCAGGGGCTCGTGGAGGACCTGTTGCTGCTGGGCTTCTACGGCGAGGCGCGCACCGCGGTCGAGCAGCTCCGGTCCCTCGACCGGCGCCATCCCTTGATCGCCCGCGTCGAGCTGCAAGAGGCGCTCGAGCGACAGGACTGGAACGCGGCCCTGAAGTCGGTCGAGGTGCTGGCCCGCGGCGACCGGAGCGGCGGCGGTCCGCGCCCCAAGCAGGTGCGCGTCGAGATCGCCGCGCGGCGCGCCGAGGCCGGGCAGATCAGCGGAGCCCGCCGGGTGATCGAGGAGGTGCTGCGCGAGGAGCCCGACTATGGTCCCGCGCTGCTGCTGCTTGGCGACCTGCACGCGCGCGAGAACGATTACCACCGGGCGGCCGAGGTGTGGCGCCGGCTGCTTCAGGCGCAACCGGCGGGCGCCGTGTTCGTGGTGAATCGGCTCGAGAAGGCCTACTTCGAGATGGGCCGCTTCGGCGATCTGAGCGAGCTCTATCGCGATCTGGTGCGCGCCGAGGGCGGGTCGAGCGCCCCGCTGCACCTGGCCCGGGCGCGCATGGCGCTCCGTCGGGGCGAGCCCGAAGAGGCGCTGCGGATCGTCGAGGACTTGCTCGATCGCGACCCGGGCGATCTGGCCGCGCGCTACTGGCGGCTCTATCTGCTTCTGCACACGGGCCGCCCTGCTGACGCCGAGGCGCAGCTGAAGGAGCTCGTGGATGAGTCCGTGGATGAGATGGCCCGCTTTGCGTGTCCGCGCTGCAGCGCGCCGGCCGAGCCGCAAGAGGTGCGCTGCCGGCGCTGCCGCACGTGGTTGCCCGATCCCTTCGCGGCGTTGGCGGGACAGGAAGCTGGCGATGGCCACACCGAGGCGCAGGCCTAGGGCCGCGGACCGACGGCCGCTCTGGTCCGCCCGCGGCGGGGCCGTGTGGGCCCTGCTGGCCGGGCTGCTGTTGGCCCCCTGCGCGGCGCAGGGCGAGAGGCGCGCCGAGGTCGCGGCGGTCCTGGCCCAGCTGCCCGGCGGCCCGCGCGAGGCGCAGGCGGCCTGGCTCTTCCAGCGCGCTCGGGAAGCCTCCGACGCCCGCGTCGCGTTCGATCTCCAGAACGAAGTGATCCGCCGTTTCCCGGGCGCCACCGCGGTTCAGGCGCGCCTCTGGAAGACGCGCTTCTTCATGGCGGCCGGGGACACCTCCGCGGCCCGCCGCGAGCTCGACGCGGTCCGGGACCTGAAAGCGGCCGGGCCGGAGGCGGGCTACTGGGGGGTCGTCCTCGGGCGCGCGCAGGATGCCGGCGCGGGCGCCGCGACGGGAACGCTGCCGCCGTGGGACCTCATGCGCGGGATCGCGGCGCTCGGGCGGGGACCGAGCGGCTCGCGCGGCGTGCGCGCGGCGCTGGAGCTGGAGGGCGCGGCGCGGCGCTGGGGCCTGCTGGGACCGTGGCTCTGGCGGCTCGCGCGCAGCTCCAACGCTGCGCTGCGCACCGCCGCCAGCGAGATTCTGGCCGCGCCGCGCGGGGCGCTCGCCGCGGCACCCGAGACCGCGGCGCTGCGCGCGCGAGTGGCGATCGGCCGCGAGCGCCCGGAGGCTCCGGCGGCCGCACCCCCCGGGGCCGACTCGAGCGGGGTGCCGCCGGCCGAGCGCGGACTGGCGGTGCAGGTAGGCACCTTCGAAGAGCCGGACCCCGCCCGCGAGCTGCTGCGGGAGCTCGTCGGCTATGGCTTCGACGCTTACCTGCAAACGCTGCCCGCGGCGGACGGCGGAGCGCTCCACCACGTTCGCGTGGGTCGCGGCTGTTCGCGCGCCGCCGCCGAGAGCCTGGGGGCCGCGCTGAGCCAGCGATTGATGCTCTCCTACGAGATCGTCGATGCGGCCTCCACGCCTCCGGAGAGCCTGGGATCCGAGCCACGATGAGCACGGGTGAGGGCGAGCACGGACCCGCGGCGGCGCAGCCCGATGCAGCCGGCGGCGCCGAGTGCCGCGGCGCCGGGCGGCGCGCTGCCACCGCGACGCCCATGATGGCCCAGTACCTCGAGCTCAAGCAGCAGGCCGGCGACGCGATCCTCTTCTACCGCATGGGCGACTTCTACGAGATGTTCTTCGAGGACGCCGAGATCGCGGCGCGCGTCTGCGATCTGACGCTCACCTCGCGAAACAAGGCCGACCCCGACCCGATCCCGATGGCGGGCGTGCCGTGGCATAGCGCCGAACCGCATCTGCAGCGTCTGCTGCACGCCGGACATCGCGTGGCCATCTGTGAGCAGGTCGAGCGCCCCGGCGGGCGCGGTCTGATGGAGCGCGCGATCGTCGAGGTGCTCACGCCGGGCACGACGCTGGCCGAGCACCTGCTCGCGCAGGGCCGCAACAACAACCTGGTGGCCGTGGTGCCGGGCAGGGAGCGCTGGGGTCTGGCGGCGGCCGACATCTCCACCGGGGAGTTCACCCTGGGAGAGATCACGCCGTCCGAGCTGTCGGCCGAGCTCGACCGCCTGGCGCCCCGCGAGCTTCTCTTCCCGCGCGAGCGGCGGGATGAGCCGCATCTGGCGGCCCATCTGCGCGAGCACCGCGACCTGTTCCAGGCCCCGCTCGACGGCTGGCTCTTCTCCGCCAGCCGCGCGCGCAAGGTCCTGCTCGAGCAATGGGGTGTCGCCAGCCTCGAGCCCTTCGGCATCGACCACCTGACGCTGGGGATCGCGGCGGGGGGCGCGCTGGTGGCCTACGCGCGCGAGCAACGACGCGCACCCTTGACCCACCTGCAGGCGCCGCAAGCCCTGCGGCCCGCCGATGGCTTGCAGATGGACGAATCCACCCTGCGCAACCTCGAGGTGCTCGAGTCCTTGACGCCGGGAGCGCGCCAATCGCTGCTGGCGGTCGTGGACCGCACGCAGACGCCGATGGGATCGCGCCTCCTGCGCCGCACCCTGGCGCGGCCGCTGCTCGAGGTGGCGGCCATCCGCGCCCGGCACCGCGCGGTGGAGGCGCTGGTCGCGGATCGCGGACTCCTCGAGAAGCTGCGCGCGCTGCTGGCGCGGGTCGGCGACGTCGAGCGGTTGGTCGCGCGCCTGCACACCGCTCCGGCGCGCCCGCGGGACCTGGCGCGCCTGCGCGACTCCCTGGCGCCGTGGCCGGAGCTGGCCGCCGCCGCCGAAGAGATCGCGGCGCGCGCGCCCTTCCCGCGCGGGGCGGGCGGGTCCGACTTCGCACAGCTGCGCGATGAGCTCGACCGCGCGCTCGTTCCCGATCCGTTTCGCGCGCCCGGCGGCGAGGCGATCCGCCCCGGCTACGACGCGGAGCTCGACGAGCAGCGCGACCTGGCGCAGGGCGGCGAACGCTGGCTCGCTCAGGTCCAGCAGCGCGAGCGCGAGGCGACCGGCATTCCCTCGCTCAAGGTCGGGCACAACAAGGTCTTCGGCTACTACATCGAGGTCACCAAGGCGCACCTGGCGCGCGTGCCGGAGGCCTACGAGCGCAAGCAGACCCTGGTCGGAGCCGAGCGCTTCGTGACGCCGGAGCTCAAGGAGTGGGAGGAGAGGATCCTCAGCGCGCGCGAGGCGGCCCGCGAGCGCCAGGAACGGCTGCTCGAGGCGCTGCGCGCGCGCACGGTGAGCGCGACGCGCGAACTGCAGCGTGCCGCCGAGACGGCGGCGCAGTGGGATCTGCTGGCCGGCTTCGCGCAGCGGGCGATCGAGGGCCGCTATGTGTGCCCCGAAGTGGACGAGGGCGACGAGATCCGCATCACGGGCGGCCGCCATCCGGTGGTCGAGCGCTTCCTCGAGGGCGAGACCTTCGTTCCCAACGACGTCGAGCTGGACGGGCGCGGCCGGCAGATCCTGATCATCACCGGGCCCAACATGGCCGGCAAGTCGACCTACCTGCGTCAAGTCGGGCTGCTGGTGCTCCTGGCCCAGGCGGGCAGCTTCATCCCAGCCGAGCAGGCTCGCATCGGCTTGGCCGATCGGCTCTTCACGCGGGTGGGGGCGGGCGATCGGATCGCGGCCGGGCAGTCGACCTTCCTGGTCGAGATGATCGAGACGAGCCGGATCCTGCACCAGGCGACCAGCCGCAGCCTCGTGTTGCTCGACGAGGTCGGCCGGGGCACGAGCACCTTCGATGGTCTGGCGATCGCGTGGGCGGTGGCCGAGCACCTGCGCGACCGTCCCCTGCGGCGCCCGCGGACGCTCTTCGCGACCCACTTCCACGAGCTCACCGAGCTGGCCCGGCGGCGCGAGGGGTACTGCAATCTCAACGTGCAGGTCAAGGAGTGGCAGGACCGGGTGATCTTCGTCCGGCGCGTCGTGCCCGGCGCTGCGGACCGGAGCTACGGGGTGCACGTCGCCCAGCTCGCGGGGCTGCCCGAGGCTGTGCTGGCCCGCGCGCGCGAGATCCTGGGACTGTTGGAGGAACACGGACCCCGCGACCTGCTCCTGCCGGGATCGCCGGCGGCGCAGCAGGCGCAGATCACCCTCTTTGCCCGCGCCGGGGGCGGGCAGGGATCGGCGCGCCTGGCGGGGCGCGTCGCCGATGCGCTGGCGGCGGCCGACGAGGCCCGGGTCGCGCCGGCGAGCGAGCCGGCCGCGGGAGTGGGCGAGATGCTGGCGGAACTGGCCGCCCTCGAGCCCGATCGCCTGTCACCGCGCGCGGCCTTGGAGATCATCTACCGCTGGAAGCGGCGCTGGGGAAAGCGGGCAACCAACGACGTCTAAATGGGTACACTCTCGTGAGGATGCGGTCTCGGGGCAGTCCCCGGGCGGCGGCGGTGCCGAGAACGGCGAGGAGGCGGGCATGAAGAACCAAGCCTTCCGGGCGAGCGCTCTGTGCGTCCTGGCAATGGGTTGGCTAGGGTGCTCCACGGTGCAGCAGGTCCCGTTGGAGTCGATCACCGCCGACGGAATCGGCAAGGCAACCGTCGTCTCGAGAGATAATTACGTCTACAACTTCGAGCGAGTTCAAACGCGGGGCGACAGCCTGGTGGGGACCTACTTCGTGGTCGAGGAACGGGCGTCGGCGGACGGCGGTGTGGCCTTCGTCGATGTGCCCCACCATACGATCTTGCCGGCCGAGCGCGTGTCGCGCGTCGAGGTCAAGCGCCTGGACTACGCCAACACGGCGCTGCTGGGGGCGGGAGCCACCCTGTTCGCGATCTGGGCCACGTCGCTCAGCGACGAGAAAGAGACGCGGCCGACCTACGGCAACACCAAGGGTCTCCCCGGGCCGTAGCCCTAGGCGCGGGTCGGTTTCACGGTCACACCGCGCGCTCGATCCAGGCCAGCATTCGGCCGGTCGCACCGCGATCCCGGCGGTGGGAGTAGAAGAGACTCGCCTCGCAGGACGTGCACAGGCCGGCGGCTCGCACGCGATCGGGCGCCAGACCCGCCGCCAGCAGCTCGCCGCGCAGGTATCCCGGCAGGTCCACGCTCAGGCGCGCCCCGGGTTCCGTCCGACGCCGGGCGGAGGGCGGGAAGCGGGCGGCCACCTCCTCATCCACCGCGAAGCAGCAAGGCCCGATGCCCGGGCCGATCCATGCCCACCAGGACCCGGCGGGGCGCCCGGCCTCCGCGCACAGCCGGGAGAGGGTCTGCGCGACGATGCCGGCCGCCAACCCGCGCCAGCCGCAGTGGACCAGGGCGACGGGGCCGGCGTCGGCCGCGAGCAGCAGCGGCAGGCAGTCGGCCACCGTCAGCGCCAGGGGCAGGCCGCCCAGGCGCGTCCAGAGCCCGTCGGCCTCGGCGGTGAGGCCGGGGCCGGTCGCCTCGACCAGCCGCGTGCCGTGCGTCAGGCGGATACGCGCCGACTGGTCGATCCTCACGCCGGTCGCCGCCGCCAGGCGGCTCAGGTTGGCCTCCAGATGGGCCTCGCTGTCGCCGGTCCGGGTTCCCAGGTTGAGCGCCGCCAGGTGCCCCTCGCTCACGCCGCCCAGCCGCGTGCTGACGCCCCCCCGCACTCCGGGCGGCGCCGCGGCCGCCGGGACCCAGACGAGGTCCCCGTCCCGGCGTAGCTCAGGGCGTTCGTCCGTCATGCTGCGGCTCCCCAGGGCGATCGGTCCGGTCCGCCCGCGCCGGATCGCGAACGAGGAAGGACATGACCCGGCGGCGAAAGCAGCGTATCCTGTGTCTCACGGTACCAAGCGCAAGACTCGCCGGCAAGGCGGGGGCGAGGCACGGGCGGGACGCCCCGCCGAGAGCCGGAGGCGTTCGTCGACATGCCGGGATGGCTGCAGCACCTCGATGAGGTGGTCCTGCACTGGATACACCAGACGTGGCGCACGCCCTGGGGCGACGCCTTCTTCGTCTGGATCACCGATATCGGCCATTTCACGATCCCGTTGGCCTTTGCCTGGGTCCTGCTGTTCGTCCTCGGAGGGCGCCGCGGCCGCGTGGCGGCGATCGCCCTTGGGGTGACCCTGCTCCTGACCGATCAGATTTCCAGCCACGTGATCAAGCCGTGGGCGGCTCGGACACGCCCGTGCTTCGAGGTGGCCGGCGTCGAGGCGCTGGTGGCCCAGGCTCGATCGGGTTCCTTTCCATCGAGCCATGCCGCCAACATGTTCGGGGCGGCGGCGGTCCTGAGTCTGGGCGCGGGCGGCTTCTGGCGGCTGTTCTTCGTGCCCGCTCTTCTCGTGGGGCTGTCGCGCATCTACGTCGGCGTGCACTATCCGACCGACGTCGTGGGGGGCGCCGTCCTGGGGATTGTCCTGGGCGCGACCGTCTGGCGCGCTGCGGCCGCGCTGGGACTCCCGCGGGCGCGAGCGACAGAGACCGCCCGACCCGCGGTAGGGTCGCCGCCGCAGGAGTGGTCCGGTCCCGCTCGGCGAGACGCTCCTCCGGGCGGCCGCGAACAGCAGGAGAAGAGGTGATGAGGGATGGGACCCCGCGGCGGCTGACGCCACGCCGGTCGTTCTGCCTGGCCGCGGGCGGGGCGGCGCTCATCCTGCTCGCCTGGCTCGTGCTCGGCCAGCTTGTTCCGCGGGCCGGCCGCGGCTCGCCCGCGGCGGTCCGTGGGACCGGCCAGCCGGAGCTCTCGGCCGGATCCACCCCGGCCGGCTGGATCACCCGCCGCGACACCGTGCGCCGCGGCGACACGCTATCGAGGCTGCTCCTGCGCAACGACCTCTTCCTGCGCGACATCGAGCGCGTGGTGAACGAGGTGCGCGCCACCAGCCTGTTCGACGTGCGCAAGCTGCTGCCGGGAGAGACGATCGAGCTCGTGCTGGGCGAGCAAGGCCGCCTGCGGAGGCTCGAGTATCAGAAGGGGCCCGATCGCATCTATGTCATCGAGGGCGATGAGCGCGCGCTCACCTCATACCGCACCGGCCTGCCCTACGACGTCTACTTGCGCCGCCACGGAGGCAGCATCACAACGACGCTCGACGAGGTCCTGCGCGCGAGCGGGGCCGACCCGGCCGTGATCGTGCAGCTGGCCGAGATCTTCGCCTCGGATATCGACTTCCTGACCGAGCCGCGCGCGGGCGATCGCGTCTCCGTGCTCGTGGCGGAGAAGCGCTACCAGGGCGAGCGCCTCGGACCGGGCTCGATCCTCTTCGCGGCCTACGAGGGCAAGCGCGCCCGCCAGACGGCGGTGCGCTTCGGCGGCGACCCGGAAGCGGAGGACGAGCGCGGGGGGGGCTACTACACGCCGGCGGGCGAATCGCTCGTGCGCGCTTTCCTGCGCTCGCCGCTCAACTACCGGCGCATCTCTTCGCGCTTTTCGCATCGCCGCCTTCACCCAATCCTGCGCGTGTGGCGCCCCCACCTGGGCGTCGACTATGCCGCTCCCGCGGGCACGCCGGTCGTGGCGATCGGAAGCGGCACGGTGACCTTTGCGGGCTGGAACGGGGGTTTCGGACGGCAGGTGCGCGTGCGCCACGACTCGATCTACGAGAGCAGCTACGGGCACCTGAGCAAGTTCGCCGCGGGCCTGCGCGCGGGCGCGCGCGTCGCCAAGGGCGAGGTGGTCGGCTACGTCGGCAGCTCGGGTCAATCGACCGGCCCGCATCTGGACTTCCGCGTCAAGCGCGGCAACGGCTTCATCGATCCCCTGCGCATGCAGAATCCCCCCACCGCGCCCATCGCGGCCTCGCTGCGCCAGCGCTTCGCGACCGAGGTCGCCCGGCTGGCGGCGATCAGCGACTCGCTGCAGCCGGGGGAAGCGCTTCTTTGGCGGCGGGCGGACGGAACAGACGGCCCGGGGCGCCGGGCCGGAATGGATGTCGCCGCGCGCCACCCGTGAATCGGGCCCGGCCGCGACCGCCCGCCATGCCCTTCACGATGCCGCCCCGGCGATGCCCGAACTTCCAGGGGCTACGTCTCAGTCCCAGAATGACTTTGGTTGTGGTGCGAGTGTCTGTGATGACCGCCAGGCCGCGCAGGTCGCCGGGACGC
>CAZRWW010000073.1:0-27929 GCA_964603725.1 uncultured bacterium
CTGCGCCCGCGGGGTCGTCGGGATCGGCGTGGCGCGGTGGGTCGAGGCCCCAGAGCTGGGCGGTGGTGGCTCCACGCGCCGGCGCGATCGGCGGCGGCTCGGTGGGCAGGCGGAGGTGGTGGAGGATCTTGGCGATCACGGGCGGATCGGAGATGAAGGCGAGGACCAGCATGGGGGTTGCGCAGCGAGGACATTTCAGGGCGTCGAGGAAGAAGACCCGGAGCAAGGGTTGCGCCCAGGGTAGGGGAGTGCGGCGTCGGGCGGGTGTCGGCGGATCGGGCGGGTCCTGGTGCGCGGCCTGTAGGGTCCCGGTGTCCGCGGCCTGCGGCGAGTCCTGCGCGGCCTGCGCCGTCGGGCACACAGGCGGCGGGGGCAGCAACTCACGGGAGCGCGCGCGGTTGGCGAAACAGCCATGGTACCTGATCGTGTGCGCATAGGGTGCAGGGACGAGCGCGGCCAGTCGGCGCATGAAGTCGAGGGGCGCGAGCACGAGGCAGGTAGGCCCTTGCGGATGCGGCCAGGGTCGACGCAGGTGATAGAGGACGCAGCCATCGTCGCGCAGTGCCAGGCGCTCCTGGGCGAAGGGTGGCCGCAGGCCATAGCGGCCGAGTCGTTCGAGCCCGGCCCGGTCATGGGCCGCGACCGCCTGGGCGGCGTGGAGCGAGAAGCCGGCCACGCGGGCGCAGAGGGGCTTGGGCGGCGGTGGCGGATCCTCCTGACCCGCGAGGCCGAGCTGAGCGTGCGGCACAGGCGCCTTGACGGCCACGGCCAGGGCCTGCTGCAGGGCGGCGGCGGTCTGCTCGAGCAGGGCGTCGGTCTCGAAAGCGTCGTCGCAGCGCCGCTCGACGACGGCCGTCAGACGGTGGGCGATCTTCAGGGCCAGGGCTTCAATCTCCTCGTCGGTGGGCGGCGGGAGAGGAACGAACGTCAGCAGCCCGTCGGCGGCCGGCACGAAGAGGCCGTCGGGCACGAGGCTGTGGACGTGCGGGTTGAGGTTCAGCGCACCGCCGAAACGCTGCAGGAAGCTCACCGCACCGGTCTGCCCGTCGCGGACGCCCAGGGTGCGGCCACGGCGGCGCTGCCAGGCAAACAGCGTGCGCAGGAACGTGCGCAGTAGCGCGCTGAAGAGCGGGCGGTCGACGGCCAGGCGGAAGCGCAAGACCCACGGGAAGGTGAGCACCCACTGGCGGTAGCCGGCCGCGGGCAGGAGCTGATCGACCAGGTAGGCGGCCGTGTCGGCCATGCGCCGGCCGACGCAGCTTGGGCATAGCCTGCCCTTGCATGAAAAGGAAAGGGTCGCGCAATGCACCCTTTGTGTACGAACTGAAAGACCAGTTCCGCATCACCCATCCGTTCCATCCACGCTCCGGTCAGCAGTTCGACCTTCTCGGCTACCGCCGTAGCTGGGGCCGGGAGGTGCTGGATGGCCAGGATGCCGGTGGGCAGATCATCTCGCTTCCCCTCCAATGGACCGATGCCGCGCAAGATAGCGACCCGTTCCTCGTGATGGCCGCGGGCCGCGCCTACTTCCGCCCTCAGGATCTGCTGGAGCTAGCGACTCTGCTCGAGAGGATCACGCCATGAGGCCGGTGGGCGCGGCCGTGGGCGCAGTCCGCGCAGGGGCGCGTGGGTGTCAACGGAATTACGCCCATGAAGTAAAGATAATTCCGTCACCTATGGGTGTCCGGGCTCAAGAGCATCGACGGTCGGAATATGCATTTCGGCCTGATAATGAAGGTGAAGCATCCAGGGAATACCACCACAAAGACCTTGACAGGTGGGAGCAATGGGACGTAGTTACCGATACTTACTTGGTTCTCAACACCCCGGAGGTCTCCCATGGATCGAACGCTGTCTCCAAACCCGAAGGTCGCGATCCTGCGCCGCGACGGCGCCTTGAACCGCCACCCCGAGCGGGTGGGCGATGCGCTCTTCGCGGAGGCGTTCTTCGACCCGCGCGATTTGGTCCAGGTCAAGTACGAGATGCTGCGCCGGGTGCAGGTCGACGGAGCATCGATCACGGCGGTCTGTGCGGCCTTCGGCTTCACCCGGCCGGTTTTCTACAAAGCGCAAGCAGCCTTTGCACGCCAGGGGCTGCTGGGGCTGGTGCCCCAGAAGCGCGGACCGCGTGGGGGACACAAGCTAACCGGCGAGATCATCGCGTGGCTCAAGGCAGGGCTCGCGGCCGATCCGTCGCTGCGGGCGCGCGACCTGGCCCAGCGGGTGAGAGAGCGCTATGGCTTCTCGGTTCATCCGCGCAGTGTCCGGCGCGCCATGGTGCGGCGGGGAAAAAAACACCGCTGGGCGAGTCGATGAAGGCCAGCCAAGCCGGTGCGGGTTTGGTCTACGCCTACGAGCAGCTGCGGCGTGAACGCCAGTCGCGGTGCGGCGGCGTGCAGGCGGGGGAACTGGCCTGTGGGTTCTTGATTCAGGCTGGGCTGGCGACCTGGATGCAGGCCTGGCTGAACCGTACGCGCCCGGCGGCGGCAGAGTGCAACACACCTGCCTGGGCCGCCGGCCAGATCACGCGCCGCGTGGCAGGGCCGGTGACCCTGTCCGCGAACCTGCAGGGCGCGCTGACCAGGTTGCTCGCGGGCATGGTCCTGATGTCGGCCTGAGGCTGGTGGGTTGTCGGGGCTGGCGAAGAGACGCCCATCGGCCCGCGCCGCCACGACAGGGGAAGGGAGGACGGTGATGATCGAAGGGTTGGGTGGCAAGATCACCGCCGAGCACCTGGGGCGCAAGGCGTATATCTACGTGCGCCAGTCGACCGTGCGCCAGGTGTTCGAGAACACCGAGAGCACGGCGCGTCAATATGCCTTGGGCCAGCGGGCCCTGGTGCTGGGCTGGCCGGCAGACCAGGTGGTGGTCATCGACAGCGATCTGGGCCAGTCGGGAGCCGAAGCCCGGGATCGCGCAGGGTTTCAGCGGTTGGTGGCCGAGGTGTCGCTGGGGCGGGTGGGCATCGTGATGGGGCTGGAGGTCTCGCGGCTGGCCCGCAATTCGAGCGACTGGCACCGGCTGCTGGAGATATGCGCGTTGAGCAAGACGCTGATCCTCGACCAAGATGGCTTCTATGACCCGACCGACTTCAACGATCGCTTGGTGTTGGGGTTGAAGGGGACGATGTCGGAAGCAGAGCTGCACGTGATGCGCGGCCGACTGCGGGGTGGCATTCTGAGCAAAGCCCGCCGCGGCGAGCTGCGCCAGCGCCTACCCGTCGGCTTGCTCTATGACGAGCAGGGGCGTGTGACCCTCGACCCGGACGAGCAAGTGCAGCGCAGCATCCGTCTGTTGTTCGCGACCTTTCAGCGCACCGGTGCCGCGTGCGCCACCGTGCGGGCATTCGATGAGCAGGGCCTACGATTCCCCCTGCGCCTCCATTGTGGACCCTACAAGGGGGAGCTTCATTGGAAGCCCTTGACCGACACGCGGGCTTCGGATGTGTTGCACAATCCCCGTTATGCGGGAGCCTATGCCTATGGACGTCGACAACAGCGGCGCAATGGGATGGATGGGACATTGGCCATGGTGCCTTTGCCGCGCGAGCAGTGGCAAGTGCTGATCATCGATGCTCACGTGGGTTACATCACGTGGGAAGAGTACGAGGAGAACCAGCGGCAGATGGCCCGCAATGATCGTTGCCCATCCGTGGCGCGCCCCTATCCGCCGCGCGAGGGTCCGGCGTTGCTGCAGGGGTTGGCGGTGTGCGGGATCTGTGGTGCCCACATGAGCGTGCGCTATCATGTGCGCCGTGGCCGCGTGCATCCCCACTATACCTGCAAGGGGGCCGGCAACACGCAGTCGCGCCCGAGATGTCAGAGCATTCCGGGAGAGAAGATCGACGCGGCCATCGGCAAGCTGTTGTGTGAGGTGGTCACGCCCGTGGCATTGGATGTGGCCCTGGCGGTGCAGGAAGAGCTGCAGTCCCGGATCGCGGAGGCCGATCGGCTGCGTCTGAAGCAGGTCGAGCGGCATCAGTATGAGGCCGATCTGGCGCGCCAGCGATACATGCAGACCGATCCGAACAACCGGCTGGTGGCCGATGCCCTCGAGACGGACTGGAACGAGAAGCTGCGCCAGCTGGCTGTCTCGCGGGAGGAGTATGAGCGCCGGCGTCAAGAGGATCGCGTGCAGTTTGACGCAACGAAGCAAGCACGCATTCGGGCCCTGGCGACCGACTTCCCCCGGCTCTGGCACGATGAGAAGACGGCGGATCGAGAGCGCAAGCGCGTGGCCCGGCTGATCATCGCGGATGTCACCCTGATCAAGGACGCCGCCATCGCGGTGCATGTCCGCTTCAAGGGAGGGGCTACCCGCTCACTCCACCTGCCGCCGCCACGCATGGCATGGGAGGATCGCAAGGTCTCTGCCGAAGTGGTCCAGGAAATCGATCGCCAGCTCGACGACCACACCTACCGCCAAGTAGCCGCGATCGTGAACGGCCAGAAGATGGTCTCTGGAACCGGGCAGCCCTTCGATGGCGAACGGGTCAAGCGAGTCGCGCGGGCTCGGGGACTGGCCTCACGCCGTCGGCGCCTACGCGCGTTGGGTCTCTTGACCCTGAAAGAGCTCGCGGACAAGCTGGGCGTGTGCCAGAGCACTGTAAAGATCCGGCGGGCCAAAGGGCAGCTGGGAGTTCGCGCGTATCGCGTGGATGACGTGGGTCGATACATGTACGACAATCCCGACAACGTGCCATCCGAAGATGCAAGGGTCACGGAAAACACGCCTGTCAACTCGGGCCGAGGAGGTGCAGTATGAAGCACAGTCCAACGCCAGGAGCTGTTCATGGCCACAGCCCGGGCACCGAATCCGCGCGAAGCCGTGACAGAGCAAGCCGCAGTCCACATAGCGGTGGAACTCTCGTTCGGTGAAGCGCGGATAGCCTTCGCCATGGAGCCTGCGGGCCTGGGCGAGGAAGGTCTCGAGGTGCTCGCGGACGACGGCGTGCAGAACGGTCTTCTCGGGCTCGCGGCGGTGGTAGCCATGCGGCAACGGTGCGGTGGCCGCATCGGGACGGCGCTGATAGGCGATCGCGGGCAGCGGGCGATCGAGAGACCCCGCGGCGGGCTCGGCCGTCGCCGTGGCGGCCGGCGAAGGTGGGGCTGTGCGCGCCGTCTGCGCCATGCCCCGTGGGAGTAGCCAGATCGGGGCCGGGTCGCGCCCGTTCGCTTGCTCGATCTGCGCTCAATCCACCCGGCGTCCTCGCACCCTACGTGGGGTCGGGCAGCCGGGTTCCTCTTCGTCCGATCGCTGTCGCAGGGCTGTGATTCCCCGCCCTCCCCTGCGTCTTACCTGGGCACTGGGGCGGTCTCCACGGGCCGGGTGGCGCGGCGACCCTCCCAAGGCAACCTGGATTCCAAAGCCACCTGGACCCCGAGGTCACCTGGACCCCGAGGGTACCTGGATCCCGAGGTTGCCCGGATCCCCGATAACCTGGAGATGAGCCACTCCGCGGAGGTGTCGTATGGTCCCGTCTGTCCGAGTCCCCGCCGCGCCGGCGTCCCGCTGGACCCTGCCGGTCGTCGTCATCGCCCTCATCGTCACATTGCTTGCAGCCCCCTGGGTCGCGGCGCAGACGTCCGCGACCGCCTTCACCTATCAGGGCGAGCTGAAGGACGGGGGGACCGCCGTGACCGCCCCGGCCGCGCGGATGATCTTCCGCCTCTGGGACGAGGAGACCGGCGGCTTGCAGGTGGGCGCTGACTGCATCGCCTACCCTGTCGCGATCGCCGAGGGGATCTTCACCGCCGCGATCGACTTCGGCGGCTCGGCCTTCATCAACGACCAGCGCTGGCTCGAGATCGGCGTCGACATCACGGGCGGCACGACCTACACGTGGATGGCCCCGCGCCAGCGGATCACCGCGGCGCCCATGGCCATCTACGCGCTTCACGGCGGCGATTCGCCCTGGGCGATCGACGGCACGAAGATCTACTACAACAATGGCCGGGTCGGCATCGGCACGGCCGATCCGGGCTACCCGCTCACGGTGCTCGGTCAGGGGACGGGCATGTCGATCTGCGGCATCACTTTCGACAACATGACCGGGGCCGCGGGCGTCTACGGCCAGGCGAACGGCACCAGCGGCCAGGGCGTCTTCGGCCGGATGTGGTCGACGACCGGCGCGACGCGCGGCGTGAGCGGCTTTGCCGCCTCGCCCGACGGCTTCGGCGTTCACGGCTCCAACAGCGCGACCTCGGGCCGGGCGCTCGGCGTCTACGGCGAGAACGCCGCGCCCTACGGCGTGGCCGTCATGGGCAAGAACACGAGCGCGAGCGGCGCGCCGATGGGCGTGTTCGGCACCGTCTCGGCCCCGGGCGGTTACGGCGTCTATGCCTGGAACGAGATGGACGAGGGCAGCCCGATCGGGCTCTACGCGGGCACCGACTCGCCGGACGGCATCGCGGGCCACTTCGTGGGCGGCGGCTACTTCCGCGACCGGCTCGGCATCGGCGTCGAGAATCCCACGGCGAAGCTCGAGGTGGCCGGCACCGCCAAGGTGACCGGGCTGCAGCTCACGACCTCGCCGCAGGCCGGCTACGTGCTCACCTCGGACGCGAGCGGCAACGCGACGTGGCAAGCCCCCGCGGGCGGTGGCGGCGGCATTGGCGGGAGTGGAACCGCCAACTACCTGCCCAAGTTCACCGGCGCCACCGCGCTGGGCAACTCCGCCATCTACGAGACGACCAGCGGCAACATCGGCATCGGCACGACGGCGCCCAGCCAGAAGCTGCACGTCTTGGGCACGGTGCGCATGAACGGCTTCCAGCTCGCGACCTCGCCCACGGCCGGCTACGTGCTGACCGCCGATGCGACGGGCACCGGCACCTGGCAGGCCCCGACCGGGGGCGGCGGTCTCACCCTGCCCTACAGCGGCTCGGTGAGCAGTTCGTCCGCGGCTTTTGCGGTCACGAACTCGGGCACCGCCATCGGCAGCCACGCGATCGCGGGGCGGATCGACAACGCTGCGTCCCACTCAGACGCCGCCGCCGGATACTTCAGCGCCACCGGCAGCAATGGGTTCGGCGTCCTGGCCTCCAGCGATCAGCAGGCGGCGGTGCGCGGCCAGTATTCGGGCACGAGCTCCTACGCCGTCTCCGGCACATCGAGCGGCGTCGGCGGCGGGTACTTCTCCTGCAGCAAGGCGGGCGGCGCGGGCGTCGTCGCGCAGGTGACCAGCACGACCGCGTCGAGCAACGCGCGGGCGGGGTCGTTCACCTGCAGCTCCCCGCAGGGGCGGGGCGTCTACGCCCGCTGCACCGGCAGCGACGCGATCGGCGTCGAGGCCGAGGTCACCGGCGCCAACGGCGTCGGCCTCGTCGCCAAGGGCGGTCGGCAGGCGGCCGAGTTCTACGGCAACGTGGTCCTCTACGAATACGGCACGACCAACAAGGTCCTCGAGCTCGGCAAGGGCCTCGACTACGCCGAGGGCTTCGACGTCACCGCGGGCGGGGACGAGGTCGCCCCGGGCAGCGTGCTCGTGATCGATCCCGCCAATCCCGGCCGACTCGCGTGCAGCCGCCACGCCTACGACCGCAAGGTCGCCGGCATCGTCGCGGGCGCCAACGACCTCGGCTCCGGCGTGCGTTTGGGGGCGGGCCGCTTCGACCACGACGTGGCCCTGGCCGGTCGCGTCTACTGCAACGTCGTCGCGCTCGACGAGGCCATCCAGCCGGGTGATCTGCTCACGACATCGGATGTGCCGGGATGCGCGATGAAGGCGACCGACGCCGCGCGCGCCCAGGGCGCGGTCCTCGGCAAGGCGATGGAGCCGCTGGCCGCCGGGACCGAGGGCCGGATCCTGGTCCTGGTCACGCTGCAGTAACGCGAGGAGGGGAAGATGCAGAAGATGATCCGCAGCGCGATCCCGCCGGCGCGTCCGGCGCCCCGTGCACGATGGAGAGCGGTCGCAGGTCTGGTGGCCGTCCTGCTCGCGGCGATGAGCCTGGCGCCATCCGTCGCGCGGGCCGAGCTGGCCTCCCCGAACGAGGCCCGCCGGGCGGCCGAGAACTATGTCGCGCTCATTCTGGCCAAGGACGGGCAGTGGGGCGCCTCGGCCAGCGCGCGCGTGCTCTCGATCGAGCCCTTCACCCGCGGCGAACGGGTCCTCGGCTACTACTGCGCGATCGAGCCGGTGGGGTACATGATCGTGGGATTGTACAAGGAGCTCGCCCCCATTCGCACCTATTCGGTGCGCTTCGATCTCGATCCGACCACGGATGTCGGTATGACGGACCTGCTCAAGGTGCGTCTGGAGCGCTTGTACGGCGCACTCGAGCGGCAGATCGGTCGGGCCATAGAGCCCACTGACGACCTCGGCGGTTTCTTGCCGGTGAACTTCCGGTCGGCCTGGAGCGTTCTGACCGATCCGGCCTTCGCGGCCACCGCCTACGAGCAGCCGCTGCGCACCCGCGCCACGGGCATGGACTACCAGGAAGGCCAGGAGCTGATGAGCACGACCTGGTCGCAGGAGCCTCCGTACAACGATCAGTGTCCCGACCTGGGCTGTTCTTGGCCTTCTTGGGGCAGCTACAACACCAACGCCTACGTCGGCTGCGTCGCCACGGCTGGCGCCCAGACGATGAAGTTCTGGAACTGGCCGCCGGCGGGCGTGGGCACCCCCTACGGCGACGCCTACGACTGGCCCAACATGTGCGACATGTACTGGTGGGACCCGGCGACCCTGGTCTTCAGGGACGGCCTGGGGCAGACCGTGACCCAGATCCAGATCGACGCCGTGGCGGAGATCTCGGCCGAGATTGGACGGGCGGTCGGTATGGTCTATGGCTGTCCCCCAGGGGGCTCCGGGGCCGCGACCGCCGACATGGAGGACGTCTACCAGGATCACTATCGCTACGACACCGAGTGCGACGTGCGCTCCCGCGACTCGTACAGCTTCAGCGAGTGGTTCGATCTGCTCAAAGCCGAATTCAACGCCAATCGGGTCGTGCAGTACAGGATCCCGGGCCACTCCCTCAACAGCGACGGATGGAAGGAGGAGCAGATCGGGGGCACGTACTACTGGATCCACATCGTCTACGGCTGGAACGGCCCCAACGACGGGTGGGTCTCTCCCGACGAGATCCCGGGTGGCGATCCCGACGACGAATTCGTGGTCCGCGAGATCTACCCGGCCAACTCGGTGGGCCCCAGCCCCTTCGGCCTCCTGGGGCCGCCCACTTATCCCTACCGCTACTTCGATCGCGACGTCCACAGCACGGGGGTCATGTTCCAGTCGGGCCACGCCCTGCAGGTGCAGCGCCCGGGACTTCTGCTCGAGAACACGAGCGCGACGACCGGCATCGTCCGGATCCAGGGCAGCACGTCGGCCCATACCACGATCTTCTTCGGCCACGAGCCGGCGGCCACCCGGACCCGCATCCGCGTCCAGGACGGCGACGTGATGCTCTACGCAGGCGGGCAGATGGTGATCCACTGAGGGAGGCACGCATGTCGGGCAAGAGACAATCGCAGGGGAGCTTCTTGGGCACGAAGGCTGCGCCGCTTGCGCTCCTCGCCCTGGCGTGCTGCGCCGGCGTCGCGCGGGGCCAGCTCCACGTCGCGCGCCACGCCATCGCGGGCGGCGGCATCACGGTCGGCACCGGGGCGGCCCTCACGCTGGGCGCGACGATCGGGCAGCACGACGCGGGCACGCTGGGAAGCGGCCCGCTGATCCTGCAGGGCGGCTTCTGGCTCGGCGGCGCTGCCGTCTCGGGCGTCGCGTCACCCACCGCGCCTGGCGGACCTGACGCGCCCGGCGCGCCGGTCGTCGCGCTGCGCCTGATCGCCGGCGTGCCCAACCCGTTTCTCTCTTCCACGCAGGCCCTGCTCGATCTGCCGCAGGCCCAGCGGGTCCGGGTGAGCGTCTATGACCATGCCGGGCGCCTCGTGCGCCGGCTCTGCGACCAGATCCTGCCGGCGGGGCATCACCAGATCCCTTGGAACGGCCGCGGTCTGACGGGCGAACGGGTAGCGAGCGGGATCTACCTGATGCGGATCGAGACGGAGAGCAAGCACGTGGCGCGCAATCTCGTGCTGCTGGGCCGTTGATCGCGATTGCCCGATTGATCATCCTGCGCGCACGCGCCGGCGAACGACGGCGACTCGCCAGGAGGCCAGCAGGGCGACCGCCAGGCCGCCGGAGAGTAGGAGTGCCGCCGCGGATGCGCGATTCAGGCGACTGGGGCGCGGCAAAGGCACCTTCACATCCCCATCGCCCACCACCACGAATCCCGCCCAGTAGAAGGGATGCTCCGTCCCGGGTCGGGCCCGCATGGTTGCCTGTGTAAGATGCAGCGCGCTTGCGACGGTTCTACCGCGCGAGAGCTCCTTGTAGAAGTGCGTCATGAAGCTCGCCGTGGCACGATCATCCACGGGCCAGAGGGTCGCCACCACCGCGCGGGCGCCGGCGCTCAAGAAGGCCTGGCAGATTCCCAGGACGCCCTCGCCCGACAGGATCTGCCCGCCGGCCGACTCGCAGCTCGAGAGAACCACCAGGTTTGCCGCCAGGGACATCGCGGCGATCTCACCCGCGCGCAGGTCTCGCTCGGGACGGTCGAGCATGATTGGCAGCCTGGATTGCCACGGACTCTGATCATCGGCCTTGAAGTGCGCAGCCACGTGGATGGTTCCGGCGCGGCTGAGCTCCTCGATCGTGAGAGGCGTCCCCGGCACCCAAGGCGCATGCAGCGCCGCGCCGCGCGCGATCCGCTGCAGGGCCTCGACCTCCTCGACGACCCCGCGCAACGCCCGGCCGCCCCCGCCGGTCGTGTCGGCGATGACGCACAGCGTACGAGTTCCCGGCTCGGCGAGCTCCTGAGACCGTGCGCGCAGCCACTGGAGCAGGGTCGCGGACGGCACGCGCACCCATTCCTGGCCGTTCCCTGAATCCGGAGCCGGCCCCTTGCTCGAGGCGCGGTCGATCAGCAGCCCGAGGGGCACGAGATTGAGCGGCCCATCCGGGGAAACGAAGACGCGCTGGGCGCCGGCGATCTGAGCCGCCAGCTCGCCGAACACGAGCTCGGTGAGCCGCTGCGTCGTCGCGCGCAACGCGGCGCCGCTCACCGACTGCGCGGAAAGCTCCGCCGGCACGGCCAGCAGCTCGCGATAGCGGCGCAAGATGCCGCCCAGCTCGTCGGCCGGCGGCAAAGGCCTGACCCGGCACGTCTCCCGCGTGACCGCGAAGATGAACGAGGCCTTCGTTCCCACGTACGCATCGAGGAAGAGCTCGCCGGGCCGGAGCACGTCGCCTTGCAGCGTGGCCAGGGTAGCCAGATCCGCAACCGCCGGAAGACTCGCGGGACCGGTGATGCGCTCCTGCAGGGTGCGCGTCTTGAAGAGCTGGAGTCGATCGAACGCTGAGCGAACCCGTTCGTCCTCGGCCCGATCGGGCGCCTCGAGCAACGTAGCCGCCAGCTCCGTGCCGATGTTCCGGCCCAGCGCGCCCCGCTGCTCGCGCCAGACAGGGTCCAGCGGCGCCGCGCGCATGGCCTCCCACACTCGGGCCGCCTGCTCGAGCGCGGCCAATGCGCTGTCGGGCTGGGCCAGCAACCGGTGAGCGCGCGCCTGCTCGACCAGACCCAGCATGTGATAGTAGTCCTGGCCGTGCTCGGCGGCGCGCCGGGTGCCACGCACGAGCAGGGGGAGCCCCTCGCGCGGGCGGCCTGCGCGCGAGAGCAGAGCGCCCCGCTGCTGGTCGATCTGGGGCCAGGCGTCGCCATTCGACGCGCCGGTGATGACCGTCTCGGCCCGGTCGACGTAGGCGAGGGCGCGCTCGTAGTCCTGCAGGTCGCCCATGACATCCGACAGCCCCATGATGGCCGTCACGTGCGCCTGCAGGGACATGTAGCTCGCCAGCTCCAGGGCCTGTTCGTAGCGCTGGGCGGCTTCGTACGGTCGCCCGAACTCGCGGCTCAGCCGCGCCAGATGGCTCAAGCTCACCGCCTCGAGATCGTAGTACTGCTGATCTCGGCAGATCCGCAGAGCCTCTTGCAGCGCGCTCTCGGCGCGGTCCCGGTTTCCCAGCTTTCCGTAACAGAGCGCGACATTGATCAACGGCGTGACGGCCTGACGCAGATTGCCCGCGCCTTGCTGCAACTTCAACGACTGCTCGAAAGCTCCCAGCGCGGCGCCCGGATCGCCCAGGGAGTACTCGAGCGTGGCGATGTTGTTGAGCGCCATCGCTTCCCCCAGCGGGTCGCCCCGGCGCCGGGCGAGCTCGTGCGCGGTTCGGAACGCGGCCAGGGCCGGGAAGTACTCAGCCTGGCTGGTCAAGGCCATGCCCCGGCCGTTCTGAGCCCAGCTCTCCCCTTCCAGGTCCCCCAGCGCCGCGAAAACGCGCGCGGCCCGTTCGTACTGCTCGAGCGCCTCGGCACAGCGACCGAGCGCGTTGGCCTGGTAGGCGAGGCCGACCAGCGACCAGCCGATGGTCGCGGAATCCCCACCCGCCGTGGCCAGCGCCAGTCCGCGGCTGAGGAGCTCACACGCCTCCGGTCTGCGCCCCATCGCCTCCATGGCGACGCCCAACCAGCGCAGCGCGCGGCACTCCATGAGCGTGTCGCCCGCGGCCCCGGCGACGGCAATCACCTCGCGCAGATCGGGCTCGGCCGCGGCGGCCCGCCCGAAGAAGACGCGCCGGGCGCCGCGCCGCAGGAGGAGCTGGGCCCGCAGCGCGGGACCTTGCCCATCCGCGCCCTTCAACATGGCGTCGGTGAGCGCCAGGGAGGATTCTCGCGCGGCGTGGGTCCAGAGCGAATCGATCAGATCCAGGGACCGTTGCTGATCCGCGGGCAGACCGGAGAAGGTCTCATCGAGCAGCGGCTGGGGACGGGACTGCGCCGGGCTCGGCGCGGTGCACAGGATCAGCAGGCTGGTCGACCAGACGGCCAGGCGGCGCGTCCGGCTAGCGACGCCATTCGAGGCTCCCGAGCGCCGAGCGCCCGCACTCCTCCCCGCCGCGCAGGCAGACGAGTTGCCAGTAGAGGACCGGCTCGCCGGCAGCCAGCCGCGCCACCGTGGGCGCATCCACGAGCAGCGCGTTCCGCGCTCCCGCGTCGATGGTCTCCAGTTCGGACAGGTCGCCTCGGAAGAAGGCAATGCGGTAGCTCTCCGCTCCCGGCGCAGGCGCCCACGTGAAGCGGGCGCTCCCGTCGTCGAGTTGTTCCATGGTCGCGGTCACCACCGCGGCGACCGTCCCATCCGGCCCTCGTAGGACGATCGGCTCGCTCGGGTGGCGGCTGAACTGCGCGATCTGCTGCGTGGCGACGACGAGCAACGCGACGACCGCCAGGCCCCAAGCCGGACGCAGGGCCGGGCGGGTCAGCGTGCGCCACAGGGCGCGCAGCCGATGCCCGGCCTGCTCGCCGGAGGCGCGGACCGATCCCCCCGGGGACGGATGTCCCGAGAGAATCTCACGTTCCAGGGCGGCCGCCAATCGCATCCGCGCGTCTTCCGGGTCTGCAATGGTCGGGAGCTCGCGCGGGTGCAGGAAGGCCAGATAGGCGGAGAGGTCCGCCCGGCAGCGCGGGCAATCGGCCAGATGGGCGCGGCGCGGGTCATCGGGCGGGAGGGCGGCCAGCTCGCCGAACTCCTCGGTCTTGTAGCAGCGGTCGGTCATGACCCGACCTCCTGATCCAGCCCGCGTTCCTTTTCCAGGGCCGCCCTGAGCTTGCGCCGGGCGCCCTGCAAGACGCCGCGCGCCCCGGAGGCCTGACGGATCTCCAGCGTCAGCGTGATCGTGTCGATCGGCATCCGGCGGAAGCAGCGCAGCCAGACGACTTCCTGTTCCAGGGGCGTGAGCTGCTTCTTGAGCAAGTCCAGGAGCGCTTCCTCCTCGAGCTTCTCCACCATCCTCTCGGCCGGGTCCGGCTCGTCGCTGCGCAGCAACGCCGGATCGCAATCCTCATCGGTGAGGAGCCTCGGGCGGCGCATCTCGCTGATGCACCGGTTCCGGACGATGCTGAAGAGCCACGAGCTGAACTGCGCCCGACCTCCGAAGGTCTCCAGGTTTCGGTACGCGCTCAGGAGCGCCTCCTGGGCCAGCTCGAGCGCCCGCTCGTGATCTCGGACGTGCTGAACGCACCAGGCGTAAACCCGCTGCTGATATCGCGCCAGCAGGGCGGAGGCCGCCCTCCGAGCTTCCGGGCTGTCCCGATCCGCCAGGGCTGCCTGCAGCAGCTCCCGGTCGGGCCGGCTCTCTCGACTTTCGCCTGGCATCATGTGGGACGCTCGCACCCCCGCGGAATCACACCCCCACGCCGGAAATCTGGGCAGGCGCCCCGCCAGGCGCCGCCGCGGCCGCGCCGCGGGAAACGGTTGCTGCCTGAGAATCTATCGTCTCGGCGCGCAGGAGGGTAGCAAAGCAATGCGCCCCCCGATCCGGTGGCGGATCTCGACCACCGGGGGCTCCGGGCAGGTCAGAAGACCAGCGACAGGATCAGGTAGCAGATCATGCCCATGATGCCCGCCCCCGGGATCGTGAACACCCAGGCGGTCACCATGTTGGCCACCACGCGCCAGTTGATGTTGGCGAGGTCGTGGGCCGCTCCCGTCCCCATGATCGCCGTCGAGATGACGTGGGTCGTGGAGATGGGCGCGCCCGCCAGCGAAGCCGCGTAGATCACCGCCCCACCCGCGGTCTCGGCGGCGCACCCGTTGATCGGCTCGTGCATCTTGACCATCCTGGTGCCCATGGTGCGGATGATCCGCCAGCCGCCGATCGAGGTGCCCAGGCCGATCGAGAAGGCCGAGGCGACTCGCACCCACAGGGGCACGTGGAATTCTTGGGTCACGCCGTGGGCCAGGAGCGCGGCGGCGATGATGCCCATCGCGTTCTGGGCGTCGTTCATGCCGTGCGTGAACGCCACCGCCGAGGCCGAGAGCACCTGCAGCCGCTTGAAGAACTGGGCCGATCGCCGGTAGGGGAACTTCCAGGCCGCCCAGCTCAGCGCCCCGAGCGCCAGCATGCCGGCGAGGAGCCCCGCGGCCGGCGAAAGCACCATGGCGAGGAGGATCTTGCGCATGCCGGCGCCGACGATGACGCTCAAATCGCCGCGCGTCGCCGTCAGGGCCACGCCGACCAGCCCGCCGACCAGCGCGTGCGTGGAGCTCGAGGGCATCCCGAAGTACCACGTGAGATACCCCCAGCCGATCGCGCCCAGCAGGGCCGCCAGCAGCATGGGCAGCGTGACGACGTCGCTCTGCACCACGCCCTTGCCGATGGTGTAGGCCACCGCCGTGTGGGAGAGCGCCCCGAGGAAGTTCAGCGTCCGGGCCAGGAGGATCGCCTGGCGAGCCGAGAGAGCGCGCGTGGAGACGGTCGTCGCGATGGCGTTGGCCGCATCGTGGAATCCATTGACGAAGTCGTACCAGAGCGCGCCGGCCACGACCAGGATCAGCAGCAGGCCATCAGACATTGCTGATCACCATGCGCTTGAGAATCGTCGCGACCGCGTCGCCCGCGTCGCTGGCCCGCTCCAGAGCCTTGAGCAGCTCGCGCAGATTGGCGAATCGAAACATGGCGCGCTGGACGCCGTGGATTTCCTGAATCGCCTGCAGCAGAGCCTGGTCGCTTCCCGGCGGCGAGCCGGCGATCGCGGCCGCCGGCGGGATCGGCGCGCCCGGCGCGGGCCGCGTGGCCGGCCCGCTCGCTGAACCCGCGGCGCCGGGCTGCGCCCCGACCAGCAGGGCGGCGGTGGCGAAGCGAGTCTCGACGTCGTCGAAACCGCGGGCCAGGGCGGCGTGGTGGATCTCGTCGGCCCGGGACTCCAGCTTATGGAGCGCAATGCAATGGTTGTCCACCTCGCGGCGCTTGCGATGGAGACACTGGACGGCCGATTGGACCTCCCGGCAGGAACTGCCCACGACGCCCGCCAGCTCACGGAGCTGCTCGATGCCCGTCGCGTCGATCGCCGGACGGTAGAAGACGAAGCGGTTGGCGAAGCGCTCCATCCAGTCCATGATGTTGTCGAGCATCTTGATCAGGTTGGCGATGTCATCGCGATCAAAGGGAGGTTGCTGGGCGACCTCCAGCAGCGCGACGGTTTCGCGCAGGATCCCGTCGCATTCGGTCTCGAGCTGCTTCACCTGCTCGCCCAGCCGGTGGACCCGGGCTTGCTCCTCCGCGGCGAGCAGTTCGTGGACGGCGGCGCTCCCGGCGACCAGCGTGTCCGCCATCCGGCCAAAGAGCGCATAGAATTCGGCATCCCGCGGCGGAAGCAAGAGGCGGCGAAGCCCGTTGAGTTGTGCCATCGGCTGGCCCTCCCGGAGCGGGAACCTAACACAATCCTCACGATCCTACATCGCCGCGAATTGGCCGGCCCTCCTCTCCTCGGCCCCCTTGGCGCCGTAACGTCAATCATAGATTGTGTTAATGCCCAATCCGCCCCGAAAGGCCCGTGAGAGCCCGGGAATGAGCTCGGGGCCGGGCAATGGCCGCGAAGCTTTGTGTACGGAGCGCCATGCTTACACTTGATTCCGTGCAGCAGCGCCCGTAAGCTCCTGGTAATTCAGCCTGGTGGGGCCGGATCATCACACCCCGGGCCGCGTTCATCTCATGGGCGGACCCAGCCTTGGGTGCGGCGACCGGCTCCGCGCGGCGGAGGGAGTCGGGATCCTTGGTAGGCATCTTGGACCTGTCAAGAACACCTGGAAGGTGTCGGCCCATGCAGGCGTTGGTGTCGTTTCCATCGGCGCGCGTGCCACTGGCAATCCACTTCCTGATGTCCAGAGCGAAGTGCTGCTGCTCGGCAACGTGAGGAGACCGCCACAAGGTAAAGAGCAAGGGCTCCGCGGGGTGTTGGGAAGTGGAGGGTGATGAGGCACGGAGACGCTCGGGCTACATCCACATCGAGCAGCAGGGCCCGCCGGATCGTGGCCCTGGCGCTGTTGCTGGCGGCCGGCGGTCTGACGCGCGCGGGCGCGGTCGCTCCTGAGTCAGTCGCACACAGCTTCGCTTTCGCGAAGGATCAGATCTCGATCCAGCGCAGCTGCGAGTATGACGAGGTCTCGTGCGAGGGGGCCGAGCAGGACCGCAGTCCAGGACGAATCGGCGCCCCGGCCCTCCCGGTTCTGACCTGCCACCTGGTTCTCCCTCCGGGCACGACCGTCGCTGACCTGCAGTTCACGGTGCGCGGCACAGAGGATCTGCCGGGAGTCTTCTCCATCGCGCCGGTGACGCCCGAGACGGATGAAGCGCCCGTGTTGCCCGACCCGGAGATCTATGCCGGTTGGGCCCCCTATCCCAGCGCCTCGGTCCGCCTCACGAACGCCGGGTGCATGAAGGGCTATCATCTGGCGACGATTCAGGTCTGGCCGCTGCAGTATGTCCCGGCCGAGGGACGGCTCATCCTGCTCACCGACATCGATGTCACCCTCACGACGCAGCCGCTCGCGCCGGCCGAGCAGCAGAATCTCTTCGTGCCGCTCCGCGACGACTGGGAGCCGCGCCAGCATCGTCCGGAGGTGCAGTGGATGAGCCGGCATCTGCTCAATCCTCAGGACCTGGCGAGGTTCTACGGCCGGCCCGCGGACCCCACCCTGGCCGCGCCCGGCGGGCGGCAGGTGAATCCGTTCGGGGGATTCGTGCCCACCGAGTTCCCCTCACTCGAGGGCCCGCCGGTCAGCATGGTGATCATCACGGACGATCAACGGCTCGACGGCAGCGCGGTTCCCGGGATGGTCGCCGCTTTTGAGGACTGGGCCGGCTGGAAGACGGCGAGCGGGGTCCCCGCGGTCGTGCGGACGGTGAGCGCGATCGACGCCCACTATTCCGGGGCGGACCGGGCGGCGAAGATCCGCGCGTTCCTGAAGGACGCCGCCGCGCTCTGGGGCACCGACTACGTGCTGCTGGGCGGCGAGCTCGACATCGTCCCCGCCCGTTTGCTGGGCGGCCCGACCTCGACTCAATCCGACGGCCCGCAGGCCGGTGACGATGCGGCCGACAAGTATTACGCCGAGCTCGATCAGAGCTGGAACCTGAACGGGAACGCCTTCTTCGCGGAGAGCGGCCTGGGCCACTACGACGCCGGCGATGACATCGTCGGCACGGGCCTGGCCGGCTACGTGGACCTGTGGATCGGTCGCCTGCCGGTGCGCGACGCCGGCGAGGCCGCCAAGGTCATCGCCAAGATCGCGACCTACGTCTCGCGCCCCGGCTACGCCGCGCCGCCGCCCAAGGACCCCTCCTTTTACGGTCACGTCCTCCTGGCGGCGGGCACCAGCATCGACTGGTGCAGCCTGAACTACGTGGCGGACGTGGACGCCATCCGCAGCGATGTTCTCCAGCACTCGCCCCACTACGCCGCGATGACGATCAGCCGCATGTATCCCGATTTGCCGGTGGCCGTGGACTGCCCGCAGGCGGGCGCGGCGGTCCGCTGCCTGCAGGCCCACTACGACGCCATGGGAGGCGTGCCGCCCGACCGGCCGTACCTGGCCGACCAATTCGAGCGCGCCCTGGGATCGGGCATCCAGGGCAAGTCGGTGGGGTACGTTTTCCACTTCGAGCACTCGACCCGCGAGTTCCTGGGCATGCAGCACGGCGACGAGGACCATCTCGTCAACGACTTCATCGACCCCGTCCTGCCGAACGATCTGCCCGGCTGCGGCGCCTGCCGGTCGCAGCAGAATCCGGCGCAGACCGATGAGACCTGGCTCACGACCTGCGCGACGCTCCTGCGCGCCAGTCTGCCGGCGGGGTGGAAGGACGACTTCACCAAGGAGAGAGCCGACAAGCTCAAGAACGGACCGGACTACTTCATCGCCACCAGCGGCGGCTGCCACGTCAATCGCTACGAGCGCGACGCCGTCGGCGAGCACCTGCTGCGCAATCCGCTCGGCGGGGCGGTGGCCTTCCTGGGATCGAGCCCCTACAGCGGCCTGGCGGCGGGCAAGCGCTTCCTCGAGTGCGCCTTCGTGGACGACATCGAGCCGATCGGCGCGGCCAGCGCTCTGGCCGTGAACGGATGGGACCTGCGCCATGTGATGGGTTACGGTCTCCTGGGCGACCCGCAGATGCCACTGCGCACGGAAACACCCAGGGACATGGCGGCCACCATCCTCCCGGCGCGCTTCACCACGCTGGGGCCGCAGACTTTCACGGTAACGGTGCGGGACAGGATCGCGCAGACAGCGGTCCCGGGCGCCCGGGTCTGCCTGAAGCAGGCCGATCTGGCCTACGCGGTGGCCTGGACCGGACCCGACGGCGTGGCCACCTTCACGTCCCTTGCGCCCATGAGCCTGACCGACAACATCGTCGGGGTGATCACGGCGCAGAACCGCCGGCCGGTCGAGATCCTGGCCAAGCCCGTCACGGTCGCGCCCACGCCCGCCTTCGTGGCCTACGCCGAGCACCAGATCGATGACGACGCCGCGGGGGGCAACGGCGACGGGATCCTGGAGGCTGGCGAAGCGGCGCGGATCGATGTGACCGCCAGGAACGTGGGCGCCAGCATCGCGGCCGGCGTCCAGGCGCACCTGTGGATCACCGCCCCGATCGTCTTCGACGTCGATATCACGGGAGACCCGGGCGACGCGGACTACGAGCCGGAGAACATCTACATCGGCGCGCTGGGCGCTCATCCGCATCCTTACCGGCCCGGCGAGGCGGGCGCCCCCGGCTCGAATGCCGGCGAGACCTTCCGGCTGCCCGGCAACTGCGAGGCGATCCGGGCCGAAGGCGAGCCGCAGCCGGCGAGCGCCACGCAGAGTCGCGTCCTGATCTGGCGCGACACCGGCGGCGTCTGGCACCTGCGCACGCATCACGCCCCCGGCGACGCCGACACCGACTTCGCGGGCGTCCTGCGGACCGAGGGCGGATTCCACGACGTGTGCTTCGTCAATCTGGAGACTGGCGGAGGCAGCGGCGACTCAGGCCTGTTCGATCCCGAGATCGACCCGAATCGGATCGAGTTCGTGTTTCACGGGGCCGGCGACGCCACGCCGGACGAGATCCAGTTCCGGGCCGAGGCCTGCCTGTGGTTCGCCGTCAACCCGAGCGTCTGTCCCCTCGGGAACCTGGCGGGCGGGGCCACGGCCGGCGGTCACTTCGGGATCCGCACGACGCCGCTGGCGCCTGATCGCGATGTGCTTGTCCTCACCCTCGCGACCGAGGACGCGGCCGGCGCCTGGTGCTTCAGCGACTTCAGCGAAACGGTGCACGCCCCGGACGCGCGCTATCTGGCTCAGCGAACGGACAGCGGGTTGATGAGCGGCGCGGCCTGGATCCGGATCCGGCCGCAGCTCGCCAATCTGGGCAGCGCCCGAATGGACGGCGCCATGATCACGTTGCACCCGCTGCACCCGCCCGAATTCACCCAGATGAGCGCCGTGGCCACGTTCGGGCCGATCGACCCCGGCGGCACCGCCATCGCGGAGATCCCCTTCTATCTGGAGCACGAGGGCGTGAACTGGATCGCCGGCCTGCGCTATGACCTCGAGATACAGGTGCAACACCCGGCCGGTGACACGCGCGTGCTCTGGCAGCGCAACCTGGACGTCGTGGCCCCGAGCGCGCCGGCCGCCGTGACGGTCGACGAGGCCGCCGGCGGGGTCGTGCTGCGCTGGGAGCCGGTTGCCGGTCCCGATGTCGCCGGCTATCACGTCTTCCAGCTTCTGGCGGGCGAGGCCCGGCGGCTGACGCTGGCGCCGGTCACCGGCACGACGCGCTACGAGGTGAGCGGACTGGCGCCCCTGGATCCGCAGAGTCAATACCTCGACTATGCGTACGCGGTCGCGTCGATCGATGCCGCGGGCAATGAGAGCCAGCCTGCCGCCGCCGATGTCGCCCGCGTCTGGCTGCCCCAGACGACCGGCTGGCCGCGGCGGATCTTGGGCGGATCCGACTGCGCGCCCAAGGTCTATGACCTGGACGGCGATGGCGACCTGGAGATCATCGCCGCCGGAGGGGCGCTGTACGCCTGGCACCACGACGGCCAGCCGGTCATCCCGGGCAACTCCGACGGCAGCTTCTATGTGCCGCCCGCCACGCAGTTCCCTTCCAGCGGCAAGTTCGTGATGGCGCTGGCGGCCGGCCTGCTGGATCGAGACAGCAACCCCGAGGTGGTCGGGAATCTCGCGCCGGCCGGCGTCATCGTTCTCGAGTACAACCGCTCGGCCGGCCCCGGGGCGAACCCCGTCTCGCTCAAGTGGTCGCGGGCCGTGAGGTCGCACAGGTCGGCGCCCATGATCGAGGACATCGATCAGGTGGACGGCAAGCGCGAGGTTATCCTCGCCGGCAACGAGTCGGACAACTACATCCACATCTGGACCGCCGAGGGTCGCACCTTCCGCGACCCCGCCCTGGGCACGAGCGGGCGCTTCACCCGGATCTACGGCTACCAGCAGTGGTGCTACCAATCGCTGTCGGTGGCCGACCTCTACGCGAGCGTTCCGGGCCTGGAGATCGTGCAGGCTTTGCCGAACGGCCGGATCGTCGCGTACCGGACGGACGCCTGGACGTCGCTCATGCCGGCCACCTGCCTCGTGTCGCAGCAGTCGCAGGGCGGGACGCTTTCGCTGCCCATCGCCGGGGATGTGGACGGCGACGGGCAACTGGAGATCGTCACGACGCGCATCCACGATGAGAAGGCGGGCGTGCTCGGCGGCATCTGGTCCATCGGGCTGGGCGGCGCCACGGAAGACTGGATCTGCCCCGGGAGCCAACCCTACCGCTTCGCCTCCGAACCGCCGGCCCCGGCCGCGCTGGTCGATCTGGACGGGGACGGCGACCTAGACATCGTCGTGGGCGGCGGGCGTCGCGGTGACGCCGGCCTCGGGCTGCCGGGGGAGGAGCCCTGGGCCTCGCTCCTGCGCCTGCACGTCGTGCTGGGGCGCAGCCCCGGCACCGACACGCTGACCGTCGACGATCGGGTCATGCTCCCGGGACGCCGGGAGTTCTCGACAACCGCCGTCGGCCAGCCCGTGGTCGCCGACATCGACGGCGACGGGCGCCAGGAGATCATCTTCCCGACGAACGGCGACTACCTGGCCTGCTACGAGTGGGACCAGGCCACGAGAACTGCCCGCGCGGAGCGGGGCTGGCCCATGCTCTTCGCCGATGAGCCCTTGACGCCCATCATCGCCGACGTGGATCCCACGACCCCCAACCTCGAGATGGTCGTCCAGGACCGCAGCGGCATGGTGTATCTGTTCAAGCTGCCGGCCGCGGGGCCAGGCGCCCGCATCGCCTGGTCGCAGTATGGCTATAACGCGCGCAACACGTTCTACCCCCGCCCGAGCACCGAAGGTGGCGAGGGGGGCGACGGGCCGGGCGACGATCCCGACATCCATCTGCTCCAGGAGCCTCTGCCGGGCCTCGTCGTCCGGCTGAGCTCACCGGCGCGGGTCCATGGATCGTTTGCGATGGAACAGGCGGGCCCGGCGCGACTGGATGTCTTCGACGTTCAGGGACGCTGCGTGCGCACCCTGCTCCGGGAGGGCTTGCCGGCCGGCCGGCACAGCTTCACCTGGGACGGCTGCGCGACGGACGGGCAGCGAGCCGCCAGCGGGATCTACCTGGTCAGGCTGAGCGCATCCGGCCGGACGCTGGTGCGCCGCATCTCGATCGCCCGCTGAGCCGGCGCCCGGCCGGCCGCGGGCTCGGGCCCGTCCGGGCGTGCCCGATTGACAGCGCGCCCCCGCTGCGTCACCATCTTCAGGGTCATCGCGACGTTGGCGCGGCCGTCCGCCGGATGTGCCCCCGCGCAGTTCCCGTCCCCGGCTCTCGGTTGCTCTGTGAAAGGAGGGAGCCCGTGCGCACTCACTCGCAATTCCACCGAGCTTTGTTCGTCGTCGCCGGCATGGGGGCGATTCTCGGCGTCCTGTCCGTCGCGCGGGCCGGCACGGTCGTGAGCGGCGCTGTCAGCGGCGTCTGGGATCTCGCCGGCAGCCCCTACTGGGTCGAGGGCGACCTCACCGTCGCCGCGGCCGCGCCGCTGGCGATCGAGCCGGGCGTCGAGGTGCGCTTCCGCGGCCCCTACCGACTCCTCGTGCAGGGTCTGCTCACCGCATCCGGCACCGAGAGCGACTCCATCGTCTTCACCTGGGACCAACCGTTGGCGGCGCACGAATGGCGCGGCATCCGTCTGGTCGGCGCCGCCGCCGCGTCGCTGCTGGAGTACTGCCGCATCGAGCGCGTTCGGTCGGCCACCACCTACCCCGATGTGCGCGGCGGCGCGGTCTATTGCGAGGGGTGCTCCCCGACGATCCGCCATTGCCGGCTGCAGCACAATGTCTCTCACAACAGCAATTCCAACGGCATGGGCGGGGGCGTGGCCTGCGTCGAGTCGGACGCGGTGATCGAGTTCTGCGTCATCCGGCAGAACCAGGCCGACTCAGGCGGCGGCATTGCCACGATCGAGTACGGCTCGGCCGAGATCCGCAACAACCTGATCTCGGGCAACACCGCGCCCTACTCGGGCGGGGGCATCTACGCGGGCGTGCGCTCCTCGCCCGTGATCGAGAACAACCTGATCCTGGACAACCGCGCCTACGGCTGGGGCGGCGGCGGCATCACGCTGTGGAACTGGTACGCGATGAACTTCATCAGCAAGACGGTGCGCAACAACGTCGTCGCCGGCAACTACACGAGCGCGGCCGGCGGCGGCTTCTACATCCGCTATGACTACTCGATCCTCGAGAATAACACGGTGGCGGACAACACCGCCGGCCAGGGCGGCGGCATCTATGTGCTCAATCAGGGTCCGGGCGACTACCCCCCCTACTTGCACAACTTCATCATCTGGGGCAATGCGGCGCCGGCCGGGCGCTCGATCCACCCCGACCCGTCGACCGGCTCCGCCGTGGTCGTGGCTTACTGCGACGTGGAAGGCGGCTGGGCGGGGACCGGCAACATCGACGTGCCGCCCGTCTTCGCGGGCGACGACTACCAGCTCGCGGCGGGCAGTCCCGGCGTGGACGCGGGCGATCCCGACCCGGCCTATGACGACCTCTGCTTCCCGCCCTCCCAGGGCACGGCCCGCAACGACATGGGCGCCTACGGCGGGCCGCTGGCCTGTCGGTGGCCCGTGCAGTTTTCGTCCGCGTCAGGCGATCCGGCGGCCGGCGGCGAACGGGCTGGCCGGGCGTCGGATGGTGAGACGTCCCGGGCGGTCAGGCCTTTCATCCAGGCCTCCGCGGTGGCTGCCGCTCCCGATTTTCCGGTGCGCTTCGGCCTCGCGCGGCCGGAGCGCGCCGCACCGAGCGCGGTCCCTGTTCGTCTGTCGCTCTTCGACATCGCGGGCCGAAGGGAACGGGTCATCTACGAGGGCCTGCTCCCGGAAGTCTCGCGGCAGCAGGTGATCTCGCTCCGCGGGCTGCCGGCCGGCTGTCACTACTTGCGCCTCGCGACACCGGTCGGGGACTGCGTGCGACCGGTGCTGATTCTGCATTGATCCGTGCGGGGCGCGGATCACCCCCTGCCAGGAGGTGTCGCCACACCCGGCGGCATCGTCGTGGACATGAGTGCCAAGGAGAAGTCGGATGAACATCTGCACTCCCGTCACCGAGGATCGCCGGCTCGACAGCCCGGTCAACGCGCACTTCGGGTCGGCGCCGTTCTTCATGGTCGTCGGCGGCATCGGCATGGGCGCGCTCGCCAAGCTGCAGGCGGCGGGGACCCGCGTCTATCTGGCCGAGCAGGCCACCGTGCGCGACACGCTGGCGGCCCACCAGGCCGGGACGCTGCGGGAAGTCACCGCGGACACCGCCTGCGGGCACCACGGCCACGGAGGCTCGGACCATGGGTGCCGCTGAAGTGGGCGGCCCGGGCGTCCTGCCTCCCCTGCGCACGATCGGCGTCATCCACACGCAGTTCCACAAGGCCCAGGGAACGCCGATCCAGCCGGTGTACAGCGTGGGGTCGACGGGCGAGGTCGTGGTGGACGCGGCCTACGAACCTGCACTGGCGGACGTCGAGGGCTTCGAGCGCGTGTGGCTGGTCTACTGGTTCGATCGCGCGGGGCCGTTCCAGCCGCGCGTCGTTCCCTATCGGGACACGCGCGAGCACGGGCTGTTCGCGACGCGTGCCCCCAGCCGCCCCAATCCCATCGGGCTCTCCGCCGTGCAGCTGCTGAGGCGGGAGGGGCGGGTGCTCCACGTCGCCGGCATCGATGTGCTGGACGGCACGCCCTTGCTCGACATCAAGCCCTACGTCCCGGCGTTCGACGCCTTCCCGCAGGCGCGCGCGGGCTGGATCGACGCTGACCGAGTGGATCGTCAGATCGCGGACGACCGCTTCCACGACGCAACGGGGGAGAAGGACCCACATGCGTAGGCGCGAGGCCCGCTGTCCGGAGATCTGTGGTGGCGGACCTTTCCCCGCCGGCTGTGATGTGCCTGAAACTGCGCGACGGGCCGCGTTGTGTTGGCTACCTGATGCGCTTCACCTCACCACGACCACGCGCCGCGCGTCCTCCTGCGTACCGTGCCGCAACCTCGCCAGGTAGACCCCGGCCGGCACCGGACGTCCCGCGTCGTCGCACCCGTCCCAGCTCACCTCGCCGATCCCGCCCGCGCGCCCGCCTGGTGACAGGGCGCGAATCGCGCGCCCGGCCGAGTCGAAGACTCGCAGGGTCACGGCGGCATCCGGGTCGGTCGGACGGGAGGGGATGCGCAGCAGCAGCCGCGCTCCACAGCGGGCCGGATTGGGAACGACCCCGATGAACCGCAGCCCGGTCTCCACCAACGACGGCGGCGCCACCGCGGCCGGAGCACACCCGGTCGGCCACGCGCCCACGAGACCGCACCCGGGGTTCTGAGGAGAGGACGGAGCGCAGGGGGAATCCTCATGCAGCGTGAAGTCGCGCATGGACGCGGTGCAGTAGAGCGGATCGAGAGAGAAGTTGCCCGCCTCGCCGTACTGCGTGGCGATGTAGCCGACCCAATCGCCGCCCGCGTTGCCATGGATGTCGCAGCAGGCCAACGACAGGCTGCTGCCCGCCTCGACGAAGACGGCGCAGCCGCCAGCCGAGCCGGTGATGATCGTGTTCTCCACGATCACCGGTCCGCTCTCCGCCCGGAACAGCCCCACCCCGGCGCTGTCGCCGCTGTTGCCGTGAAACGTGCAGTTCGTGATCGCGGCCGATTGGCACTTCTGCGCCAGGCCGGCGCCCCAGGGAGCGACGTTCTCGGCAAAGGTGCAGAAATCGAAGTCGACGTGATCGTCGTTCCCACGGGTCTCGGCCCCCCCGCCGCTGATGCCCGCGGTGTTCGCGTAGAACTCGCAGCCTTCCAGCCGGGCCACGTTGGTAAAGACCCCGCCGCCGTACTCGCCGGCGTGGTTGTCCTCGAAGCGACAACCGATCAGCCTGACGTCAGCCGTGGTGCTGAATGAGGTGGTCAGCTTGAATCCTCCACCGTAGAGCTCGGCGACATTGCCGATGAACTCGCAGTCATAGAATCGCGCGCAACTACGTGCACTGCAGAGAACTCCCCCACCCATCCAGGCAGCATTCTCCACGAATCGACACCGCACCAGAGTCGGGGACGGGTATCCCACCGTCTCCATGGCCCCGCCTTGCTGCGGAAGGCACTTGTTGCCTCTGAACTCGCAGTCGATGAAGGTAGCAGAGCTGAACTCGCAGTACACAGCGCCGCCCGCGCTCGCCGCGGTGCTATAGGTGAATGCGCAGTTCCGGAAGGTCGGGCTGCAATAGTGTTCGATGTAGAGAGCGCCCCCGTACTGCCCCGGATACCCGTCCGAGTACCCGCAGGTCATGGTGATGCCCTCCACCACCAACCCGGCGTAGCCCGTGCCCGAGACCTTCATGCAGCGCGTCACATACTCCGCGTTGATGGCGCAACGCTCCGGGTCGCCGCTCTGCGAGCGCAGCACCACGTTCCGCTGCAAGGGATTGAGGTTGCGGTTGCCGGGCCCGGTGAACACGCCGTCGGCCAGCACGATCGTGTCTCCGTGGGCGGCGCCGTCAAACGCGGCTTGGATCGTGGGGAAGTCTCCCGATCCGTCCGGGCGAACCAGGTAGGTTCTGGCAACAGCCGGAGTACTGGCGAGGAAGGTGAGCAGTACAAGCTGGGGGAACCTGCATCTCATCCCTGATCCTCCTCCGTGACTAGCTGGTACTGGCCATCTGACATGCCCGCCGATGCTAAACAACTTCACAGTCTGACGTGATCATTATAGCACGGGCTTCCCACGATGCCACCAGGTCTTGCGTTCTGTTACCGGATCGGCCCGACCATGTCTCGCGGGAGATTCGCGGTGCAGAAAGTATCTTGACAGATGGGGGGGGGTATGCTAGGAAAGCTCAACGGCGCCCACAGCCCATGCGCTTGCAGATCTCCAGCAGCGTGGCGCCGAGCGGTTAGCCAACGGAACCGTTGGAGGGGGGATCTGTGCGCACCTGGCGACATCCCCTTGGTGCTCCAAGGCGTTCTCGAAGCTCGGCATCGCGCCATGCCTCCGCGGCGCGCGTGCCTGCCACGCTCCCGCGGGGTCCGCCCGCGGTGGCGTCGCGAGGCACGACCCCCTGCACACTCCCCGCCGGTTTGCATGGGAGCCCCCATGCACGGGGATCGTGCTCGCCCAAGGGGCACGCAAGGGGGTGTTTCATCTACGCGCGCCGCATGCGGTGGTCGTCTCGTCGTCGTCACGTGTTCCCGTGGGCTCATGATTCAAGAGCATGAACGAAGGAGGTCGACTCATGAGATCGTCAAGAATCGCGCTGGCCGCACTGGCCTGGCTCTGGGCGGCTTTGTTCGCGTCCGGTGCCTGCGCCTCTTGGCCCATGTTCCAGAGATACACGACGCATCCGGGATGGACCTATCAGGATGGGGCGGAATCCAGCTACGCAGAATGGACCTTCGCGATCACCCCGCCGTCGGGTTGGGGCAACAGCCCGCTGGTCTGGTCATCGCCCGTCATCGACAAGGAGAAGGTGTACGTCGGCACTCGCCATGGATACATCTAC
>CAZRWW010000074.1:0-26432 GCA_964603725.1 uncultured bacterium
CTCAGGCCAAGGCGGCGGCAGCCAAGCCTGCGCCGGCGACCTAGCCTGCGGCGGCAGCCTGGCCGATGGCGGCAGCCAAGCCTGCGCCGGCGACCTAGCCTGCAGCCGGCGACCTAGCCTGCGGCGGCGCCGACATCGGTCCCGCCGGAGCCCCCCACCCAATGCTTGGCGGCCACCCCCCGTCTCCGGGAGATGGCCGCAGGTCATCCTCGGCCGGGTCGTTGGCCGCCCGGGCTGACTTCGCTAATGCGCGATCAACGCACGACCACCAGACGCTGCAAGAGCGACTGACGATCGGTCTCGAGGCGGGCGAAGTACAACCCGCTCGGGAGCGGACGGCCGGCATCGTCCCGCGTGTTCCAGCTCGCGGCATGCGGGCCCGCGGTCAGCGCGCCGTCGACCAGCGTGCGCACCACGCGGCCGGAGGCGTCCAGGAGCGCCAGCCGCACCGCACCGGGCTGCGGCAGGTTGAAGTGGAGGCTGGCCGTCGTCGCCACCGGGTTGGCGCCCAGCAGCCGGAACGACAGCGCAGCGTGAACCTCGGACTGTGCGTCGGCCATGTCGACCCCGACGTGGACCAGGTAGTGCCGGTATTCGGCGCCGCGCGGCGAGGCGCCCCGCCAACCGGCCGTGTTATCCGCGATCAGGTAGTAGTTGAAGGTGGTGTTGGGCTCCTGGACCGGGATCTCGCCGCCCCACTCGTTCGGGTTGCCGGTCGGGGCAAGCACCACCTCGTGGTTGAAGACGCCGCCCGTGCCGTACTTGACCTTCACGCTGCCGCCGGTGATCGCGCTGATCGACGACACCACGACCGTGACGGGGAACGGTCCGATGGTCTGGACCGAGTCCGGCAACGGGATGTGGGTGAGCTCCGGCACGTCGAACTGGGAGGCCTGCAGGAAGCCGCGCAGCACGAAGTAGTACTCGATCGTGCCCGCGTGCAGCCCCTGATAGAGCGCCTGGTCGGCCTGCATCAGATAGGCCGCCGCCTGGGCCGCGGTGGCGCTCGTGCCCTGGTAGAAGTGATGCTTCAGGACGTCCGTGTCCAGCGCGGACCGGCCCATCTCCGCCCGCATCAGCCACAGGCACGAGGCCCAGCTCGTGCCGTTGGTGTAGATGTTGCTGCCCCAGGACGAGTACGGCATCGTGCCGTTCAGGACGCGGCCGCCCCAGAACGGGTTGTGACCATCCCAGTTGAAGACCCAGAAGTCACGGAACGAGGAGATCGACGCCGAGTAGCTGCCGGCCCAGTAATCGCCGAAGCCCTCGCCCATGGAGGCCTGTTGGCCGCCGCCCCAGCCCGGGCGACTCGACTGCTGGATCGCGTGCCCGTACTCGTGGAGCAGCACGTCGGCGTCCTCGGCATCGTCGACGCCGCCCTCGCCCCAGGCGATCCGGTTGGAGCTCGGGATGTAGTGGCTGTTGTCATCGCCGTTCAGTCCGTGCGGGTCGCACTGGATGGAGTTGTGTTGGATGTTGTTGAAGCCGAGGCTCTGGATGTAGCGCTGGTTCTGATCGATGTGGAAGTAGACGTTGGCGTCCTCGAAGCCCTGCGCGGCCCGCGTGAACTGGAAGCCGTCGGGGGTGGGCGATGTCGCCGGCGGACTCACCGGCGGCTCGAAATCCAGCAGCGTGATCCACGGGCCGCTCAGCGAGTAGATCGATCCGTTGAAGGTGATGTCGCGCAGCGTGTGCGTCACGACCTCGGCCGTCAGGACCGGGGAGTCGGCGTCGTTGTTGTCCACGTACTGCCCGCCGTAGCTGACCTCGGCGGTGGTCAGCGGGTCGGGATCGAAGGTGCCGCCGATGCCGTCGGCGTACTTGGCCTGGTCGGCGATGCGGATCACCTGCCCGCTGCGCGCGTCGACGAAGATCTCCCAATCGCCCAGGGGTTGCGCGACCGGGACGACCACCCGCCATGCCAGGCGCGGGGTCGAGCCGGCGACGTCCTCGTCGCGGACGATCCACAGCCCCTCGCTCACGTCCCCGATGAACTGCGGCTCGCCCTTGATGTTGAGGGCCGCGATGGCGATCTCCCGCGCGGCGGCCTGGCCGATTGCCGGGACCGTGCTCAGGCCCGCGCGGTCCACCTCGGGATCGTAGTTGTTGGCGACGGCCTCGACATAGGCGCCGCTGGCATCGAGCGAGACGATGACGTCCGCGCGGTAGACCGGCACATCGCCCACCGTCTGCGTGAAGCAAACGTGGTCGCCGCCCAGCGTCTGCTGCACGGCGTCCAGACGCAGGTCGCCGCTGCCCCGCTGCAGGGCGAGCATGCCCGCTCGCTCGGCCAGAAAGTCGCGCGCGACCTGTTCGGACGTGCCCGCGTAGGGGCCGGCCTTCAGGTTGACGAGCGTGGCGTACGCGCCGGTGGCCAGGTCGAGGAACCCGTTCTCGTCCGCCCAGAGCTGCGGGGCGCGTTGCTGGAGCTCGTGGGCATAGGGACCGGGACGGGTCGCATCAGGCGCGGGCGCCTTGAGCGCCCAGGCCGCGGTCGCGCCTGAGAGCATCAGGATCGCGAGCAAGATCTTGGGAATCGCCGAGCCATGTCGGTGAGCCATGGTTTCCTCCGAACTGCGGGCCATTGGTCATCTCGCGCCCAGGGCGCGCAGCGACCACTGCGGACTGGGTAGCTTAAAAGGATAGCGTCCGCCGAGCGCAATCGCAAGCCTGGCGCCGCTGGCGCGGCGCGCGACGCCCCGCAAGAGGCCGGCGCCTGGCGCGCTGGGAGGGCAGAGCGAGCGCGTCCGGATGCTGCATTGTTGCGTCGGCGGCCGGATGACCTACTATGCGTCCGGGAGGAACCGCCGCCATGTGCAAGATGCTCATGCCAACTCTCCGGACCATCGGACTCCGCGCCACTGGGCTGTGGGTCACTGGGCTGTGGGCCACTGGGCTGTGGGTCACTGGGCTGTGGGCCACTGGGCTGTGGGCCAC
Organism: uncultured bacterium; assembly: GCA_964603725.1. GTDB lineage: Bacteria > Eisenbacteria > RBG-16-71-46 > CAIMUX01 > WJJG01 > CAZDKK01. The sequence continues at coordinate 2,938 of CAZRWW010000074.1, forward strand.
TGGGCTGTGGGCCATCGCACTCCGGGCCCTCGGGCTGTGGGCCATCGGGTTGAGTCTCCAGGCGGTCGGGGCGACGGCCGCCGCGCAGCAGGAGGCCCCGGCCAGCGACGCCACCGAGGCCTGCCTGGCCTGCCACGAGATTACCCATCCCGGCCTCGTGGCCGGTTGGCAGGCCAGCCGGCACGCCCGCGTCACGCCCGAGGCCGCGTTGGAGGCCGAGCCGCTCGCCCGACGCGTATCGAGCCAGTCCGTTCCCGCGGAGCTGCGCGGAACGACGGTCGGCTGCGCCGAGTGCCACACGCTGCGGAGCGATCGCCACGCGGACAGCTTCGAGCACAACGGCTACACCGTGCACCTCGTCGTGAGCCCCGATGACTGCGCCACCTGCCACGCGACCGAGACCGAGCAGTACGCGGCCAACATCATGGCCCACGCCCACGCCAATCTGGTCGAGAACGGGCTCTATCAGGATCTCGAACGGCACATCCTGGGGCGGCTGACGTGGAGCGAGCGCGAGCTGGGCTTCGCGGCGCCGGCGACTTCCACTCGCGAACAGGCCTGCCTGCACTGCCACGGCACCCGGCTCGCGGTCACCGGCACCGTCGCGCGCGACACCGAGCTGGGCGAGATGAGCTTTCCGGCGATCAGCGGCTGGCCCAATCAGGGCGTCGGACGCGTGAATCTGGACGGCAGCCTGGGCTCCTGCTCAGCCTGCCACACCCGCCATGGATTCGCGATCGAGGTCGCGCGGCAGCCTTACACATGCGAGCAGTGTCACGTGGGGCCGGATGTGCCCGTGTACAAGGTCTACTCCGCCAGCAAGCACGGGAACATCTTCTCGAGCCGCAAGAGCCAGTGGGAGCTGGCCGCCGTGCCTTGGAAGCCCGGCGCGGATTTCGAGGCCCCCACGTGCGCCGCCTGCCATGTGAGCCTGCTGGTGGAGCCGGGCGGCAACGTCGTGGCCGAGCGCACGCATCGCATGAACGATCGCCTCCCCTGGCGCATCTTCGGCCTGATCTACTCGCACGCGCACCCCAAGGATCCCCGGACCCACGTGATTCGCAACCAGGACGGCCTGCCGCTGCCCACGGCACTCGACGGCACGCCGGCCTCCGACTACCTGATCGGCCCGGAGGAGCAGGCGGCGCGCCGCAAGAGGATGGAAGCGATCTGCCTGAGCTGCCACGGCGGTTCCTGGGTCCAGGAGCATTTCCGGCGCTATGACGAGTCGCACCGCGAGACCAACGCGGCCACGCTCGCCTGCACGACGATCCTGCTGGAGGCCTGGGAACAGGGGTTCGCGGCCGGACCGGCCGCCGGCTCCAGCCCATTCGACGAAGCCGTGGAACAGGTCTGGATGGACGCCTGGCTGTTCCATGCGAACTCGATTCGCTTCGCCTCCGCCATGGCCGGCGGCGGCGACTACGCCGTCTTCGCCAACGGCCAGTACGAGCTGGCCGGTGCGGCCAAGCGGCTGCGCGATTGGCTCGCGCAGCGCGCGCGGGCGGGCCAGCCCACGTCCCGATAAAAGATCCGGCGACCGCCGGTCGATACTCCCAGGTGGGGGCACGCTCCCCGCGGATACCGTCATGTCATTGGGCCATGTCATTGGGCCACGTCATCGGGAGGATTCGCCATGCGCGATCGCCGGCTGCGCCTTCTGGCTGTGCTCTTGCCTCTGTTGGTGGTGGTCGTCCTCGGGTGCTCGCAGGATGAGAAGTCCACGCAGCCCGGCGGCGAGGACATGACCTCCGCCGAGTTCCAACAGGAGATGGAAGCGGTCATGGAGCTGACCACGGCCGATCTGATGGAATGCCGGGTAGCCTACCTGATCGATCCGGTCTACACCGCCGACCTCTTCGAGTTCCTGCAGACGGAGATTCTGGCGACGGTGGCGGATGGCGGCGACCTCGCGCAGTACTACGGCACGTGGGACGACACGAGCCCGGACCGGAGCGACGGCGAGGGGATCGCCCGCACGCTCCCAACCCCGGCCAACGCCGTGCGCCTCATGCTGGTGGGCGCCGACACGCTGGGCACGCCGCTCAGCGGCGACCTCACCCTGACCGGCATCAGCGTCGAGGCCGACACCCTGAACAACGTCTACGAGGTCTCCTTCGATGCCGCCCTGCGGGAAGACGCCTCGGGCGACCGCGCCGAGGTGGCGTTGGCCCTCGAGCTGATCGGCGATCCCGAAGGCAACGGAGGTTCCGGAGACTTCTCGCTGGAGCTCACGTCCTCCGGCTCGGTCTGCGGCGTCGCGTATGATCTCGCCGTGGCCGCCGACAATGACGCCGTCACCGCCAGTGGCTGGTATCAGGACCAGATCCGGGTCGGATTCCAGTCCACCATGCTGACTGCCGGCGCCGACACGTCGGTGACGGCCACGATCACGATCGGCACGGGAACGCCGCCGCGCGTGCGTTTGACGCTGGCGGCCCATCCGGGCGCGCAGGAGAACTGCCTGGAGGGGTCGGTCTTCGTGCGGGGCCGCCATCAAGCCGACATCGTGGCCACGGGGTGCGGCACCGATGAGATGGCCGTCTTCATGGTGGTCGACGCCGACTCGCTGCCGGCCGCGGAGGTCGTGGGAGACCTCTGGGGCACGATCGGCGGACTGATCGACGCCGGCGGGGTCCCGGCCCTGGTTCCCATCGCCTTGCCCTTCGGGCACAACCCCGCGGCGGGCCCTACATCCGGCCTAGGTTGCGGCCCAGCATGGCCCGCATCTGGCGGTGCTCGAAGCGTCCGGCCGCTTGAAGCTCTTCCAGGAAAGCCCAGATCTCGCGTTCATCCGCGCGGCTGACCCAGGGCACCAGGTCCAGGTGCACGCGGTCCCAGCCCAGGCGCCGGAGCGTGCCGGCCACCGATCGCGCTGGCAGCGCGCCCTCGAGCGACACGATGAAGAGCCGCTGTCGCCGGGGAACGATGTCCGGATCATCCATGCGATCACCACGCTGCGGGAAGATCCGCACGCAGGCCTTGCCGCCGGCCGGCACGGCGCGCACGACCGCGGTGTCCGCGGGCACCAGCCACGTCACCCCCTGGCTCGCGCAGCGCCGCAGATAGTCAGCATCGAGGGCGCCGGCGATGCCTGGCGTCTCGGCCGCGCTTCGGCCCCCCGGCGTCTCGGCCGCGCTCCGGCCCCCTGGCGCCCCGGCCGCGCTTCGGCCCCCCGGCGTCTCGGCCGCGCTCTGCGCCCCGGCCGGCCAGCGCGCCAGGGCGACCGAGAGGTCGCGCAGCAGGCCCATCCGCTCTGGCGCAACCCGGCCCCGGTCGTGGAGCAGCCCGAACAGGCAGGCGCACCGGCCTTCCCAGACCGCATCCTCGATCTGCCCGAGGGCCCCGGCCAGCGCGAGCGTGTCGCTCTCGGCCGCGCGCGTCCGGGCGTCGTCCAGGGCATCCAGGAAGGCGCCGCGGCCGAACAGCGCGGCGTCGAACCACCGCACCTGCGCGCCGACGAAGGCGGGCAGCGGGTGGCGCAGGGCGCCGTCGAAGTCGACCTGGTGCGACGCGTAGAGCAGCGCGCGGCCCGCGCGATGGGCGGTCAGCAAGGGCGCGGGCCAGTCGGCCAGCGCGCGGATCCAGCGCTCGGCCATGCGCCCGACGCTCCCGAGAACGCGCGCGTCGATCCATGCGGGATCGTCCTGGATGGAATGGTAGAAACGGTGATCGCCCCTGCTCCAGATGTTGCCCACCGGCACCCCGGCGCGACGAAACGGCGCGTGGTCGCTGCCCTCGCCGCCCCACGCCCGCCCGATCTCCAGGCTGTCGGCCAGCTCCGGATCGAGCGCCGCGCGGAAGGCCGCGCGCACCTCGGGGTAGTACTCGCCGCCGCCGATCCCGACCCGGCCGTCGCCGTGACCGACCATGTCCAGGTTGATCATGGCGATGGCGCGGTCCAGGTCGAAGGTGGGGCGCTGCGCCATCGCCTCGGAGCCGAGCAGACCCTGCTCCTCGCCGGCGAACGCCGCGAAGACGATCGTGCGGGCGGGGCGGGCCGCTCCCCCGGCGAGCGCGCGCGCCAGCTCCATCACCACCGCGGCGCCTGAGCCGTTGTCGTTGGCGCCGTTGTAGACCAGGCCCCGCCCATCGGCGCCGATGTGATCCAGGTGCGCGCCGATCACGATGATCTCGCGGCTCAGGCGCGGGTCGGCGCCCGGGATCCGCGCCAGGACGTTGCGGCCATGGGCATCGGCGATGGGCGCGACGTCGGTCCGAATGCGGATTCGCTTGCCGGTCGCGAAGGGAACCGGGCGCTCGGCCAGCTCGCGCTCGTAGCGTTCCCGCGAGTAACCCGTGCTCATGAGAACGTGCTCGAGCACGCGGTGGCCGACATACGCGACCGGGGTCTGCGGGAAGTATGAGCCGTCGTGAACCGCGCCGCCGTGCACGGCCCGCGGGCCCTGGCTGTACAAGACCGCCGCCGCGCCCCGGCGCATCGCCTCGGCCAGCGTCGAATCGCGCGTGTCGGCCTGTTCCCAGTCATAGCCGTTGTCGGGCGCTCCGCGCAGGATGAGGACGATCTTGCCGCTCACGTCCAGGGGGCCGTAATCGTCCCAGCCGCGCCGCTCATCGCACAGGCCGTGGCCCGCCAGGACGACCTCGGCGCTGACCTCGCCGCTGCCCGAGTTCGTGACGAGCGCGAAATCGTCGCCGTAGAGGAACGAGACGATTCCGTACGGACTGTCGAGCAGCTCAAGCTCCCCGCCCCGCTCCTCGGTCGCCAGCATGGGCAGCGTCTGGAAGTAGGTGCCGCGCTCGCCGGCCGGCTCGAGCCCCCAGGCCGCGAACTGCGCGGCCACGTACTGCTCGGCCTGCGCCCCGCTCGCCAGACCGCTCTTGCGGCCCGCGTAGGCGTCGCCGGCGATCTCGGTCACGATCGCCATGGCGCGCCGGCCGTCGAAGAAGGGTGGGCGCGCGGGCTGCGCCGCGGACGATGGAGCTGCAAGGAAGGCCAGCAGGACCCCGAGCAACAGGATGTGCATTGCGTCACCCCCGCGCGATGCCACCGGACGAACGTGGGTCACCTCGTCCGGCTTTCGATGGGCGGCCGCGGCCGCCCTCGCTCGCGACCGGCCGATCACTCGGCGGGCGTCGCTTCGTCCCGGCGCCACCCCAGCGCGCGCTTGACCGGAACGGCCACCGCCCGCCGGGCCCACGCCTTGCTCTCCTCGATCGCGGCGTACATGACCGGCACCACGACCAGCGTCAGGAAGGTCGCCACGCCCAGGCCCCAGATCACCGCAACGCCCATCCCGCCCCACCACTGGCTCGACCCGCCGCCGACGATGAAGGCGTGGCGGAAGTCGCCTTGGAACAGGTGGCCGAAGTCGACCGACAGGCCGAAGGTGAGCGGTACCAGCCCCAGCACGGTGGTGATCGCCGTCAGCGCGACCGGGCGGAAGCGGGTGCGGCCGGCCTGCATCAGGGCCTCGTACATGTCCAGGCCCTTGTCCTTGCGCAGCTTGAGCACGAAATCGAGCAGCACGATGGCGTTGTTGACCACCACGCCCGCCAGCGAGATCACGCCCACGCCGGTCATGATGATGCCGAAGGCCTTGCCGTGCACCAGCAGCCCTGCGAACACCCCAATGGTCGAGAGGATCACGCTCGACATGATGATCAGCGGGATCGTGATCGACCCGAACTGTGTGACGAGCACCAGGGCGATCAACGCGAGCACCACGACGAAGGCCTCGCTGAGGAAGGCCTGCGCCTCCTCCTGGTCCTCGCTCTCCCCGGCGTACGCGATGTGGTAGCCGGGCGGCAACGGCAGCCCCGCCAACCGGCGCTGCGCCTGCGCCAGCAGGGCGTTGCCGTTGTACCCGGTGGCGGCGTCGGCCGTCACGGTGACCATGCGCTTCGAGTCCTTGCGCTGGATCGCCCCCAGGCCGGCGGCGTGGCGCACCTCGGCGAACGCCGTCAGCGGGATGTGCTGGCCTTCGTAGAAGACGGTCAGGTCCTTGAGGTCCTCCACGCTGCGTCGCGCGGGCTCGGCCAGGCGCACGACGATGTCGTACTCGTCCTCGCCCACGCGGTACTTCGAAACGTCATCGCCGTGAATGGCGGTGCGAATGGTGCCGGCCAGATCCATCGTCCGCAGGCCCAGACGCCCGGCCTTCTCCAGGTCGGGCTCGATGCGGATCTCCGGACGCCCGCGGTCGTAGTCGTCGTCGAGATCCACCAGGCCGGGGATATCGCGGATGCGCTCCTTGACCTGCTCGGCGAGGGCGCCGAGAGTCTCGAAATCATCGCCGGAGATCTCGACCGTCACCGGCTTGCCCGTCGGGGGCCCCATCTCCTGCTTGTCGATCACGACCTGGGCGCCCGTGAAGCCCGTGACCCGCTCGCGCAGCTTGGCCAGCTCGCGGCGCGTGTTGCCGCGGCGCTCCTCCTGCTTGAAGAACTCGATGCTGATGACGCCCAGATGCGACGCCGATCCGCCCCCCCCGCCTCGCTCGCCTCCGGAGCCCACCTCGGTCACGTAGTTCTTCAAGTCGCCCAGCCCCGCCACGGCCGGCTCGAGCTGGCGCGTGTAGCTGTCGGTCACCTCGAGCCGTGTGCCCGAGCCGCCCTCGACGTTGAGATAGGCGTAGGTCGGGTCCGTGTCGGGGAAGAGCTCGACACCGTGGTTGAAGATGGCGAAGATGACGAGAATCACCACCAATGCCGCGAACATCCCGCCCAGCGTCAGGACCTTGTGCTTGAGCGCCCAGCGGAGGGTCGGCTCATACGGGCGCAGTCCCAGCGCGATCACGCGCTCGCCGAAGCGCTGCATCCGGCCCGGCGTCTGCGAGACGCGCATGAAGCGCGCGCAGAGCACCGGGTTGAAGACCAGCGCCACGAAGAGCGAGGCCGACAGCGCCGCGATCACCGTGATCGGCAGGTACTTCATGAATTCGCCCATGATGCCGGGCCAGAAGACCAGCGGCAGGAAGGCCATGACCGTGGTGAGCGTCGAGGAGATCACCGCCCCCGAGACCTGGTGGGTCGCCGCCTTGGCCGCGGCCACGGCCCCGTGACCCTCCTTGCGGAAGCGGTAGATGTTCTCGACGATCACGATGGCGTTGTCGACCAGCATGCCCACCGCCAGGATGAGCGAGAAGAGCACCACCATGTTGAGGGTGACGTTCAAGGCCCGCAGGATCAGGAAGGTGATCAGCATCGAGAACGGGATGGCCGCCCCGATGAAGAACGAGTTCATCAGCCCGAGGAACACGAAGACCACCGCCACGACCAGGATGAGACCGCTCAGGATGTTGTTCTCGAGCTCGGCCACCATGTCGCGGATGTACTCGGAGACATCCCCGGTGATGGTGTGGCGCGTGCCCGCCGGAAAGCGCGGCTCGAACTCCTCCAGGACACCGCGGACGTTGTCGGCAATCTTGACGATGTTCTGGCCCGATCGCTTGGTCACCGAGAGCGTGACGGCCTCGACCCCGTTCAGACGCGAGATCGTCTCGCGGTCCTTGATGCCCAGCGAGACCCGGGCGACGTCCCGGATGTAGACCGGCGTCGGCGCCCCCGGGTTGACCAGGATCCCGGGAATCATCTCGACCGACTCGAACTCGCCGGGCACGCGCACCTGGTAGTCATAGGTGCCGAGGGCGAGATCGCCGCCGGGCAGCGTGATGTTCTCGAGTCGCACCGCGTCGGCAACGTCGTCGAAGCTGACGCCGTAGTGGCGCAGGAGCTGCGGATCGACGTCGATGCGCACCTCCTGCTCGACGCCGCCGCTCAGGTTGACCGCCAGGACCCCCGGGACGCGCTCGATCTCCTCCTGCAGGTCCTCGGCGACCTTCTTGAGGCGCACCGGATCGTAGTCCGCGGAGAGCACTACCTGCAGGATCGGCCAGTCGCTCGAGCTGATCTCGCGAATCGACAGGTCCTCGCGCACATCCTGCGGCAGGTCGGGCTTGGCCATCTCGACGCCGTCGCGGACCTTCTGCAGGGCGTCGCTCATCTCCACGCCCGTGTCGAACTCGAGCACCACCGTCGACATGCCCTCGGCCGAGGTGCTGGTCATCTCCTTGAGGTCCGCCAGCCCCTTGAGCTGCGCCTCGATCTTGCGCGTGACCAGGTTCTCCATGTCGGCGGGGCTGGTTCCGAAGTAGGGCGCCGTCACGATCACATAGGGGATCTTGACGTCCGGGGCGGCCTCGCGCGGCAGAACCTGATACGCGTGGATCCCCATGGCGATCACGATCACCATGAAGACGAAGACCGTGATGGCGCGGTCGATGGACAGGTCGGTGATCTTCATCGCAACTCCCCTAGCGGTCCGCGGCGCCCAGCCGGCCGTTCGAGACAGCCTGCCCCTGCGTGACGACCTCCGGATCGCCCGGCATCGTCCCGTCGGGAGAGGTGGCGACCTCCTGCACGTTCACCAGCGATCCGTCGCGCAGCTCGCGCTGGCCGCGCACGACCAGCCGCTCGCCGATCGCAAGGCCCTGCTCGACGATCACCATCAGGCCCTGGCTCGCGCCCAGCGTGAGATCCCGCCGCCGGGCGCGATCCCCTTCCACGACGTACGCGATCGGCAGACCGCCGGTGAGCTGCACGGCGTCGCGCGGGACGGCCAACACATCCGTGTGGGTGGTCTTCAGCACGCGCGCGCGGCCGACCACGCCCGGTCGCACAGCCAGATCCGGGTTGTTCACCCGGATCTCGACCGCGAACTTGCCCGTGGTGGGGTTGGCCTCGAAACCGATGAAGTGCACGCGGCCTTCCACCGGCTCGGGCACGCCCTCGAAGGAAACGACCGCGGTCTCGCCCTGATAGATGCGGCGCACCTCCTGCTCGGTCACGGACCCCTCCAGCTTCAGCACGTAGGGATCGACGATGCGCCCCACCCGCGTGCCGGGGGCCACGAGCTGGCCCAGCTCCACGAAGCGGTCGGCCACGAGCCCCTCGAACGGCGCCGTGATCGCCGCGCGCTCGAAGCGGATCCTGGCCGCGTCGGCCGCCGCCTGCGCCTGGCGCTCGCGCGTCTCGGCATCGAGCAGCTCGATCTGGCTGATGGAGTTGGCCTCAAAGAGCTGACGCGTGCGGTCGGCGTTGTAGCTGGCCAGCGCGACCGCGGCCTCGGCCGAGTGCATCTCGGCCTCGAGCAGCCGCCGGTCGAGCAGGATCAGTGTGTCGCCCTTGCGAACCCGCGCGCCCTTATCGTGCCGGATCTCGGCCACCTGGCCCCCCTCCTCGGCGGAGAGGTCGGTGCCCCTGAGCGGGGCCGCCGGGCCGGAGATGATGAGGTACTCCTCGAGCTCCGTGGGCGCCAGCGTGAGCACGCGGACGTTGCGAGGCACCTCGGCCATCGCCGCCCCCGCGCGGCCTTTGCCGGCGGCGCCGCCGGCCGCGGCGCCGGCTGCGCCGTCGCCCTGCGCCTCGGCCTGGTCGCCGCGCGAGCAGCCGCCCAGGGCCGCCGCCAGCAGGAGCACCGGCAGGAACGCCGCGGCCAGGGCCGGTCCGCTCATCCGGATCCGTCGCCGACTTGCTGCAGTCTTCTTCGCATTGCGCATGACGATCTCCTCGATCCCGTCACTGTCCGGCCGCCGCGGGCGCGGTCAGGGATTCTGGCTCCAGGGTGGCCTTGATCTCCGCCAGCGGGCGCGTGGGCGCGTACCCGAGCGCGCGCTTCAAGGATGCGGTGAGGGTGAGCACCTCGTTGCGGGCATTGATGTAGTTGCCGCGGGCCGTCAGCCAGGCCGCCTGCACGTCGAGCACCGACAGGTAGTCGGCCTTGCCCAGCTCGTAGCGCAGATTGACTTGCTGCTGCGCCTCCTCGGAGGCTTGCAGGTTCAGGCGCGCCGCCACGAGGTTCTCGCGCGCCGCCGCGAGCGCGCCCTGCAGCGACAGGACCTCGAGCCGCGCCTGCCGCCGCGCGTGATCGTACTGGTGCTCGAGCCGCCGAATGGCGGACTCGACCTCTTGTACGCGCCCGCGGGTCTGCAGCCCGTCGAACAGCGGCACCGTGAGCGACAGGCTCGCGCTCCAGTAGTCATGCCCCTTGTCGGTGAGCTGGTCGAACTCGCTCGTGACGTAGCCGTAGGAGGCGTCGGCCGAGAGCGATGGCCGGCTGTCGGCTTTCGTGGCGCCCCGGTTCTTGCGCTGGATCTCGATCATCATGGCAAGCGCCCGCAGATCCGGCCGCCGATCGACCGCGCGCTCGGCCAGATCGGCGTCGATGCGCTCGTCCTCGACCGGCTGCTGGGCGAAGACGGCGATCGGCGTGAGCGGCTCGCGCCCCATGGCCGCGTTCAGCGCCGCGCCCGCATCGCGCAGGCCCTGGGCCGCGGTGCGGCGCAGCGGCAGCAGGTTGGCCAGGGACACGGCCGCGCGCAGCGTGTCCAGCGGCGTCGAGAAGCCGAGCTGGAAGCGCCGGCGCGTGACGTCGAGGAACTCGCGCCGTTCCGCCAGGTTGGCGTCGAGCGCCGCGAGCTGGTCCCCGATCTTGACGACGGTGTAGTAAGCCCGCATGACCTCCTCGGCGGTGCGGTGCTCGGTGTCGGCGATGACCAGCTCCTCTTGCTCAATGCCCATCCCGGCCGCCCCGACGGCGTTGTAGATCAGCGCGGGGTTGATCTGCCAGCGCGCGTTGAGCGCGGCGCGCCAGTAGGTCTGGGCGGCGATGTCCTCGGCGGCCGGGATGAAGCTCAGGCCGCCGAGCCAGTCGACGAACCAGTCGGGATAGTCCGGCGGAAAGGCCGCCGCGCTGTCGCGGCCACCGCCCCCGCCACCACCGAACACGCTGCTGAACGCGAAGCTCGGGTCGCGCCCGCGGCTCCAGGTGCCCAGCGCATCCACGCTCGGCAGCCCCAGCGCCAGGGCCTGGTACTTGAGCCCCTTGAGCTCTCCGCGGCGCATGCGTTCGGCCTGGAGCGATGCGTTGTTCTCGAGCGCCGCGCTGATGCACGCGGACAGGTCCATGGGCGGGGCCCCGGGAATCGCTTCCACGACCGCGGTCCCCGCCGCTGCCGTCGCGGGCGCGGAGACGGGGGTCGCGCCGCCGTCGATCTGGGCGCCGGCCGTCCAGGCGGCCAGCGGGAAAAGCGCCGCCAGCACGGCGGTGCGCACGGCGCGCGCGGAGCGTCGTCCGGCGGCACTGCGCTCGAGAGCCGGCGCCCCGGCGGCGGAGCGCGCCGGCGCCGGCTGCAGCTCGGACTGATCCGCGAAGGTTCCCGGCGCGATGGCGGCCAGCAAGCGATCGCCCATCTCGCGCGTCGGCGCCGGCGCGTGGGGGTCCAGCAGCCAGACGACGCCCAGGTACTCGATCCCGCCCATCAGGAGGATCTTCACTTCCTCCACTCGGTTCTCCTCGAGGCGACCGGCGGCGGCGCAGGCGGTCAGAGCTTCCTCCATGGGCCGCGCGAAGTCGCCGCACAGGCGCGCCACCCAGGGCTCCTTGTCGACCGGCAGGAACAGCAAGGCGTAGATCCTCCGGCTCAGGGGGCGGTCCTGCAGGAACTGGTCGAGGTAGGCGTGTACAAGCTCCCGCAGCCGGCGGCTCGGCTCCTCGATTCCCGCGATCCGGGCCAGGATTCGCTCGCGGCGCCGGCGCACCTCCTCCTCGATGGCCACCCTGAACAGGGTTTGCTTGTCGGGGAAGTGGTAGTAGAGCGCCGCCTTGGTGACGCCGGTCGCTTCGGCGATCCGGCGCATCGAGGTGCCGGCATAGCCGTAGCGGGTGAACTCGTCCCGGGCCGCGCGCAGGATCTCCTCCCGGCGTGACTTCTCCGCGCCCTCGCCGCCGGCGCCGTGACAGACGCGCCGGGCGCCGTGACCCACGCGCCGGGCGCCGGCAGCGCTCTTGCTGGTACTGCCACCGTATGCCGCCATGATCTCCTCGATCCGGTCGGGCCTGTTCCCGGACGTTCTTGGACTTTCTCGGAAACGCCGTCCGACCCCGATTCCGTCACCTGACGCGACCTAGCACTCGGGCCCGGCCATGCACTGGCCGGGCCCAAAGACGCCTCAGCCCTGTGGAACGGACGATCTTACTAACCGGTCGGTCAAATGGTTTCAAGAAATCTTTGTTAGAATGTCGCACCCTGACACGATCCAACGTCGCAAGGGCCGGATCGAAGCTAACTGACAACTGGAAGTTGACGCCAGCCGAGGATGGATTCAGGACCGCGCCGTTTCAGGGCTTGGGCCATCCAGGCGGGGGTCGGCACCTGGGGGCTATCCCCTAGCCAGTCGGAAGGATCCGGCCGCCTCGTCGTAAGGCGGGGCGCCGCGCGACCGGACTTGCTCGAGCAAGACCGCCACCGTGCGCCGCTAACGTGAAGCCGGATCTTCCGGCCGGCTGACAAAGCCGGGATGCCGGTCCGGGAACGGGCCGCCTCATTGGGTCCCCCCCGTCAGGCGGCCCCCCCGGGGATTCTCTCCAAGAGCGCGATCGCCTGCGCGCTGATCGCCTCCCCCGCTCCCTCCGGCCCCAGTCCCTCGGCCGTCTTGGCCTTGATCGATACTCGGTCCACGTCGATTCCCAGCACGGCCGCCAGGCGCGCGCGCATGCGGTCTCGGTGGGAAGCCAGCTTGGGCCTTTCGGCGATCACCGTCGCATCGACGTTCGCGATCTCCCATCCCGCGGCGCGCACCCGGCGGACGACCTCGGCCAGCATCCCCAGACTGTCGGCATCCTTCCACGCGCGATCGTTGTCGGGAAAGAGCGTTCCGATGTCGCCACCGCATGCGGCGCCGAGCAGAGCGTCGATGACGGCGTGCGTGAGCACATCGGCGTCCGAGTGACCCGCCAGACCGCGATCGTGCTCCATCTCGACGCCGCCCAGGATCAGTCGGCGCCCGCGCTCCAGACGATGGATGTCCCAGCCCTGCCCGATGCGCCAAGGGGAGCTCATCGCTTCGACCTCCGTGGGCGCCGCGCCGAACTGCGGCCGCGCGCGGACTGGCCCTCGCTCGCGGATCCGGGGCCGCGCGCGGGCCGCTGCCGGCGGGCGCCGCATCCGCGCAGCCAGCCTTCCAGCAGCGCGAGGTCCTCCGGATAGGTGATCTTGATCCCCAGCGCCGAGCCGGCCGTCGCCGCGACCGGCCAGCCGAGCCATTCGAACAACATCGCGTCATCCGTGACCCCGTGGCCCGCGTCACGGGCCACGCGATGCGCATGCAGCAGGGGCCCCAGAGGAAACGCCTGCGGCGTCTGCACCCGCCACAGGCCGTCGCGATCGACGGTGCCCATGATGCGGCCAACCGCGCCGGAGAGCTCGTCGACCCGCTTGAGGGTGTCGCCCAACGGCACGACGGGCGCCGCCCCACGGGGGAGGTGCGGCTCGGGGTCGCCTCCACGCGCCTTCTCGCCAAAGACACCGCCTCCCGTCGCGAGGGGGCCGGCGACACCGCGCACGCAGGCCAGGAGCGCCCCGATGAGGCCCTCCGCAACGATCGGTCGGGCGGCGTCGTGAATGAGCACCGTGCTCAGCTCGAGATCGTCGCCCCGGCAGTGCCGGGCAGCGGCCTCGAGGCCCGCCCGCACCGAATCCTGACGGTGCGCGCCGCCTATCACCGGGCGGTGAATGCGCGCGCTCCCGCTCGGCAGCGCCGCGCGCAGTGGGCCCAGGACGATGCGATCCGCTCCGGTGGCCCAGCCGCGCGGCACCACGACCAGCACGTCGGTGATGGCCGGGTGAACGGCGAATGCGCCGACGCTCCAGGCCAGCATCGGCGTGCCCGCCAGCGGCACGAAGGCCTTGGGGCGATCCAGACCCAACCGCGCGCCGGAGCCCCCGGCGACGATCACGGCCCAGCAGCGCCCCTTCCTCGGGCCCCTCACCGCGACCGGGGCCGGGCCGCCGTGCGCGTGGTCCCGCGGGGTCGCGCCCCGGGCTGCATCACCGCGCGCGGTCATCGCTGGCAACCTCGTCGCCGCCGATCGGCGCGCACCCACCTGGGGACTCCACGTCCCCTAACCCCGCGGACCGCGCCCGGGCCGGAGGCGCTCCAAGCGCCAGACGCAGCGCGTCGCGCAGCGTCGCGACGGGCAGGAGGCGCGATTCCGCGGGCGCCTGCCAGCGCCTCCCGTGGAGATCGCGCGCCGTCGCCGCCGGGACCATGATGCGCTTGAACCCCAGCCGCGCCGCTTCGGCGATCCTCCGCTCGGGGTTGGCCGCGCGCCGCACCTCGCCGCCCAGTCCGATCTCGCCGAAAACCGCCAGGTCGTCGCCCAGCGGCCGATCGCGCAGGCTCGAGGCGATCGCGAGCAGCATGCCCAGATCGACGGCGGGCTCGTCGACGCGCAGTCCGCCGGCCACATTCACGAAGACGTCGCTCGCCGTCACGTCGAGGCCGCCGCGCTTGATCAGCACCGCGAGCAGGATCGCCAGCCGCCGCACGTCGAAGCCCGTCGCGATCCGCTGCGGGATCCCGTAGCGGGTCGGGTGCACGAGCGCCTGGACCTCCATGAGCAGCGAGCGTGTGCCCTCCATGCCGGCCACGACCACGCTGCCCGTCGCGCGACCCGCGTCCTCGCCCAGGAAAAGCTGCGATGGGTTGGCGACCTCCTCGAGGCCGTTCTCGCGCATGTCGAAGACGCCGATCTCATGGACGCTGCCGAAGCGGTTCTTGACGCTGCGCAGGATGCGGTGCGCCTGGAAGGGATCGCCTTCCATGGTGAGCACGGCATCGACGATGTGCTCGAGCGTGCGCGGCCCGGCGATGTGGCCCTCCTTGGTCACGTGGCCGACGAGCAGCACGGCTACGCGGCGCGTCTTGGCCGTGCGGGTCAGGGCCAGGGCGCCCTCGCGCACTTGCAGCACGCTGCCCGGCGTCGAGGGCAGATCCCGCAGGAAGGTCGCCTGAATCGAGTCGACCACGAGCACCTCGACCGGACGCGGCGTCTCCTCGGTGTCGAGCGGCTCGGCCCGCGGCCCCTGGTCCGCTCCCCGGGCGTCGAGCGGCTCGGCCCGCAGCCTGGAATCTATCGCCTTGGCGTCGAGCGGCTCGGACTGGGACCGGCCTTCCGCCTCGTCGTGATCGCGCGCTTCCACCCGCGCGCCTGGGCTCGCTTGCGCGGTGCGGCGCGCCCGATAGACGCCGTGCGCGGCGGCCGCGAGGATGCGCTCGAGATCCGCTTCGGCCAGCACGGGCAAGGCGGCCGTCACGCCCAGACGTTGCGCGCGCAGGCGAATCTGCGCCGCGGACTCCTCGCCGGAGACGTAGAGCACGCCCCGGCCGGCGCGAACGAGATGCGAGGCGACCTGAAGGAGCAGCGTGGACTTGCCCACGCCTGGATCGCCACCCACCAGGACGACGGAGCCCGGCACGATGCCGCCGCCCAGCACGCGATCGAACTCGCCGATGCCCGAGCGGATCCGCTCCGGACCGTCGGTGCGAACCTCACCGAGGAGCTGGACCTCGGCCTCCTCGAGCGCGCCGTCGGCGCCGGCGGCCCAACTCGCCGCCTGCCCGGGCGTCAGCGCCGACTGCCGCCGCGGGCGGCCCGGGATGCCCAGCCCGCGATCGGGCGCCCCGCCGCGCGCGGCGCGGTGACCCGCGCCCGGACCGGGGCCGGGGGCGCGATAGGCCGTCAGGCTGTTCCACTCCCCGCAGCTCGGACAGCGCCCATACCACTGGGGGAAGTCCTCGCCGCAGCTCTGGCAGAGATAGGTTTGGCTCTCGCCCTTCTTGCGCGGCATCGCCGGACCCTTTCACGTCGTGCGGTTGGCAGCCGCGCATGATCGTAGCAGGCTACGGGCCGGCCGGGATGGAAATCATGGATCGGTCCCAAGGATCGCACCCCGCGGCCCCCGGCACTTTGCCCCGGGGCAAAGTTCGTATTGCGCCACACTACAACAAGTTACCGATTCCTGGCTGGGCCGTTTGGCGCCTGTGGTCACCCGCGCGCTTTCATGCCCCGATCACTGCCGCCACGATCGCCCGCGCCTCGTCCTGGATCCGCCGCAGGTGGTCCTCGCCGCGGAAGCTCTCAGCGTAGATCTTGTAGACATCCTCGGTGCCCGAGGGCCGCGCGGCGAACCAACCGTTCTCGCTCGCCACCTTCAGGCCGCCGATCGCGGCGCCATTGCCGGGAGCGTGCGTCCAGCAGGCCGTGATCGATTCGCCCGCCAGCTCGCGGGCGCGAATGGATTCGGCCGAGAGGCTGGCGAGGGCCTTCTTCTGAGCGGGCGTCGCGGCGGCGTCGATGCGCTCGTAGCACGCGCGCCCGTGGCGCTTCTCGAGCGCGCGGTAATGCTCCGCGGGGTCGTGCCCAGTGACGGCCGTGATCTCCGCGGCCAGCAGGTCGAGCAGGATGCCGTCCTTGTCCGTGGTCCAGACGGCGCCGTCCGCGCGCAAGAACGACGCGCCCGCGCTTTCCTCGCCGGCGAACCCGAAGCGCCCGGCGAGCAGGCCGTCGACGAACCACTTGAACCCCACCGGCACCTCGACCAGCGCGCGGCCCGCCGCGGCGGCCACGCGGTCGATCATCGAGCTCGAGACGAGCGTCTTGCCCACGGCCACGCCGGGGCCCCACGCGGGGCGATGGCGGAAGAGGTAGTCGATCGCGACGGCGAGGTAGTGGTTCGGGTTCATCAGCCCGCCGGTGCGGGTGACGATGCCGTGGCGGTCGAAGTCGGGGTCGTTGCCGAAGGCGACCGCGAAGCGGTCCTTGTGGGCGATCAATCCAGCCATGGCGTAGGGCGAGGAGCAGTCCATGCGGATGCGGCCGTCGTGGTCGACGTGCATGAAGCCGAAGGTGGGATCGATCGCGTCATTCACGACCTCGATCCGCAGGCCGTAGGTCTCGGCGATCACGGGCCAGTAGGCGATGCCCGACCCGCCCAGCGGATCGACGCCGATCTCCAGGCCGGCCCGGGCCACGGCCGCCAGATCGACCGCGCCGGCCAGGTCCCGCACGTAGGGGGCGACGAAGTCGTGCGCGTGCGTGCTCGGTGCTGCGAGCGCCCGCGCGTGTGGGATGCGCCGCACCTCGCGCAGCTCGCGGCCGAGGATCTCGTTGGCGCGGTCCTGGATGGCGCGCGTCACCGCGGTGTCGGCCGGACCGCCCGAGGGCGGATTGTACTTGATGCCGCCGTCCTCCGGCGGGTTGTGGGAAGGCGTGATGACGACGCCGTCGGCCAGACCCGTGGTCGCGCCCTGTTTGGCCCGGTTGTAGGTCAGGATCGCGTGGGAGATCACCGGCGTCGGCGTGTAGCCGCCGCCCGCCTGGATGAAGATGTCGACGCCGTTGGCGGCGAAGACCTCGGCGGCCGTGACCATGGCCGCCGCGGAGAGCGCGTGGGTGTCCTGGCCGAGGTAGAGCGGGCCGTCCACGCCGGCGGCGGCGCGCTGCTCGCAGATCGCCTGGCAGATGGCGAGGATGTGGTCCTCGTTGAAGCTCGCGCGCAGCGACGAGCCCCGGTGGCCGGAGGTGCCGAAGGCGACGCGCTCGGTCGCCTTGTCGCAGTCGGGATGGCGGTCGTGGTAGGCCGCGACGAGCGCGGCCGCGTCGATCAGCATGTCGCGGGGCGCGGGCTGCCCGGCCAGGGGGTGAACCGACATGAGTGAAGCCTCCGAGTGATCCCGGTGACCCCGGTGACCCCGGTGACCCCGGCGATCTTCGCAATCTTGGCGTTCGGGGCGATTGTCACGCCGGGCGCGTCCGCCCCGGGCGATCTCACCATGCGGTCCGACCCGGGCGGAGTCAAGGACCGGGCCTCGGCTCGGGCGGGGCCTCCGCGCGGGCCGGATCCGCGCTCGCGCCCGGTCTCGCCTGGGGTGGGCCTCCTTCTGGACCGCCCGCGCCGGCCGGGCTATGATGGCGGCAAGAGCATCCGACGCCGGGCCGGCGGCTGTCGCCGCCCAGGCTCCGCCGGACCGCGTTCCTGGAGGGGGAGGTCGAGATGACCGACAAGCGCGACCGCATCGAGTTCGAGGTGGCTCCCGGCACGCTGGTGATGCAACACGCCGCCTGCCCCGCGGGGTGCGACCTGATGGACGCCGCGGTCAAGATCCACGATCACGCCTCCATTCACCTGGCCTACACCTTCGAGGGCCAGCGCGGGCACATCCATCTCGATCCGGTCTACGGCCGCTTCGACAACATCTGCGACCGGGAGATACCCAAGGGCATGGTCGTCTCGTTCACTTGCCCGAGCTGCGGCGTTTCGCTCACCGATGTCGGCTCCTCCTGCAGCCGGTGCACCGCGCCGATGTTCATGCTGAGCCTGCCCAGGGGCAACTTCGTCGAGGGCTGCCAGCGCAATGGCTGCTACAACCACAAGCTCCACATCGTGACCGGCGAGCAGATGATGCAGCGGCTGTTCGACGACCTGGGGATGGACTCGTATCTCTGAAGCGCCCGCGGCGCGGTCACTTTCGGTCGGAGCTCCGGCACCGACTACGCCAGGACCTTGCCATTCCAGAGCGATTGCAGGAAGTGTCGCCAGGGCAGCACATGGATGCCCTCGTGCAGGCGCGGCGCACTTTCGTTGCAGACCATGTAGGCCTTGCGCGGGCGGTAATCGGCCACGAAGGCGGCCAGCGATCTGAACTCCCTGCTGTCCACGCGGCTGGAACCCTTCACCTCGATCGCCACCTCGCCGCGGGCGAGGACGAAGTCAACCTCGAGCCCCGACTTCGTGCGCCAGAATCCAACATCGTAGTTCAGTTCCCGGTAAGACCGATGGGCCAGGATCTCCATCAGGATGAAATGCTCGAGTGCCCGCCCGAACTGCTCGCCGCGTTCCTCGTTCAAGGCGCGGCCGGTAAGGATGCCGGCGACACCGACATCGAACAGGTAGAACTTGCCCGCCTTGGAAATCACTTGTCGTTCCTGCCGCCGCTTGTGAGGCGCCAGCATGGTTCCGAGCAGCGTGTCGGTCAGGATCTGGTAGTACCCCTTGACCGTCTTGGCATCGACGCCGCAATCACGGGCAATGTTCGCATAGTTCGTCAGTTCACCGTGGGTGTAGCCGACGGCGTCCAGAAAGCGCGAGAACGCGGGCAGGTTGCGGGTCAGCCCCTCGTCGAACACCTCCTCCTTGAGGTAGTCGCGGACATAGGCGCGCAGAGACCTCTGATAGTCCCCGTCGAGGTAGTGTCCGGGAATCATGCCACGATTGAGCACAGTGAGCAGGTCGAGGTCACCCACCTCGCTCGACACCAGCGGATGCAGTTCATAACGCCAGGCGCGTCCCCCGAGTAGATTGGCACGGCCCCGTTTGAGCTTCCGCGCACTGGAGCCGCAGAGAATGAAACGCAGACCTCTGTTCTCGATGAGCCAGTGGACTTCATCAAGCAGCGCCGGCACCTTCTGCACCTCATCGATGATGATAGGGCCCCGCCGACGTTGCGCATCCTCTGCCTCCAGCCTTTCGCGCAACAGGGCGGGACGTTTGGCCAGCTCGAGCATCAGGTCCGTGCTCAGCAGGTCGTAGCGGAGGCTGTCCGGGAAGGCAGACCTGAGCAGGGTGGTTTTGCCAGTCTTGCGCGGTCCCCACAGAAACGCGGACTGGCGCTCCGGAAGCCTAATGCGAAGCAAACGTTTGATTTGCGTCATGAGGGGAATGTCCTCCCGTTTAGTCTGACCCAAAAGGAGCGTCCTCCCTGTTGACTCAGGATGCAAGGGTGAAGATACTGCGCGTCCGGCAAGCTCAAGGGCAACGTCGTCGAGGGCTGCCAGCGCAATGGCTGGTACAACCACAAGCTCCACATCGTGACCGGCGAGCAGATGATGCAGCGGCTGTTCGATGACCTGGGGATGGACTCGTATCTCTGAAGCGCCCGACGCGCAGGTGTCCATGACGATCCGACCCGCCAGCCGGGATGACGCGGCCGCCCTGGCCGCCCTGTCGGATCAGCTCGGCTATCCAGCCTCGGCCGAGGAGATCGCGTCGCGGCTCGCCGCCCTGCGCGAGCGTCCCGAGCACG
Source organism: uncultured bacterium (assembly GCA_964603725.1). Lineage (GTDB taxonomy): Bacteria > Eisenbacteria > RBG-16-71-46 > CAIMUX01 > WJJG01 > CAZDKK01. Next base: position 22,825 of record CAZRWW010000074.1, read on the forward strand.
AGGTCCTGTGCGCTGAGCAGGGCGGTGTCGTCCTCGGCTGGGTGCACGTCTTCGGCGCCCGGATCCTCGTGGCCGCTCCCTTCGCCGAGATCGGGGGCCTCGTCGTGGACGCGGATCGCCGCGGCCGGGGCGTGGGGGCGGCGCTGCTGCGGGCGGCCGAAGCCTGGGCCGCGGCGCGCGGGTATGTGCACCTGCGGGTCCGCAGCAATGTGGTCCGCACCGAGGCGCATCGCTTCTACGAGCGCCGCGGGTATGAGCGCGCCAAGCAGCAGGCGGTGTTCGTGAAGCGGCTGCCCTGAGACGACTCCCGGCCCCTTCATTCCCCCTTGCCGTTGTTCCCCAAGAGTCCTATTATATCGATGCTCGACATAAAGAGCTTCGATAGTATTCGACCCCGGGGGGCCCGCCATGCAACGGCCGCAGGTCGAGGTGAGCAATCTCACCAGGAGCTGCAACGAGGCGCTGATCCTCGCGATGCTGCGCGACGGTCCAAAGCACGGCTACCAGCTCGCGTTCGAGTCCGAGCAGCGCGGGGGCGGGCACTTCGCGTTCAAGCACGGCACGCTCTACCCGATTCTCCACAAGCTCGAGCAAGAAGGGCTGATCGAGGGCATCTGGTCGGACGAGGGCCCGCGGGGCAAGCGCAAGAGCTACGCCCTGACCCATCGGGGGCGCATCTACGCGCGCCAGCAACGCGAGTCCTGGCGCGCCCTGCTCGGGCACTTCCTGCGCGTCATCGGCGAGTCGGAGGAATCATGAACCACGCGTCGCAATCCGGCCGGCTGCGGCACGCCCTGGAGCAAGCCGAGGCCCGGTTGGCGATCCCTCAACCGGCCCGCACCCGCGTGCTGCTGGAGCTGCACGCCGACCTGGAGGACCTGTTCGCGCTCTATCGCGAGCAGGGTCTGCCGGTCGAGGCGGCCGAAGAGCGCGCGCTCGTGAGCCTCGACCTCTCTCCCACCGCGCTGGCCGGGCTGGCGGCCGTTCACGCGAACCCCGTGCGGCGCATGCTCGATCGCCTCTCCGCGCAGGCGCGCGGGCGCATCGAGCGCGCCGCCCTGGCCTTGGTGATGCTCAGCGCCGCCGGGCTGCTCCTGCCGCTGGTACTGGGCGGGAGGATCTTCCTCGATGCGGGCCCATTGCTGTGGCCCGCGCTCGCCCTGTGTTTGGCGGCACTCGCCGCGGGCGCGATCAAGCTCTACCAGCTCCACATCGTTCAGGACCACACCCCGCGCCGCGTGCGGCGCCACTTGCACACGCCCCTCGCCTTGGCAGCGACTCAGGTGGGATGCGGCTTTGCTGGGATGTACGGGCATTTCCTCGCGGCCTGGCTGCGGAGCCGGAGCGCGCCGGGCGAGACCACGCTGCACCTGACGCGCGCGCTGCTCGCCAGCGCCGGCCTGCTCTCGCTCGCCTTGCTGGGCGCCCTGATCAGCGCCGTGATCTGGTTCTTGGCGGCCAACAAGGCCGCGGCGATCGAGAGGCACGAGGCCGCGCTGCGGTTCCCCGGGCGCGACGCCCCCGGCACCGTATCCACCGTCTCCACCGCGCCGAGCCGGTGAGGTCACTGAACGGCGGGAGGTTCCCATGCTCTATCTGATTCGCGTCTGCGGTCCCAGCGGTTGGGGGCTGCTCATCGTCACGATCCTGGCGGTGCTCTTCATCGTTCGCGCGCTGTTGCGGCGCTGGAACCACGGCGCGGGCGCCGCGCACGGCGCCGACAACGGCTACGAATACGCGCGCCACGCGATCCTGTTCTGGGGCGCCATGGGAGCCGTGCTCGGCTTCCTGAGTCAGTGCGCCGCTGTCTACGCAGCCCTGACGAGGATCATGTCGGCTGAGGCCCTGTCGCCGGCGGCTGTTCAACGCGGCTTCGCGGAGTCGTTCATCCCCTCGTTCTGGGGTTTCGGCCTGCTGGCGGTCTGTCTGCTCTTCTGGTTCGTCCTGGACTCCACGCGCGGGCGCGCGCCGGCGCGCTGTCGTCCAGCGGCCGCCACGGTGCTCATGGCGGCGGCGCTCGCGGTGGGCCACGGGTGCTCGTCCGGCGATCGGCCGGCGGCGGCGATCACCGACGGCGTCTGGCTCGGTCGGGCCGTCGGTGACGAGTTCTACTTCGAGATCACGGCGGACCCCGCGGAAGGCTTAGGTGGGGTTGTCCACTCGCTGAGCGGTGGCAAGAAGTACGGCGAGATGGCCATCTCGCGCGCCGACTGGGAGGATCCGCAGATCGAGCTCCTCATGGGCGCCACGCAGGTGACCTATCGCGGCCAGGTGGATCTCGCCCGCGGCCTAGTGCGCGGCGCGCTTCACTACGCCGACGGCTCGCATCGCGATATGGAGCTGCGGCGCGTGGATCCCGATCAGGTGCCCGGCTTGCGGGCCCGGCCGCGACCCGCACCTGGCGAACCGCTCTACACCTATCGGGCTCCGGCCGACCGCAACGACGGCTGGGCCACCGCCGCGGTGGCGGAGGCCGGCTTCGCCCGCGGCGCGATCGAAGCGTTGGTGACCGCGGTGATCGAGGGGCAGGCTGGTCTGCTGCACAGCTTGCTGGTCGTGCGCGACGGGCGGCTGGTGCTCGAGGAGTACTTCCACGGCTACGGCGCTGATGATCTCCATCGGCTGGCCTCGGTCACCAAGAGCGTCTCCTCTCTGCTCGTCGGACTGGCCGTGGATCAAGGCCGGATTCGCGATCTGGATGTGCCCCTCTTCTCCTTCTTCCCCCAGCACACTGACCTGCGGACCGCGGCGTGGGAGCGCGTGACGCTGCGGCACCTGCTGACCATGTCGATGGGCCTCGACTGGAGCGATGAGGAGGCCGGGCGACTTCATGGCACCGGCGAGGAGTTCTTCCGCCTGGTGCTGGCGCGGCGCAGCATGGGCGAGCCCGGCACGACGTGGCGCTACGTGAGCGCAAACGTCAATCTGCTGGCCGGCGTCCTGCGGCAGGCGACCGGTCTGCCGGCCGATGAGTTCGCGCTCCGGCACCTGTTCGGGCCGCTGGGCATCGAGCGCTTCGACTGGAGCTGGGGCGCGCAGGATGGTTACCGCGCGATGGACGGCGCGCTGCAGCTCAGGCCGCGTGACATGGCCAAGCTGGGCCAGCTCGTGCTCGACGAAGGCCGCTGGCGGGAAAGCCAGATCGTGTCGGCGGACTGGATTCGGGAGTCGACCAGCGCCCGCATCCCCACGGGTGAGCCGATCGCAGGCTACGGCTATCTCTGGTGGGTGGGGTCCCTCCCATCCCCCACGGGACCGGCACCGGTCATTCTGGCCAACGGATTCGGCAGCCAGTTCATCGCCGCATTCCCGCAGCAGAACATGGTGCTCGTGACCACGGGCGGCAACGACGACAACGGGAAGCAATTCGCGCTGGCGCCGCTGGTGGGGCGGTATCTGCTGGGGGCTGGCGGCTAGCTGGCAAAGGCTGATGCGATCTTTGCGCTACGGCGACCACCGGACCCGCCGGAGGCTCACTCGATCCACCGCGCCACGCCAATCCCGACGACCCCGCCGGCGCAGCACTCGGCTTCATCCACTCACCGCGCCCGTGCCCACAGCGCGACCCCGATCCCGAAGACGCGCCGCTGGTGGCGCGCCCACCACCG
>CAZRWW010000075.1:0-26371 GCA_964603725.1 uncultured bacterium
CGCCGCCGCCCGCGCCGGCCTTCGCGCCGCCGCCCGCGCCGGCCTCCGCGCCGCCGCCCGCGCCGGCCTCCGCATCGCTGCCCGGGCCAGCGGGCGCCCCGCTCCCGCGCCCGGCGCCTTCATCAGGCCCCTGGGCCCCAACCGGCTCCGCCCAGCCCGACAGCGCCAGCAGGCTCGCCGCCGCGGCGAGCGCGAGGTTTCTCAGTGCTCTCGTCATGATGACCTCATCCCTCGGGGAACAGCGTGACCACGTTCCGATTCCGCGCGGAGAAATACTGCCCCGCCACGCGCTTGATATCCTCGGTCGAGACCGCCTGGTAGCGATCCTGGATCCGGAAGAGCTCGTTGTAGTCGCCGAAGTAGACCTCGTACGAGCCGATCGCGTCGCCCCGGCCGTTGACCGTCTCGATGCCGCGATAGAGATTGGCCAGCAAGCGGTTCTTGGCCTTCGCGAGCTCAGCCGCCGTCACCCCGTCGCGCGCGATCGCCTCGAGCTCGGCATAGACGGCGCGCTCACCCGCAGCCGTGTCCCGGCCCGGCTGCATCTTGGCGGCCAGGATGAAGAGCCCCGGATCCACGCGCCATTCGGCGCTCGAGTAGACATACACGGCCAGCTCTTCGTCGCGGACGAGCCTTCTGTGCAAGCGCGAGCTCTCGCCATCGGTCAGGACATACTGCAGGATGTCGAGGGCGCAGATGTCGGGCGCGGTGACGGCCGGGATGTGGTAGCCGACGAGGAAGCCGGACAGCTCGGCCGGCATGTGCACCGCGGCGCGGCGTTCCCCCTTCTGCTCGGGTTCGCGGGTCCGCACGGGCGGCGGCGCCGGCTGCGCGGGGATGTCCCCGTAGTACTGCCGCACGAGCGACAGGGCCCGCGGCGCATCGAAGTCTCCGACGATGACGAGAATCGCGTTGTTCGGCGCGTAGTAGCTCTTCCAGTAGGTGACCGCGTCTTCGCGCGTGATGCTCTCGAGGTCGGACATCCAACCGACCACGTCCCAGGCGTACGGGTGCGCCTGGTAGGCCAACGCATTGAGCTCCTCATACATCGTGCCGTCGACCGAGTTGTCGTTGCCCAGACGGCGCTCCTCGCGCACGACCGACAGCTCCGTCTCCACGATCTCGGGCTGGAAAGCGAGCGACCGCATGCGATCGCTGTCGAGATCGAGGCACAGCTCCAGGATGTCGCTGGCGGCATCCTCGAAGTAGGCGGTCAGGTCGTTCCCCGTGTAGGCGTTGGAGTAGCCGCCGTTGGACTCGAGAACGCGATCGAACTCCTTGGGCCCGTACTTGGCCGCCCCGTTGAACATCATGTGCTCGATGAAGTGCGAGATGCCGGTGATCCCGGGCCGCTCGTTGCGGCTGCCGACCCGGTAGAAGGTCCAGCGGCTGACGACCGGCGCCGAATGATCCTCGACCAGGATCACCTTGAGGCCGCTCTCCAACGTCTCGACGGTCGCCGTGATGCCAGCCGGGCCGGCAGCCTCGCCCCCGACCGCGGGCAACGCGCCCAGAGCCAGGCCGGCGACCATCGACACGGCCCAAGCCAGCGACCGGGTCCGGCGCAGCCGGCCGCGTGCCGCGCGAGCGGGTGTCGGATGCATCTTGTAGCTCCCCTTCGGGTTATGCCTGCCGGCGGCGGTCCGCGAATCGCCGCCCAGATCTTGCTCCGTCACGGAACAACGTAGTGTAGTACCGTTGCGTTTCAGTCGTAAGGGGATTCTCGGGAGCAGGCCTCGCGGACATGCGTCGGCCGGTAGGGGATCTTCCGGCCGGCGGCGCGGGGCGAATCGCCGGGCGGCCGGGCAACCCCCCGGCCGGCACCGCAGTACATTCCTCGGCAGTGGCCGCCGCGCGGGCATCCCCGCCGGTGTTTCTACCCCCCTTGAGAGAGCAAGGGCGCGACTCGCCCGAGAGACGGGCGGCGCCGGCAATCCGTCAACCCGTTGTGCGGGAACAAACGCCATGAGACGTCACGCGCGGGCAAGAACCGCGGTCCGGCCGTTGGCACGCCTCTTCCTGTTCGCCTGGATCCTCAGCGCGCTCCCCGCGCTCGCCGAGGATGTCCCGCTCGACGCCGAGCACTGGGACTTATACGACGCCGAGTTCACCACCCACGCCGGTCGCGCCTGTCTGGCGGGGACCGCCGCCGTCAAGGATGTGATCTTCGCCGACGGCGTCATCGACGTGGAGATGCTCATGCCGCGGGCGCGGACGTACGCCGGAATCAACTTCCGCATCCAGTCGGCGGCCGCGTACGAGCAGATCTACATCCGCCCGCACCGCGCGCCGTTCTACCCCGACGCCCTCCAGTACACGCCGGTCTTCAACGGGGTCGCGGGCTGGCAGCTCTACAGCGGCGGGGGCTACACCGCCGCCATCGAGCTGCCTTACGACGAGTGGGTCCACGTGCGGCTCGAGGTCAAGGGGACGCAGGCGCGCGTCTTCGTCGGAGACCTGGCCCGGCCCGCGCTCGAGATCCACGACCTGAAACACGGCGCCCAGCAAGGCCGGATCGGGGTTTACGGCCGCCGCGACGGCAACGCCTACTTCGCGAGCTTCCGGTATCAGCCAGCCGACGACCTGGCCTTCGCGCCCCCCGCCATTCCCTACGCCCGCCCAGGCACCGTCACCGCGTGGGAGCTGTCGCGGGGGTTCAGCCTGAGCTCCATCGATCTCGATAGGCATCCCTACGAGCAGGACCTGGAGCCGCTCGAGTGGCGCAGGGTGCCGGCCGAACCGACCGGGCTCCTCGACCTCGCTCGCTACACGCGGCGGCCGGGCCCGGGGCCCGCCTGCGTCCTGGCGCGCACCACGCTGACCGCGGATGCCGCCGAGCGGCGCGAGTTCACCTTCGGCTACAGCGACGCCGCGCTCCTCTACCTGAACGGCCGGACGCTGTTCTCCGGCGCCAGCGGCTACCAGCAGCGCGACCCTTCGTTCCTGGGGATCATCGGGCTGTTCGACACTGTCTACCTGCCCCTCGAGAAGGGCGAGAACGAGCTGCTGTTCCTGATCATCGATTCCTTCGGCGGCTGGGGCCTGATCGGCCAGGACGGAGCGCCCGTCTTCCGCGATGCCCATCTCGAGCCGCTGTGGGAGACGCCCGCGGAGCTGGCCGTGCCCGAGTCGGCCGTCTACGACGAAGGACGGGGTGTCTTCTACGTCTCCAACTACGATCTCTACGGCCAGGGCGCGGCGCCGGGAGACCACTTCATCTCGAAGCTCAGTCGCGACGGGCGAATTCTCGAGCGCCGGTGGGTGGCGGGCCTGCGCTATCCGCTGGGAATGGTGCTGGCCGGGGACCGTCTCTTCGTGGCTCATCGCGCCGAGCTGGTCGAGATCGATCTCGGGCGCGCTGAGATCGTCGCGCGACACGCGCTGCCGGAGGCGATCTTCCCCAACGACGTCGCCCGCGATCCTCGCACCGGCGACCTGTACGTCTCCGACTCCGAGCGCGACGCGATCTACCGTCTGCACGAGGGGCTCGCGGAGATCTGGCTCTCCGGTCCCGGCATCGGCGATCCCAACGGTCTGCTCGTACAGGGTGACGTGCTCTACGTGTGCAACAACCGCGATCGGACGCTCAAGGCGGTGGGCCTCGCGGACCGCTCGGCCATACCCGTGGTTCGCTTCTATGAGGGCATCCTCGATGGCTTGCAGAGCGACGGGCGTGGCAACGTGCTGCTCTCCATCTGGGACGGCCGCCTCTACCGCGTGACCCCGCAAGGCGAGGCGATCAAGCTGCTGGACACGACCAACCGCGGGGCCAACTGCGCGGATTTCCTCTGCCTGCCCGATCAGGACCTGCTCGTGGTTCCCACCTTCGGGGGCAACCGCGTGGCGGCCTACCGCTGGACCGGGTAGCGAGGGTTCCCGCGCTCCGCGGTCAGGGAATCAAGGCCACGATCTTCTCGACCACGCCGATCGCCTTCACCAGCGTGGCCAGCGTCTCGGCGCTGCGGTTCGCGTCGGCCACCGTCCGTTGGAGCTCGGCGTTGACCTCGACGAGGGAATCCGCCAGTCGCCGGAACTGCTGTGTGTTCTCCTTGATGATGCTGCGCACCAGCTGGCGCTGCGAGGCATCGAGCTGGTCGCGGATATTGTCGAGACGCAGCCGCTCTTCCGCGCTGCGGGGAAGCTTGGAGCGCAGGACATCCACATCGGTGATCATGCCGCCCAAGGTCCTGATCAGATCAATGCGTGACGTCATTGCCTACTCCCCTGTCTGCAGAAGTGTGCGCATGATGCCGGCGATCGAAGCGGCGCGGGTGGCAAAGGCATCCGTGGCATCCACGAGGTCGGCCAGATCCTGAGGCGTCTTGGAGCTCTTCGCGTAGGCGACCAGCTCCCGGTGCGCTTCCGCCATCGGAGCGAGTCCCGATCCGGTGCTCAGCAGCGCCGGCAGCGCGTACCAGGCATCCTCGGCCGCCTTGATCTTGGCGGCCGCGGTCCGCAGCTTGTCGGCGCTCGGGGTGGGCTTGTCGAGCTCCTCCCGGTACGCGGTCGTCGCCTCCACGCGCGCGGCGCTGAGTCTGCCGCGCCAACGCTCGTGGAGCGCGGTCATCTCGTCGGAAAGCAGCGCGATGAGCGGCAGGATGCCCTGCTCCGATGCGATCACCGCCTGGTCGAGCGCCCGGCCGATGTCGCCGGCCAAGACCATCCGGGTCACCTCCGCGGCGATGGCCGCAAACCCCTCAGCCGAGCTCCTGAACTGGCCCGGCCCCGTCCGGCCCAGGCTGGCCGTGAGCGGCACCAACGCGTCGCCGAGCGATCGGGCGGCGTCGGCCGCCTTGACGGGCGCGTCCGCGCTGGCGAGCGCGAGCATCAGCGCGCCGTGTTCGGCCACGGCGTCCAGCGCGCTGATCCGCGCGGCCAGATCCTCCGGTCCGAATGGACGCAGCTCCTCGCCGTTGAGAACCTCGAGGTCGATCGTCTCCCGCCGGGCCACGCGGCGATCGATCTCGGCGTCCCGCTCTGCCTTGTTCGCCAGATCGTATTGCTCGCGCGTGCTGGCGATGACCACCGCCGAGGCCTGCTGGAATCTGGCGATCGGGCTGCGGTACGCGGCCACCTGCCCGCATCCCGACAGCAGGAGCGCCGCCAGGGGGACCGCTCCGACCGCCAGGGTCCAGCGACGGCCCCGTGGCAGCCGGCCGGGGACGAATCGTTCGCTGGAGCTCATGATCTTCACCTCACGACGATCAGTTGACGCGCTGAAGCTCGATCGCTCGCTGCGGCCCGCGGGCAGTGCGCGCTCCGGATGCTCCCCTCCCAAGTCCCACCGCGCGCAATGGTCGGGGGATCCGTCGGCCAGGTCAAGAATCGTTCACGGCCGTCGATCCGGCGCGCGCCGTCCGGGCTCCAGCGCAGGGGCCACCCGGGGTGCAGCGCAGGGGCCACCCGGGATCCAGCGCAGGGGCCACCCGGGAATCAGCCCAGCTTCCGCCCGTCCCGCTCGGCCAAAGCGACGATGTCGCTTGTGCAAATGAGTTGTCAACACCCCTCGGGCAATCGGTCCGTGCGCTGGGTGTGGTTTCTGCATGCCTTTCGGTTTGACGACATGTTGTCGCGCGCGACGTAGTTGCACAGAGAGAAAAAAGACCGAGACTGAACGATTGAACTTGTACAGCGCACGAGTGCACAGATAGAATGCGCGAAGTCGATGGTGACTGCTAGCGGCATTGCTGCGCGGGCGTCAGGAACGGCGCCCTCGGCAGAGTTCGCTCGTAGGCGCCGGGAATTGCACCCAAAAGATCACCAGAATGATAGGAGACTGACATGAAGAACCTGCTCATGATTCTCTTGCTCGTCACGGCCTTCGTTGGCACCGCTGCGGCTCCGGCCTTTGGGGAGATGACCAACCAGGGAATCGATCGCCCGCTGATCGCGAGTCCCAATGACCTGACCCCCGGGGCGCGGGGCAATGGCCGGATTCTCTATGCCCCGTCCGAGGCGGACGACCCGTCCTACCGCGCGTTGATCGCGGCCATCACCGGCGGCACCGTGGATTACTTCGACGCTCGCGTCGGTACCCCGGAGGCTTCCCTGCTGAGCACGTACGACTGCGTCCACACCTGGGCCAACTATGCTTACGCGAACAACGTTCTCTTCGGCGATCGGCTGGCCGACTTCGTCGATGGGGGCGGTTCGGTGATCCTCGGAGTCTGGTGTCTGCCGACCGCGGGCAACTACCTCGCGGGCCGGATCATGACGACGGCCTATTGCCCGGTGACGGGTTCGAGCAATCACTACAGCTACTCATACTACAACGGCGACGGCACGACCTGCATTCACACCGACGTCACGAACTATGCCTGCAACTACCGCGACGTCCTGACCGTGGTCCCCGGCGCCTTCGTCGACGGGCACTATGCCGACGGCGAGATCGCGCATGCCTACCGCGCGGACTACAAGGTCATCTACAGCAACGGATCGGGCGCGTCGGCTCTCGGCGGTTCCTACGACAACTGGCCGCAGCTGATCTCGAACGCGTGCGCCTGTGAGGGCACGACCCCGGTCGAGAGCAAGACCTGGGGCACGATCAAGTCGTTCTTCCAGAAGTAGCCGAAGCTCCTGCGACCTGCGGTTCCATCCCGTCACGGTGAGGGTGGAGACAGCGTTCGCAGGTGCCTATTGGGACGGCCCCCCGCCCGGCGAGGCGGGGGGCCGTTCGCACAACCGCGCTATTCCCCGCTCGGCGTGGGATCCGAGAGCTTGCCCATGAAGAGAATTCCCCCGCTGCTCGTCTCGCGGATCAGAAAGAGGAAGGGATGATCGGCCTGGACCGCCGGGGAAGGCGGCGCGGAGTCCTCGAGAAGCGCCAGCACCCCCGCCGTGGCCGCCGCGGCCTCCGTCCCTGCTTCATTCACGGTCACAACCGTCTGCTGCAGCAGCGCGCTCATGCATAGCCATCGCGCCTGGCCATCGATGCCGGAGAAGTCGGCCTCCGCGCCGACGCCGGCGGCCACCACGCCGAGCGAGCGCAGGGCGTCCTCCATCCGCAGGGCGGATCTCGTCCGAAACCTGGGGAGCGAGACGATCACCTCCTGCTCGATCAGCGAGTCCAGCCAGCGATCAAGCGCCGCCCCGGTCAGCTCGCGCTCGAGTCGCCGGAGGCCATCCTCCCCCTTGGGCAGGAGCACAATCATCGCCAGGCCGCCGGCGGCATACGGCAGCGCGATGACGTCCAGCGCCGGGTGACTTGCGTACCCGCACGCGAGCGCCCGCGTCATCATGGGCGCTTGCACGACGCGATCGGGGGAGATGTGGAAGGGCGCGCTCTCCGTGTCCTGTGGCCTGAACTCGCTCATCCACCTGTCCTCGAAGTGAACCACATTGGCGAACGTCAGCCTCGCCAGCGGGGTGAGAACGCCCGGCGCGATGAGCTCTTCGATCCGACCCTGGGTGCGTTCCCCCGCCCACGCGTTGATCCGGGGGCGATCGCTTGCGGATGCCCGCTGGTAGTCGACGACGTTGATCGAGACTCCGTAGTGCCCGGTGAGCTGGGAGAAGTAGTCTTCCAGAAGGGGATAGTCCTTCTGCTGCCACAGGGAATTCTCCGCCACGAGGCCGAGGCCGCCACCCGGCGACGAGCCCGTGAGGCTCGTTGCGAGATCTGCCCAGGCCGGATGCAGCCGCGCCTGCCCGAGGGAGAATCGCAGCGCGGCCGCGATCTCCGCTTCCGTGTCACCCCGTGCTCCCGCATAGGCCATGGCCATGACCACCGAGACGCCGTAGGGGGAGAACACGAGGTTCGGCTCTCCCGCTGCCAGCTCGCCGTAGAGCCTGCAAGCAAAGGCGGCGTTATCGCGAACGAGCGTGGCGAGGTCGGATGCTCCGCCAGCATGAGGAGCTGAATACGGCAATCCCAGGGTGAGGACCGCCAGGCACGGCAGCCAGCGTCGTCTCAGGACCACTCCTCCCCCGCGCGAACAGACCACAGCCTGCCGGGAACGCGTCGAGATTCTAGCGCCCGCGTCGGTTACCAGCAAGGAACCGTCCGCCTGCGCGAGGCTCTTCCGGACGCGCATGAGCTCCAGAAGGCGGAGAAGGGCCAGCGGTGACGAGCCGCCCCAGGCGCAGGGCAAAGATCTGCTTGCGTCTTGCGGCGGAGAGGCTGCTACACTCAAGGTGAACGCGAGCGAGTGCAATCCGTGGCAAGTGAGCGCGCGTGCCGATGCGTATCGGAGCAAGGAGGCCGCCATGGACGCTTCAGCCTTCTCCAAGCTGGATTTCGAACTGGCCTATCTCATTCTGCTCACCCTCCGGGGACTGAAGCCCCTCAGCCGCTGGGAGGGACTCCTGAGTCCCGAGCAGTGCGACATCATCCGCGCCCACGGCCTGGCGCTGGCGCGGGTCGAGCGCCGGGCGCGCAGCGGCCGCAAGCGAACGGAGATCGTCTTCGCTCGCAATCCCCGGCGCGCGGCCTTCTATCGCCGGAAGTTCGATGGCGCGCGCCTGCAGCTCACGCCCGAGGTCATCCGCACCGAGGGCCGTCTGTTCGGCTATCCGGCGTGCTGCATCGAGACCTTCATTCGTCACCCCTACATCTCCAACGGGATGGCGCGCGCCGACCAGAGCATCCTGTTCCACTGGACTTGCCGCGGCTGTCGCGCCACTCCTGCTCTGCTGCGCGAATACCGCCGGGTGCACGCCGAGTGCCGGGTCCTCTGGGGAGGCGCGGCGCCGGCGATCGCCCGACCTGCGCCCGCCTGGCCGCGACTGGCGCCCGCCTGGCCGCGACTGGCGCGGGCGGCGGCGGCGTTGATGCTGGCGAGCGGGGCGGCCGGCATGGCGGCAGCCGATCCCGCGCACTGGTTGCCCGTGTCCGATGACGCCGACCAGGACTACCTGTCGGTGGCCGAGGAGATCCTGACCGGCACCGATTGGTCCCTGGCGGACAGCGACGGCAATGACGTTCTCGACGGCGTCCAACTGGCGCAGCGACTGCTCGCCCTGATTCAATCGCCGCCCGCGGGGGTCGTGGTCACGGAGCACCCGATGTACGGCCTGGAGACCTGCGCGGCCTGCGGGGCTGATGTGAACATGGGCTACATCGAGATCACCCACACCCTGCGCGGCCGGGAGGTTCAGCTGCCCTACATCGCGCTGCACTATCTCGAGCACGGCGGCCTGTCCTTCGCGGGCAGCCTGCACTGCGGCCGCCTCGACGTGCAGGCGCTCAAGGCCATCCTGGCGGCCTGCGACGAGGCGCATCTGCTGCCCTTGCCCGGCCCCGACCCCGATCAGGACGGCCTGCATTCGGAGGAAGAGCCGGTTCTGGGCACCGACCCCGAGGAGCCCGACAGCGACGGCGATTCGCTCATCGACGGGCCGCAGGTGGCGGAGTTGCTGCTCCCGCTCGTCGCCGATCTGCCCCGCGAGCCCCGGGAGGACCAGCCGTACCTGCGGGAGTTCTGGACGTACGGCTATGAGCAGTGCACGATCTGCGGGCAACATGTGAACATGGGCGGCGTCGAGATCCACAATCCGCTGGAAGGGCTCTCGGCGACGGTGCCCTACGTTGCGCTGCACGCCGCGGCGCACGGCGGCTTTGTCTACGCGGGCACAACCAACGAGGGCCATGTCGTGCCCAGCATCCTGCAGACGGTGGTGCGCGGCGACGGGTCGGCGCACTGGATAGCGGTGCCCGGCGACGGCGACGGGGACGGCCTGACCGACTCGGAGGAGCCCTTCTTCGGCCTGAACCCCGAGGCCCCCGACGAGAACGACAACGGAATCCCCGACGGCCGGGAGCTGGCGATCGAGATGGCCGCGCGGATCGGCGCGCTGCCCGAGGGCCCGCTTCCCGACCGGGTCTATGTGGTCCACCACCTGACCTTCGGCCACTACAACTGCGTCACGTGCGGCGAGGCGATCAACATGGGCTTCTGCGAGATCGTCGATCCGCGCGCGGGTCTGGCCGCCGAGGTGCCGTACTACAATCTCCACTTCATGGGGCGCGGCGGCTTCGCCACCGATCGCGAGGCCCTCTACCCGCGCGTCGACCCGATCGCGGTCGGCCGCGTGCTCGGCCTGCAGGCCTCGGGGGTGCCGCCCGCGGGCGAGGCGCAAGCCTTCGTCTTCGCCGCGCGCCCCAACCCGTCCGCGGCGGGAGCGGCGACCGAGATCCTCCTGGCACTCCCGGGCGTGAGCGGCCCGGTCGGCGTGGGCGTCTTCGACAGCGCGGGACGCCTGCTCAAGACGATCTACGCCGGCGCCGCGCCGGCCCAGATCGCGCGGATCGCGTGGGACGGCCGGGATGAGGCGGGCCGGGCGCTGCCGGCGGGCACGTATCTCTGCCGGGTCCGGATCGGCACGATGTCGGTGACGCGCAAGATCGTGATCGCGCAGTGACAATCAGCGCCGGCGCGGCGCATGACCGCCGGGCGTGCTCTGACGCAGCGCCGGCGCGGCGCATGACCGCCGGGCGTGCTCTGACACCCGCCCGGCGGCACGCCGGTGGTCTCGATCCGATGGGGCGGGATCAAGGAGCTGTTCCGGCGCTAGCCAGGCGGGACCGACTACCTCAGGACCACAGCGCTCCTGCGTGCGTACCCGACTGGCCCTCGCGCGCTGAGGTAGTACACACCCGCGGGAACCTGTCGGCCGGACGCATCGCGGCCGTCCCAGGCCAGCCGGTGCTCGCCGGCCGAGAGGGTCCCGTCCAGAAGGACGCGCACGCGCCGCCCCGCGGCGTCGTGCACGCCCAGCCACATCGCCCCGGCGCACGGCATGGCCAGCCGAATGCTGCCGCTTGACACGACCGGGTTGCTCTCGCAGGTGAGCGCGAGCGCCGCTCGGGACAAGGGCACCGGATCGACGCCCGTGCCCGCGGGGCACTGGATCGACGCGACCTGCAATCCCCCCTCGCCGATGGGCAGGCAGACCCAGTCTCCGGTCACGGCCGCGGCATAGGCCCAGTCCGGCAGCGCGGCGTTCCCGACGATCCGCGGCGCGACCGGGTCGCACATGTCCACGACGTGCAGCCCGGAGCGCTGGTCGGCCACGTAGGCCAGCGGCCCGACGGCGGAGATCTTGCGCGCGTTGCCGGAGGTCGCGAGCTGGGCCACGCTGCACGGCCTGCAGGGATCCTCGAGATCGACCACCACCAGGCCGAACGCGTTGTCGGCGACGAGGGCATGCGAGCCGCTCATCGTCACGCCATAGGCGGCGCCGGGCGTGTCGACCTGCCCCACGACGACCGGGTTCGCGGGATCGGAGACATCGATCACCTGCAGGCCGTCATCGTCGACCGCCGCGCAGGCGTAAGGCCCGGCGACGGCCACCCCGATCGGCAGATCGGCCAGCGGGGCCGCGCCCAGGGCGACCGGCGCGGCCGGATTGGAGACGTCGACCACCTGCAGGCGATGGACGGTGGTGCCCTGTTGATGCAGCCCGAGGTAGACCAGGGATCCTTCGGCCGCCAGGTCGTAGCAGAGCAGCGGGGCAGTCGGGAGCTGCCCGACGATGACCGGCTGCGACGGATTGGAGGCGTCCACGACCTGCAGGCCGGCACTCCGATCGGCCACGAAGACGAGCGGTCCGCTCACATCCAGGCCCCAGGCATTGCCGGGCGTGTCGATCGCGGCCACCGGCAGAGGTTGCAGGGGGTCGGAGATGTCGACCACCTGCACGCCGAGATCGTCCACGGCGACGAAGGCGTGGCCCCCGCAGATGACCGCGTCGTTGGCGAAGCCGGCGAAGTCCGCCCGCCCGGCCAGGGGCGCGAACCCGGGGTTGGAGACGTCGACGAGGTGCAACCCCGCCTGCCGCGCGGCCGAGTAGATGAGATCGCCCGCGCGGGTCAGACCGCGCGCCTGCCCCGACATGGGCACGAGGCCCAGCCGTCCCGGCTGCGCCGGATCGGTCACGTCCAGCACCTCAACGCCCACCCCCTGGCCCACGCAGGCGCGATTGCCCGCCGCCACCACGGCGACCGCGGCCTCGATGGTGCCGTAGCCCCCCAGGAGGGCCGGATGGCGGGGATCGGAGATGTCGGCGATCTGCAGGCCGCCGTCGCCGGCGGCCAGATAGGCGCGCGTTCCGTCGATGCACACGCCGAAGCAGAACCCCGCGACGCTCAGGCTGCCGATCGCCACGGGCGCCGACGGGTCGGCGGCGTCGATCACGAGCAGCCCGCGGTCGGCGCAGGCCACGTGGACCGTCGTGCCGCTCACGGCGATCCCCAGGGCGTTTCCTGGGGTCGGGAGGGTGGCGACGAGCTGCGGGCTGGCGGGCGCGCTCACGCGGACAATCTTCACGCCGCCCGCGGCCGCGGCCACGTAGGCATAGCCTCCCGCCACGGCCACGTCGTAGGCCGAGGTCGTCCCGGGGGCGAAGGCTATGACCTGGGGAGCGGCCGGATTCTGGACGTCGACCACGATCAGTCCGTCGGTCCCGGCACACAGGAAGGCGAAGGATCCGGAGACGGCGACGCCGGTGGCGCTCCCGAGACTGGCCGAGCCCACCAGCTCGAGGCGCTCCGGATCGGCGATGCTCACGACCTTCAGGCCGCCCGGATTCTCAGCCAGATAGGCGAAATCGCCGTCGACCGCCACGTCCCAGGCGATGCCCCCCGTCGCGACGGATCCGACCCAGTGGACATAATCCGCATAGTCGAGGCAGTCGGCCTGCGAAGTCCCCGGCGTGAGCGCCGAGACGAGGAGTCCAGCAACGAATCCCGCGATTAGCGGTAACCGGCGAGCGCGCGCACTCATGGCGTCGGTCTCCTTTCGAGAAGCCGCGGGCAGCAGCCAGGCCGGGGGGGAACGGAACGGGGGGAAGCTGCTTGCCAATATAGGCGTCCTCGCACCCTACGTGGGGTCGGGCGGCCGGGTTCCGCTTCGTCCGATCGCCGCCCCGGGGCTGTGATTCCCCGCCCTCCCCTGCGTCTTACCTGGGCACTGGGGCGGTCTCCACGGGCCGGGTGGCGCGGCGACCCTGCCTACGCCAATCGCCGGCGGCGGCGGTTGCAGGAGGCTGCGAAGGGTGCGGCCTCGATGGACTCGGCCGGGCCGGGCAGAGAGGAGCGAGCCGCACCCCGGGCGAGTTGGGCCCGCTTGCTGCACAAGATCTTCGAGGTCGATCCGCTGCTGTGTCCCAAATGCCAGAGTGAGATGCGGGTGGTCAGCGTGATCACAGAGCCCGCCGTGATCGACAAGATCTTGGCGCACATCAAGGAGACGGGAGGAAGAGATCCGTTCGAGGGGCGCGGGCCGCCGGAGGGGGAGGCGGCCGGTGCCGAAGTGGAGGTGGCCTGAGGCGGAGCGTTCGAGGGGAGCACGCTGAGGGGGGACGCCGTCAGTGACCGCGCCGGCGTGAACGAGGGGGCAGAGTGCAAACGTCTGGGCTGCGCCGGATCCGCGGCCGAGGGGGAGGTATACTTGAGATCGGTGATCGTGCCGGGGCGAGAAGTGCGGGGAGCCCCTTTAGGCAGCGGATCGCGGTCCCGGATGGTTCCAGCGAGCGCCGTATGGGACGGGACGGGTGGGTCAATCGAGTCCGGATCGGGATTCCGAGGGGCCGGCAAGGCGATTTCGCGAGTTCCCGCGAGGGAGAGGATACAATGCCTATGCTCAACTCGCCGCCCACAAGTATGTAGAGGCCGAAGACTACTACGTGATCGGCCGCTGGGACTTGGCCCCCGACGGCCGGATCTACGCCGCCGCCGATCGCGATCGCGACGAGATTTCCGTCTTCGACCGCACCGGCCAACTCGTCCAGGTCATCGAACGGTCGTATCAGCCGCGCAAGTGCACGCAGGCCGAGAAGGGGCGCGTGGGATCCGACATGATCGTCGTGGCGAACAGCGAAAAGGTCCAGTTCGAGAACGTCGTCGAGGATCACGACGAGTGCGTTCGCCGTCGTGTCGCGGCCGCGGACGGCTCGACGGGGTGCTGACGCCGCACGGCACCCACGATCAGCCCGAGGGCATCCTCGAGACGTGGGACGCCTTCGACGCGGACGGCCGCTTCCGCCGGCAGGCGGCCGTACCGCTGGGCCACGAGATGCACTCGGGCTTCACCTTCTTCCCCGGCCGGGACCTGCTGGTGGCCGTCAAGGGTGGCGGCGACCAGCAGGCGAACGAAGAAGGAGCCGAGGCCGAACCCCTGGAAGTCATCTGCTATCGCATGCGGCGGGACTAGCCGGTGGAGCGACCGAAGAGGGGCGCAGGGCGAGGCCTTCTGGGGCGGAAGGTGGCCACAGACCCTCGCGGCATGGTCGCTCTGGCCCAGCGCGGTCATCGGCCACCACACTGGAGAGGCGTCGAGCGAGAATCCGGCCAGGCGCGCGCACCCGCACGATCGACTCTTCGCTGCCCGTCTCGCCGGGGGTTCCCCACCGCGACGGTCCGGGACCGCCTCCCTACTAAGAAAATAGCACACCTACGAAGAATATCGTTGACATCTACGAATATCATAGTAGAATGCCTTGCGCAAGGAGGTGCTTTGTGGCGCGAAGAAAAGGAACCGAACGGCGGCTCCTCACGGAGGCCGAGCTGGTCATCATGAAGCAGGTCTGGCGGCTCGGGAGCGCCTCGGTCCGGCATACAATGGAAGCCCTCGGACCGGAGCGCAAGGTGGCGTATACGACGGTGGCCACGATCCTAAAGATCCTGGAGAACAAGGGTTTTCTGAGGAGCCGGAAGCACTACGGCGTGCTCTGTTACACGCCGAAGATCACGAGGCAAGCCTACGAAGCGGTTTCGCTCCGGCATCTGGTGACCCATGTCTTCCAAGGGACCCCTTCGGCGCTCGTGAACCGGTTGCTGGACGAGGACGACTGGACTCCCGAGGAGCTCCAGGCCCTGCGCGACCGCATCCGGCTACTCATGGGAGACAAGCGATGAGCCCCGGCCTGCGGTACTTCCTGCTGCTGCACGCGACGATCGCCGGCCTCTACATGCTGTGGCGGGTGTCGGCATGGTTGGAGAGCGCGACATCGCGAAGGGCGGGGGCTCGCCGGTGGGCCACCCTGGGAAACGTGTTTCTGCTCGCCGCGGTGACTGCCCCGCTGCTCTGTGCCGGCCTCGAGCGCATGCCCGCCACCCGTTCGCTGCTCCCGGGCACTCCGATTGCAGGCCGGGCCCTCGGCGCTGTCGGCGGCTCCGGCGAGGTCGACGGGGCCCGTGAAGAGATGGGGCTGGCCGACGACGGCTCCGCCCCAGCGGTCTCCGACAACCGTCGACCCCTTCGCGTCGACGGAAGGACCGCAGTCCTGACTGCGTGGGCACTCGGCGCTCTGGGCCTGACCCTCTTGCGGGTCGGCCAGTGGCGCCGCTTGCGCGAATTACTGGCCGGGGCAGTCAGGGTACGCCGGATGGGGAGAGTGGAGATCCTCGTTCATCCCGAGATCTTGAGTCCATTTGCCACGCGGGTTCGCGGTCCGGCAACGGTCGTGGTCCCGTCATTCCTGGTTGAGAGCGGGCGCTGGCGAGATGCAGTGCGGCACGAACTTCAGCACCACCGACAGAGGGACCCCCAGTGGACTCTGGCCTGGAACGCGGTGACCGCGCTTCTGTGGATCAACCCCGCCATTTGGTATTGGCAGCGTCGGCTCCTTGAGTTGCAGGAGCTGGCCTGTGACGAGCGTCTTCTGGAGCGGGGCGCGGTGAGCCGGGCAGCCTACGGGGAGACCCTTCTCGATGTGGCCGAGGCCCTCCTGACAAATCCCGTGGCCCGGCAGGTGGCCGGTTGCCCTTCGCTGGCGGGCCGAGGGTCACCCAGGCTGCTGGCCCAACGCCTCGAACGCGTTCTCGACCCATCCCTGCTGAGAAGGTCCAGCACGGCCTCATGGATTGCGTGGTGCCTGACCGGTTCTGGTCTGTGGGTTGCCATGGCCGCGGGGTGGGCCGCCGGCACAGCTGCTGCCCCGGTTTGCGCCGAAGTGCAACTCCAGTCGGACCTGCAGAGGCTGACGGAGAAGGCCTTGGCCGCATGTCTGGAGCGCATCGCGGCGCGTGGTGGCGTCGTCGTGGCGATGGACCCTGCCTCTGGGGCAGTGCTGGCCAGCGCCGGCTTCCAGTGGGACGGAGCCTCACGTCAGTTGATCACCGATGCATCGGCCCCCTACACCCGTCCCTTCGCGGGCGCATCCACCATGAAGACCCTGGTCGTTGCCGGTGCCCTGCAGGCGCGGGCCGTGGACGTTGCCGATGTGTTCGACACCGGGGCCGGCAGCCTGAACCTCGATGGTCGAAACCACCGCGAATGGAAGGACGGCGGCCTGGGGAAGGTCTCGTCCGAGGACGTCATCGTGAAGTCCTCCAATCTCGGCGCGATCCAGATCGCTCGGCGTCTGGGAGCCGAACGCCTGACGGGCTTCCTGAATCAGCTCGGTGTCGCAGTGGCCAAGGACGCGCCCGTGGCCGACGTCAGCTGTGGGAACTGCAACGACCTCTCCGTCACCGCGCATCAACTGGCCTACGCTTACGCCGCCCTTGTCAACGGGGGCCGAGACCCTCGCAGCGGCCACCCCGTGGTCCGTCAAGAGGTGTCGGACTTCATCCGGGAGTCCCTGTTGAAGGCTATCCGCGAGGGAACGGGCGCCCAGGCGCGCTGCAACGGGATCACCGCCGGCGGCAAGACCGGCACATCGATCCGGGAGGTCGACGGCTCTCAGTTCGGAGCCGCCTACTTCGTGGGCTTCGCACCCGCGGATGCCCCGAGGATCGTGGTCAGCGTCATCGTGGACGGTTTGGGGAGCGAGGCCAACGGAAGCCGCCACGCGGCCCCGCTTTTCCGGGAGATCGTGGAGAACGGTTTGCCCCTTCTGGAGTAGGCTGCGGACATCGAACCATGACAGGCCATCTCCATGCGCGGGGCTCTCCATGCCCGCTGCGGAGACGAACCGCAAGACACTGGCAAGAGACTGGAACGTGGGGGTCAGGAGATGGGAAGATCACTCGGGTTTGCTCATCGCCTTCTGAGGCTCGGCTCGACTATCGTGCTTCTGTTCATCCTCCTCGTCACGGCGGGTAACGTGTGCTCCGCCTGCACCATTGTCGTGAAGGCAGATCAGCGCACCATTTTCGTTGGCAGCAACGAAGACTATCTAGAACCCCGGACGAAGGTCTGGTTCTTTCCCGCGGGGGGGCGGGACCACGGCAGGGTGATCTGGGGATATGATCGGGCGCTCTGGCCCTATCAGGGCGGTATGAACGACCAGGGCTTGTTCGTCGACGTCAATGCCATCGGCTACACGGGCTTCAAGAACGATCCGCAGAAACCGGGTCTCCCGAGTGACGAGATCGAGTACTTCTTGGCGAAGTGCGCGACGGCGGAGGAGGTCATTCGGGTGTTTCACCAGTACGACATCGACATGGGCTACGTGAAGTATGTCTTCGCTGACGCAGAGGGGAACTCGGTCATCATCGAGTGGCTGGGTGACAAGCTGAACGTCCTGCGGCGGGAAGGCGATCACCAGGTGTCCACGAACTTCACTTCCCCGCTAGAGCACACAGAGCCGCGCAATCAGATATCCCAGAGGATCCTGAGCAGCCAAGAAGAACCGACCCTCGACCTGATTCGCCGCGCCCTCTCAGCATCCGCCTTCGCCGCGCCTTTCTGTCAAACGCTCTACTCGACGATCTGCGACCTGAGGCAGAAGCGGATCTTCTTGTACCACTTTCACAACTTCGAGGAGTGCGTGACGTTTGATCTGGGTGAGGAACTGAGCAAGGGCGAAGCGGAGTACACGATCCCTTCGCTGTTCGCCGTCCGGCCACACTCCGAGAACCTGTGGTTGGGTGGAGGAGGCTCACAACTCGGCGCAAAGAGCTTGGTCGAGTTCATGCAGGCGAACGGGGCGGAGAAGGGCGTTGCACGATTCCACGAGATGGCGGAAGAGGTCAAGAAGTACCACCGCTACGTCTTCGAGGAGTGGATCATCAGAGACGCCGGCATGGTCCTGAAGTCGCGGGGCATGATCCAGGAGGCGATCGCAATCTTCGAGCTCAACAGCCAGCAGTTCCCGGAGTCGTGGGAAGCCTACTACGACCTGGCGGGAGCCTACGCGGAGCTGGGCGATCGCGAGGCGGCCCAGCACAATTACCGTCTGGCGCTGGAGCACGGTCCTGATGCCGGTCGCATCGACAGCATCAGGAGCAAGCTGGAGGCCATGCGGGAGTGACGTAGCGCGCCGAGGCCCGGAGGACCGCACACTCGGGAATCACCCGGAGTTCGCCGGGGCGCGCCTGCGGCTTCCCATCATGATGTACGATTCCTCGGACTGCGGCTTCAATGCGAGCATCGCTGCGAGGAGACGACGACATGCGCGTTCTTCCGCGAATCGTGCGGGACATTCTATGCCTTGGCCTGCTTCACGCGTGGGCCCCGGCGTGGTCAGCCGCCAACCTGCCTGGCTCCGGACAGGACTCCGGAAGGACTGTGGTCTATCGGGACACCTGGGGCGTGGCGCACATCTATGCCCCCACCGTGGAGATGGGGCTGTTCGCCATGGGGTGGGCGCAGGCGCAGGACAGGCCGGAGGAGCTGCTGAAGAACATGCTGCGCGGGATGGGGGAACTAGCCTCCGTGGAAGGTCCCCGGGCCCTGGATGGCGACCGGTTGGCCCTGATGTGGGACTTGTACGCCGGATCGATGGCCATGGCTGACGAGATCAACCCGGAGATTCGCCGGCACATCCAGGCATTTTCTCAGGGAATCAACTTCTACTATGAGGACCATCCGGAGAATCTCCCCGACTGGTGGGGGCCGCGCCGCGTGGACGAGTTCATGGTCATCGCCTTCAGCCGCCTGTTTCTACAGTCCTACTCCTTTGATGATGGCCTTCGCGACCTGAAGCGCGCCGGGATCGATCCTGGAATCGATCCGATCTCTCGCGGATCCAATCAGTTTGCCATTGCCCCGGACCGCAGCGCGCTCGGTGTGCCCATCCTCTTGAGCGATACGCATCTACCTTGGTCGGGGCCCTTTCGCTTCTGGGAGCTGCGCATTCATGCCGGGGCCTTGCGGGGGAGTGGTTTCACGCTGCCGGGGATCCCCTACATCGGCCTGGGCCACAACGAGAGCGTCGCCTGGGCCATGACCACCGGCGGACCCGATACCGCGGATGCCTATGAGCTGATGCTGGACGGGGAGAATCCGACACGGTACTTCCATGACGGTCAATGGATGGCGCTGAAGAAACGGGAATACAAAGTGTTGGTCAAGGGAGTCGGGGAACAGAGGATTCGTTTCTTCGATTCCCACCACGGCCCGCTAGCTGCCGTTCGCAATGGAAAGGGATACGCCGTCAGGTCGGCCTACGCTGACGCGGTGAATGTCAACGCCGTCTGGTTCTACTTCGCCTGCGCTGCCGACTACCAGGGAGTACAGGAGGGTCTGGCCTTGCTGCAGCTGTTCCCTCACAACGTCATGGTGGCGGATAACTCCGGCAACATCTACTACCAGCGAACCGGGCGGGTTCCCAGGCGTCCCGAGGGCTACGACTGGTCGAGACCGGTCGATGGCTCCACCACGAAGACCGAGTGGTCCGGATTCCACCCGTCGTCCGACTTGTTGCAGATAGCGAACCCTCCGCAGGGCTACATGCAGAACTGCAATGTTCCTCCCGACGCGATGATGGAAGGCAGTCCTTTCAGCTTGGAGCGCACGCTCCCCTATCTTTACGCGGATCTGACCCAGCAATCCATGTTTGGGTATCCGAATCGCGGCGGGTGGACCAACTCACGGGGAGCCCGAGCCGTCGAGCTGCTCAAGGCCGACAACCAGATCACCATCGAAGAGGCCATGGCAATTGCCAACGACATCCGCCCGTTCAGTGCGCCGCGCTGGGTGGGAGTATTGATCGAAGCTGACGAGGCATTCGGTTCTGACCAGACGGCCGATGAGGACTACAAGGCGGGAATCCAGGAGCTGCGATCCTGGAACTGCGAATTGGCCGCCGACTCCAAGGCGGCCCTGAAGTATGCCTATTGGCGCATTCAACTGGACCAGGAGCTCGGCACCACCGGGATGAGGAACCTGGCCAGGCGGGTGGACTGCCTGAGAGAACCCCTGGGGGAGGTTTGCCGGCCGCTGTCCCTGAGCGCCGATGAGCTGCAGCGGGTGGCCGAATCCTTTGCCAGTGCCATGGCGGAGCTCAGATCGGATTTCGGATCCCTGGAGAAGACCTATGGAGATGTGTTTCGCGTGGGCCGCGGCGATCTCTCTTGGCCCTGTGAAGGGGGCATGAGTGATGTCCTGGGCCTGACGACCCTTCGCAGTGTGGGATACGGGACGGAACGTCCGGATCATACCCGCTGGGCTCAAGGCGGGCAGACTTCCACGGGGATCGTGGCTCTCACCAGGCCGATTCAGAGCTGGACCTGTGCGCCGCTGGGTCAGAGCGACCGACCCGATTCCCCCCATTTCCGCGACCAGGCCGAGAAGGCCTTCAGCCCGCGGCGCATGAAGCCGACCTGGTGGACCCCGGAGGAACTGGCAGGACACATTGAATCCCGCACCGTGATTTCAGCCCCGCAATAGGTGTCATTCCCTCCCGAGAACCTCAACCTGTCCTTGGTTCGACGGTCTGGCCCGCGGCTTCAGGCAGCGGTGCGCTCGGAGTGTCAGTGCAGCCCACCCACCCGCTGTTGCCCGTACCACGCGACCAGTTGCTCGCGAGCCCCGGCCTCGGCGACACTCTCCCTGGCGAGTGCCTCGAGGCCCATGCCCATCTCCTCCACCAGGAACTCCACGAGTACGTGCCAGCCGAAGAGCTGCTGGGCGGTCGGGCTGTGACCCCACTGCGCGTCGTCCAGGAACAGGGCCGCGTGGTCGGCGAAGTCATAGGAGTCGTCGGCTTGCTTGGCGGCCAGGTTGGCCTGGTATTCCGCATAGCCCTCGCTCTTCCACGCCGGCAGCGCCAGGGCGGCTTTCCAGCCCAGTCCCCTGATCAGCGTCTCGTGCGCGATCTCGTGGGCGATGACCCCCGCCACGTTCCCTGCAAGGGCGGAATGGCGGATCCCGAGGAAGTTGTGGGCGGCCATGTGGGCGATCTTGCGATCGTTCAGGTACATGTACCGGAACACCGCCAGACCGATGGCCTGCGAGTTGGGGGACCTCCGAGTCAGACGGGCGAACAGGGAGTAGAGCCGCTCGTCCCCGCAGATGAAGACCCGGTGGCGCTCGCCGGGGCGGGCATGATCCATCGCGGCCACGCGGGCTCGGGCTTCCTCGATGACCTGTCCGAACCCGTCCGGGATGGGCCGACTCGAGTGGACGGTGAACTCCCCGAACTGCTGCCGATGGGAGAAGAACGGATATGGAAGAGCGAGGATGGCGACGTCGAGCGCCACCAGAATCGTCACGGCAAGGGCGCCGCGCAGCATCCAGACACCGACGGCTCGAAGAAGCGCACGCATGGTTTGATACCTTTCACGGGAGCGGGGGCTCGGGTGTCGGCAGAGATCTACGGAGTCGGGGTGTCAGCAGTTGCGGGCGGGCAGCCTGTATGCTGCCGGGTGCGTTGCCCACCGGCCTGGCGTCGGTCGGAGGAATTCACCTCCTCTTGACCATTTCATCATCCGCCCATCAGGCGGCGAGCGAGTCCGGGATGTATCCTCAAGCAAGGTGGCAAGATGTGTGGCGAGCCGCCGCGATGACAGCCGGGTCGCATGCCCTGTGCGCGCGTCACTGCGCGCCTTGGAGGTTCCGCAATGTCGAGAGTCGTATGCTCCCGATGCCTGCCCCTGCGCGCGTAGGAAGATCGAACCGCCTTACGCGCCCGGAGTCCCAAATGGGACGGGGGCAGACGTGCGAGGGCGGGGCTGGTGGGGTCCCGCTGACCGGCGGCGCGCTGGCACCGGCTCGCGCCAGCCCTGTTGCGATGCTCATCCTGTCTGAATCCCTCTGGCTACCCCCCGCACCGGGCACAGCTCCGCCCTGCCCCGCTCGCGCGAGCATCACTGGGGCGGCGCTCGCCAGGTCGACCGAGGGGGTCGGCCGTAGACGGTCCTGAGGTTGCGGTGCGGCGATACCCACCAGTGTCCCCCGCCCCAGACTCGGGCCCGGGGCGACTCGGTCAGCGCCGCGAGCGGCCTCACGGTGGTGGCCGCGCCACCAGCGACGCGTCTTCGGAGTCGCGGTCGCGCCCTGGGTACAGGCGCGGAGAGTCGGGCAGGTCGAGTGCTGCGCCCGCGGGGTCGTCGCAAGCGGTGTGGGGCGGTGGGTCGAGGCCCCAGAGGTGGGCGGTGGTGGCTCCACGCGCCGGCCCGAGGGCTCGGAGGTTCTGGCTCCGGGCTCTCACCCTGTCTGGACCCCAGGCTGCCGAGGATCTACCCCGAAATCGGACACCCGAGCAACTGCCAGCTTCAGCCACTCTCCTCCGGCAGATGTCCGAATTCCTACGCTTCTTGCCGGTCATCGACAGGTGGCGGATCCTCCTGACCCGCGAGGCCGAGCTGAGCGTGCGGCACAGGCGCCTTGACGGCCACGGCCAGGGCCTGCTGCAGGGCGGCGGCGGTCTGCTCGAGCAGGGCGTCGGTCTCGAAAGCGTCGTCGCAGCGCCGCTCGACGACGGCCGTCAGACGGTGGGCGATCTTCAGGGCCAGGGCTTCAATCTCCTCGTCGGTGGGCGGCGGCAGGCACACGTCGGCTACCATGCGATCGAAACCGGATCGCTGCACCGCACCGGCGGCAGAGCGGCCCAGGTCTTCGTCAATGATCTCGATCTCCTGGAATCCCAGCTGCTCTAACCGCTTCTTCATCGCGTACTGCAACTGGCGGCTCTCCTGATTGTGCGCGACCTGATGGGCGGAAGACTGGCGAACATACAGGACCGCCTTGCGCCCGAGATGATGGGGCTTGATCTTCTCACTCACCGGACGTCTCCTTTCCCTTCGACGCCAGACCCGCCGTACGATGCTCCCGCAGCATTCGCGCCAGCAGCGTTGTTGCTCTCCGCTGGGCCTCTCGGGGCAGAGTCCGCCAGCTCGGCGTCCTGGGGGGTGGACGGAATAGTCCCAGTTGCTCTGAGTGGTGGTAGCGCAGGCACCTTTTCATCAGCATCTCCTTTCCCAATCAAGGACCGATGCTGATTCTCTACCACAACCCCGCCACCTTCTCCGGCAGCGCGCCGCAGCAGTTCCTTCAGCCGTAGCAAATCACTGCAGGCAACCCGAGGCATAGGAGCCATGTGCATCCTGCAGCAACTGGCTCGGTCTAGCATCCATTGCGGCACTTCCAAGGGCTTGGCATGCTGACTCCCCTCGAGCCTGCAGTGGCAAACAGCCTGGCCATGCTTCACGCGTGATTCACGGATCGAGACGGACCGACCATACCAGGGATGCCATGGGTAGCAGACCTCTGCGGATCCGGTAATATGGGTGTTGGGTTGTCGACTTCTACCATCGGTGGCGCACGCATCAGGGGCTAGGCATGGACTGCCCTGCCGGTCGAGACGTTCATCCTCGCGAGCGCGGCGGCCTGGTCGAGGTCGAGCACTTGGGCGGTCTGCACCACCACTACGAGCGGGCAGCGGCCTGACTCTTCCTCATGCGCGGAACCTCCGGCCCCCGCAAGTCCTCTTCGGACCGTGGCCGTGCCGCGCCCACGCCGCTCCACTCCCGCACTTCCATCTTGCGAGCCTGCCACCTGCTCGGCGACAATAGAGGCAGAGTGAAGGCTCGGTGCGATTGTGATGAAGCAGGGCTCGACTCGAAGACTGGTCTCGGCACCGTACGGGATTTTCGGGACCCACAGCCTGCGGGCCTCACCACTACTACGAGCGCACAGCCAAACGCGCAAACATCGGTGTTGTCTCCGCTGGACGCCATTGTCGATCTGCGCCCGAGTCACGGCTCCTCCACCTCGGATCCCCGTGCGCTCATCGCCAGGCACCGTCCGACGCCAGATATGCTGATCTCACTGTGGGCCGCGGCGCATCACACCGGCGGCCGCCTCGTCCCAGACCGCGCAAGCGGGATCATCGGGATGGACACGTTGCTCCAGAGATTCCCATCAGGCCGCAGGGCGAGTTCATTGCCGTGCAAGGGGAGTCCGCCCTCAAGCGAATGTCCCCGTTGGCGAGACCGCAGAATCGGGGGTCGAGAGAGATGTTGCCATCCAGGCCTAACAAACCGTCGATGCAACCGCCCCAGTCCCCGCCGCCATTGCCGAAGACGTCGCTGCAAGCAAGAACTGGCTCGCACGCAGCTTCCTCGCAAACAACGGTCCCGCCCGAATCGTTGAAGGCCAGAATGCAACTGCTCATGAGCGGTGACGAGCCACCTTCACAGAATACTATCCCTCCCCCCTGTGTCGACCGGTTGAGTGCCATGGTGCAACCCGTGAATCGCGGCGAGCTGCCGAAGCAGTGAATGGCTCCCCCCGGGCCGTCGCTCTCGTTACCCAGGAACGTACATTCTTCGGCCAGGAAACGTCCCCCGCTCAGTTCGAATAGCGAGAGCGCGATTGCTCCCCCACCTTGGATGGCGGAGTTGGCCCGCAGCGTGCACCGCGACAGCATTACCTGCGAGGAGTCGCTCAGGAAGAGGGCGCCGCCGAGACCCTCGGTTTCGTTTTCGAGGAAGTAGCACTGTTCCAGGGCAAGCGTTGAGTACCAGCAGGAGATCGCCCCGCCCGATGCGAGCTCCGGGAAGGGACCTCCCGACGCCCCATTCCTTTCGAACTGACATTCGAGGAGGGCAAGCTCAGAGTCGAAGCAGAATATGGCCCCGCCGAAGGGAGTCACATTGTCGGAGAAGTAGCAGCCGCGGATCAGTGCCAACTCCCCTTCAACGCACAGCGCACCCGCGATCCCGGTGTTCGAGTAGAAGCGGCTGTTCTCGATGCTGATCTCGTGCGAAGAAACGTAGATTGCGGCTCCGTTCGGGGCGGTATTGTCAGTGAACGTGCAGTTTGTGATCGTGGGGCCCGATTGGGTGCCGATCTTGTAGATGCTGAGAATCGCGCCACCATGATCGGGAGCGGTGCCGTGCGTAATGGTGACGCCGTCGAGGACTGCTCGGCAGTCTTCACCGTCCACGAACTCGACCCCGCGACCTGCGCGTCCACAGTCGATGATGCAGCTGGCCGCATTCCCGCTCCGCGAGCGCACCGTGATGGACTTGCCTTTGTAGCGCAGAGCGCGGTTACCCTGCCCGGCATAGGTTCCGTCTCCCAGCTCCACAACGTCACCATGCACCGCCGCATCAATCGCGTCCTGGATCCTGGCGAAGTCACCTGACCCATCTGCGGTCACGTAGAGGAACCGGCCGCCCGGGGGCAACGTGACTCCTTTTGCGATATTGGACTGAGCCGACCAGTTGGACTCCTCATCACGGACCTTGATGGCGAAGTAGTACTCGGTGTTCGGCACAAGCGACTCAATCAGCAGGCTTTCGGCACTCCCTGCTTGCCTGGGCGCAAGCTCCTGCCCCAGCCGTGCAGCCACAAGGTCCCAGGCTCTGAGGCTATCGGCAGAGATTGAGGAGCGGATGTCGTAATTGGCCGCCCTGCCTTTCCCGCCGTCGTCTCCCACCGCCGTCCAGACCAAGAGCACCGACTGCGACGAAGTCGGTCGCGCCCGCAAGTCCTGGATCCGCGCGGGGGGAATGGTATCTGTATCAGCGGTCGAGGAGAAGGACGCCACGTTGGACATCGCCGATTCGTTGCCGGCTTCATCGACTGCCTTCAGTGCGAGGAAGTGGGTGGAATCCGGCGAGCCCAGGCACACCAGGAGGGATTCCCCGGTTCCCGCAACCGCGGGAGGTGGAACATCTGGGAGAGGAGCTGCTGCAGAGTCCCACCAGTCCGCTTCCGTTGATGGGCGGAGCGAATGGCGGATGTCGTAGGCGGAGGCCTGACCTTCATCCCCGTCATCCCCTGGAGCGGTCCAGGTCAGCAGGAACAGCGAATCCCGGGACACTGCGATCCTAAGATCGGTGACCTGGGATGGAGCCGTCTTGTCCACATGATGCCCCGGCCCATTCCGTTCCGCGCAGCCCGCCAGAACAGCCCCAGCCGCAACAAGCCAGAGGATAGATGCGCCACCTTGATGCCGCCCGGTGCGAAACCTCTCCGGTTCCGCGGCTGGCCGATTCAGACCGACTTCAAGGGTGTCAGGCCCGCGACCTCTTGGTCTTGGGCTTACTGCGTTCGCACGAGCCAACACGTAGTCTGACCTCCTGCACCGTCCACGGCCCGCGCCAGGTACATCCCTCCAGGCAGCAGGTCACCCCGCTCATCTCGCCAGTCCCATGGGATCTGTGCGACGCCAGAACCGCCGAGCGGCACAGCTATCTCCCGCAGCCGTCGCCCCTCAATGGAGTAGATCGAAATCCGGACTGACGATGATTTCCCCGAGGCTAAATACCTTCGCCTGATTCGGAATAACCGCGCTTTGACAGATCTTCCTTGAC
>CAZRWW010000076.1:0-4529 GCA_964603725.1 uncultured bacterium
GAGCAGGCCGAGCAGCCGCCCTGTCCAGAGCAGCATGAGCCTCAGCGCGCGCAGTAACAACAAGACCGGCAGGATCATGCCCCGCCCGATCGCGCCCAGCCGGCGCCGGAGGGAGCCGCGCGGCCGCGGCGCCGGGGCCTCGGCGGGCCGGCTCCCCGGGCCGGCTGCCACGATGCCCTCGCCGCCTCCGCCCGT
The DNA here is from genome assembly GCA_964603725.1 of uncultured bacterium. Classification (GTDB taxonomy): domain Bacteria; phylum Eisenbacteria; class RBG-16-71-46; order CAIMUX01; family WJJG01; genus CAZDKK01. The sequence goes on from CAZRWW010000076.1 coordinate 196, forward strand.
GACGGCCGCCCCGAAGGCCTCGCCGCCGGCGCCCGCCCCCGGCTCCGCACCGGTGTGCACGGCGACCTCGCTGCGCGTGGCGGCGACTTCGCTGCGCCGGTGCCCGACGCTGGCGAGCACCGGGATCAGCGTCAGCGCCGCCAGGAGCGACACCAGCAGCGAGGAGGTGACCGTGATGGCCTGGTCGCGGAAGATCTGACCGGCGATGCCTTCGACGAAGACGATCGGCAGGAACACCGCCACGGTCGTGAGCGTCGATGCGGTCACCGCCCGCGCGACCTCGGAGGCGCCCGCGCGCGTCGCCTCCCAGGCCGCCCGCCCCTGCTGCCGATGCCGGCTGACCGCCTCGAGCACGACGATGGCATTGTCGACCAGCATGCCCACGCCGAGCGCCAGACCGCCGAGCGACATGATGTTCAGCGAGACGCCGAGCTGCAGCATGACGAAGAACGTCGCCAGGATCGACAGCGGGATGACGACCGCGATGACGACTGTCGGACGCCGCTCCCGCAGGAACAGGTAGAGCACGAAGACTGCCAGCAGCCCGCCGATGATCGCATTGGAGCGCACCTCGCCCAGCGACTGCTGGATGAAGGTCGACTGATCGCTCAGGACCTTGGTGCGCACGCCCGCCGGCAGCGTCTTGGCCAGGTCGTTCAAGCGCCTCTTCACGCTGCGCGCGACCTGCACCGTGTTCGCGTTCCCCTCCTTGTACAGGGCCAGCTCGACCGCCTCTTTGGCGTCCACGCGCGAGATGATCTCGCGTTCCTTGTAGCCCCGGGTCACCGTGGCCACGTCCCCCAGCCGCACCCGCCGGCCGCCCTCCTCGTAGAGGATCGCCTGGCTGATGTCCTCGAGGTCGGCGAATTCGTTGACGGCGCGCACCAGGTACTCGGCTTCCCGATCGCGCAGCCGCCCGCCGGCCGCGTTGACGTTCTGGCTGTCGAGGAAGCGGGAGACCGACGTGATCGGCACCTGCAGCGCGGTCAGCTTGCCCTCGTCCACCTCGACGTGGATCTCCTCCTCGAGCCCGCCGTGCACGCGGACCGAGGCCACGCCCTCCAGCGATTCGAGGTCCTTCTTCAGCACCCGGTCGGCGAGGTGGCGCAGGGTCGCCAGATCCTTCTCGCCGTAGAGGCCGATCCGCAGGATCGGGTCGAGCGAGGGGTCGTAGCGCAGGAGAACCGGGCTCTCGGCGTCGTCGGGCAAGTCGACCAGATCGATCTTCTCGCGCACGTCGAGGGCGGTGTAGTCCATGTCGGTCTTCCAGGCGAACTCGAGGGTGATCTCGGAGATGCCCGGCCGCGACACCGAGCGCAGGTTGCGCAGCCCCCGGATGACCGACACCGCCTCCTCGAGCGGCTCGGTGATCAGCTTCTCGACCTCGGCCGGCGCCGAATCGGCGTACTCGGTGCGGATGGTCAGCGTGGGATAGGAGATGTCGGGCAGCAGGTTCAGGGGCAAGCGCGAGAGCGCGACCAGCCCGAAGAGGACGCCCGCCACCGTGATCATCGTCACGGTCACCGGTCGCCGCATCGACCCTTCGACGAACTTCATGAACGCCCCCTCGCGCCCGGCCGAGCACGGGCGCCTGCGCATGGCGCGCCTGCGGGCGGCGCGCCGGCAAGCTCCGCGCCAGCAAGCTCCGCACCTGCAAGGTGCGCGCCTGCATGTTGCGCGCGTGTGACGGCTAGCGGGATGCGATCTGTCCGGGCGAGGAGTCGGCCACCGCCGACTTCTCGCCGCCGACCTCGCGGATCTTGCTCCCCGACTTGAGCGCGCCGTGGCCGACGGTGACGATGCGCTCACCCTCCGCCAGGCCCGCGGTGATCTCGACCAGGGTGTGATTGGTCAGGCCCGTCGTGACGGGCACTTTTTGCACGCTGTCGGCAACCGCCTTGAACACGTAGATCTCGCCGCCCTCGGGCACGAGCGCGCGCTTCGGGACCGTCAGGATGTGGGGCCGCAGATCGGTCTGCACCTGCACGCGTACGAATGAGCCGGGCCGCAACGGCCCCGAGAGGTCGCTGACCTGGCACGTGACCTTCACGGTGCCGGTGCGGGCATCGACCACGGGGGCCACCCTCAGCACGGCGCCGCGCGTGCTCTGGGCGAGATCCGCATCGGGGGTGATCACCACTTCCTGACCGGCCGCGATCTTGGCCGCCTCCTTCTCGGGCACGTGGATCTCGGCCAGGAGGGGCTCGCGATCGACGATAGTGTAGATCTTCGCCCCCGCCGCGACGGTCTGTCCGTGATCGACGGCGCGCGCCACGATCTGCCCCGCGAAGGGGGCCGTGATGCGCGTGTACTCGACCTGAAGCTGGCAGGCCTTGCGCTGGGCCTGGGCTTCCTCGAAGCGATACTGCGTGTCGCTCAGGTCCTTCTCGCTGGCGAGCTGCTGCTCGGCCAGCGCGCGACTGCGCTCGAGGTCGAGCTGCAGGGCCCGGTAGCGGGCGTCGGCCTCCTCGAGCGCCACCCGCTGCGCCGCCCCATCCAGCTCGGCCAGCACCTGGCCCTCGTGCACCCACTCGCCTTCCTAGACCAGCATGCGCCGGATCTCGCCGTTGATCTTGGCCAGCACGTCCGCTTGCTTGTCGGGCTGCAGCGTGGCGGTCGTCCCCAGGTAGGCCGGCATGTCGCGCACCTGGGCAACGTCGAGCTCGACCGGCACAGGCTCTTGCTTCTCCTCGTCGGCCTTCTTGCGGCCGCCGAAGATCCCGCCCAGGAAGCCGCCCTTGCCCTTCTTGGCCGCGGCGGCGGCGCTGTCGGCCGCGCTGCCGGCGGCGCTGTCGAGCGCGGCGGCCCCGGCGCTGTCGGCCGCACCGGCCTGGGGATCGTGGGCCCTGGGAAGGCCGGCGCCCGAATCGGCGGCCGCCGTGCTGTCGATGCGCTCCTTGTGCTGGCTGCAGCCGGGCAGCGTGGCCCCTGTCAGGAACAGGGCCAGGAGGATGGCCAGCACGGCCGGCCGGGTGGATCCATCGCGCACCTGCATGGTTGCCTCCGTCGCTATCTGCCCAGTCGCACCGGACCCGGACGACTGCCGCGAAATCGATCGGCGAGCCGCAAGCTCGCTTCTTGGGCACACTACGAGCGGCGGCGAACGGGGGTTCCATGCCGGCAGACCGCGGCGGCGGGGGGACGACTGGCGCGGCCGCCGCGGGGCGGGCGGACCGGGCCTGACCGGCGGACCGCGCAGGGCGGGCGGAACGGGCCTGGCCGGCGGACCGCGCAGGGCGGGCGGAACGCACCTGGCTGGCGCCGCCGGCGGACGGGTCGGAGGCTATCCCAGCGCCAGCATCCGATCGACCGCCCGGCGGGCGCGGATCCGGATCGCCTCGGGCACCTCGATCATGTGCTTATTCTCGCGCAGCGAGGCGAGCGTGTCGGCCAGGGTGATCTCCTTCATGTGCGGGCAGCGCTGGCTGCAGAGCCTGAGGAGATTCTTGTCCGGATTCTGGGCCAGGATGTTGTCGCCCATGCTGCACTCGGTCAGCAGCAGGTAGCGCGGCGCAGCGACCTTGCGGACGTAGTCGATCATCGCCTTGGTGCTGCCCGAGAAGTCGGAGGCCGCCACGACCTCGGGACTGCACTCGGGGTGCGCGAGGATGACGACGTCGGGATACTGCCGCCGCACGGTCTCGATGTCCGCCACGGTGAACTTCTCGTGCACCTCGCACTTGCCCGTCCAGCCGATCATCACGCGCTCGATCTCGGTGTCGCCGGCGCGCGGCGGCACGCCCAGGGAGGGGACGATGATGTGCCGGCCCGTCTCGCGCGCCACGTTGCGCGCCAGGTACTCGTCGGGCAGGAAGATCACCGTGTCGGCGTTGAACGACTCGACGATGCGGGCGGCATTGCCCGAGGTGCAGCAGACGTCGCTCTCCGCCTTCACGTCGGCGTAGGTGTTGATGTAGGTGACGACGGGCACGCCCGGGTAGCGCCGGCGCAGCTCGCGCACGTCTTCGGCGGTGATGCTGGCCGCCAGCGAGCAGCCGGCCTCGAGCGAGGGCAAGAGCACGGTGCGGTCCGGGTTGATGATCTTGGCCGTCTCGGCCATGAACTTGACGCCGCAGAAGACGATCGGGTCCTTGTCGGTCTCCGCCGCGCGCTGGCAGAGGGCGAAGGAGTCGCCCGTGTAGTCGGGCACGGTGAGAAACAGCGCCGGCCCCATGTAGTTGTGGCCCAGGATGACCGCGCCGCGCTCCTCTTTCAGGCGATTGACCTCGACCGCCAGCTCCGCCTTGTGGCGCAGCTCCTATACCGGGGGCTGCCCCCCTTTGAGGGTTTTGGGTCTTTCAATGTTCACCACCCCCCCCAGGGGCAAAAAACCC
>CAZRWW010000076.1:4539-26343 GCA_964603725.1 uncultured bacterium
GCTCCGCCTTGTGGCGCAGCTCCTCGTCGCTGTGCTGCTCGCCGATGAGCGTCTTGAGCTGAAGGAAGGTCTCCTCGACCGTCCTCGTGGCAACAACCGCCATGCCGGGCTCCTCTCCATACCTCCGGCCGGACATACCCGCGGGCTGCGTCCGATGTCCAGGCACGTGCCCGGCGCGCGGCGTGATGTCCAGCCATTCGGTGGAGTATTGTGCCCAAGGGAAGCTCTCGCTGCAACCCCCGGGCGGGTGCAACCGGAACAATGCCCTCGGCCTGTGGGCGCCCTTCCCGGTGGTGTTGCCGATTGCGCCGCCGGGCAACCTGATGGATCGTCCCGGGCCGGCAGGCAACGGGGATCTCAGGATGACGGCGCCACAGAAGGATCCGACCTCGCAACCGCCGGAAGGACTGACCGGCAGGCAGGTCCTGCGCTTCTGGACTCCCCTGGCGCTGACCTGGGTGATGATGGCTTTCGAGGGACCCTATCTCTCGGCCATCATCGCGCGGTTGGCCGAGCCGAAGGTGAATCTGGCAGCCTTCGGCGTGGCCCTCGCGTTCGCCATGTTGATCGAATCACCGATCATCATGATGCTGAGCGCCTCCACGGCGCTGATCCGGGACAGCGAGTCCTACCGCAAGCTCAGGCACTTCCTGCTGGCGCTGAACCTGGGCATCACCGTGGTCCTGCTCGTCATGGTCATCCCGCCCGTCTTTCGCTGGATCACCATCGATCTCATGAGCCTGCCCGAGGATGTCTCGCAGCTCTCGCACCGGGCCCTCGTGCTCTTCCTCCCCTGGCCGGCGGCGATCGGTTATCGCCGCTTCTACCAAGGGATCCTGATCAAAGCCGGTCTGACGCGGCGCGTCGCCGTGGGGACCGCCGTTCGCATGGGGACCATCACGGTGGTGGCCCCCGGCTTCTACCTCGCCGGTCACCTGCCGGGAGCCCTGGTCGGCGCGGTGTCTCTGTCGGTCGGCGTCGTCGCCGAGGCCCTGGCCACGCGGCTGATGGCGCGGCGGGCCGTGCGCGCCCTCATCGCGAAGACCGGCGCGCCCGCCGGCGATGCCCCCCGCCTCCGGTATCGTCAGATCGCCCACTTCTACTTCCCGCTGGTGCTGACGTCGCTGCTCCACCTCGGGATCAATCCGATCGTGACCTTCTTCCTCGGCAGCGGCCGGTATGCGCTGGAGTCTCTGGCGGTCTATCCGGTCATCAACTCCCTGGTCTTCCTCTTCCGCAGCATCAGCCTCTCCTACCAGGAGGTCGGTATCGCTCTCCTGGGCGATCGGCTGCAGGAGTTCCGCCTGCTGCGCAGGTGCGCCATCCGTGGCGCTGTCGTGCTCGGAGGTGGGCTCGCCGTGATCGCCTGGTCACCGCTATCCCAGCTCTGGTTCCGCGATGTCTCGGGCCTGAGCGCGGAGCTGACCGCCTTCACCGCGCTGCCCCTGAAGATCCTGGTGTTCCTCCCTTTCCTCACCCTGCTCCTGTCTTTCCAGCGGGCCGTGCTCATCCTGACGCGGCGCACGGCGGCGGTCACGCGGGGGACCCTCGGCGAGGTCCTCTGCTTGATCGGCGTCCTCATGGTCGGGATTCGCGGCGGGGACCTGGTGGGTATCAATGCGGCCGCGCTCGCGCTGCTGGTCGGGCAGGTCGTCGCCAACGTCCTGCTGGTGCGGACGGTCCGAGCGGAGGTGCGCCGGCACCGCGGGGCGTGCGCCGGCTTGCCCTCCGGACCGATGCTTCCCGATGTCGCAGACCGCTAGAAGAACGCCAAGACTCATCCCATGGGGCCGGACCCCGCCCACTCGGACCAGCCCACCAGGCTATCACCGAGGCTCCCTCACTCGCTGAACAGCGCCTTGAGCTGCCCCCAGGTGGTCGAAGTCGCCGGCGTCGGTCCGCAGCCCACCGGCCACGCGCCGATCAGGTCGCATTCGGGGTTGGGCAGTGAAAATGGGGCGCATGGCGAGTCGCCATGAAGCGTCAAGTCGCCCGCTTGCGCGTCACAAAAGAGAGGGTCCTCCGAGATGTTGCCGTTGACGCCGTATTGGCTCGCGATGGGGCCGACCCAGTCGCCCCCGGCGTTGCCGAAGAGATCGCAGCAGGTCAGGACTGGAACAGTGCCACCCAGGCAGCCGATCCCCGCACCCCTCTCCGAGAAAGCTACAACGGTGTTCTCAATCGTGGGCGGCGTCGGGCAGGCCCGTGCACAAATCCCCGCTCCGCTCCCGCCGAAGAACACGAAGTTGTCGTAGAATGTGCACTCGACGAGCGCACACGAGCCCAGTCATAGGCACAGCCCGCCACCCTCGAGTGCAAGGTTCCCGGAGAAAGTGCACCTCAAGATCACTGCAGGCGGCACATCGCCCGTGATCACGACGCCTCCCCCCTCCGAAGCAACATTGTCGAGGAACATGCAGCGTTCAATCGTCGGCGAGGAGTTCACTACTGCGATACCGCCACCGAGTGACGACACACCATTCCTTACCGTAATCCCCTCTATCAGAGCTCTCGAACCCACGCCGTTCATGTAAACGCCGCAATGGTCTCTCGTGCGAGTTCCTTCGCAGTCGAGGACGCAGTTGTACGGGTCTCCACCCTGCGAGCGCAGCGTGATCTCCTTGCCCGTCCAGATGATGTCCCGGTTGCCGGCACCCTGGAAAACACCATCGGTCAGTTCGATTACGTCCCCGTCCACCACCGCATCGATGGCCGCCTGGATGTTCGGGAAGTCTCCAGTGCCGTCGGGACGAACCACGTAGGTCTCGCCCACCGCGGGTACGACCAAGGCCGTACACACAACGCAGAACAGCACACAGCATCGCATCGCTACCTCCACCAGCCCTTGCGACTGCGTCAGCACAGGCAGACGCTGGCCGCCTGAGAAGGTCTTCGGAGCCGCGTGTCTATCACCGGTCCGCTTGCCCTTGGTTCTAGACTTCGCCACTGCCCTTGCTCCTCAACGAATGAGCAGAACCGGCCTCACCGCCGACCCGCCAGCTACTCTCAACCGGCAGTAGTAGACACCCGCCGGAAGTGTCCGGCCCGATTGGTCCTTCCCGTCCCACAGAACGACATGATCTCCCGCGGCAAGCTCGCCCCCCACCAGGAACCTGACGAACCGACCGCTGGCGTCGTGGATGGCCAGCTCAACACCAGCAGTTCCGGTGAGCCCGGGAACGGTGAAGCTGACTCGGCTGCCCTCAAGGCAGGGATTGGGAACGAACGTCAGGGGAATCTTCGGTACCGTGCGGTCAAGCGCATGTGGGTCAACGGCCGTGCTCGGGGGCCATTCGCACATCCCGATCCCACACCCACTCGGCATGCACCCAATCGTGCCGCAGCCCGGCCAGCCGCCTGCACAGGGTGAATCCGAATGAAGCGAGTAGTCATCTTCCCCTTCGGCACAGAAGCAGGGGTCGACCTCGAAGTTGTAGCGCAGATTGGCCTGATCCTCGATGCAGCCCACCCAGTCACCCCCGGCGTTGCCATAGACGCAGCAGCAAGAAAGCGCCGGGCTGGCCGAGCCATCGCAATGCACGGCTTCCCCGGAACCACTAAAAGAGACGATGGATGCCTGGAGCGCGGGATGCCCCGTCCCGCCGCAATAGACGCCTCCGCCCTCAAGCGCATCGTTACCCGAGAGCGTGCACCGGACAAGCGCTACGGAGGAGTTGCCGCAGTACAACGCCCCCCCGGCGTTTCCTCCGTCGTTTCGGTAGAGCAAGCAACCGGCAATGCGGGGCGAGGCTCCCGTGCAGTAGATCGCCCCGCCGCCGGGCTCTTCCTCGCCGCAATGGCCCCCTGTCACCCCAATTCCCCGCAACATGGATTCTTGACCAGCGCTCCCCCAGAACCTGAACGCCCGGTGCGGACTGAGGCCACTGCCCTCGCAGTCAATCCAGCAGGTGCTAGGATCCCCTCCGCGAGAGCAGATTGTGAGGGCCGCGTCCGGCACGATCACGTCGCGATTCCCGGCGTCGGTGTAGACACCATCTTCAAGCAGCACGACATCCCACGCAGCACTGGCGTCCAGTGCTGCTTGAATCGTGCTGAAGTCGCCATTGCCTGTCGGATCCACCACCAATGTGTCGCCGGCGCAGCCGGCGCCGTGTGCCCCAATCAACCCACACCCCAGCAGTTCATCCGGCATACACGGTGAGGAGGCCTGGAGGGTGAAGTCCCCGTTCAGAGTGTCGCAGAACCCTGGATTGCCCCAGAAGTTGCCGTTGACCCCTCGCCGATCCGCGACGTAGCCAACCCAGTCGCCCCCCTCGTTGCCGTAGATGTCGCAGCAGCTCATGTCGAGGTGAAGCCCACCGAGGTTTGCGCAGTAGATACCCTCCCCAGCAGGGCTGTAGGCCACTATCGTGTTCTCGATGGTGACGTCGAGCAGTTGGATGTCCGCTGCCAGGTGCAGGCTGCCTCCGCTGTAATGGCACCAGTTACCGAAGAACGTGCAGCGGAAGATCTCCGCGCTAGCGTGGGTTCCAACATGTAACCCGCCCCCGCCACCGGACCCGGACGCATTGCCTGCAAGCGTGCATCGATCCAGGGTGAGCTGTGCCTGGTCCCGAGCAGCGACCGCGCCTCCCGTTCGACCGCGGTTCCCCCGGAAAAGACAAGACCTGAACGTAACCTGAGTACCAGGCTCTCCTACATACGCAGCACCACCCTTGTGTTCGCCTGTCCTCGCGGCATCGCAACTGTCGAAGATGCAGTTCTCGAACACGGCCACCGCACCGTCAAGGCAGCGGACCCCGCCGCCGTTGCACGGTGGTCAACTCCCATGGGGATCCCCGGCCACGCCGTCGAAAATGGCTACGCTGCGGACCAGTGCCGTATCGCCCTCACCAAAGGCAAAGGCCCGGCGAGGGTCGTCCTGACCCGCCGAACTCCCATCGCAGTCAATGGTGCACCGGGTAGGATCGTCGCACTCCGAGCGAATCACGAGCCTCTTGCCATCGAACTCGATGTTGCGGTTCAGCTCACCCGTGAATGGATGATCGCAGCACAGCTCCAGCGTGTCGCCATGGGCCACGATGCTCGCGTCGACAGCGGCCTGAATGCTCTGGAAGGTCCCTCCCTGCGGGCAGACCGCCCAGACCGTGGGCTCCTCCGGCTCCAGGGACTCTCCCCCCGATTCCGGTTCGATCCCTCCGCCTCCCTGCGGCCCCAATCCCGGCCCGCCCGCCAGGAACCCCGCAGGACAGGCGTACACACCATCCTGGAAAAGCCCCATGCCCCCCAGCGAATCCGCCGCCCACGTCCCCGGCGGATTCGCGCAGTTCGCTGTGCCCGCGAACCCCGTCGCCGGGTCTTTCGCCAGAGGGATGAGGCCCTCCTCGTAGGCATACCCAGAGAACCAATAGACCGGCACGAAGTTGCCTTCCCAGGGGTCACTGGTCACGACGATCGCCGTCCCTTCCTCGGGACCCGGCCAGGCGGCCGTCGGGATCTCCAGCCCGTCCGCGGGCCAGCAGGGACTGAAGCCGGTGATCACGAAGGCGGTGGAGTCGTACTCGCCGAAGCCGAACTCGGTGCCGCACCATTCCTTCTCTTCGTCCCAGGCCGCCAGGACGAACCAGATCACCTCGTCCTCGGTGTCGATCCGGTTGACCTGCTCCTCGCAGTCCTCAATGCGGTAGTTGTCCCAGTAGTGCTGGCACCAGCCGCCGGTGGGTGGATCAGATGAGAAGGCCATACCCGTCGGGAAGTGCGCTATAAGTGCCCCCCCCCTCAAGGAGTTGTGGATCTGCCAGCGCGCCACCAGCGGCAGCGCCGGCCAGGAACAGCAGCAGAAGTACACGCGGCATAGCACAGTCTCCTTCCGTAGGTGTCTCTTTCCGCAGGTGTGCCTTTGCGCAGGTGGATATCACTTGCCTTCCGGACATGGCTCGCTGGCGCGGGGGACCTCAGAACGCCTGGCGGGCGTGGCGCTGCTCTGATATCCCGCCGGTCGAGCGAGGATGATGGTCAACTGCTCGTAGACTCTATCTGCCGCTAGAGTCGCCGGGTCGCTTCCTCGGCTCGCATTGTCAAGCCTACACCTGCGGTTCCGACGCGGTCAAGGGCGATGTGCCGGCAGCCACAACGCGGCGCGGCTTGCACGGCAACCAGAACCGCCGGCGACGACGTCACAGCCTGTGCGGGCACATGGCTCCGCGCGCAGGCCGCGCCGCCAGCACGCCACGACGGCTAGAAGAACGCCAGCGACGCCGGCAAGTAGCGGCGGAAATCACCGTAGTCCGCGTCGGCCAGGAAGAGCAGCACCTCGAGGTTACGCAGTCCGACATCGAGCAGCGCCTTGTACAACTCCGCGTTCGCCGTCGGGCAGAAGAGCTGGACGTGCGGCTGCTTGACATTGCGCCCGAACGGCCGCTCGGCGGCCAGGCGCACCATCTCGGCCATGACGTCGTGGAAGGCGCGCGGCGTCACGGCTCCCGCGGGCGCGATCTCGCCCATCGTGTTGACGACGCCGTACCCGATCCGCCGGCCGCGGCGATGGAAGACGTGGATGCGATAGTCCTCGCTGCGGTGCCAGTAGTCCCACTCGGGGCGGTGCGGGTAGCCGCGGATCTCCTGCTCGAGGCCGTGGATCCAGGACAGATCGCCCCGGCGCAGGCCGTCTTGCACAGTGAGTCCGGGCCGGGCCGGCAGGCGCAGCTTCTCGGCGGGCGCGCGCATCATGTTGATGACGGCGCGCGGGTTCAGGCCGAAGCGGCTGTAGATGCTGACCGCCTGGACGTTGTAGCTGAAGGTGCACAGGCCGTGCGTCACGCCCGGCCCGTCGCGCCAGACCTGCTCGAGCAACCGGCGCCCCACGCCACGGTCCTGGTAGCGCGGGTGAACGAACAACCACGCCAGGTACCATTGCGCCCCGCGGTTGACTGCCCCGGCGAAGCCCACGACGCGCCCGCGATGCCAGGCGCAGCAGAAGTACTCCGGATCGCGCCCGAGCGCGTGCAGAAACATCGGCGGCGCATGGCCGATGCGCCGCCGGATCGGCTCCTTGCCCGTCTGCCGCCGCAGAGCATTCATTGTGACCATGACCATGCGCGCGGCCGGCAGCAGGTCGCTTCTCCGGCAGCGCCGATAGCGCACGGGCTCGCGGTTCACGCTCGAACTCCTCTCGCTTGGCTCGCCCGCGGCGTCCAGTCGCTGCGCTCGTACACCGGGGCCGCACGCGGGCCATCCCTGGCCCGCGCGCGCCGCCCGGCGCGGATGCGCTACTCGCCGCCGTAGGCGCGGCGACTGCGATCCGGCGCCGGACCGAACTCGGGACGCTGGGGCGGCCGCTCCCGGTGCAGGCGCAGCACTTCCCCGATGCCGCGCTCGAGCTGGGCGTCCACGCCGCGCGCCAGCTCCTGGGGCAGATTGTCGACCACGATGTCGGGATCTACGCCGTGGCCCTCGAGTCCCCAGCCGGTGGGCTGGTCCCACCAGGCGAACTCGGGGTGCGTCACCATGCCGCCGTCGACGAGGTGCTTGTTCATGCGGATGCCGTTGACCCCGCCCCACGATCGCGTGCCGATGACCGGCGCGAGCTTGGCGAGCTGGATCGCCTTGGGGAAGACGTCGCCGTCCGAGCCGGCGAATTCATTCGTCAGCACCACGAAAGGCCCGTTGACCACGCGCGATGGGTAGGGATCCACGCGGCCGTGACGCTGGCGGGACCAACTCAGGATCTTGCGCTCGAAGCGAGCCAGGAGGAGCTCCGAGACCCACCCACCACCGTTCCAGCGCGCGTCGACGACCATGCCCTCCAGGTGGCTCTGCGGATAGAACCAGCGGTCGAACTCGACCAGGCCGCGGGTGCCCATGTCGGGGATGTGGATGTAGCCGATCCGGCCGCCCGTCTTCTCGGCGACGTACTCGCGGTTGCGGCGCACCCAGTCGGCGTACCGGAGCTGGCCCTCGCCGGCCAGCGGCTTGACGGCCACGTGCCGCGCCCCCTCGCGCGACGGCTTGCTGTTCACCGTCAGCATCACCGACTTCCCGGCGAGATTCTCGAGGCTGGCCTCGAAGGGCAGCCCCGGCGTGAAGGGCTTGTGGTTGACCGCCAGGATGTAGTCGCCCTCCTTCACAGCGACTCCGGGTTCGCCCAAGGGCGAGCGCACGCGATCGAGCGCATCGCCGCGGTAGATGCGCTCGACCCGGAAAGCGTCGCCCGCGCGAGCGACCGCGGCGCCTAGCAGGCCGGTGGGGCGGCTCGGCACGTCCCGGCCCCGGTCGCCGCCCCAGGTGTAGGTGTGCGACGTCGACAGCTCGCCGATCATCTCGGCCAACAGGTCGCGCAGCTCGTCGCGCGTCGCCAGGCGGGGCAGCATCGTCGCGTACTGATCGCGCACGGCCGGCCAGTCGAGCCCGTGGAGGCTCGCGTCCCAGTAGAAGTCGCGCAGTTGGCGCCAGGCCTCGTAGTAGATCTGCTCCCACTCCTCGCGCGGATCCAGCTCGATCACGACGCCGTCGAGCGAGACCGCGGCGTCGGCGAGCTCCTCCTCTTGCGGCGGCGCGCCGGCGTCCACGACGAAGAGCTTGCCCTTGCCCTTCGAGATGAGGATCTTGCCCGCCCTGGCCTGCAGCTCGAAGTCCCTCACCCCGCTCAGGAAGGTCTTGGGCTCCTTCTTCTCGAAATCAAAGGCCACCAGGTCGCTCTCCGGCTGCTCGCCCGACTCCTCGGCCTCATCCTCCTCGGCCATGCCCCGCAAGGGGTAGGAGAGGTAGAAGAGCTTCTCCTCGGTCGCCGCCAGGCCCTGGTAGTGGCCGGCCGGCACGGGCAGCTCGACCCAGCGATCGGCCAGGCCCTCGAAGGCGATCTCGATCGGCTCGACCGGCTTGTCCTTGTCGTCGTCCTCGTCGCCCTTGTTGTCGCCCCTGCTGGTGCCGCTTTGGCCGGCCTTGCCACCCTGATCCTTACCGGGCTTGTCCTTCTTAGCCTTCTTGTCCTTCTTGCCGTCCGCGCCGCCGTCCGTGGGGGGCAAGCCCTCGGCCTCCAGAAACGGGTTCGCGACATCCGGGCGCAGCAGAAGCATGTACGGCCGCGCCGTCGGCCCGAGCATGGTCTGGAAGTCGATCCCGCTGAACAGCGGGTTGAACGTGCGGTCGCTCAGGAAGTAGAGGTAGCGGCCCGCGGGGTCCCAGGCCGGCGACCAGTCGACCGTGGCCCAGCCGGTCACCTGGCGCGTCTCGTCCTTGCGGACGTCGTAGATGAAGAGCGCCGACCAGCCGGACATGTTGTCCTTGGTGTAGGCCAGCCAGCGGCCGTCCGGGCTCCAGTCGTACTCGCGGATCTCCCAGCCCTCGGCCCGATCGACCCGGCGCGGCGCGCCGCCCTCGGCGGGCATGACGTAGAGTGTATAAGTCATGTCGGAGAACGCGATCCACTTGCCGTCGGGAGACCAGTCTGGCGGGAAGTACCAGCCGCATTCCGCGGGCGGTTTGATTGTCTTCGCCTCGCCGCGGCCCCAGGCGTCGGCGGTCACGAAGGCCTCTTCGCGACTGGCGTCGGTGATGTACGCCACGCGCTCGCCCTTGGGGTCGAAGGCCACGCCGCGCTCGCGCGCCCCGCTGCCGCGCGTGATCGGCAGGGTCACGCCTTCCTTGACGGGCACGGAGAAGATCTCGCCCCGCGCCACGACGGCCAGTCGCTCTCCATCCGGCGCCAGGATCGCTTCGGTCAGCAACTCGGCCGTGTCGGGATAGCGGACGCGCGTCAGCACGCGCTCGCTCGGCAGATCGATCGGCACGACGCGCTCGCTGTCATCGGCGGGATCGAAGATGTGGATGTCCCCGGCCAGGCTGAAGACGATCCGCCCGCCGGGTCCCATGGCGGGTGCGCGCACGTCCCAGTCCGCGTGCCGGGTGTGGCGGCGCCGGTCGGCGCCGTCGGGGCGCATCGACCAGATGTCGGCCGTGCCGCCCTTGTCGCTGAGGAAGTAGATGCGACCCGCGTGCCACATCGGATAAGCGTCGATGCCGGCGAAGTCGGTGACCTCCCGGTAGTCGGCCCGGTCCGGGTGACCGACCCAGATCTCGGGGGCGGTGCCGCCGCGGTAGCGCTTCCAGGTGCCGCCGCCCCAGCTCCGGGTGAAGGCCCACTGGCCCGTCTCGGGATCGATGTCGATGTAGGCGGCCCGGCCCAAGGGCAGCTTGCGCGCCTCGCCCCCCGCGGCCGGAACCGTGAAGAGCTCCTCATTGCCCAGGGCATCGTCGCGCGAGCTCGAGAAGATCACCTGATCGGTGTCCGGCACCCACCCGACGACGGTGTCGCGGCCCGGGTGCCAGGTCAGGCGCCCGGGCTCGCCGCCCGCGGCCGGGATCACGAAGACGTCGGTGTTGCCGTCGTAGTACGCGCTGAAGGCGATCCAGCGGCCGTCGGGCGAGAAGCGCGGCAAGTACTCGGTGCCCGGATGGGAAGTCAGGCGCGTGACGCCGCTCCCGTCGACTGCGGCGCTCCAGAGGTCGCCCTCGGCCGAGAAGACGACCCGCTCGCCGTGGATGTCCGGCCCGAGCAGGTAGCCCTGCGCGGCCTGAGCACCGTTCCAGGAACAGACCAGGGCTGCCGCGAGCAGGCTGCCCGTCCAGGCGCGCGCCTCGCCGAAGCCCCGCCACAACCCCTTCCCCATCCCCATCCGCATTCCCATTCCCATCCCCATCACAACCCCCTCCGCTCTCGGCGATTCGCGCCCGCTGAGACGGCCGGGCGCTCGGGCCCGAATGCGCGGGCCGGTGCCGGGCCGCTGGGCGGGCCGGCGCGCGGGCCGGCGCCCGATCCGGCGCGTAGGCCGATTCCGGGCCGGTGCCAGGCCGCCGCTCCACTCCGGGCTAAACGCACGCCCGTCCAAAAGGTTCGCGCCGGCGGATGCGAAGGCCGCCGCAAACCACCTTGAACCCTTCCGGTCCGCCGGGCAATCTTCCCGCATGCTCCGGATCCGCGAACTCACCAAGGTCTACGAGCTGGGTCATCAGGAGATCCGCGCCCTGGACGGCGTCGACCTGGACGTCGCGCCGGGCGAGTACCTGCGCATCGTCGGAGCCTCGGGCTCGGGCAAGTCCACGCTGCTCAACCTCGTCGCCGGGCTCGACACGCCCACCTGCGGCCGCATCGAGACGCCCGACGGCGTGCTGTCGGCGATGTCCGGGCGCGAGCTGGCGGGCTACCGCGCCCGGCGGGTCGGCATGGTCTTCCAGTCGTTCAACCTGATTCCGCACCGCACGGCGCTGCAGAACATCGAGCTGGCGCTGCTCTTCTCGGGGGCCGCGCGGAGCGACCGCGCCCGCCGGGCCAAGGAGATGCTGGCCCGGCTGGGATTGGCGGATCGCGCTGGGCATCGGCCGGCCGACCTCTCCGGCGGCGAACAGCAGCGCGTCGCCCTTGCCCGCGCCCTGGTCAAGGAGCCCGATCTGCTCCTGGCCGACGAGCCCACGGGCAACCTCGATCGCGACACTTCGGCCGCCATCGCGGCGCTGTTCGATGAGCTGAACCGCCGCGGGTTGACGATCCTGCTGGTCACGCACGACCTCGCGCTCGGAGCGGCGGCCGCGCACCGCACGCTGCACATGAGCTACGGCCGCATCACGGGGGAGGACGCGGGACGACGCCGAGATCCGGCACCACGCGGGGATCCGGCATGGCACCGGGATCCGGGAACGCGAGGGGACCGGGCATGATCCTGCGCGAGTTCGTCTCCATCGCCGCCGGCAACCTCTGGCGTCTGAAGCTGCGCACGGCGCTCACCATCGCGGGGGTGGTCATCGGCATCGGCGCCCTGACGACCTTCCTGTCGTACGCCGCGGGCATCCAGGAAAGCGTCGCCGCCCAGTTCCGCTCGCTGAGCCTGCTCAGCACGCTGCACGTCATGCCAGCCGGAGGTGATAGCGCCGCAGCACCCGACTCGGTCGCGACGGCCATCCTGCTCGACGATGCCATGCTGGCCCGCATCGCCCAGCTCGAGGGCGTCGCCTTCGTCTATCCGCAGGACACGTTCGATGCCCGGCTCGTCTGGCGCGATCAGACGCGCAGCGTCACGGCCCAGATCCTCCCGGCGAGCTATGTCCAGAACCGCAACCTAGGCACGATGCTGGCCGGACGCTTCTTCGCCGCCGACTCGGCGGCCGAGGTCGTGCTCAGCCGCGAGATGGTGAGCCGGCTGCAAAGCCAGCCCGACTCGATCGTGGGCGACACGATCAGGCTCGAGCTTGCCAACCGCTTTCAGCTCGGCAAGGAGGTCGTGCTCTCCGGCCTGCGCGCGCTCGATCTGCCCGAGGGCGTCGCGCTGCAAGCCGGTCACTTCGTGGAGATGTTCGCCAGCCGCATGGGGCCCACCGAGCTCGAGCTGGTCGTCTGCGGCGTCGCGGAGATCGAGTGGGGCTTCGGCTTCCGGCTGAATCACGTGCTGATGCCGCCCGGACCCGCGAGCGGCGTCGACCGGCTCAGCTTCAGCGACCCCTTCGAGCTGCTCTCGAAGATCCAGGCGCCGGCCGGCGGCCATGCCTTGGCGGTCGTCACGCTCGAACGGCGCGCCGACGCCGAGGCCGTGGCCGACAGCATCGAGGCGCTGGGCCTGCGCACATTCAGCTTCGCCGGCCGGCTCGCCGAGATGCGCAGGATGTTCCTGATCTTTGATCTCATCGTCGGCCTGATCGGCACGATCGCGCTCGCTGTAGCTGCCCTGGGCATCGTCAACACGATGGTCATGTCGATCACCGAGCGGACGCGCGAGATCGGCATCCTCAAGTCGCTGGGGGCCGAGGACCAGCAGATCCGGTTGCTGTTCCTGATGGAGGCCGGACTGATCGGCCTGGCCGGTTCGCTCCTTGGCCTGGGTCTCGGCTGGGGGGTCTCGCGCGTGCTCTCCTTCATCGCCAAGCGGATCATGATCGGCCAGGGCGTCCCCGCGATGGAGTTCTTCCGCTTGCCGATCTACCTCGTCCTGGGCGCCCTGGCGTTCGGAGTCGGCGTCGCCCTGATCGCCGGCCTCTATCCGGCCGCGCGCGCGGCGCGCACCGATCCGGTGCAGGCGCTGCGCCACGACTAGCCGCCTGTCGCCAACGTGACATTCCAGGCCGGCCGGCGTTGGCCCGGCGCCGAGTCGCGGCGGCCCGCGAACAGCACGATTCGCGATCCCTACGGTTCGATCTCCAGGATCTCCGAGCTGTAGGTGTGGGGCAACGTGATCTCGATCCCGGTGCTCATCAGGGTGGCCCCGGAATGGGTGCCGAAGGAACCGTGGTCGACCCCCGTCACGAGATACTGCTCCTGCGGATCCAGCCCCTGAAGCACGATTGTCTGGGCGGAATCCGCCGACGCTGTCCGAAACACGAACACCCGCGCGTCCCCTTCATCGGGATCCAGGAACTCCACCGCGTCCCAGCTTTCCTCGCACGCCTCCGTGGGGTCCTGACAGAAGCCGCGCTGGGGCAGGACGTTGAATGCGGCCCCCCGCAGGAACCGGCGATTCTCCCGGTAGTACCCGACCGCATTGATCACGAGGTCCCGGAACGGCGGCGACCATCCGGTGACATCGGTGCTGATCGTGAAGGGCCCCAGCATCACCGTGCGGATGTAGTGGTTGCGGATGGCCTCCTTCTGCGCACCGCTCAGGCCGGTCGAATCCGGTTCCTCGTACAGGAAGCACCCCGTGTAGAGGGGCGGCAGGTAGCAGCGTGCCGACTCCATCGAATAGCGCGCCCAATACGGTAGCCGTCCGAGTTGAGAGGACGGATCAGTGCAGGTGGCGACGTGCCCGACCGGCCAGGGGGCCTCGTAGATGACCCCGGCGTGCGCCTCGCGCACGTCTGTGAGGAGCTGCTCGTAACCCATGACCGCCGTCTGCACGCGGCGGCAGAGCGTGTCGCCGGGCGCGAGCGGCCCGCAGTGGCCGTGGTAGGGGGAGACGCAGGGTCGGGTGGCACCGTCGAACTTCAGGTACTTGGCTCCGTAGCCGTTGTCATCGAGCAACCGGCCGAGCTGGGCCGCGATCCACTCCCGGGCGCCGTGGTAGGCACAGCACAGCTCGCCGAAGCGCCGGAGGTTGCTCCCCTGCCAAGGGCACTCGGAGTAGCTGTATCGGCAGCGTATCCAGCGGTCCCCAAGTCCGTCGTACTGAGTGTGCCACCACCGTTGCCAGGGCCGGCAGCTTGGTCCAGGCGGATCGCTGCAGAAGCAGGGATCCGTCGTGGGCGGGTCCTGCTGCCAGCACTCCAGGCTGTCCAGCATGCCCAGAAGCATCGTGTCGACAGCGGCGGGATAGACCCACAGACCCAGATCCATCGAACGCTCGGCCAGCTCGCCCCCAAAGTCGGTCAGTGTGCTGTCGGGCTCCGGAAACCTGCAGGGATCGCTGAACCAGTACCCGGTCCCGAAGCGGTGGGCGGTGAACCCGCAATCGGGGACATTATTGAAGAGCGAGTACTTCCACCAGTTCGCGTCGATCACGAAGAGCTCCACCCCGAGAGCTTCGCACGCCTCCGCCTGTTCCATGAGCGAGCCGTAGGCGAACCCGAAGGGCTCCCAGAAGTAGGTGAGGTACTGCACCCGCGGCATGCTGTCCGGCGCGACCGGGGGCGTGGGGACGTAATGCTGGCGGACGAAGGCGTGCGTGCGAGTGGTGGCGTCGTCAATGGTGCCGTCGGTGAACATGAAGAACGCGTGGCTCGTTTCGAGCGTCTTTCCCGCGGGTACCACAAAGGGCAGGAACACGAACCGGCGTGCTTCTTCCTCTTCACTTGCATCATCATCGCCCGTAGACCCTGTCCGTTGCGCGTTGAACCCACGCACGTCGAGGATCCGGATTTCCTGCGTATCCGGCTCAAGGTGCGTCGCCGTCTGCCAGTTCTCCGGCTGGGCGTAGCTGAGCAGAAATCCCTCGGCGCGTTCCCATGACTTTGCTGAATCGCAGTAGGCCGGTGTGGATGCACAGCGGTCGTAGCGCACGGCATACCACTGGAGGGACAGCAATTCGCCGGTTGCTGGGTCTGGAAACCTCCACGTCACGAGCCGGCAGTCCCCCGTGATCGGGACCACCGTCATGTACTTCATCGTCTCCCCGGGCATCACGTACTGCACGCCCCACCGGGCGGCTTTCCCGGCCTGCCACCCGGCCGGCGCCAGAGCGCGGCGGAAGCTCGTGAGGTGGTGCACGTAGAGGGTCGAGTCCTGCTCCGAACTTGTGTTCGTCACGCGCGCCCAGCGTTCGAGATAGCCGTCGGGGTAGGCCCGGTAGTAGAGCGTGAGCTCGATCGGCTGCCGCCGGTGCCGAAAGCGCGTAGAGAACTGCACGTAGGGGATCTCATCCTGCTCGCCATCGCCCACCTCCGTCTCCACGAACTCGAGACTGTCGGCGCAGGTCGAGCCGGTCCAGAGCTGGCCTTGCATGCTTCCGCTTGTCCACCCGCATTGCAGTTCGTATTCCGCCTCCTCGGGGCCACCATCGTGCCAGCTACTCGTGTCACCAGGGGCAAGGTGATCGAACTCGGCCAGGCGGAGGCAGAGCGGCTCGGCCCCAAGCTCATCGAGCACCAGCCGCTGGTAGAAGTTGTCTGTCCACAGGTTCCAGACATGGGTCCCGGTGTTCGGGCCCGTGGTGTGAACCACGCAGGCCTCGCGGCCCCCGTGCCGGACGCAGATGTTCTGGGCCTGGGCCGCGCCGCCGGCGCCCAGACCGGCCGTCGCCGCCAGCGCGAGCAAGCACGCCAAGGTGTTGCCCCCCCCCGAGTTACTTGATCTGCCTGTACGGCCGTCAACCTCTGCCTGCAGGGTGGCCCCGCGCTGGTTCATGGCAAGTCCTCCCTCGTCTTCTGTCACTGTTGTACATGCGTCTGCAGCTCTCGATTGCGTACAAACATCCTGCTCTGTACAATCGAGGCAGTCAAGGGGAACGTGCAGTGCCTGGAACACGAGTGGGAGAGTCGCCGACGAAAGGGGGAGGCGATGCGTCGCATACCGGTACTGGCGACCCTGTGCTCGGTGCTGGGGCTGATGGCTTCCGCTTCCGCGACCACGCGTCACGTGCCGGGGCAGTACCCGACCATTCAGGCGGGGATGGATGCGGCCGTGGCGGGCGACACCGTGTTGGTGGCATGCGGGACCTATGTCTTGAGCCATCCCGTTCGGATGAAGTCGGGCGTGACGTTGCGCAGCGAGACCGGGGAGCCGAGCTGTGTCGTGCTTTGGGACTACATGGGTGAGGGTCTCCTGAACTGCTGGTTTGTCGATGAGATGACCCTGATCGAGGGGGTCTCCTTCACGGATGCGAACTACAACTGGGCCGTGGATTGCTACCAAGCTGCTCCGACCTTCCGGGACTGCGCCTTCTATGACAACCATGTTCGGTGGCGTGCGCCGGTCCGCTCCGAAGACTCGACGCCGACCTTCAGGCGCTGCGTCTTTCGGGACAACTCCGGACCAGATTCGGGAGGCATCCACCAGTGGGGCGGCAGCCTGCAGGTCGTGGAGTGCACGTTCATAGACAACGGGTCAGGCGAGGCTTCCAGCATCTGTTGCTGGGATGCTCCGCTGGAGATGTCGCACTGCACACTGTGCTATGATGATGCGGGACCGACAATCGGAATGGTCGCGGGTCATTCGGCCTCCGCGCTGATCGACAACTGCGTCATCGCGTTTGGCACAACGCCCGTGTGTTGCGAGGGCGGCGCCACCGCAACCGCGAGTTGCTGCAACTTCTATGGCAACCGAGGAGGCGACTGGGTGGAGTGCGTCGAGGGCCAGCTCGGCATCGCGGGCAATATCTCCGCCGACCCTCTGTTCTGCGACCCCCAAGCCGGTGATTTCCGGCTTGATTGCGCCTCCCCCTGCGCGCCCTTCTCCCCGCCCAATCCGGAGTGCGACCTGATCGGCGCCTGGCCGATCGGCTGCGGCTCGACACGAATCGAGAGCAGGAGTTGGGGTGCCATCAAGGGGCTCTTCCGGTAGACCCACGAGCGTGACGGTCCTGTCGGCGTTCGGCGGAAGGCGGCGCGCGTTCGGAGGTGGCGGGCGGATGCGCCCCGATCAGCGGCGCACCCTCAGGCTCGCGCGCAGAATCTTCGATGCCGCCGCCCTTGCCCGCTTCTTGATCCTGTCCAAGACCAACGACGGTCGGTGATCGGGAAACCGCCTTGGGAGGTCAGGCTATCGGCCGCATGCCCTGGCCCATCACGGTTCCCGATCAGGCGAAGGCGCCTAGCCGCGGCCTCGCCCCGCGGTGTATGCTGCCGGCGGGAAGCCCCTCACGCGAGCGATCACGGAGGCGACGTCATGCGCATACTCATCCTCGGTGGGACCGTCTTCCTCGGGCGCCACATCCTGGACGCAGCCCTCGCCGCCGAGCACGAGGTCACCATCTTCAATCGCGGGCGCCATCACGCCCGCCTGCCCCAGGCGGTGGAGCGGCTGTACGGCGATCGCGACGGCAATCTCGCCGCACTGGCGGGGCGGCGCTGGGACGCCGTCATCGACACGTGCGGCTACGTGCCCCGCGTCGTCCGCGACTCGGCGCGCCTGCTCGCGGAGGGCGTCGAGCGCTACACCTTCATCTCGACGATCTCCGTTTACCGCGATCCCTCGGCGCCCGGGCTCGATGAATCGGCCCCGCTCGGAGAGCTCGCGGACGCCGCCACGGAGAAGATCACCGGGCAGACGTACGGGCCGCTCAAGGCGGCCTGCGAGCGCGTGGTGGCGGAGACCTACCCCGGGCGCGCCCTGTGCGTGCGCCCGGGGCTGATCGTCGGTCCCCACGACCCGACCGACCGGTTCACCTACTGGCCCGGCCGCGTCGCGCAGGGCGGCCGCGTGCTCGCCCCCGGACACCCCGAGCGCGAGGTGCAGTTCATCGACGTCCGCGATCTGGCCGAGTGGATCGTGCGCATGGTGGAACGCGGCCGGACGGGCGTCTTCAACGCCACCGGGCCGGCGCGGCCGCTCACCATGCTGGGCCTTCTGGAGGCCTGCCGCAAAGCCGCCGGCAGCGACGCGGAGTTCGTCTGGCTCGACGACGACTTCCTGACCGCGGAGGGCGTGCATCCCTACATCGAGGCGCCCCTGTGGGTGCCGGGCGCGCACGACACGGCGGACTGCGGCCGGGCGCTGGCCGAGGGTCTGGTCTTTCGTCTCCTGGAAGAGACGATCCAGGACACCCTGGCCTGGGACCGCTCCCGCCCGGCCGGCGCCGCCCGCGCTGCCGGCCTGAAGCCGGAGCGCGAGCGGGAGCTGCTGGCGGCCTGGTCGGCCGTCTGCCGGTGAGAAAGAAAAGGCTGGACACTCTAGCTGCGCCAGGCGAAGATTCTTACGGGTGTCATTGGGTTTGGTCCAGCGTCCAGGATCAGACGGCACCGGTTGGTTGACCCGAGTTCTTTTGGTCTGGAAGGAGTTCTTGCCGACCGATTCCGTTCGCACGTAGGGCCCGGCGGGCCGGAAACCTGCAGTCCCAGCCCGGTTCTCCTCTCAAGTAGCCGCTGGCCGGTACTCCGAGTGGTCAACCCCGGATCGGGAACCGTGGGCTTCCCCCCGGCTGGCTCGCTACGGAAGTTCTCGGGGTGTCTTTGCAATGAGGGTGCGTGCCCGTGTGCGCCGGGAGCCGCCCTCGGGTTGAGAGGATCTTTGACGAATGGCTACGAATCTTTACGTCGGCAACCTTCCCTTCACGGCCAAGGACTCCGATCTCGAGCAGCTCTTCGCCGAGCACGGCACCGTCGTCTCGGCCAAGGTCGTCATCGACCGCGAGACGAACCGCTCGCGCGGCTTCGGCTTCGTCGAGATGGAGACCGAGGAGCAGGCGCAGGCGGCCGTCGACGCCCTGGACCAGAAGGAGTTCATGGGTCGCACGCTCAAGGTCAACATGGCCCGTCCGCGCGAGCAGCAGCCTCGTCGAAGCGGCGGTGGCGGCGGCCAGCGCTACGGCGGCGGCGGTGGCGGCGGCTACAACCGCGGCCGCTAGGCCAGGACGCTGTAGCCTCCATCGACGGTGACCGTCTGACCCACGATCATCCGCGACAGCGGGCTGACCAGGAAGAGCGCGACGTCGGCGACGTCTTGCGGCGTGGTGAGCCGACCGGCCGGCGTCTTGAGCAGTGAGTTGCCGAGGATGTCGTCGCGGTGCGGGAAGTGTTTGAGCGCATCGGTGTCGACGACCCCGGCGCTGACGGCGTTGACCCGGATGCCGTCGGGCGCCAGCTCGACGGCCAGGTGACGGACGAGCGATTCGAGGGCGGCCTTGCTCGCGCCGATCGCGGCGTACATCGGAATCGCCCGCAGCGCGCCGAGCGAGCTGACCGCCAGGATGTTGCCGCCCTGCTTCATCATCGGCCGCGCGCGCTGGGCCAGCGGCAGCAGCGTGGCCGCGTTGATGCTCATCGTCCAGTCCCAGTGGTGCCAGGTGAGTTCCATGGCGGGCTTGATCACGCCCGAGGCCGCGTTGCTCACCAGGATGTCGAGCGTCTCGCCCCACTGCTGCGCCAGCGCGTCGAACATCTCATCGATCTTCTCGCGCTTGCCGACGTTGGCGCGCAGCGTCAAGGCTTCCCCGCCCGCCGCGCGGATCAGGTCCGCCGTCTCCTCGGCCGCCTCGACATTGCGCACGTAGTTGATCGCCACCCGCGCGCCGCGCGAGGCGAGGCGCACCGAGATGGCGCGGCCGATGCCCCGCGAGCCGCCCGTGACGAGCGCGGTCTTGCCCGTGAGATCGCACAGATCGCACCGCATGGCGCCCTCCCGCCCTGCCCGCGGGTCGGCGCAGGGACATACCTTACCCTTCACGATCGTCCGGCGGCCCGCTAGAATCGCTCGGCACGCTGATCGGCCGGCCGGGGCATTCATCGCGCAGGCCGCGCGAAAGGACACATCATGACACCCGATACCACGCGCACCCTGGATCCAGCAAGCCGTACCGAAAACTCCGAGATCCGGTTCCGGCCCGTCGAGCCCGGCGATCGGGAGCGACTGCTGGCCATCGCGGGGCAGATCTGGGAAGGCCACGACTACCTGCCCCACGTCTTCGACCACTGGGTCGCCGATCCGCGCCACTACTTTGCGGCGATGACCCTCGCCGGCCGGCTGGTCGGATGCGGGCGCCTGGTGCCCTTCGACGCCCGGCGCGGCTGGCTCGAGGGGCTGCGGGTGGACCCGGAGGTTCAGGGGCAAGGTTTGGGCCGGCGCATGGCTCACCACCTGGCGGCGGCCGGGCGAGAGCGGGGGTTCGAGAAGCTGATCTTCTCGACCTACTTCGGGAACTACTCCTCGATCCGCATCAACGAGGACCTCGGCTTCCGGCGCACGGCGGCCTTCACGCACCTCGACCTGGAGCTCGATAAGCTCGCCCAGGTACCCGACCTCGCGCAGGCCGCCCGGGAAGTCGAGGTCACGCCGGGCATCCCCGACCACCAGGAGATGATGGCCAACGACTGGACCTTTCCCCCCGGCGACCTGCCCGACCGGGGCGCCTACTTCCCCAATGCGGAGACGGTCCGCCGCGGCAGCAAGGGCATCGTGATCGCCGACAACCTCAAGTACGGGAGCCGCACGCTCGACATCTGCTGGTGCGACGCTCCCGATGGTCTCGTCGATGCGGCCTGCCTGGAGTACGCCATCGCGAAGGCCCGTGCGCAGGATCGGCGCGGCCTGCACACCATGGTGCCGCCGATGCTGGCGCTGAAACCGTTCCTGGCCGCGGGCTTCACCAACTTCGAGCAGCCCGCGGACGTCTACCTGTTCGAGGCCGATGTATCGGCGCTCAAGCTCTAGGGGCCGCCGATGACGCCGCGCGCCGCACGATCATTGGCCGATGGGCCCGGCGACTCCCGCGCCCAGGGCCAGGCGAACGGGCCCGGCGGCCCCCCCACCCCGGTGGTCGTTCTGTCGAACTGCCCCTGGCGCTCGCAGTGGCGGCGGCGGCAGCAGATCGCCGCGCGGCTGGCGGCCGCCCGGACGGTCTACTTCCTGGATCCGCCGTTCTCGGGCCTCGATTTCGCCCGCGGGCGGGTCGCGCCCGTCCGGTGGCTGGCAACGCCGCACGGGATTGCCGCCGACCCGACCGGCGTGCGGGTCGTGCGGGGCGCCCCGGGCATCCCGGCCCAGCGCTTCTCGGGCCCCATCCAGCGCGCCAATGGGTGGCTGCAGCGCGCCTGGGCCCGTCGCTCTCTGGAGCTGCTGCGCCGGCGCAATGGCCTGCCGCCGCCCATCCTGATCTGCTACGAGCCGCTCGTGCATCCGCTGGCGGCGCTGGGGCCCGCGCGCGCCACGATCTACGACGCGGCGGACGACTACGCCGCGCTCAGCCGCTCATCCCACCTGCGCCCCATCTTGCGCGGCCGGATGGAGGCCCTGGCCGCGGCGAGCGACCTGACGATCTCCGCCAGCGCCGCGCTCCACGCCCGGCTGGCCCCGCTGGCCCGCCGCGCGGAGCTCCTGCCCCACGGTGTCGATGCGCGCTGCTTCCACCCGGACGCTCACGTGGGCAGCCGTTTCGCGGCGCTCGCACGCGAGCCGGGAACGCGGGCCGTCTTTCACGGCACGCTCGATCACCGTCTCGACCTGGACGTGCTGGCGGCGCTCTTGCGCGCGGGGGTGACGCTGCTGCTGGCCGGCGAGTGCGCCTGGAGTCGCGCCGAGATCGAGCGCCTGCGCCGGGCGGGCGACCTTCGCTTCTTCGGCCTCCTCGACCAGCGCGAGGCGGCCGCGCTGGTCGCGGCCGCCCAGGTGGGGATCATCCCCTACCGCGCGCTGCCCGGCATGGAGAGCATCCAGACGCTCAAGCGGCTCGAGTTCTACGCGTGCGGCCTGCCGGTCGTGGCGACCGATATCCCGGC
>CAZRWW010000077.1:0-25950 GCA_964603725.1 uncultured bacterium
GCGTCCCGGCGACCTGCGCGGCCTGGCGGTCATCACAGACACTCGCACCACAACCCAGGTCTTCAGGGATCACGCGCGCCCCGCGTCCGAGCGTGCGACAGGAGTCGTCCGGGCAGCTCCAGCTCGCGCCAGCCGTAGAAGGTCACCAGGGACTCCGGGTCCACGACCTCGAACTCCGCCACCCGCTCGCTCCGCGCGTCGGCATTGTGATCGGTCACGGTGGCGCGCACGCGGTAGGGGCCGGGCTCCAGGTTGCCGAGCCCGATCGACCTCACGATGTGCCACTCGCTCACGTTCGGCTGCCGCAGGACCTGGTCACGACCGCTGATCTCAATCGCGTACTCCTGCTTGCCCTCCGGGCCGATCCGCTCGAGCGCCATGGCCAGCTCGGCCAGGGTGCGCCCGTCGCGAGACGCCAGATGGTAGGCCTCCAGATAGAACGTGAAGCTCTCCTGGGGGAGGTACAGCGGGCACGCCCGACCGACGAGGCCCTCCTTGCGCAGGTGGTTGCCGTAGGCGTGAACGGAATGACCCAGCCGCAGAAGCGTCTCCGCCGGCGGCGATTCGGCGAAAGACTCCACCGGGAAGAGGTCGGAGAGCGCGAGCGTGTCGGGCGAAACCACTTCGGGCGCCAGCGGTTGACCATTGTCGACGCCTATCGCCAGGAGCCGGCCCTCCCGGTCGCGCAGGAGCTCTTGCGCGGCCAGCCTGAGCACGCCCCACTCGACATCCTCCAGGTGAAAGGTGCCGGAGCGGCGCACGAGCCGACGGCGCGCGGGCAGGAAGGTCTCGTGAGCCAATGCGACCGAGAACTCGCGATCGAGCGTCCAGCCCCTCTCGGTCGCGCGATAGACCGCCGCCCGCATGTCGATCGTCCCGGCGAACTGCAAGCCGCTGAGCGGGTAGCGCACGGCGTAATCGGGCAGATAGGTATCGAAGCAGATCGCGAGCGCCAGACCTCCGTCGTGCTCGCGGAAGTGGGCCACGCGAGAGTGGAAGGGATAGGCGCGGCCGCCGAAATCCAGGTCGAAGGTGAAGCGCGGATAGCGGCTGCTCGTCAGGCTGTCGACCGCCACGAAGCGCGAGCCGCTGCCGCCGTCCTGAAACAGGATCGTGTCGGGCCGGGCTGCGAGCGGTCCCGGCATCCGATAGGCGAAGCGCCACGAGCGGTCCACGCCGGCGTGGATGAACGGGTTGTCCCTGGCGGCCTGCTTGAGCTGACCCGCCTGGGAGAGCCACGCGCGCGGCCAGCCAAAACGCACAATGGCGCGCCCGGGCTGGGTCAGCGGTCCGGGAACGGCCGGGTCGACCCCGGCCAGGGTCAGGTACGCCTCGGCCACGCGCCGGCGGTACTCGATGCGATGCTCCAGGAGCCGCGGCGTCGCCTCGATCGGGTCGGCCGAGGCCCAGAAGGCCTCGAGGAAGGCCACCCGATCGCTCGACCGGTCGAAGCGCAGGCGATCCTCGTCGGACCACAGGTCCCAGGGCACGCACATCCAGGCCACCAGATCGTGTAAGGCGGGTTCCTGCGCGGCCAGGGCCAGCGCCGCCCCGAAGCTCTGGTGGGCTCGCTCGAACTCGAGATCGCGGACATCGCAGATCCCCGTCAGCACGAGCCCGAGCGCGGCGGCCTCTCGGTCTCCATCGCCGCCGCGGCCGCGCCGATAGGCTTCCTCGGCCCCGGCGCGCAGCGAGTCGATCGCGCCGGCCAGGTAGTGCAGGCGCGCGCGCTCGAGCCACAGCCAGGCCGGCGCCTGCTGCCAGCCCCCGTTGCGCCGGGCGAGCTCACCGCACGCGAGGTAGGCGGAGTCGAGCTGGGCCTGCTCCCGGGTGACGACCCAGTTGCGGGCCCGGCGCCGCAGGAGCTGCAGCGAGACGAGGTCGTTGTGCCCGCTCTCGCGCAGGTAGCTCCGCAGGAGGTTCATCCCGTCCGCCACGAATCCGGCCAGGTCGTCGTAGCCGGCGAGCAGCAGGACGAGCACCGGATTGGCGGGATCCCAGGCGAGCGCCCGCCGCAAGCGGGCGGCGCCCGCCACCCGGTCGTTGATCTCGCCCGTCTGCATGAGCGCGAGACCCCAGCGCATCTCGAGCTCGGCCGCGGCGCGAAACCGCGTCTCCTCGTCGGCGGAGAGCGTTCCCATGCGCTGGCGCAGCACCGCGCCGCCGGCCAGGCCGAGCTGGTCCATCTCGGCCTTGATCGCCGCGATCTCCTGCGCCAGCTCGAGGTCGCTCCAGCCGGTCGCAGCGCCCTGCAGCTGGGCGATCCGCCCGAAGATCTGGTCGATCTGCGCCAGCGCCGACGGTGGACGGCGCGCGGCCAGCTCGAGCAGATCCCGCGCGGGGAACCACCCTGGCTCCGCCGGACCCCCCAAGCCGCGGGCCTGCGGATCCAGTCTGGGGCGGGCCGGCGCGTAGGGCTGGTGGCCGCCGCTGCAGGAGAACGCGCCGATCGACAAGGCCGCGGTCGTCAGGACGCCCAGGGCGACCAGGAGGGTCAGGGGGGCCATTCGCGCGGGGATGGAATCGGGGCCGCGGTCAGGACGAGGGACCATGCTCGGAGTGCTCTCCTTTCCCGCCGGAGCCCGCCGGCCGATCCCTTGCCCCCCGGCTCGCTCGGCCACCGGCGGCTGGCGCTGCGGACCCAGCATACCATGAGCGACCGGCGCAGCGGCGCGCGGTCCATCCAGGGTAGGCGCCCGGGACGCGCCGCGGAAGGGCTCGCGGCCCGGTCGGGGGGAGGTTGGGCCGGCGGCGCGGGGGCGCGTCGAGCGGCGCGATGAGTTTGTCTCGAACACCGGGGCCGGCTCCTTCGTCGTTAGTTCGGACGCGAGCAGCGACATCGACCGACTCGCCAGCCGCGTCGCTCAGAGGAGTCACCGCAGAAGGGAGGGCACAATGCGAATCCACACCCCGGGCCCCGGTGGAAGGGCCGTGGGCGCGCTGATGGCGCTGGTCGTGATGATAGGCTGGGTCGGTCTGGACGGGGCCGGCGCCCAGGAGCCGCAGAAGAAGCTGCAACGCGAGATCGGGAGGATGGAGGATGTCATCAGCGACATGCTGATCGACAGCCCCTACTGGCTGGTCAGCTCGGGCGGGCCGAATCAGGGGATCTATCTCCCAGGGTACGGCGTTGCCTTCAGCCTGGACGCCTCGCTGACCAGCGGCAAGTGGTCGGGCAATAGCTGGTCGCTGCTGCGCGGCCTCGGCATCCGCAAGCACGGGGAACGCGTGATCGTCAACTGGGACGACGACGACTGGGACGACGAGGACGACGACGCGGAATCGGACGATGACACCTACGATCGCTGGCGCGCCAACCGCAAGAAGCGCGACGATCGCTGCTACGCGCGGGGCAAGGAAGAGCTGCGCGAAGTGCTCGCCGACGCCGGGGGTATGCTGTCCCAGCTCCAGGACGACGACTGGGTCGTGCTCGCCGTGTCGCTGGACGACCACCGCTACTTCCGCCGCAACAAGCTCGAGCGGTTGGTGATGCGCGCCAAGATGGGCGACCTGCGGGCCCGCGACGCCGGACGGATCACCACCGAGCAGTTGGCGACAAGGATCGTCGAGGAAGAGTACTAAGAGGAAGCGCACTCGTCCCCCTCCCAGGTCCAGGCCGGCGGACCGCCCGCGGGGCCACAAGCCTCCGACCCCCCGCCGGCCGGCCGGCCGCCGCCGGCTCGCCGCGCCTGTCGGAGCCCTCGGGCCCACATCCCGCTCACTGCCCCTTGTCCCCGCTGCCGCCCGAGTGGGACAATCACCGGTGTAGCCTGAGTCATTCGCCGCCCACCACCACGCAAGCAGCAGGAGGCACCATGCACCGCTTTCACCCGCTCTTCCTGATCATCCTGGCCTTGGGCGCCTGCGCCGCATCCGGCCTGGCGCACGCCGGGGACTGGACCAATTCCGGCGGCAACGCCGGACGCAACGGGCTGTCGAACGAGCACGGTCCCACGGCAGCCGAGCTGCTCTGGTCGGGAGGACGCAGCTCGCTGATTGCCTGGCATCCGGTGATCGAGGGCGATCGGGTCTTCATGGTGCGCCAGCTGCGCTGGCCCTACCAGCAGCCCAATGACGCCTATGTCGTCGCCATGAATCTCACCGACGGCCAGGAAGAGTGGGCCGTCGAGCTGCCCTACTACCCTGACGACTGGACGCCCTGGGTGGGCGGCGTGCGCGACGGCAAGGTCTACTGCTCGCGCTCGGGCAACGGCGCCTCCGTCTGGGCCCACCTCTACTGCCTGGACGCCGCCACGGGCGACACGATCTGGATCTCGGACGTCGAGCAGAGCGCGGGGGCCTACGACGGGATGGTCTTCGCGGAGAACGGCGACCCGATCGTCGGCTCCTTCAACGACATCTGGCGCTTCAGCGCGCAGGACGGCTCGACCGTCTGGCACGCCGCGCGCGTCGGATCGGTCAGCGGCACCTGCGGCGGGGCCCTCCACGGGAACGCCTTCTACGTGGCCGATGTCACCGGCGGCGGCCACATTCTGGTGCGCTACGATGCCTCCACCGGTCAGCGGTTGTACCAGAGCCCC
Source organism: uncultured bacterium (assembly GCA_964603725.1). GTDB lineage: Bacteria > Eisenbacteria > RBG-16-71-46 > CAIMUX01 > WJJG01 > CAZDKK01. The sequence goes on from CAZRWW010000077.1 coordinate 4,542, forward strand.
GTGATGACCGGCTTCCTGATCCAGACCACGCCCATGGTGGGGCCCGACGGAACGGTCTACCTGCCCCGCACGCAGAACAACCCCTCGGTGGACTTCTTCTACGCCTTCACCGATGACGGCACGCGGTTCATCGAGAAGTGGCACGTCCCGACGATCTCGGGCGCGGCCGGGGAGTGCGGAGTCGGTCCCGACGGTTCGGTCTACATCATGATCAGCGGGCCACGTCTGGCCCGGCTGGATCCGGCGACCGGCGCGGTGCTCAACCAGACCGACGTCATCGCCGGCTACTCCGCGCCCCGCATGGCGATCGACGCCGACGGGCGCGTCTACTTTTCGAACAGCGGCTTCGCCGGCGGGCGGCTCTTCGTCTACGAGGCCGATTTGACGCCCATCTGGAGCGTTCCGGTGACCAACATCAACATCGGCGGGCCCTCCCTCGGCCGCAATGGGACGCTGGTCGTGTGCGGGATCGGCACCGATGTGCGCGCCTATCAGACCGTCGACCCGGCCGCCCTGCCGGACGACCTGGCGCAAGGGCCGGGAGGAATCCGGCTGGCGATCGGTCCGAATCCCTGCCACGGACAGACGACGATTCGCTTCGCGCTGGCCGAGGGCGGGCCGGTCACCCTCGGCATCTACTCGGTCGACGGCCGGCTCATCGACCTGCTCGCCGACGGCGCCCCGCGCGCGGCGGGCGAGCACGTCGTGACCTGGCAAGCCCGCGGCGGGGGGGGTGGCGCGATGCCGGCCGGGACCTACTGGTGCCGCCTGGAGAGCGCCCGCGGCCGCCTGACGCAGCGGCTCGTGCTGGCCCGCTGACCCCGCGCCGCCCGCGGCGTCGCGCAGCTCGGAAACAGACCGGCCGGAGGCGCCCGCCCCCGGCCGGTTGCGCTGTTTAGGGCCGCCGGCCGGGGCTCGGCGCCCCGGCCGGACGACCCGCGTTGTGGTTACCGCAGGATCCGGATCGACTTGGTGTAGGTCTGCTCCTCGGTCCTGAGCCTCAGGAAGTAGAAGCCCGAGCCGACCGAGTGGCCGCGACCATCCCGGCCGTCCCAGACGACGCGCTTGAAGCCCGCCGTCTCGGGGCCGTCGACCAGCCGCCGCACCAGACGACCCTGCAGGTCGTAGAGGTCGAGCCTGACGTTGCCCGACGCGCTCAGACCAAAGTGAATCGTGGCCGCGCCCGTGGCCGGATTCGGCCGGCTGCCCGCCAGGAAGGTTCTGGTCGGGATCTCGAGCGGGTCCACTCCCGAGAACTCATCGTCGTTGAGGATCGTCCCGACGCCGACGCCGTCGGCGATCGTGGCCCCCACCGGATCGGACAGCACGACCATGAAGTACTCATCCGGCTCGAAGGTGGAGTCGGGGACCACCGTGACCATGATCGAGTCCGCCGTCTGACCCGGGGCGAAGATGAGCAAGCCCGACGTCGCCACGTAGTCGTTGTCGGCCACCGTCGCGGTGCTGTCCAGGGTCGTGAAGGCCACCTTGACGGTGTCGACCGGCGCCGCATCGAGCGTCACCATGAAGACCGCCACGCCGCGGTCGCTGCCCGGATTGCCCTCGAGCACCTCGACGTCGGCGATCGAGATCGCCACCGGCACGAGGACGGTGAACTCATCGGCGCCGATGTCGGGGGTCTCCGCGTCACGCTCGTCACCGTCGTAGTCGGTGGTCACCAGCGCCAGCGGGACACCCGCGTCGGAGACCGGCGAGAGCGGGCCGGAGGTGTCGATGTGCAGATCGGTCGGGCCCACGAACAGCGGGTCGGCCGAGATCGACAGGCTGTCCTGGGGCGGCGTGAAGACGCCTTGCCAGGCCGCCAGCGAATCAAACGGCGTGTAGGGCACGCTGGTGCCGATGCCGCCCAGGGCCATCTGCGGGTTGGTCAGGTTGGGGAAGAAGTCGTTGTTGTCGCTGCCGCCGGTGCCCCACGCGTAGGTCGTGGCGGGCGCCACGACTGTGTAGTGCCTCAACGTGGCCGTGTTGGAGCTGAAATCGACGGCGACGATGTTGTTCTTGAGCGTGAGGTTGGCCGGTGTCGTCGAGGTGATGCGGATGCCGACGCCGCTCTGGGACGCGTTGGTGGTCGTGCCGGGGTCGAGGTCGCCGCTCATCGAGATCGAGTTGTAGGCCACCGTGTCGCCGTTGCCCGAAGCAATGCCGATGCCGACGCACTGATCGCCGGCGGTGCCGTTGGCGCGCACGTCGTAGATCATGTTGTTCGCCACCAGATTGCCGCTGGGCGTGCCCGAGCCGGCCACCGAGATCCCGACCGCCGAGTAGGTCCGCTCTTCCACCACGTCGTGGACGAGGTTGCCCGTCACGATCGAGTTGGTCGTCGCGGTGGCGGTCGGCGTCCAGGTGCCGGCCCCCAGGCCGATGCCGATCCGGTCGGTGCCGGAGGTGGTCGTCGCGTACACGCCGCCGACATACCGCACCTCGTTGCCGGTGATCTGCACCTGGTCCTGGTAGGTCGCGACGATGCCGGCCACGCCGATCTGCTCGGGACCGAAGGCCTCCGGGCCGACCAGGTTGCCGCTCACGACGTTGTCCACGTTCTGGTTGCCCGAGACGCCCACCAGGTAGATGCCGTAGCGCACCTTGCGAATCTCGTTGCCCAGAATCGTGTTGCCGTCGTTGTCCGCGCCGCCGGTGGAGGTGCTGATCGTACCGTCGGTCACGATGATGCCGTAGGTCGCCAGCGTGCCGGTCGACTGGTCGGCGCCGGCGGTGAGGACGCAGTCCTTGATGGTGTTGTCCACGCAGCCCTGATCCGCCCCCAGGCTCTTGAGCCAGATGACGGCGGTCGAGGCGAGCGCGCTCGTGTTGGTGATGGTGAGGTCCCGCCCGCGCAGCGCGCCGCTGGCGCCGTCGATCGTGACATAGTCGGCGCCGTTCAAAACGAAGATCGCGGTCGTGCTCGGACCGCTGATCGTCGTGCCCGGGGCCGCCGGCTTGATCGTGAGCGTGTTGGTCTCGCTCGCGCCGGGGAAGGCGTTGATGGTGAGCGGGAAGGTCTCGGCCGGCGCCGTGTAGCTGGCGTCGACCAGGTTGAAGGTCACGGGCGCCGACACGCCGACCATGTTCAGGGCCCCGATCGCGCCGGTCAGCGTGTTGAAGGGCGCCGGCTCCTCGGCGCCGACGTCGTAGACGCCCGCCAGCGGGGCGAGCACGGAGAACGTGCCGATGATCTCGTCATTGGCGGGGTTGTCGTCGCCCGTCAGCTCGGCCTTGGCGTACATCGTGAAGCTGCCGGGCTCGGTGAACGTAATCTCGGCGAACGTGGCCGTCTGCGGGCCGCCGCCCGGGTTCATGACCGCCAGCGTGTCGACCTCGTTGTAGATCTCGGTGCGCGTATCATCCTCGATGCGGAAGCGCACCGGGACGTCGTTGGCCGCATTGAGACCGACGTTCTCGAACGAGGCCTGCGGGTTGAACGGGGTCCCGGTCATCTTGGTGCCGCCGTCGGTCGGGTTGATGAACGCGACCGCCGCGATGTCGTCCTCAAAGAGCGGCATGAAGTCGCCCTCATCGGCGCCGATGTCGGGCGTCGTCGCGTTGCGCAGGTCGCCGTCATAGTCGTCGTCCACGCCCGCGATCGGCGCGCCGCCCGACTCGAGCGGGGTGGGCACGTCGGTCAGCAGGTGCAGATCGGTCGCCGACACGAAGGGCGGATTGGCGTTCCGGGAGGCGCCGTCCTGGTTGGGCGTAAACTGCGTCCGCCAGCCGGCCAGCGTCGGCACGTTCGTGTAGGGCACGGTCGTCCCGATGCCGCCCAGCACCATCTGCGGGTTGGCCGGGTTCACGTAGTAGTTGTTGTTGTCGCAGCCGCCGGTGCCCCAGGCATAGGCCGTCGACGGGGCCACGATGGCGAAGTGCATGAGGGTCGCCGTGTTCGAGCTGACGTCGAGCGAGATGATATTGTTCTTCAGGGTAAGATTGGTCGGCGTCGTCGAGTGAATCCGGATGCCGACCTGGCTCTGGGTGGCCGAGGAGCTGCTGCCCGGATCGAGGTCGCCCGAGATCGAGATCGAGTTGAAGGCCACCACGTCGCCGTTGCCGTCGTAGATGCCGATGCCGATGCCCTGGTCGCTGGCCGTGCCGTTGGCGTGCACGTTGTAGATCATGTTGTTCACGATCAGGTTGTTGCTGGGCGAGCCCTGACCCGCCACGATGATCCCGACCGCGGAGTAGGTCCGCTCGTCGATGACGTCGTGGATGAGGTTGCGCTGAACGACGCAGTTGCGGGCCGTCGTGGCGGTGGGCGTCCAGATGTCGCCGCCCACGCCGATCCCCACCCGGTCCGTGCCCGAGGTGATGAAGGCGTAGGTGCCGCCGACGCAGCGCACGACGTTGTCCTGAATCGTGGCGTAGTCGGTGTGCCGCACCGTGATGCCGCCCTTGCCGATCTGATCGCTGCCAAAGGTCTCCGGGCCGACGACGTTCTGCTCGATGAGATAGTTCTGATTCGGGTTTCCGGAGATGCCCAGCACGTAGATGCCCCAGCGGACCTTGAGCAGCTCGTTGTTGATGATCATGATATCGTCGTTGTCCGCGCCGTAGCCAGTCGTGCTCATGGTCGTGCCGGAGCAGACGATGCCCCAGGTCTCGATCGTGCCGGTCGACTGGTCCGCGCCGCCGCGCACCACGCAGTTCATGATCGTGTTGTTCGTCGCGCCCTGACCAGCGCCCAGGCTGTTCAGCCAGATCACGCCGCTGGCCGCGGTGCTGGTGTTGGCGAAGGTGAGGTCGCGGGTTGTCCCGCCCGCCGTGTTCGACCCGTCGATGACGACGTAGTCGGCGCCGTTCAACTTGACCAGCGCGCCGCCGATCGCCCCGGTGATGGTCGGGGTCGCCCCCTCGGCCGGCTTGATCGTGATCGTCCAGGGACCGCCCTCGTAGGCGACCGCGTTGAGCACCGCCGAGGCGGTCTCGGTCGTGCCGGAGGCGAGGATCGTGAGGTTGATGTCGCCGTCGACCACCTGGGCGTTGATGTCGTCGAAGGCCGCCTTCAGCGTCTCGTAGTCGCCGCCCGTGCCCACGGTGAAGTCGCCGGAGATGGTCGGCAGGAGCAGGTAGCTGTTGATCGTCCCGCCGATCGGGAAGGCGGCGGTTGTCAGGGCCACGCTGTCCGGCTGCGCCGCGAAGGTGCCGGAGTTGATGCCGACGTTGGGCGGGGTGGCCAGGTCCTGCGCGACGACGAAGTACTGGATCGTGTCGCCGGCCGCCACGCTGCCGCCGTAGACGATCGAGTAGTCGATGGTGAAGTCGAAGGGCGACGTCGAGCCGTTGGCCTCGGCGTACTTCCAGCCGTCGGTCGCGTTGGTGTTGTCGCCCCACGTGTTGGCGTCGCCGAACTTCTTGTAGTAGACGCGCGGCCGGGTGCCCGGATCGCCGTTGACGCCGCTGGCGTCGGTCACGGCGACATCCGTGAACTCGCGCGTGCTCGTCCCGGCCGAGTTCGTGAGCGGCGCATAGGTGATCGCCGGCGGGGTGAGGTCCTGCGGGATGCCCTCCAGCTCGTCGGCGCCGATGTCGGGCGCCGTGCCGGCGCCGCCGTAACCCGCCGAGCCGTAGCGAATGTCGCCCTCGAAGTCGTTGTCGATGCCGGCGATGATCGTGCCGCCCGACTCGAGCTGCGTGGCGATGGTGGCATCCAGGTGCAGATCGGGCGGCGAGCCGCCCGCGTTGAGGTAGTTCGGGTTCTGCGAGATGCTGGAGAGGTCCGCCGGGACCGCGGCCTTCCACTCCGCCAGCGTGAGCTTGTTGCCGCCCGTCGCGCCGGTGGTCGTGCCCAGCACGCCGCCGGTGCCGTCCGCGTAGTAGTCGTTGTAGTTGATCGACGTGAACGTGGTGTTGTTCACCATGATGGCCCAGTGCGTGCCGGTCGCGCCATTGTTGGAGCGGGCGTTGTAGAAGACGTTGTTGCGCAGGTTGAGCACCGTGCTCGACTGCTTGCGGAAGGCGGCCGAGTTGTTGGCGCCCGTGGTCGGCGAGCCGCCGATCCAGACCGAGTTGTAGTCGATGTCGATGAGGCCGCCCGAGGCGGTGTACTCGCGGATCCCGTAGACGTCGAGGGCGGGCTGCACCCCCGGGCCGATTGCCACGCGGTTGTTGTAGACCCGCGTGCGGTTGCCGGAGCTGTGCATGGTGTAGAAGTAGAGTCCGTTGACCGCGCTCGATCCGTTCGTGAGCTGGATATCGTGGATGAAGTTGTCGTAGATGAGCGTGCCCGCGCTGGCCGAGGTCGAGTAGTAGATGCCCGAATACTCCGCCGTCGAGGGCTGGGTGATCGCGGCCGTGTGGTAGATCTCGTTGCCATAGATGAGCGCCCCGGGGAACCCGCCGGTGAGCCGGATGCCGTTGGCGTAGGTGTCGTTGAAGACGTTGTTCCGGATGATCCAGCCCGTGTTGCCGACGTTGCTGATGGTGGCGAGGCTCATGCCGTAGGCGCGGCAGTTCGGGCTGGCAAGCCCGGTCGAGCGGACGAGGCACTCCTCGACGATCAGGTTCTTGAGCGTGTTCGAGGTGCTGCCGGCCATGCCGAAGATGGCCGAGGTCGTGTTGGCCGCCTCGGCCTCGAGGACGCAGTAGCGCACGGCGATGTCCGTCAGGCTGGCCGAGCCGTTGTCGATGCGGACCGCCGACTGGCCGTATCCGCTCGTCCCTGACCCGGTGCACCGGATGGTCCAATCGCGACCACCGCCGCCGCCACCGGCCTGGCCATCGAGGGTGATGTAGCTGCCGGCGATCCGGATCGCCCACTGGGTCGAGGATCCACCGGCGATCTCGGTCGTCGCCACATAGCCCGAGTCGGGTTGGAAGGTGATCCCGAGCGTGGGGCCGACGCCGGTGATCATCGGGATCGTCAGCGGCGCGGCCTCGCCCGCATAGCCCGTGGCGAGCTCGAGCACAACTTGCCCCGAGCCGGTGACGCCGTTGGTGGTCATATAGGCCACCGCGCTCGTCATCGAGGCGAAGGAGGTGGGGGGATCCTCGGTGCCGTTGATCGGGTAGACGTTGCCGCCCTGAAGCTGCGCGCTCGCGGGAGACGCAAGCGCCGCTGCCAAGAGCAGGCACAATGCGCCGAGCGCAGGATGCAGTGATAGCCGGGTGAACTTGCCCATAGATTCCTCCTCACGTGGGGACATCTGGAGATGCCGGGAGTTATCTGCCCAATGGTTGCGTGCAGTAGGCCCTCTTCGTGACCTGACCGCCTGGCCCCCGGCGGACGGGGACCACACTCATAGATGCCACTTGATTATGCGCCCCGGTTGGCGCCAATGCAAGAAAGTGTAAGAAGATGACACGGGTGACCGAAGCGGTCCAGACGCCTGGGCGCCCGGGGTGGCTGCCGGTCGGTTGCCTCTCAATGTTTACGAATGTAAGTTCGGCTCGACCGAGACGGGGCCGGCTGAGGGCAAAGCCCGCTGGGTCTGGCTAATGGCGTGGCGCCGGGTCGCGGCGTGGGCGCCGCACGAGGTCGGGGTGCCCGCCGCGCGGCCGCCCTGCGCACTTCTACCGATTCACCTTGTACACCGTGTCGATCACCGTCCCATCGACCCACTTGATGGCCGCGACCGGGCGTGTTCGATCGACATCGGGCGGCTCCGGTTGACCGCACATCTTGCGTCCGATCTCATGGAGCTCTTCGATGGTGGTGAGAGGCAGCCCCGAGCCCTTGATCCGCTCGAGGATCGCCGGCCCGTTGCGATGCCGCGGGTTGACCGCGACGCCGCGCTCGGTGATCACCGCCGTGATGAGCTCGCCCGGCGCGCACACCGTCGTGACCTCGTCCATCACGATCGGGATGCGGCCGCGGAAGAGCGGAAACGCCAGGATCGAGCACTCGCCAAAGAGCGTGTTCTGCCAGCCGCCGATGCCGTGCAGCAGGTAGCCGTCGGAGTGGGTGACGACGTTGGCCTGGAAGTTGACGTCGACCTCGGTCGCGCCCAGCACCGCCGTGGCGACGTAGGGCGCCCAGTTGCCCTTGCCGTGATAGTTGTAGCTCGTGAAGGGCGTCGTCGGCACGTGGCGCGCGTGCTCGCCGATCGACTTGACGCCGGCGAGATCGAAGGTCTGGCCGTCCAGGATGGCGCCGATCAGCCCCTCGTTCAGCATGTCGACCAGCACCTTGGTCGAGCCGCCGCGAGCGAAAGGCGCGCGCAGGCCCTTGGCGCGCATGCGCTCGGCGATGAAGATGATCGCCGCGAGCGAGATGCCGCCCGCGCCGGCCTGGAAGGGTCGGCCGAGGTAACCGGCCGCCTCGATGAAGTCGGCCACGTACTTCGAGATCAAGAGGCGCGTCGGGCTCTTGGTGAGCTCGGTCGTGCCCGAGACGATCTTGGCCGGGTCGCCTATCTTGGGCACCTCGACCACCACGTCGACGCTCATGCCCTGGATCTCCCAGGGGATGCAGGGCACCTCGACAAGGTTGTCGGTGACGACGATGACGTTGTCCGCGTACTCCGAGTCGGCCAGCGCGAAGCCGAGCGACCCGCAGGCCGAAGGGCCGTAGGCCCCGGTCGCGTTGCCCATCATGTCCGCCGTGGGGGCGGGCACGATGCCGATGTCGATGTGCAGATCGCCGTCCTGGATCGCCTGATAGCGCCCGCCGTGCGAGCGCAGGATCGCCATGCCCTTCATCCGCCCTTCGCTGCAGTACTTCCCAATCGGGCCGTTCATCGAGCCTTCGATGTGGTGGATGACCCCGCTGTCCAGGTGCTTGATGAGCGGTTCGTGGCAGGGGAAGAGCGCGGAGGGGGCGAAGACGATGTCCTTCACGCCCATTTCGGCGATGGCGTCGAAGAGCGGCACGGCGATCATGTCGCCGTTGCGCATGTGGTGGTGCATCCCGATCGTCATGCCGTCGCGCAGCCCCACCTTCTCGAGCGCGTCGCGCAAGGTCGGCACGCGCTTGTCGAGCGGGTAGTGGTGGCAGGCGCGGATCGGCGTGCCCACCGTGCGGCCCGTCGGCTCGAACTTGCCGGCGCCCAGGAAGGGAGTCTGGGGCTTGCCGTTGATCTCCTGGGGGACGAGGCGTCCCAGCGCGTTCTTCACCATCTCGGCCACGGATCAACCCTCCTTCTTCGGCGCCAGGGCCGCGACGTCGATGCCCATCTCCGCGGCCACGCGCAGCAGGCGCAGCGCGCGCGCCACGACCGGCGGGTCCACCATTTTGGTGCCCAGGCTGATCACGCCCGAGCCGCTGCGCTCGGCCTCTTCCATGGCGGCCTTGACGTTGAGCGCGTGGACGAGGTCCGCCTCCTTGGGCCGGAAGGCCTCGTGGATGACCTCGATCTGCCGCGGGTGGATGCAGCCCTTGCCCTCGAAGCCGAGCGCGATGGCCTCCAGGACGCTCGCCCGCAGTCCCTCGGCGTTCTCGACGTCGGAGAAGACCGTGTCGATGGGCTGCACGCCCGCCGCCCGCGCGCCCAGGACCACCAGCGCACGGGCGACGAAGCTCTCGCGGCCATCGACGGTGCGTTCGGCCTGGACGTCGCGGGTGAAGTCCTCGGCGCCGAAAGCCAGCGCGGCCACGCGCTCGTGGGCCGCCCCGATCTGCTCGGCGTGGAGCACGCCCTTGGCGCTCTCGAGGATCGGCATCAGCCAGATCGGGTCGGTGATGTGATGGCGCGTCGCGATCTGATCGCAGGCATTGGCGACCTCGGTGACGTCGCTGGCCCTCTCGGCCTTGGGGATCAGGATCAGGTTCACGCCGTGCGGGACGACGGCCGGCAGGTCCTGGAGGCCCGCGGGCGTGGGGTTGATCCGCACCATGCGCTCCGCGGGCCCGAAATCGATCGCCCGCAGAGCGTTGCGGACCAGGATCCGCGCGGTGTCCTTCTCGGCCGGGGCGACCGAATCCTCGAGGTCCAGGATCACCCCGTCGGGGCCGAAGAGGCCGGCGTTCAGCATCAGGTCCGGATTGACGCCCGGCAGATAGAGCCGCGAGCGGCGCATCCGGTCGCGGGCCGTCGGGCGAACCGGCGCCGCGACCTCGGGGAGGGCCTCGCCGGTCAAGTCCGGGTAGAGCCTCTTGGCGGCGGCCTCGACGCGTGCCATGATCACCCAGTCGAAAGCCGCCCGATCGTTGATGACCACCTTGCTGTGCTTGACGCCCAGCTTCGCGAGCGTCAGCCGGGTGACCTCGTGGATCCGTTTCCCGAACAGGTGCTGCGCCGAGCTCTCGATCTGGATCTCGTTCTCGGGCGGACCTCCGTGGGTCATCGTGACGATCAGGTCCGATTTCGCATCTCGCCTTCCGGCCGAGACCTGCTCCGCCATGGTTCCTCCTCGCCGTGAACGCTGCGGGTCGCCTGCGCCGCGCGGGGATTGCGCCGAGGGGCGGCCCGCCTGGCCAACCTCGAGCGCCCGCGAATGGGCAAGCATAGGAGATCGCCCGCGCCGCCGTCCAGTCCCACCGGGCGCAGCTCGGCGGGACGCGCTTCCGCGGGGCACGCCTCCGCGGGACACGCCTCCCCGGGACGCGCTTGTGCGGGACACGCCTCCGCGGGACACGCCTCCGCGGGACACGCTTCCGCGGGGCACCCCTCCGCGGGACACGCCTCCCCGGGACGCGCTTCCTCGGGGCACGCCTCCGCGGTCGGCGACCGGCCGGAAAGCGCGGGGCGCGAGCCGTCGAATTCACTCGGCCGGGCCCCGGAGCGACGCGCGGGGGGCCGCCGGCAGGGGTGCGGGAAATTGCTGCATTCGTTGCCGGCCTGCGTTTAGAATGCCTAGACTGTGGATCCGGCTTCCGGGCTTTGCGCCACGGAGGCCGCCCTGCGGCGGAGCGACACCGCGAGGCGCCGCTGGCGCTCCGGGGGGCAAGGAAGGGTTCCGGGAGGGTAGTTGCGATGAAGGCGAGGTTTCGCGGTGGCCGGGCGCAAGGCCGCCGGCCCGCGGGCTGTGGCTTCGGTTGGGGTCTGGCCGTGATCCTGGCCCTGGACGCGCTGTGGGCGACCCCCGCGGCCGCTCAGGACATCGACTGGGAGGGGTTGTCCGCGGCCTTCGCGTTCGAGGCGCCTCCCGGGCTCCTGGCCGCCAGCGCGGCTCAGATCTCGCCGTCGGTCGCGTGCGACCCCACGCAGTCCGGAGAGTCCTGGGTGGTCTGGGAGGATCGGCGCCTGGGGGACGCGGACATCTTCGGCACGCGGCTGACGGCCGAGGGGGTGGCGCGCGACTCGAGCGGATTCCCGATCGCGCTGGGCCCCGACCGCCAGACGGCCCCGCGCATCGCCGCCGGCGGAGGAACCTTTCTGGCCGTGTGGCAGGCCACCGACCCGGAGCAGACCGACTGGCGCATCGAGGGCGTGCGGCTCAGTGGGGAGGGCAGCATCCTCGACGCCAGCCCTCTCGTGATCACGCGCTCGGCGCACGCCCTGATGAACGTCGACCTGGCGTTTGGAGCCGGCAGCTTCATGGTCATCTGGTCCGACACCCTCGGCGGCAACTACGCCACCCGCGGGGTGCGGGTCTCGGCCGCCGATGGGGAGATTCTGGACGAGACGAGCATCGCGCTCACCTCTGAGGACGCTCAGCAAAGCGGGGCCGGGATCGCCTTCGACGGAGAGAACTACCTGCTGGCCTACTCGCGCCGGGTTGCGGTGAGCGCCGACACGACTGCGGGCGAGATCGCCGGGCGATTCGTGAGCCCCGAGGGAGTGCCCTTACCGGTGACGTTCGCGATCGAGCCGGTGGTTTCGCCCGTCACGATCACCAGCGATGATCATCCCCTGGTGGCCTTCTCGGGCACGCGCTTTCTCGTGGCGTATCCGACCCGGCTCTACGCCGAGACGACGACATCGAACCGGCGCATTCAGGGTCGCATGGTGCTGCCCGACGGCACGCGCTCGGCGCGTTTCATGATCACGCAGGACGCGCGCCCGCGCGAATCCCGCCGCATCGCGGCCAGTGCCGACGGATTCGAGCTCGTCTGGGTCGTCCAGCTCGGACCGAACACCACCTACTACGGCGTGCACGTCGATTCCACCGGCGCCACCATGACCCCCGAGTCGATCGTCGTGCCGCTGGTCGCCAATCGCGGCGTGGAAGATCCCGGCGGCTGCGACGTCGTGTGGAACGGCACGGCGTTTGTGTTCACGGCTGGAATCCAGTACATCGCCGTGGAGGGTGACGATCAGGACATCCACGTGTCCTTGCTGAGCACGAGCGGCACGGTGTTGCAGGGCCCTGCGAATGTCACTCGCGCCGCCCCCATGCAGATCCCGCGCGCCTTGGCGCATGACGGCAGCCGGTATCTCGCCGTGTGGGACGAGCAGGTGACCGGCGGGTGGCAGGTCCGTGGCGCGTTCGTCACCGAAGAAGGCGTCGTGGCCGGCGAGCCCTTCACGGTGCTGCCGGAGACGCGTTCGCAGCCGCGCGACCCGGCCCTCGCCGCGGGCGGGGGCAGCTATGTCCTGACGTGGACCGAGAACCAGAACCTCTACGCCGCCCGATTCGACGCTTCCGGGCAGCCCTCCGGCGCGCGTTTGCTTGTGAGCAGCGTGGCCACGGGCCGGCCTAGCGTGGGCTGGGATGGAGAGCGGTTTCCGCTGGCGTGGAAGTACCTGCAAGCCTCTGACCAGGGCGTCTTCCTGGGTCGCCTGAAGCTCGTGGAGGAAGGGCTCGGGCTGGCCACGTACGACGTCGTGATGCCCGACAGCAGCATCTCCGTCCGGTCGACCGTGCAGCTCTACGCGGGCACGACCTCCGATCCCGCGCTGTTCTGCTCGGGCGAGCAGACCCTGGTCGTCTGGGCCCGGCGAGGGTTGGGCGTCTACGGCGTCCGGATCGCCGACTCGGGCTGGGAGGTTCCCCTGCTGCCCTTGCAGATTGCATTGGGGGCTGACCCGGCTGTGCCGCGCGGCGTGTTCGACGGCGTGAGCTACTTCCTGGCCTGGTCCGATCACCCGGAGGTCTACGCGGCCCGGATGCGTCCCGACGGCGTGATCCTCGACCCGGGTCGCATTCCGCTCGACCTGATGAGCCAGACCGAGGATCGGCCGGCCGTCGCGACCGACGGCGCCAATCGCCTGGCGGTGTGGCGCACCACGCAAGGGAGCCGCTGGGCCCTGGTCGGCAGCCGCCACGGATCCGACGGGCAAGCGCTGGCGGGTCCCGAGGCCTTCGGCGATGAGGAGCTCTCGGCGCGCTGGCCGCTGGTCGCCAAGGGCCCCGACGGGCAGATTCTGCTCGTCTACGCTTCCTACAGCGCCGACCCCGAGCACGGCTCGCTGCGCCTGCACGGCAAGCTCTGGCAGCAGCAGCCGCCGAGCATCGACATCGCCATCCACCAGAACCCCGGGGTCACCTCCGATATCAACATCATCGCCAGCCCTTCGGAGCACGTTCCCGCCGGCCTGCTCACGATTCGGGCCAACGGCTCGCCGATCGAGGTCAGCCTGGTCGACCCGACGCACAACCTCTACGCCGGCTGGTATCAGGCCCGCGCCACCGAGGTGGTGGCCATTGCGGCGACGGTCGGAGACTCGGCCGGCAATGTCACGCGCGCCGAGCGATCCTTCGGCATCGGTGAGATCACGCCGGACGGCGGTGGTCTGCTGGCCGGACCCGATGGCCTGCTGTCGCTGGCCTGCCCGCCGCGGGCCATCGCGACCAGCAGCTTCGTGATGATCCTCCCGGATGCGGAGCGGGCCAATCCGCCCGGGACGGCCGGCTTCCTGCTCTCGCCCCCGGATCTGGATCTGCGGGCCGCGGCGACGCTGGCCGTTCAGGTTCCCGCCTGCCCGGCTGGGATCGATCCTTCGGGCAGCATCCCTATCCTGGAGCGCAGGACGGCGCAGGCGTGGGAACAGGTGCCGGCGGATTGGAATGCCTCGGCGGGCAGACTGAGCGCGGCGATCACGCGCCTGGGAATCTTCCGGGTTCGGTGGGTGGCGGCCGCGGATGCGCACGGTTCGACGCTGGCGCTTTCGCTGGGGCCGGCCCCGTGGCGGACCGACTTGACCCTGCGCTATCGGCTGCCCGCGTCGGGCCCGGTGCGGCTCGTCGTCTTCGACGCCGCCGGCCGGCTGGTGGCCACGCTGGTCGATGGCTTCCAGGAGGGTGGCCGCGAGCACACGGTGCTGTGGAACGGGATCACCGCGGGCGGCGGCAGCGCCGGGTCGGGCGTCTACTTCGCCCAGCTGCGTTGCGGCGGGCGAACCGTGACGCGGCGATCGATTCGAGTGCAATAGCGACGGGTCGGCCGACCGCGGCCGAGACCCCTTCAGTTCGTGGATCGAAGGGAGGAGTGAGGGCGATGCGGCAGGTTCAGAGCGAGGTCCGGCGTGCGATGCCCGCGGGGGTCGCCGTGCTGCGCCAGCTCGGGTGGGCATGGCTCATCCTGTTGCTGGCGGTGGGGCTCATGGTCAGCTCGTGCGGCGATGACGACGACGACAACCAGGGTGGCGGGGGCGGCGGGCCCATCGGGCCCGATTACACGGCTCAAGAGCTGAACGACATGGGATGGGCCAGCTTCACCCTGGGCGACTACTACGACGCGCGGGTCTACTTCGCGCAGTCCGTCGCCAAGGACGCCGCGCTCTACGAAGCCCACCTCGGGCTCGGCTGGGCCCAGGCCTACACGGGCTTGCATGCCGACGCGGCGGCGACGTTCCAGGGACTGATTGCCGGCGGTCACCTCACGAATGACGCCCGCGCGGGCCTGGCCGCGGCGGTGCTGTTCACCGACCCCGCGGCGGCCGAGGAGGCCGCGGAGCAGGTGCTCAACGCGGACCCGGACTACCAGTTCTCCCGGCGGACGACCTTCGACCATCACGATCTCACCATGATCCTGGCCGAGGCCTACTTCATGCAGCAGCGCTACCAACTGGCTCAGGTCACCGCCGAGGCTGTCGGGGCGGCCGTGGGCGTGCCGCCCAGCGGACTCAATCCGGTGCAGCCCGAGACGTGGGTCGTCGACGGCGTGACGTACGCCTCGTACCCGGCGGCGTTGGCTGTCGTGATCCAGAACCTGAGCTTGCTGCTGGCCTCGCACGTTCCCGGGTAGCAGGCCGCCGCCTCTTGTGGCTCGAACCAGGCGGAGCCAGAGGGGTACGACGGGCCATGATCCGCAACTGCTACAAGCGCGAGGACGTCTTCGTCTGCCGCCACGAAGCCCACGCGGGCTTTGGCCATCGCGTCTCGGCCTATCACGTCCTGCGCGAGAAGCGCTGCCACCCCGGCGGCTGCCTCGAGTTCCTCTGGAAGTGCAAGCTGCTCGGCAAGGGCGGCACGTGTCCCAAGGGGTACCGGCACGTGGGCAACAACTGCACCCAATGCCGCCACTACGACGAGGAGAAGATCCAGCGCTACCCGGAGGTGGTCCTGGCGCCGGAGGCCTACCGGGACTTCCAGGACGCCTGCCGGCGCTTCGACGAATGGCTAGAGGATCACGGGGGCCGGGTCCTCGAGGCCGGCGGGCGCGTGGCGAGCATCCGCCCGCACCTCGTGCGGTGCGGCGACGGCCACCGCAGCTCGCTCGTGCTGCGCGGCTTCTTGCTCCGACTCGAAGCGGCCTACCTCGGGCGGGATGGTCTGGAGGATGCGCTCTACCTGCGCATCGGCCGCGACCAGCAGCAGCGCCACCGGATCGCCGTGGGCGATGAGATCGAGGCGCTGGCCCGCGTCGTCCTCGATCGAGGTCGCCTGGTGGGAGTATCCGCGCGACGCATGCGGATCGAGGCTCGCTCCGGCGGCCGCCCATTCTCCTGGCACGCGGCGCTGCTCGATCGGATCAACGCCGTGTCCGTGCCCGGCCAACCGGCCCGCTGCCTGAGTTGTGAGCGCGGTGTGCTGGTCGATGTGGAGCTCTCTGGCGGGCGCCGGGGTGGACGGCAGCGCGAGGTTCTGTGCCTCGAGGGCATCGGCCGGCCGCAGGAGTGTCCCTACGAAGCCCTGGATCAGGAGCGCGCCCCTGATGGCTGCGCTGTCGCCGCCCGGGAACGCAACTTGGGTCTGCGCCGGGCGTAAGACTTGGTAGCAGCAGCCACGGCCCGGGCGATCGGGCCCCGGAGGGAAGGTAAGTGGATTCATGATCCGGAATGCCGTCGACAACCTGACCTGTAAGTCATTGCCCGCCAGTGAGCTGGTGGCAACCCACCGCGGCCGGACGGCGGGCGGCCCCGCCGCGGATGGGCCGGTGGCCCGCGCCCGTTGGCGGCGGCCGGGGATCCCGACCGCCGGGTTGCTCGTGGCCGGAGTGCTGGTGGGGGCGATCGCCGTTTCCTGGGTGCCGCGCGCCGGGGCGGAGGGCCCCGTGCTGGCCGCCATCAAGGGGATCGACCACGCCGGTCTCTACAGCGAGCGGTTCACGCTCAAGCGCGAGGCGCGCGTGGCGATCGAGGCGGTGGGCAGCGGCTGGCCCGACGAAGAGCTCCTCTTCAGCTACGCCTGGCTGCTCAATCTGAACGACCGCAGCGTTCCGTGGAAGATGGAGGCCGCCGAGGTCCAGGCGGACCGGGACGACAACGTCAGCGCGAGCGCCGAGGTTTGGCTGCCGGCGGGCGACTACGAGCTCTACTTCTCCGCCCTGGGCGGCTTCTTTCCGATCAAGAAGGAGATCAAGCTGCTCAAGCTGTTCGAGCTGGGCACCTTCAACATCCTCGGCGGCACGCAGGTCGCCTGGGACCGCTACGGCAAGCCCTCCAAATGGAAGGCCGTGCTGCGGGCGGCGGAGGCGGACTTCCGCGCCGAGGACTTCGTTGCCAGCGCCCCCCGGCCCGCGCTCGAGTCGCTGGTCGCGTTCCGCGAGGTGGGCTCCGGAGACCTCTACCGAGCCGCCCTGGATGTGCGCCAGAAGACCCGGGTGCGGATTCTCGCCCTGGGGGAGTACGTGGCGCGCGAACAGGGCTTTGCCGACGGGGCGTGGATCGAGGATCTGGACGGCTGCGAGCGGGCCTGGGAGATGTCGCTGCGCAACACGGAGCCGGCGGGCGGGGCCAAGAAGAACCGCGTCTTCGACGACGTGGTCGAGCTGGCCCCGGGACGCTACCTGCTCTGTTACGCCACGGATGACTCGCACGCCTGTGGCGACTGGAACGCGCCCCCGCCCTTCGATCCCGAATCGTGGGGTGTGACGTTGATGCCGATCGGACAGGTGTCGCCCGGCGCCGTGAGCGTCGTCATCGATCCCCCCGACGAGAGCCTGGTGGTCCGGATCGACCGTGTGGGGGACGCGGAGCTGCACCGCGTCGGATTCGAGCTGCGGCAGGGGGCCGATTTCTGCGCCCGCGGCTTCGGGGAATGGGGCGACAGCGAGGAGCAACTCGTCGACTACGGTTGGATCGAGGACGCGCGGACGCTTGCCCAGGTGTGGACCATGCAGGACACCAGGGGCATCTGGGCGGGCGGGGAGCCGCGCAACCGCCTCGTTGAGGATCGGATCCACCTGCCGGCCGGCAGCTACTACCTGTGCTACCTCTCCGACTACGCGCATGCCTATCCCCGCTGGTCCAAGACGCCTCCCTACGACCCGCGCGCCTGGGGGATCTCGCTGCGCGGGCTGGGCCGGGGTTTCGACGCCGCGGCGGTGCGGGTCTTCGACGAGACCGACGGCCCGGCCGCCATCGTGCGGCTGGCGCCCATGGGCGACGGCGCGCGCGAGCGCGTGAGCTTCGCGGTCGATGAGCCGATGCGCGTGAAGATCATCGCCGTGGGCGAGGGTGAGCGCGGCGAGATGTTCGACTACGGCTGGATCACGAGCAGGGACGGCGGCGCGGTCATCTGGAAGATGGAGTACGCCGATTCCTCTCCGGCCGGCGGCGCGAAGAAGAACCGCCGCGTCGAGACGTTCGTGACGCTGGATGCCGGCGAGTACACGCTTCACTATCGTTCGGATGGATCGCATTCCATCGACGGGTGGAACGCGAGCCCGCCGGATGAGCCCCAGTACTGGGGTGTGACGCTGCTCGAGTGGACCGCCGGCGGAGCCTCCGAATCCCGTTAGCTGAGTGGTTCCTTTCCCCACCCGGCCCGCGTCGACTGATCCGCGGGCCGGGCGGCTTTTCGGGCCGACTCGCACCGCGAGGATCCGGGCGCTTCGGAGAAGCCTGTTGCGCACCCGCGGAACTCGTGAAACTCTTGTTGATCTCCGGCCGGCCTGCGAGGCTTGGTCTCGAGGCTTGGCCGCGAGGCCTGGACGCCGCCTGGGCGCCGCGCCACGGGGCGGGCGCGGTGCGACCCGAGCGGGGATGGCGCCGGAGGGGTTTGGGCATGCGGGTGTTGGTCGTGGCCGGCGATGCCTTTGCCGGCTTGCTGGGCCGGCAGCAGCGATTCGCGCTGGGTCTGGCCGAGCGCGGTCACGAAGTGGTCTACGTCGATCCCCCCCTGCGTGGTGAGGGGCAGCCCCAGGCGCCCGGCGTCCGTGAGGCGGCCCCGCGCTTGCGCGTGGCCGGGCCGGGGCCGCACGCGACCGAGGCACAGCTGCGGGCCGACACCACGCTGGAAGCCTGGGAAGCCTGGGGCCGCGCCGTCCAGCGGGTTGCGCGGGAACTGGCGGCGGAGTCGCCGTCCGCGCCGCCGGCCTTCGTGCCCGACGTCGTTCTCGTCTACCATCCCGCGCTGCTCGAGCCGACCCGCGCCATTGCTCCCGGTGCGCTCGTGTTCGACTGCCTGGACGATGCCCCCAGCCTGGCCCCGTCGCGCCCGGTGGCCAACGCCCTCGTGGGGGCACTGGAGCGTGGGCTGCCCCGCGTCGATGGCATGCTGGCCGTCAACCGCTACCTGCTCGAATCGTGGGGCCGCCTGCTGCCCGAGCACGCCGCGCGGGCAGTCCTGGAGCACGGCGTCGATCTGGACCTGTTCCGGCCGGCCGATCCCGTGCGCCGGGCGGGGATTCGCGCCGCGCTCGAGATCGCGAGGGAGTGCCGGCTGATCGGCTACCTCGGGCGAGTCGACGACCGCCTGAGCTACGAAGATCTCCAGACCCTGCTGGCCCTGGACGATCGCGTGGTCATCCTGTTCGTGGGCGAGGTCAGCCCCGAGGGGCGTGACATCTTCCAGCGGCTTGATCCGCGGCGCGTGCTGCCGGTCGGCCCCGTGCGCGCCGAGCGCGCGGCCGAACTGGTGGCGGCTGCCGACCTGCTGATCTTCCCCTTCCGACGCGAGCCGCACCTCGAGTTCGCCCGCGGCCTGAAGCTCTATGAATACCTGGCCACGGGCCTGCCGGTCCTGGCCACGTTTCGCCGCAGCCTGAAGGTCTTCCGCGAGGTGATCTACCTCTACACCACGCGCGAAGAGCTCGAACAGGGCTACCGATCGGCCGCGGCCGAGCCGGTCGAGGCGCCGGCCAGCGCGCAGCGCCGCGCGCTGGCCCGCGCGGCCGACTGGCAGAGTCGGGTAGCTGAGCTGGAGGGGTTCCTGGAGCCGCTGGCGCGCGCATCCCGCGGCTAGACCGCGCACCGCCAGACGACCCGCGACCGGATCCCTGGCCGCTAGACTGAAGTTCCCACGCGAGGAAAGCTGGTTTCCTCAGCAATTCTCATTCGGGTAAGCACATAGGAGTCGTGGCGCCTCGGTTTGTGTTGTCATGTATGGCGTGATTATTCTCTTGACAGTGTTTGGCTTGTGCCTATACTCGTTCCCATGCACATTGAAGTCGTTCCCAACCGCGGCTCGCGCCCGACCATCCTGTTGCGCGAGGGCTGGCGCGAAGGCGGCCGGGTGCGCAAGCGCACGCTGGCCAACCTGACCCACTGGCCCGAGTCCCAGATCGAAAGCCTGCGCCAAGTGCTCAAGGGCGAGGTTCTGGTCTCGGTAGATGAGGTCTTCAGCGTTGAACGTTCCTTGCCGCATGGCCACGTGCAGGCGGTGTTGATGGCCGTGCACCAGCTCGGATTGGACCGGTTGATCAGCCCGCGGCGCTGTCGGGAGCGTGATTTGGTGTTGGCGATGCTGGTCGAGCAGTTGATCCACCCTTGTTCCAAGCTGGCGACGACCAGGTTGTGGCATACCACAACGCTCGCCGAGGAGTTATCCGTACAGGACGCCGATGAAGATGCGCTGTACGAAGCACTGGACTGGTTGTTGACGCAGCAGGCGCGCATTGAGAAGGGGCTCGCGAAGCGCCATCTACAGGAAGGCGGCCTGGTGCTGTACGACGTGAGCAGCAGCTACTACGAGGGACACAGCTGCCCGCTGGCGTGTTTCGGGCACAACCGGGACAAGAAGAAGGGCAAGCGGATCATCGTCTATGGGGTGATGACCGACGCGCAGGGACGGCCCGTAGCGGTGGAGGTGTATCCGGGGAACACGGGCGATCCGAAGACGGTGCCTGAGCAGGTCGAGAAGCTGCGCGAGCGGTTCGGGTTGTCGCGGGTGGTGCTGGTGGGCGACCGGGGGATGCTGACCCAGACGCAGATCGAGCATCTGCGCACGTGTCCCGGGATCGGATGGATCTCGGCCCTGCGGAGTCCGGCGATCCGCAAGCTGGTCGCAGGCGGGATCGTGCAGATGTCGCTGTTCGATGAGCGGGACTTGGCGGAAGTGAGTTCACCGGAGTACCCGGGCGAGCGGCTGGTGGCCTGCCTGAACCCGTTGCTGAAGCAGGAACGTCGGCGCAAGCGGGAGGAGCTGCTGGCGATGACGGCCGCCGGTCTGGAGAAGATCGAGCGGGAGGTCGCACGCCGGACGCGGACGCCGCTGAGCGAAGGGGAGATCGGGGTGAAGGTGGGCAAAGTGCTCGATGCCTACAAGGTGGGCAAGCACTTCCGCACACAGATTGCGGATGGGGTATTGCGCTGGGAGCGTGACGAGGAGGCGATCGAGCGTGAGGCACTGCTGGACGGGATCTACGTGATCCGCACGAGCGAGTCGCGCGATCAGTTGTCGGCACCCGATGCCGTGCGTCAGTACAAGAGTCTGTCGCAGGTGGAGCGTCTATTCCGGACGCTGAAGGGGATCGATATCCGGGTGCGGCCGATTCGCCATCGGACAGAGCCTCATGTTCGGGCGCACATCTTCTTGTGCATGTTGGCCTATTACGTGGAGTGGCATCTGCGACAGGTGTGGAAGCCGTTGCTGTTCGAGGATGAGGAGCTCGAAGCGAACCGCAGGACGCGTGATCCGGTCGCGCCGGCGCAGCCGAGCGAGTCGGCCGTAGCAAAGAGAACTCTCCGCACGGTAGGCGGGTTCGTAGTTCACAGCTTCGAGACGCTGATCCAGGAGCTGGGTACGCGTTGTCGAAACCGATGCCGCCTGAAGTCGGCTCCGACCGGTGCGACGATCGACCGCCTCACGGAAGCGACGCCGCTGCAAGCTCGAGCGCTGGAGTTGGTCTCAGCGTTGCCAGGCGGACAACACTGAGACTTCGCCTAACCACAACCCCTCATGGACGAAACCGTCTTGAGGGGTCGGGAACTTCAGGCTAGCGCTTCAGGCCGCGACCGCTCGGCGGCAGGCG
>CAZRWW010000078.1:0-25233 GCA_964603725.1 uncultured bacterium
GTCGCCCGGCGAGATCGTAGATCCCCAGCCCGCGCAGCGTGCCGCTCCCCGGGCGGTAGGCGATGCGCCCGCCGGCCACGCCCAGGACCTTGCCGTCCAGAAGCTGGAGCTGGATCCCCGCGGCCGCCGGACCGCCGTAGAGCGTCTCGCCGAGGATGCGCGCCTTGCCGAAGCGATCCGTGCCGACCATCCGATAGAGGTAGCGCGCCTGCGGGTCGGCCTCCCGGTCCAGGACCTCGCCCGACGCGGGCGCGAGGCCCGCCGCGGTAAGCTTGATCGGCGCGCCCCAGGCCTCGTCGGCCAGAGCCGGGAGCCGGTAGAGGTCGAAGCTCACCAGGGGCCGCTCGTCGCGGAACTCCCAGCGCACTTGCACACCCGCGCCGGCGCCCGTGGCAGCGCCCCCCAGGGGCGACCCGCTATGCCCGAGCCAGCTCGCGGCGAATCGCGCCAGCGCGATCGGCTGGCGCACCGGCGCCTCGGTCGTGAACTTGATCGCCAGCCCGGGCGACAGCGGCGCGGCCCCAACGGCGTAGTGGTTGGCGTAGCTGTAGACCAGCGCGTCGGTCTCGGTGGGATCCTCTATTCCCACGGTCGAGTACATCTTCACCCAGTCGTCGTTCTGGATCTGCTTGTACTGAAAGACGATCTCGCCGTCGCCGCTCGCCGTCGGATAGTGGATCGGGTCGAGCAGGAGGATCTGGAAGGTCTGCAGATCGTCGGTCGTGATCTCCCAGTTCTTCATCCGGCTCCACTCCACGACGAAGCAGTGACGCTCGGTGTCGTGGTAGTAGTAGACCCCGTCTGTGCCGGGCACCCCGCCAGGCACCACATCCTCGGTCAACGGCACGAGGTTGTCCCAGAAGGCCGCCACGATGCTGGAGGCGCCCCACGGATCGGGCATGTTCCAGTTGCGCACGTCGTACCAGTAGGTCGGGTCAAAGGTCAGCCAGCCGTTGTCGGCCACGCGGATCGTGTTGAACTCAACGCCGTAGTACTTGAACTCGAACGGCAGCGTGAGAATCACGCTCCAGAGATTGTCCGTAATGCCTCGGACCTTGGTGCCCGCGCCGCCAAAGAGTGGAGAGATCTCAATCCAGTTGTACACCGGCGCCTGCGCCGGGTAGTCGATGTCGGCGCTGTCGTAGGCGTAGTATCCGTAGCGATCGGGGCCGGTCGGCGCGGAAAAGTCGAGGCTCCCGGCCACCAGCGTGAAGGGCACGATGCTGCGCGGGCCGTCGGTGTGCGCGACGATCAGCGTCAGGGGGATCACCGTGCCGGTCGCGACTTCGGCGCCGATCCGCACCCTGAACGCCGCCGCCTCGGTCGCCGCCTGCTGGCCGGTCGCGATGGCCTCGAGCGTCGCGACGGAATCGATCAGAGCGATCTGGTTCGGCACGGCCGCCCTCAGGGTCAGCAGCATCTCCCCCGCGGGAACCCCGGCGTTGCGCAGCACGAGCGCCAGATTGGCCTCTTCGCCCGGATCGAAGACGTCATCCTCGCCGTCGGTCGCGGACACCACAGTCAGCTCGGGGGCGATGACCGGCAGTCGGAGCGCCGTGGTGCCGGCCGGATTGCCGGCCGAGAGGGCGTTCACGAGGAGTTCGACCACCGCGCCGTTCTCGATCTCGGGGCTGGCCGTAATCTGAGCCGGACTCTGCGACGTCACCGCCTGCCCGGCCGCGATGGTGCCGAAGCTGAGCGGCCCGCCCGTGACCGTGACGCCGCTGGGGGGCTGAAGGCTCGCCGTCACCGTCGACAGGCCGACGGTGCCCGTGTTGGTCAGCTCCACGGTGACGGGGGTGCTGGCGCCCGCCAGCAGGCCGGCGCCGATCAGCGTCGCGTTCGTGCAGGCGAGATACCCCGCCGCGGCCGTGACCGGAAGCTCCACCGACCAGGGAAAGAGATTCTCTCCGGTGACCGTGAGCGTGACCGGACTCTGGCTGTTGAGCCACATGGGAACCCGCGCCGATCCGTCCGCCGCGGAGTAGGCCACCCCGATCGGCGCGCCGTCCTGTGAAAGGGCGATGGTGGCACTGGCGACAGGATCCCTGCCAGCCCGCCGGCGAACCTGCACGTTGATCGTGTTCTGCCCGCTCGTCAGGGCCGCGGGGTGCTCCACATCGAGCGCGGCCGGCTTCGCGGTCCAGATCGCCAGCCCGGGGTCTCCCAGCACGTTGTAGATGTAGGCGTAGTATTCGACCGATTCCTCAGGGCTGATGGGCGCCGTGCTCATGTAGAGCTCGTTGGGAAAGTGCTCCAGCATGCTGATCTTGGTGTCGGCCAGCAGCTCGCTCAGCCGGTGCACGCCGTCGTCGCAGAACGACTTCCAGATGCCGATCGCAACGCGGTCGTTCCAGCGCGAGTGCGACCAGCCCTCGGCCGTGCCGATGAAGCCCACGGCGCCGCGTGGCTGCTGCGGCGTGCCGGTCTTCATCCAGACCTCGCCAAAGCAGTCCGTGCCGAACCGGCCGTAGTTCCCCGTGTGACAGACGATGCTGAAGACGACGGGCAGCTTCCACCCGTTGGCCAGGAGCGGCACGTGGGTGAGATCGTAGAGCGGGTACTCCCAGCCGTCGTCGCCGCGCGCCCAGCCCCGGTAGCCGAGCACCGACACGCCGCGATCGACGTAGTACTTGACGCAGGGCGGACCTTCCTGGCGGCCGATGTGCCCCTGACGAGTACCCTGGAAGCAGCTATCCACCTGCGTGTACCCGATCCCGAGCATCTCGTCCGCCGCCCAGTGCAGCGTCGGCAGCGGTGTGGTGGAACCCTGATTCGCCGCCACCATCAGGCCCCGTCCGAACCACTGGCCGTCGGCGGCGAGGGTGTCGGGCTGGCTCTCATAGCCGACCGTCTTGGCGACTTGCACAGCGACATCGAAAGCCGTGTTGGCGCAGAAGCGTCCCACGTAGAGGTCGGGGATGAAATCGTCACCGTCCACGGCCGCGTAGATGTGATCGGACACGTAGCCGTTCACGTCGCCGGTGGGGACCTTGTCCACATCCCCAACCAACAGCAGATAGAGGGGCGGCTCGTCCCAGGTCTGGTAGGCATTGCGCACGAAGCGGCGGATCGCGTCGCGCGAGCTGCCGGTCTCCGAGGTCGGGTGCAGGCTGACCTGGAACCCCGCCCGGATCTTCCAGGCGACGAGGTCGGCGAGCGAGCTGACGTACTCGTCCGCGGCGATGATCATGTAGACGCCGGCGTGCCGGCGC
Source organism: uncultured bacterium (assembly GCA_964603725.1). GTDB lineage: Bacteria > Eisenbacteria > RBG-16-71-46 > CAIMUX01 > WJJG01 > CAZDKK01. The sequence goes on from CAZRWW010000078.1 coordinate 3,216, forward strand.
GGGGCGCCGCCGAGCGCCGCGCTCTCGCCCAGCGGAGCGCCCGGGCCGGGGACCGTCCATGGGCCCAACGGCGCGCCCTGGGCGAACGGGGCCGGCGCGCTCAACGGGGCGCCGCCCGGCCCCTTGGGTTCGACGACCACCTGCACACGGGCCTGGCTCATGTCCCGTCCGGCCAACGCATCGGCGGGCACCGAGACGACGGCGACCGGCCGGCCGCGCGCGATCATGATCGGGCTGATGCGCACCGCCTCGGGCGGCAGCGCCACGGTCTCCTGGAGGCTCTGCCAGATGAGATCGGTGGCCGCCACCTCGGCAGTCCCGGCCGGGAGGTAGACGAGCCGCGCCAGCGGGCCCGCGTCCCCTCCGGGCGCTGCGCTGGCGCGGGATGGCCCGCCGAGGGTGACCGTGATGGCGTCGGCAGAGGTGGCGTTCAGGGCGCCGGCCGGCTGCGCAGCGAGTCCGGCGGCCGAGGTGATCAAGGCGGCCAGGAGCATCAAGGCGAGATCAGAGGAGTTTCTGCGGAGCATGGAGTCCCCCAAGCATGCGGTGATCGCAGCCACGTGGCGGCCCGGCCCGACCCGATTCGGCGCCGATCCGCAACGGCTGTCCATCCTAACACGCCACCAGGGGAGTATACAGGGGGATCGAAAAGGGCGGCGCCCAGACGGCGCCGCCCGGGGCGAGGGCCCCGGGCGGCTGCTCGACTGATTCTGGCTGTCGCGGGCTCAGCGCAAGCCAACCCGGCCGCGCCGAGGTTCACACCGGGTGCGGCCCAGGCCCGCGCGGGCCGGCCGGCCGCAACCCTAGCGCACTCTCCCGACGGATCACAGTCATGCGGCTCGGCCCGGGACGCCGGTGCAACCCGCGAATATCAGCGTGACTCGTCGTCGAAGCGCCCGACCTTCTCCGTCACCTCAATCCACCCTCGAAAGGCGGAGGCCACCCCCCGCACAAAGCGAAGAGTGGCCTCAGTGCCTACTTGACAGAGTCGTTCCATATCACCGCAAGCACAACATGCGCCGGGCGGCGAGCTCGTCGCCGACGCGGAGCTGGTAGAAGTAGACGCCGCTGGGCGCCCGTACGCCTCCGGCGCGCAGGCCGCTCCAGTCGATCTGGTGCTGGCCCGCCGCCAGTGTCCCCTCGTGCAGCAGGGCGACCCGCCGGCCGGCGAGATCGAGGACCTCCAGGCTCACAACGGCGGCCCGGGGCAGCTCGAATGAGATCGTCGTCCGCCCGGTGAACGGATTGGGCGTGTTGCGCAGCTTCAGCGCACTCGACGCGACGGGCTCATCCACGCTGGTGCTGCCACACCCCACCCGGTAGGCCCCGAGGCCGAGATCGCCGCAGGTGCCCGGCCCGCCCGGATGATTGCCGGCCTCGCAGGGCGAGCCGGCGACGAGCTTGTAGTCAGCCTGGGCGGGCGCGCAGAGGAGCGGATCGAGCGAGAAGTTGCCGGTGCCGCTCACCGGGATCGTGTTGCCGCCCGCGTTGCCCCAGACGTCGCAGCAGTTGATCTGGGGGGGATCGCCGCCACCCGTCAGGTACATCCCGGCGCCGGCCGTGCTGCCCGCGACGATGCACCGCTCGACGATGATCGTCGCGGGGGTGAAGAGCGACGTGCCCATGCCGATGCCGCCGGCATTGCCGTAGTCGGGCGGCAATCCCGCCGTGGAGTTGCCGTACACCGTCGTGTTCTCGAGCTCCATGCCGGCATATTGCACCCAGACGCCGCCGCCGTCGCTGAATGCGCCGGTCGTGGTATTGCCGGAGACGAGGCAGCCGCTGATGAAAGGCGTCGCCCCCGACAGGATGGAGATGCCGCCCCCGCGGCTCTCCAGACCGATGGCGGTGTTGTTCGTGACCGTGCAGCGGATCAGCCGCCCGGCCGCGTCCTCGAAGCAGACGCCCGCCCCGTCCCCGTAGACGGAGTTGCCGGAGATGTCGCAGTAGATCAGCAGCGGATTCGACTGGTCCTTGACCAGCACGCCCCCGCCCAGAACGTTCGTGGCGCTGGTCGTGTAGTTGTTGTTGATCACGCAGTTCCTGAGCGTGGCCGATCCGCGCAGGCGCGCGCCGGCGGCGAAGGGCGCCCGGTTGGCCACGATCTGGCACTGATAAACATACGGCTCGCAGCCGGGGTCCACGTCGAGCCCGCCGCCCGCTTTCGCCTCGTTGTCGGTCAGCACGCAGTTTTCGATGCGCGGATGGCAGCCGCCGTGCGGGCCGGCGGTCATGGCGATGCCGCCGTCGTAGTTGCCGGTGACCTCAACGTCGTGGATGTACGGCGAGGAGTTGTCGTAGCAGTAGATCGCCGCGCCGTGGTCCTGGGCAAAGGCCCTGCGGATGGTCAGGTGGCGGATCTCGACGTCCTGGCACTGCCGCAGATAGATGCCGCGGCCGGTCGAGTCGCCGTCGATGAAGGTCAGGCCCACCCCGGCCCCGGTCAGCGTGATGCCGGAACGCATGACCACCACGCACAGCGTGCTGTCCTCGGGCGGGTAGGCCATGTGGGTGGGATCGGCGTAGACGCCGGCGGCGATCAGGATCTCATCCCCGCTGCTGGCCGCATTGACGGCCTGCTGGATCGTGGGGTACTGACCCGGAACGTGCAGGACCCCCCCCCTGGCTGCCCCCCCCAGGAACAGCACGCCCAGCAGGCAAACCACAGCTGCATAGTTCCTCATCCCCGGACTCCTCCTTGGTGCGAGACCCTGAGCGGATGCCGCTGATCGGCAGTTTCAGCGTAAGTATACCACAGGCGACACGGGGCGGCCGCCGCAGGAGCCTCCCCGGCGCGCAGGCCGGGCGCCTGGGTCGCAATTGCGCATGTTTATTGCATTTGGGCGGCTGGGACCGTCTGTTTACATCTGAATGCTTTAGCGCGGGGGAGGTTAGGAGTATCATCTATGATTAGGTATTTGGGCTTGGCGTAGGCAGGGGAAGGGTTCATCCCCCCCGTGGGGAGTGACTCGGCCCCCGAGAAACCTCCGTCTTCCGGAAAGCGTGACATCCCTGATCAAGGAGGAACTCATGCACCGTGGTCTCGCGTCTCTGACCGGCCGGGCCCTGCTCCTCGTGGGGCTGCTGGCCTTTCAGACCGCCGCCGCCATGGCGTCCCCCGGCACGAATTCCACCTATCTGGGCGAGCTGCACCGCATCGCCCTCACCCCGGCCGGCCATCAGCTCGAGGCGGCCCCCGCCGTGCGCCTGCTCTCCTCCGACGCGCAAGCCGTGCGCATGGAGTTCGAGCTGCCCGCGCTCGACATCCAGGACGTCACGATCGAGGGCGAGCAGTTCCAGGCCCTCGAGATCGCGGGCGGCAGCCACCGCGGCGAGATCGGCGCGCCCATGCTGCCCATCTTCGCGCGCCTCGTGCAGATCCCCGATCAGGCCGGCGTCACCGTCTCGGTGATCGCGACCGAAGTCCAGGAGATCCCCAACGTCCGGCCCTATCCGCTGCAGCCCGGAGATGGGTCCGACTTCGTCATCGATCGCGCGGCCTACGAATCGGCGGGCTACCCGGCCGACGAGCCGGCCGTCGTGGGTGAGCCGGCCATCGCCCGCGCCCTGCGGGTCGTGCCGCTCACCTTCCAGCCGGTGCGCTACGACGCTGCCCGGCAGACGATCGAGGTCGCCACGCGCGTCCAGGTGGAGGTGCGTTTCGCCGGAGTCGACCTGCGCAACACGCTGACCCGCCAACACACGGAGATTCCCGATTCCTTCGATCGGATGTACCGCGCCATGGTTGTGAACTACACGGGCGAGGGTCGCGGCCGGAGCGCCAGCCTCGGCAAGGTCGTCATCATCGCGCCCAACAACAGCAGCGTGATCTCCGCCCTGCAGCGCCTGATCGAGTGGCGCAAGCGCAAGGGCTTCGATGTGGTCCTGGCCACGACGGCCGAGACCGGAACCACGAACAGCGCCATTCAGACCTGGCTGCGCAACGCCTATACCACGTGGGACAACCCGCCTGAGTACATTGTGCTGGTCGGCGACGCGAGCGGGACGGTGTCGATTCCCGCCTGGTCCTACAGCGGCGGCGACACGGACCACCCCTATTGCCAGCTCGCCGGCGGCGACATCCTCGCCGACGCTCACGTCGGTCGCATCTCGGTCGACAGCGTGGATCGCCTGAACCTCTACATCGAGAAGATCGTCAGCTACGAGAGCACCCCGTACATGACGGAGACCTCGTGGTACAAGCGGGCCTGCGTCGTCGGCGATGCGTCGACGTCCGGCCCCACCTGCGTGCAGACCATGCAGTGGCTCAAGAGCGAGCTGCTCGAGTACGGCTACGCCGAGGTCGACACGATCTTCACCTCTCCCTTCACGAGCCAGATGACGACGAAGCTGAACCGCGGCGACACGATCTTCAGCTACCGCGGCTACTACCACATGAGCGGCTTCGACACGGGCTACATCACCAACCTGACCAACGGGCGCAAGATGGCCTACGGCGTCTTCCCCACCTGCGACACCGGCTCCTTCGCCAGCGGCTACTCGCGCTCGGAGGCCTGGATTCGCGCCGGGGTGACCGGCACGACGCCGCAGCCCACCGCGGGCATCGCCGCCATCGGCTCATCGACCTTGAGCACGCACACTCGCTACAACAACGTTGTTGTCATGGGGGCCTGGCGGGCGCCTCTGCACATGGGCAACTTTCACTTCGGCGAATCGCACACCCAGGCCAAGTTTGAACTCTATATCGACTTCGGCGCGGCCGATCCCACCGGAACCGCCAACTTCACACACTGGAACAACCTGATGGGCGATCCGGCCGGCGAGCTGTGGACCGACGTCCCGCAGGCGATCCAGGTGAGCCACCCGTCGCAGATCGCCGTGGGCGCCAATGCGGTCACGGTCTCGGTCACCAAGGGCGGCTATCCCCTCGACGGAGCCTATGTCTGCCTCTTCCAGGACGGCGTGACCCAGGTGGGCGGCTACACCGGCGCGGGCGGCAGCGTCGAGCTGCCGGTCAACACGCCCAGCGCGGGGACCCTCATGGTGACGGTCACCAAGCACGATCACATGCCTTATCTCGGCACCCTCGCCATCAGCAGCTCGAACAACTTCGTGGGCTACAACGCGCAAACCCTCGACGACGACGCGAGCGGCACGAGCAGCGGCAACGGCGACGGGAACGCGAACCCCGGCGAGACGATCGAGCTGAGGGTACAGCTCCGCAACTTCGGCACGCAGAGCGCCAGCAACGTGGCGGCCACCTTGGCGACGGAGGACCCCTACGTCACCATCACCGACAACGCCGAGACCTTCGGGACCATCGCGGCCGGCGCGACCGCCTGGAGCGCGGATGACTTCGACTTCCAGATCGCCGGGAGGACGCCCAACGGGCATCTCATCCACCTCAGCCTGGACGTGACCTCGGGCAGCAACACCTGGCGCTCGGTGATCGAGGTCCCGGTCCTCGCCCCCGAGTTCGCCTACCAGACCGTGACCCTGACCGGCTTCGGCACGACGATCGATCCGGGCGAGTCGGGCGAGCTCAGCGTGCGCATCCTCAATCAGGGCGGCGCCGCCGCCACGAACGTCACGGCCACGCTGCAGTCGCAGAGCCAATGGGTCACCGTGACGGACGCGAACGGCTCCTACCCCAACATCGCCATCGGCGCCATGGGCGAAAACACCGGGAATCGCTTCGCGCTCAGCGCCTCGTCGCAGTGCTTCCGGGGGCACCAGGCCCGCATGCGCCTGCTGGTGGGGTTCACCCCCGCCGCGCTCGACACGGTCGACTTCACGCTCACGATCGGCACGGCCACCAGCGCCGATCCGACCGGGCCCGATGCCTACGGCTACTACGCGTTCGACAACACCGACACGAGCTACCCCGACGCCCCGACCTACAACTGGGTCGAGATCGCGGCCAATCAGGGCGGCCCCGGAACCTCGCTGGGGCTGGGCGTCGACGACAACGTCACGGTCAACCTGCCCTTCACCTTCAAGTACTACGGCGAGACCTTCGCGCGCGCGACGATCTGCATCCATGGCTGGATGGCGATGGGCCAGACGTACCTGGTCAACTATCACAACGTGAACATCCCCGCCGCCGGGGCGCCGCCCTACATGATCGCGCCCATGTGGGACGACCTCAATCCGAGCGGCCAGAACACCGTCTACCACTGGTACGATGCGGCCAATCGCCGCTACATCGTCGAGTGGAGCCGCGTGCTCAATGCTCAGGGCAGCGCGGTCGAGTGCTTCGAGGTGATTCTGTACGACCCGGCTTACCACCAGACGGAAACCGGGGACGGGATCATCCTGTTCCAGTTCCACACCTTCAACAACGTCGACTCGGACGGCCTGTACTCGACCACCGGTATCGAGAACGGGGAGCTGACCGACGGAATTGCGTACCAGTTCTTCAACCGCTATCCGACCACCGCGGCGACGATCACCAGCGGTCGCGCGGTCAAGTTCGTCGCCAAGGCCAGCGTGCCGCGCGGGACCGTCGTCGGGGCGGTGCGCAACGCCAGCAACGGCCTCTCCCCAATCGAGGGCGCCACGGTCACCGTGGTCGAGGCGGGCGAGACCTTCCTGACCGGTCCCGACGGGGCCTACACCGGCTCCCTGCCGGTCGGGCGCTACACGCTGCGCGCCACGCATCCGAGCTTCGCGGAGCAGACCGTCCTCAACGTGTGGGTCGTGCAGAACCAGACGACCCAAGTGGACTTCTCGCTGACGGATGTCATGGGTCCCGGGTTTTCGGGCACGACGGTCCACACCAACACGACGAGCACCCAGGGTCCCTATGAGGTCTCGACGACGGTGGTCGAGTACTCGGGGATCGAGGAGCTCTCCCTGCGCTACATCGTCGACGGGAACGAGTGGGTGACGGTGCCGCTCGCGGCCCAGGGAGGCAATGCATACAAGGCCGCCATTCCCGGCCAGCCGGAAGGCTCCATGATCAGCTACTACCTCTACGGGCGCGACAGCGTCAACAACGTCTCCACCGATCCCCCGGGCGGCCCCGGCAGCGCCTACACGTTCTGGGTCTTGGCTCCGCTGCTGCGCGCGGATGTGGAGACCGGCGGCGCGGACTGGACGCACTACCTGGTGTCGAGCGGCTTCTCGGACCAGTGGCACGTCTCGACGGCCCGCAACCACACGCCGGGCGGCGCCTCGTCGTGGAAGTTCGGGGACACGGGCGGCGGGTCCTACACGTCGCTGGCGGACGGCGCGCTCGAGACCGAGCCGTTCACCCTGACGGCGGGCGGGACCTTCACCTTCTGGCACTGGATGGCGTCGGAGGCGAGCGGGTCGTACCCGGGCTACGCCTACGACGGCGGGCTGCTCGAGATCTCGATCGACGGCGGCGCCTGGACGGGCGTGACGCCCGTGGGGGGCTACACGCACCTGGTGCGCGCCGGCAGCCAGCCCGGCCCCTTCCCCGCCGAGACGCCGATCTTTGCCGGGGCCTTCGAGTGGACGCAGACGACGGTCGACCTGAGCGCCGTGACCGGCGAGGTGCGCATCCGCTTCCGCTTCGGCAGCGACGGCAACACCGAGCTCGAGGGCTGGTACATCGACGACGTCGAGGTGATCAGCCTCGAGAACCCGTTCTCGGGGGCGGACGAGCTGCGACTGACCCCGCAGACGCTGGCGCTGCACCAGAACCGGCCCAATCCCTTCGGGTCGGGCGACGCGACCACGTCGATCAGCTTTGACCTGCCGCGCGAAGGGGAGGTCCGCCTGCAGGTGTTCGACGCCGGCGGCCGCCTCGTGCGCACGCTGGTTGACAGGGCCCTGCCGGCGGGGCAGCATCGCGTGGTGTGGGACGGCCGCGATGGGGCCGCCCGGCCCGTGGGCAGCGGGGTGTACTTCTACATCCTCGCCGCGGGCCACGAGCAGCACCCGCGGCGGATGCTGGTCCTGCGGTAGGATGAAGCTCCGCGCCTTACGGGGCGGGCGGTCTTCGGGACCCCGGGCCGGCGACGGCTCGGGGTCCCGGCGCGAATGGTGGCTGCTCACGGGGGTCGGTTCGCAGGGAGGCGCGAGGATGGCGGCGCAGATCGGGGCAGCGGAACAGGGGACGCGCAACCAACGCGCGCGGTCGCGGCGCCGGCTGGCCGCGGGTGGATTGCTGGCCGGGCTGGCGATCCTGGCCGGCGCGACTTCACAGCTCGGCTGCGAGCCTTACGGCGCCGTGGCGGCCGCCGGCGCCGACACGGTCTCGGTGGCGCTGCCGTCGCACTATGGCGGCGCCACGGCCGATCTCTTCCTCTATCGCATCACCTCGCGCAAGACCGGCGAGCGCCTCGGCGTCGCGCGGACCTTTCGCGTGGAACAGGACCGCCAGGTCCGCTCGGTTGTCCGGTTGCGCAATCTGCGGCCCGGCGCGGAGCTCCTCGTGCACGTGCTGTGGCTCAATCCGGACGGCAAGGAGGTCTACACCAAGGAAGTCCACGTCCGGCCGCACGACTGGCAGGACGAAGCGTTGCGGGCCGAGCTTGCGCGCAGCTTCATCACCCTGGACCCGGAACAGGGGCTCTTTGAACTGGAGAGCCGGTACGGCGTCGGTCCCGATCGGATCGACGAGGAGCTGCACAAGGCCGAGGAAAAGCGGGAGTTCAAGCTCGGCCGCTGGGCGGTGCGGGCCTACCTCTTCCGCAAGCTGATCCTGGAAACGAGCTTCGAGCTGCAGCCGATGGAGTGATCTCGGGCGGGGCGGATCCCGTCAGCCCTCGCTCGGCCCCGCCGCGCGCGCCAGGTGCTCGCTGCGGATCTTGGCGGCGTCGAAGCGCTCCGCGGCGCGAAGCATCTTGCCGATCGTCTCATCCCAATCCGGCTGTCCCCCGCGCTGGAAGCGCAGCGGGTTGATGCGGGCCACGACGAAGGCCTTCAGGTACGGGCTCTCCAATCCGCGCTCCTTCAGGCTCGCCACCGCGGCGTCCACCGCCTCTTCGAGCGCGAGCAGTTTGTCCGCCCGGTCGCCGCGCGTGGCCAGGGCGTTCGGGAGCTTCGCGGCCAGGAACTTCTCGACGCGCTTGAGCACCGGGTGGTAGACGCTGCCGGCGAAACGCCCCTTGCGCTGGTAGCACATTCCCAGGGTCAGGAGGGCCGGCTCCTCGAACTCGGTCGCGAGCTCACGTTCGGGGCGGGGATCCAGCTCCGCCAGTCCCTGCGCCAGGCGGATCACCTCCAGGGCGCGTTCGCGCAGGTTGTGGGCCTTCTCGGTATTGAGAATGAGGATGCGATAGGCCACCTCCGGTTCGGGAATGACCAGCGCCACGACCGATCTCGCGCCCAGGGCGCGCATCGCCGCCAGCCGATGGTGGCCGTTGGGGGTCCAATAGCGGCCCTCCGCGGTGCGGACGGTGATGAGGGGATCGAGAAAGCGCTCGAGCTTCCCGATGGCGTCCGCCAGCCGCCCGACATGGGGCTCCGAAAGATCGCGCTGATACGGCGTGGGCTCGACGCGGTCGATGGGTAGCCCCGCGAGGATCTGCCAGTTGCCCCCCAGCGGATCCCGGTAGACGCCGAGCACCGAACCGCCGTCCGCGGCGATCTGTTCGCCGAGTCGGGTGAGGGCGCCGGGCGGCGCGGCGGTGCTCAGCTTGTCGGCCGCCAGGCCCCGCGAAGCCGGGGCGACCCCGGGCTTCTTGCGGCCGCCCCCCTGCTTGGCTCGTGCCATCGCGGGCCTCCAGATCCGGGCCCTAGTTCAGGTCGCGTTCGTCGAGGTCGTTCTCGTCGAGACCCAGGTAGTGTCCCAGCTCGTGGTAGAGGGTCGTGGCGATCTCGTCCAGCAGCTCCTCGCGCGTGCTGCACGCCCGCTCCAGGTTGCGCTGGTAGATGTAGATCGTGCGCGGCGTCTCGGGCGTCTCGAAGACCGACTCCTCGCGCAGGCTGCGCCCGACGAAGAGCCCGAGCACGCCTGGGCTGACCGTCGATCCGAGCGTGGGATCCAGCGCTTCTTCTGCCGGCAGGTCTAGCACAACGACCGGGATCCGCTCCAGGTGCTCGCGCAACTCGTCGGGCAGCGAGGCCGAGGCGTCGGCCACCACCTCCTGGAACGCCTCCCGCGTCAGCCGCATCGGCAACGGGTAGTTCTCCGGATCGAGCTCGTGGGCGCGCCGATAGCAAGCCTCGGCTTCCTCCGGCTGGGCCAGGTGCTCCAGGACCTCCGCCAGTCCGTAGATCCCGGCCGGCTCGTCCGGCTCGGCCGCGATCATCTCGCGCAGCAGGTCCTCGGCCTCACCCAGCCGGGCCAGCTCGAAGTTGGCGCCCGCGAGATAGAAGGCCCACAGCACCTCGTCGCTCACGCGGCCGCGCGCCAACTCCAGCTCCTTCAGGGCGTCCTCGGCCTCCCCGACTTCGAGCAGGGCGGCGCCGAGCAGCAGCCGCACCTCGGGGTGCCCATGGGTCTCGCGCTTGAGCTCCTCGGCCTCGGCGAGCGCCTCTTCGATCTCGCCCTGGTCCACGGCGTCCCAGGCTTGATCGAGACGCTCGAGCAGCTCTTCGGGCAGCTCGGGCACCTGGCCCGCTGGCTCGGGGGGCTTCTTGTCCACGTGAGCCTCCTTGGCGCTACTCCGGCGCTACTCCGGCGCTACTCCGCGGGCGCCGCGTCCTGAGCCTGCTTGGCCACCAGCGCCTGGATCTCCGCCGGCAGGGCGAAGATGCTGTCGGGGATCGCCACGTTGTGCTCCATGCTCTCGACCGTGAAGATCATCTCTTGCATGCCCATCAGCACCTGGCGGGAACGGAACGCCACTTGAACGCCGTCCTGCAGCCGGTACTCATCCACAAACGCCTCCACGCTGATCTCGCCCATGGGGGAGACGAGCGTGGCTTGCGTCTTGCGCAGGAAGTGATCCTTCATGTCGTAGTAGAAGTGCTCGACCTTGCCTTCGGTCGGGGTCATGGCCACCTGGTAGCACTCGCGGTCTCCAATGGTGGCCACCCCAACGGTCTCCGCCTGCTTGTACAGCGACCGCCACTCGAGATCGTTGTGGAACGTCGATTCGCGGATGGCCGCGGCCCGCTCCTCGCCTTCCTTGATCCGCGGTCCGGTCATGGCCGAGGATTCCCAGTACACCGCGCCGTCGGTGCCGGAGGCGATCCGGCCGAGCGCGTCGGACTCCGCCACATTGAAGACCTTGTTGGGTGCGGCCGTGTAGACGGTGAGCGCCGCCTTGATGCCCACCGCCGGGATCTCGAGCACGCCGCGCGTCACGCGCGAGTGGATCTTCTCCAAGGCCTCGCGGCCGCCGCAGGCGGCGATGGCCCGCTCGATGATCTGCTCGGCCGCGGGCAGATTCGCGGCGGGCGTTTCGGCGGCAGGCGCCGCGGCGGGCGTTTCGGCCGCCGCCGCCGCGGCGAGCGGCAGCCCGCCGAGGAGCATGATCATCGCCGCGGCGGTCATGCGCGCCAGGCGCCGGATGGCGCGCGCGCGGCCAGGGTTCACCGACTTCATTCGGTTCCGCATCAAGATGACCTCCCTTGTTGCCCCACCGCCAGGGGGGGCTGGCTGCGGCCGGCGATCGATCAACCGGACGCCCGCAACCAGGCGAGCGCCGCCGCCAGGATCGGATCGCCCTCGGCGATGAGCGCCTCCCGGGTCGGCGCGACGACCTCGTCGGGCATGACGCCATGGCCCTCGAGCACCTGGCCGCCGTGAGAGACGTAGTTGGCGATAGCGTACTGGAAACCATCGCCGTTGGGCAGTCTTTCGATGTTGGAGGGCAGCGCCGCGCCGGCCGTGGGGGTTCCGAAGAGCCGCGCCCGGCCGAGATCCTGCAGCCCGCCCGCCAGGATCTCCGTCGTCGAGGCCGAGAGGCCGTCGACCAGGACCGCCACCGGCCCGCGGTACGCGTTCAGGCGCGGCGTGATGGCGAAGTTGACCTTGCCCTCGCGCGTGGACATCGTGCCCAGTTGGCTGCCCTGGTCGGCGACGAACCAGCCGGCCACCCCCATCGCCATCGCGCCGATGCCGCCGCCATTGCCGCGCAGGTCCAGGACCACTCCCGGAGCACTGGCGTAGGCCTCCATCGCCGCGCCGAACTCCTTCATCACGCCGGCCGGATCCAGGAAGAAGTTGAAGGCGATGTAGCCGATGCCGCCTTCCAGAACCCGCGTCTCGAACCAGACATGATTCGGAGGCAGGTTGCCGAACGTGGAGCGGCGGCCGCGCGGCGGGGTCAGGCCCAGATCCAGGTCCCGCTCCCGTCCCTGCGCGTCGAGCAGCCTGACGCGCACCGACGCCCCCACATCGCCGCGCAGGCGGCGTTCGACCGAGCGCGCCAGGAGGTAGTCGAGGTAGGTCTTGCCCTGCAGCTCCGCGGCGATTTCCTGCAGGCGCGGCCGGACGTCCTCGCCGCTGACTTTCCGAATCTCCCACCCGGGCTTGACCCCCAGGCCGGCGGCGGGGGAGTCGGGATCCAGGGCCACCACGAGCGCGCGCTCCGCGACCACGCGCACGTGCAGGCCGGTCGAGCCGAGGCGCGCTTCGGGATCATCCTGCCCGCCCACATCCTCGTAGAGGTGCGCGGGGAAGATCCCGAAATGCGATTGCCCCAGCCGCGCGAGCATCTCACCCATGACGGCGCGGGCCTCGGCCATCGACTGCGCGCTCGCCGCGCGCGGTCGCAGCTCGTCGTTGACCGCCTGCCAGTCGAGCCCGCCCAGGGTCGGGTCCCAGTGCTTGTCGCGGACCGTCGTCCAGATGTAGTCGAAGGATTCCTCATTGTGCCGGCGCTCTTCTTCGGTGAGCAGGCGCCACTCCGGCGACGCCGCGCCCCCGGCGCGAGCAGCCGCCCCGTGCTGGCGGGCCGGAGCGCCGCAGCCGAGCGACGCCGGCAGGGCGAGAGCCAGCGCGAGCGTCAGCGCCCGGGCGGCGGGCCGAGCGGCGGACAGCCACGGCGCCGGGCGGCGGCCCCCGCGGCCGCGCAGAATGCGGCCGCGCGCGACGCGGCCGGGGGGAGCAGTCTCGTCAGGCGGGCTGTCGCAAGGCATGTCCATCCGGGTCTCCTTTGTGGATCAGGATGACTCTATCGAGCCGCCGGGGATTCTGCACCATGTCTTTGCCGGGGTGAAGCGCGGCTCGCGCTAGCGTGCCGCCGGCGGCCGAGCGCCGAGCAGGCCGCAGCCCTTGAGATCGCGCAGGCGCGAGCGCCGCTTGAGAGATGTGTCGCCCCGCTCGGGGTCGGCGAACTTGGGGTCCACGCTGCAATTGCCGGCGATGCCCAGCTGCGCCTCGATACAGCCGACCCAATCGCCGCCGGCGTTGCCGTACAGGCTGCAGCAGCGCAGCTCCGCCGCGGATGCGTCCTGGCATTCGATCGCTTCGCCCTGGGCACAGAAGGCGATGATGCACTTCTCGAGCGTCGGCCGGGCGCTGTTCTTGATCGAGATGGCGCCGCCGGCCGGCGCCTTGCCGCCGTAGAAGGTGCACTGCACGATCTGCGGCCGAGCGCTTCCGGTGCACTCGATGTCACCCCCGCCGACCCTCAGCGCCTCATTGCTCTGGAAGACGCAGTCGCTCACGACCGAGCGCGTGGCCCCGTAGAAGCCGATGGCGCCGCCCCCTCGTCGCGCGCGATTGCGCACGAAGGTGCAGCGGGTGATCTCGGGCGACGACAGGCCCCAGATCGAGAGCGCCGCCCCACTGGACTCGCCGCTGGCCATCGCCTCGTTGTCCTCGAAAACGCAGTCGCGCAGCGCCGGCGACGACGAGGCGCAGTAGACCGCGGCTCCGTGCCCGCGGGAACGATTGCCGGCCAGGATGCAGTTTTCGATCGTCGGGCTCGAGTTCTCCTGGCAGTGGACCCCACCGCCATGGCAGAGCGGTCAGTCGCCGCCCGATATGCCCCGGGTGATGGTCACCCCGCGGACCACCGCCGCCGGACCCTCGCCGGACTGGAACAGGAACCCGCGGCGAGCCTCGCCGACGGCCGCGCCATCGCCCTCGCAGTCGATCACGCAGGCCCGCGGGTTGTCGCTGCGGGACCGCACGGTGATGGTCCGGCCGCCGAAGTCGAGATTGCGATTGCCCGGTCCGGCAAAGACGCCGTCCAGGAGCTCGACCACGTCGAGCGAATCGCTGGCGTCGATCGCCGCCTGGATCGTCGGATACTCGCCGCCCCCGTCCGGAGCGACCACGCGGGTGAGCGCACCCGCCGGCGCGCCCCCGCCCGTCATGCTCAGACCCGCCGCCATTAGGACAACCATGATGGTGCGCACTTCGTTCTCCCCGTGACCGGGCGCCCCGGGCGCCTTTCCGGACGCCCCTGCGCGCGGGCGCGAACCTCGTTGTGGACGTCTCCGCGCGCGACCTAGAATCGTCGTGGTCGCAGCAGGAGGCCGCGCAGAAGGAGGCCGCCATGTCCGCCCGCCGAGTCGAGCCCCCCGTCCGGGGCCCGGAAGCTCGAACCCCGTCCGACCGCGGCGAGGTCCCCGATCGCCGTCGTCCGGCGATTCCCGCCGGTGGCCCGCGAGCGAATATCCGGCCCGCGGTCCGCCGCGGACGCCGCGGACGCCGCGGGCCGCTGGGCCCGGGCGGGCTCATCCCGGCCGGCGGGCTGCTGCTCGTGCTCTGCCTGCTGGCGGGCGGGGCCTGCCCGTCCCAGTCCTCGCGCGACGGCCAGCCGCCCGGCAAGGCACCCGCGGCGGATCAGCCGTCCGATCCCCACGCGGTCGCCCGCGCCCGCATGGTAGCCGAGCAGCTTCGCGCGCGCGACATCATCGATCCGCGGGTCCTCGCCGCCATGGGGCGCGTGCCGCGCCACGAGTTCGTCCCGGAGGGGCTGCGCGACTACGCCTACAGCGACGGGCCGCTGCCCATCGGTCATGGCCAGACCATCTCTCAGCCCTACATCGTGGCGTTGATGACCCAGCTCGCGCGCCCGCGGACCGGCGCGCGGGCGCTCGACATCGGCACCGGCTCCGGCTATCAGGCCGCGGTGCTGGCCGAGTTGACGGGGCAGGTCTACAGCATCGAGATCCTCTGCCCGCTCGCCGATGAAGCCCGCGAGCGCCTGACCCGCCTGGGGTGCGCCAACGTCGAAGTGCGCTGCGGCGACGGCTATCGGGGCTGGTCGGAACACGCCCCGTTCGATCTGATCATCCTCGCGGCGGCCCCCGACCACGTGCCCCAACCGCTCATCGAGCAACTCGCCCCGGGCGGGCGCCTGGTGTTGCCCGTCGGGAGCCTCTTCCAGGAACTGGTCGTGGTCGAGAAGGACTCGCTCGGCGCCGTCCGCCAGCGCGAGATCATCCCGGTGCGCTTCGTGCCCATGACCGGGGAGGCGGAGCAGCGCTGAGTCATGGATGAGAACCTGCGGACCGTCCTCACCTCGGTCTTCGAAGTCTTCGGCCTGGTGGCGCTCGCCTACCTCTACGCCCGCCGCGTGCGCTTCGACGCCGGCCCGGCGACCCGCATCGGCATGGATCTGCTGGTGCCCTGCCTGACCTTCACGGCGATTCTCGACTCGCGCATCTCCATGGACGAGCTGCCGCTGATCGGAGCGGCCACGGTCATCCAGATCGGGATCGGCCTGCTCATCGGTTGGGCCGGCTTGCGGCTCCTCGGCTGGCAGTGGCGGCGCGAGCTCTTGCTCCCGGTCGCGTTCCTCAACTCGGCCAATATCTTCTACCCGCTGCTGCTCGCCAACTTTGGCGTCGAGGGACTTACGCGCGGGCTCTTGATCAACACGACCGTCAACGTGCTCCTGTTCTCGGTCGGAATCGCGCTCTTGCACGGCGGCGGACGATTCGGCGACGCCCTGCGCCAGCCGGCGCTGTGGGTGACCCTGCTGGCCGTCGCGCTGCGCCTGCTGCGCGTTCAACCTCCCGACCTGGTCATGCGCATTCCACGCCTGGCCGGGACCGCCGCGGTGCCGCTCATGCTCATCCTCTTCGGTCACGCGCTGGCCGGCGCCAGGCTGCGCTCCCTGCGGGCCGCCGTGGCGGGCACGATCCTGCGCTACGTCAGCGGTGCGGCCGCGCTGGCCATCATCCTGGTTGCGCTCGCCCCCCAGGGGCTCTTGCGCACGGTGCTCGTGTTGTACACGCTGCTGCCGTCGGCCATGATCAACGTGCTGCTCACGCAGCGCGCGGGGCGGGACGCGGAGGCGGTCGCATCGACGGTGGTCCTGACCACGCTGGTAGCGCTGGGGCTGCTGCCGGTGGTGCTGCTCGTGGTGCGATGACGCGCGCCGGCGTCCGCTGATGCTCGCCAGCGAGGGGGGTCGCGGCGGAGTTCGCCGCTGCTCGCCGGCAAGGGGGGGCGCGGCGGAGTTCGCCGCTGCTCGCCGGCAAGGGGGGGCGCGGCGGAGTTCACCGCTGCTCGCCGGCAAGGGGGGCGCGCATCGATCGCGGGCGCCCCCCCCTGGCGCACCGGAGCCGCCCCCGGGCCCCCGGACGGGCACGTGAGCAAGCAGTTCTCCTGGTGGCGCTATCCCTCGGCGGCAGGCCTGGCCTTAGCGCTTGGCCTTGGGCTTGGGCTTGGGCTTGGGCTTGGGCCTGGCCTTGGGCTTGGCCTTGGGCTTGGCCTTCGCCTTGGGCTTGGGCTTGGGCTTGGGCTTGGCCTTCGCCTTGGGCTTGGGCTTGGCCTTCGCCTTGGGCTTGGGCTTGGGCTTGGCCTTGGGCTTGGGCTTGGGCTTGGCCTTGGGCTTGGGCTTGGGCTTGGGCTTGGGCTTCGCCTTGGGCTTGGGCTTGGGCTTCGCCTTGGGCTTGGGAATTGGCATCGTTGCCGCCTGCGGCTCGGCCGCTGCTGCGACGGCCAGCTTCGGCGCGGCCACCGGCTTCGGCGGCTCCGGCGGGAAGAGATCCTCGGTCCCCAGCCGCTGGCGCGTGTAGGGCACCAGCCCGCCCGCCTCGACAATGCCGATCACCTCGGCCGGCAGCGCGGGGAAGCGGTACTCACCCGCCCGGCACCGGAACGTGCCCGCGCTCAGGTCGATCGTCACTTGCTCGCCGGGCTCGATCTTGCCGATGACGTCCGGCAGCTCGATCGTCGGCAAACCGGCATTGATGGCGTTGCGGAAGAAGATGCGTGAGAAGCTCCCCGCCACGACCGCGCCTACCTTGTTCGCGGTCAGGCAGAACGCGGCCTGCTCACGCGAGCTGCCGCAGCCGAAGTTGCTGCCTGCCACGATGACGTCTCCCGGCTGGACCTTCTTCGCGAACTCCGGATCGAGGTCCTCGAGCGCGTGCGCCGCCATCTCCTGCGGGTCGGTCACCGTGTAGGTGTACTTGCCCGGGAAGATCACGTCGGTGTTGACGTTGTCGCCATACTTCCAGACCCTGCCCTGGATCACCCTCGGCTCAGCCATGACTGCTCCTCCTCGTTGGGCGCCGCGCTCCCGCCGGCATCCGGCGGCGCTGCGCCCGCCTTTCTGAGATCAAAGCGTCCGCGGATCGGTGATCACGCCCCGCAGCGCCGTGGCGGCGGCCACGGCCGGCGATGACAGATAGATCTCGGCGTTCGGGTTGCCCATGCGTCCCTTGAAGTTGCGATTCAGCGTGGACAGGCAGACTTCGCCGTCGGCCAGGATGCCCTCGTGGGCGCCCAGGCAAGGACCGCAGCCGGGATTCAGGATGACGGCGCCCGCCCCCAGCAAGTCGTTCACCAGGCCCCGCGCGGCCATCTCGCGGAAGACCTCGTAGGAGGCCGGCCCGATGAGCAGGCGCGTGCCCTGCGCCACCCGGCGGCCCTTCAGGATCTTGAGCGCCAGCTCGAAGTCCTCGACACGCCCATTGGTGCAGGTTCCGAGGAAGACCTGGTGCACCGGCTTGCCGGCCACCGCTTCGACCGGCTTGACGTTGTCGACGTTGTGCGGGCACGCGACGACGGGTCCGACGCCGGTCATGTCCAGCGTGATGCGCTGAGCGTACTTGGCGTCCGGATCGCTGAACAGGAACTCCGCCGCCTGCCAACGCTCCCGTGACACACGCGGTTCGAGCCAGGTTCGCACCTTGTCGTCGGCCGGCGTGTATCCGTTCTTGGCGCCGAATTCGACCATCAGGTTGCACAGCACCATGCGCGAGGAGATCGACATGGCGTCGACGACGGGTCCGGCGAACTCGATCGCCTTGTACAAGCCGCCGTCCGCGCCGTGGTCGCCGATGAGTTTCAGGGCGACGTCCTTGGAGGTCACCCACTCTCCGAGCTGACCGACGACCTCG
Source organism: uncultured bacterium (assembly GCA_964603725.1). GTDB lineage: Bacteria > Eisenbacteria > RBG-16-71-46 > CAIMUX01 > WJJG01 > CAZDKK01. Next base: position 21,354 of record CAZRWW010000078.1, read on the forward strand.
ACTCGCATCGTCTCGGGCACCTTCAACCAGATCTCCCCGGTGGCCCAAATGACGGCCGCCTCGCTGCGCCCGATGCCCGTGGCGAACGCGCCGAACGCGCCGTAAGTGCAGGTATGGCTGTCGCTGCCCACCACCAGCGAGCCGGGCACCACGTGGCCCTTCTCCGGCAGCACCTGATGGCAGATGCCCACGTTGATGTCGTAGAAGTGGGGGATCTGCTGCGCGGCCACGAACGCCCGCACGGTCTTGTGGTTGGCGGCGTGCTTCGCATCGGCGGCCGGCACGCAGTGGTCGAGGACGATCACGAGCTGCCGCGGGTCGGCTACCTTGGTGACACCGAGCTTGCGGAACGTAGCGGAGATGGCGGCCGAGTTGTCGTGCGACATGCAGGCATCCGGCCGGGCCTGGACGATCTCGCCCGCGACGACGTCGCGCCCGACATTCCGGCCGAGCGCCTTCTCACTAAAGCTCTTGCCCATTGCGCCTCCTCGAGTCGTGCGATCCCGGCCGGCGCCGGCGAACCGAGACCGGCCGGCCGCGGCGTGGGACCATCTCTGCCTGGGGGCAACTGGGCATGATGATAGGAGATACGGGCCGTGTCAATCTGGGCCGGCGAGCGCGCCGGCGAGCGCGCCGGCGAGGGCCCGGAGAGGGCCCGGAGAGGGCCCGGAGAGGGCCCGGCCGGGTTCGCGACGACCGCGGCGCATTTGGGAATCCGCCCGAAAGGGGCTATAATTCTTCGAGATATGCCTGAAGCGCTTCGCCACCCGGCCGCGATCCAGCCGCAGGGTGGGATCGGGCAACGCTTTCGAGGAGAAGTACATGCAGCAGCATCCCGCGCCGGGCCTCGGCTCCGCCCGCCTGACCGCCACTCTCATGACCGCCCTGGCGATCGCCCTGTGCGCCCTGACCCCGGCGGGGGCCGCCGCGGGCCCTCTGGATTCGTCCGCCGAGCGTCTGGCCCTGCTTCCGGCGGGCGGCGATCCCGGCGCGGCCCCGGCCGCCCGCGTGCTGGCGGCCGACGAGAACGGCCTGCTGGTGGAGTTCGAGCTGCCGGCCATCGACCGCGTGCCGATCGCGGCCGCCGGGTCGGTCTTCGACCTGCTTTCCATCCCGGGCGGGGGCTTCGCGGGCCGCACCGGCGAGCCGATGCTGCCGACCTTCTCGCGCTACGTGCAGATCCCGGACCAGGCGGGCGTGCACGTCGAGTTGCTCGAAATCGACCGGGTCGAGCTGCCCGATCTGCTGGTCTTCCCCATGCAGGGCCCCGACGGCTCCGACTTCGCCTACGATCTCATGACCTATACACGCCCCGGATATCCGTCCGAGCCCGCCGCCCTCGCCGGCGCGCCCGCCCTGGCCCGCGGCGTGCGCCTGGTGCCCTTGACGTTCATGCCCGTGCGCTACGACGCCGCCCGCCGGACCGTCGAGGTCGCCACTCGCATCCGGGCGCGGGTGTCGTTCGACGGCGCCGATCTGCGCAATGTGCCGGCCGGCCCTGCCCGCGCCGTGCCGCCGTCGTTCGATCGGATGTTCCGCCACCTCGTGCTCAATTACGAGCCTCCCCGCACGTCTTCCACGAGCTCCCTGGGCGTGAATGTCATCATCTGCCCCAACAACCAGGACGTGGTCGACGCGCTGGCGCCGTTGGTGGCGTGGCGGCAGCGCAAGGGATTCCAGGTCACCCTGGCGACGACCGCCCAGACGGGAACCACGCTGGAGGCGATCAAGGCCTGGATCCAGAACGCCTACGACACCTGGGAGAGTCCGCCCGAGTACATCACGCTGGTGGGGGATGCCAGCGGCGGCGTCGGGCTCCCCTGCTGGTACGAGACCTACAGCGCCTTTCACGGCGAGACGGACCACCCCTACGTCCAGCTCGAGGGCAGCGATCTTCTCGCCGATGCGCACATTGGCCGCATCTCCGTCGACAGCGTCCCCCGCCTGCGGCTCTACGTCGAGAAGATGGTGAGCTACGAGAGCACGCCCTACCTGGCGGAAACCGACTGGTACTCGCGCGCCTGCATCGTCGGCGACGCGAGCACGTCGGGATACACCTGCATCCAGATCGGGCAGTGGCTGAAGAGCCGGCTGCTCGAACGGGGTTACACGGAGGTCGACACGATCTTCGGCGGCGCGTTCGCCACGCAGATGACCACCAAGCTCAACCGCGGCGACACGGTCTTCAGCTACCGTGGCTACTACGGCATGAGCGGCTTCACCGCGGGCAGCATCACGGGGCTGCAGAACGGCCGCAAGATGCCGTTCGCGGTCAACCTGACGTGCGACACCGGCACTTTCGCGGCCGGCACGGCGCGGTCGGAGGCCTGGATTCGAGCCGGCTCGACGACCACGCCGCCGATCCCGACCGGGGGCATCGCCGCGATCGGCACCGCGACGACCGGCACCCACACGCGCTTCAACAACTGCTTCACCTACGGCATCTGGCGCGCCTTCTTCTGGGAGGACGGCTTCCACTTCGGCGAGGGCCTCACCCGCGGCAAGTACGAGATGTACGTCAACTACGGCGTGCCGGCCATCCAGTACGCGGGCATGTTCACCTGCTGGAACAACCTGATGGGCGACCCGGCCGGCGAGCTCTGGACCGGCGTTCCGCGGGAGATCGCGGTGACCCATCCGAGCCTCCTGCCCGTCGGCGCCAACGCGGTGACCGTCGCCGTCACGCGGGCGGGGCAGCCCTGCGCGGGCGCCTACGTCTGCCTGTTGAAGGCCGGCGAGACGCAGGTGGGCGGCCTGACCGACGCTTCCGGAACGGTCGAGCTCGTGCTCGATCCGCTCACGGCGGGCGCGCTCGCGATCACGGTCACGAAGCACGACCACCATCCCTATCTGGCGGACATCACGGTCGCCGAGGGCGTTCCCTTCGTGGGCTACAGCGCGCACACGCTCGACGACGATCGCGACGGCAGCAGCTCCGGCAACGGCGATGGCCTGCCCAATCCGACCGAGCGAATCGAGATCCCGGTCCAGGCGTGCAACCATGGCGACCAGCCGGTCACCGGCGTGACCGGCACGGTGACGACGACCGACCCCTACGTCACGGTGCTGGACGCGGGTGAGGACTTCGGGACCATCGCGGCCGGTGGTCAGGCCTGGTGCACGGACGACTTCGATATCCAGATCGCGGGCGGCGCTCCGGACGGTCACGTGATCGTCCTGGGCCTGGATCTCACCGACGGCAGCGAGACCTGGCGATCTCTGATCGAAGTGGTCGTCGTCAGCGCCGCGTTCACCTACCAGGAGTTTCATCACTACGGGTTCGGCGGCGATCGCGTCGATCCCGGGGAGTCGGGCGAGATCAGCGTTCGCTTGATGAACGCCGGCTCCGCCAGCGGCACCGGCGTGGCGGGCTCGCTCAGCTCGGGCAGCCCGAACGTCACGGTGACCAAGTCGCTCGGCTCCTACGGCCTGATCACGCCGGGCGGCGGCGGCGAGAACAGCTTCGACCGCTACCGCATCTCCGTCTCGGGCGCCTGCTTCCCGGGCAGCCTGATCCCGATGCGGATCGTCCTCGACTTCTCCGGCGGCGCCGCCGACACGGTGGACTGGATCCTGCCGGTTGGCCAGGCGGCCACGACCGATCCCACCGGTCCCGACGGCTACGGGTACTACGCCTTCGACAACACCGACGTCACGTACACACAGGCGCCGACCTACGCCTGGATCGATCTGTAGCCGAGCCACGGCGGTCCCGGCGTGTCTCTGGGCATGAGCGACAACGGCGAGGGCGAGGACGAGTCGCGAACGATCGACCTGCCCTTCCCCTTCACCTACTACGGGGAGATCCACACCCGCGCCACGATCTGCAGCAACGGCTGGATCGCGATGGGCCAGACCTACCTGACCAACTACCGCAACT
>CAZRWW010000079.1:0-25108 GCA_964603725.1 uncultured bacterium
CGCCGCGCGGGCGGCGGGCCCGGCGGCCCGGACCGCCGCGCGGGCGGCGGGCCCGGCGCCCCGGACGCTGGGCCTGGCGGCGCGGGCGGCGGGCCCGGCGGCCCGGACGGCGGGTCGCAGGTGGGATCGAGCGCGGAGCGGCGAATCATGCACGAATCGACACGGTGGCGGCGAATCGCGGGCGGCCGGGGGTACGGCGTCGCCTCCGCCGGCGCCCTCGGCGCGCTGCTGGCGCTCCTGGCCGCCGGCAGCCCGCACACCGCGGCGCAGGACCCGACGGCGCCCCAGGGACCGGGCGCGGCGGGCGCCCTCGCGCGCGCCGCGGAGGAGATTGTGCCGGCGGGCGAAGGCGTCCAGCAGGCGCTCCCCCCCAACGTCTATCCGGGCGACTACCTCTTCGACTACATCGACGGCGGAGCGCCTCAGTACATCGAGTACGGGTTCGTGGAGGTCGCCAGCCACGAGCTCACGTTGAACAGCCGCACCTACATCTTCGACGTCTATCGCATGGACTCGCCCCTGGCGGCCTGGGGCATCTTCAGCACGCGCCGGCCGCCGGCGGCGCCGCCCATCGGCGGCATCGCCCACAGCACGTTCACGGCCTATCAGGGCATGGCCGCCCTGGGACCCTACTTCTTCGATATCTCGGCTTACGAGACTTCGGAGCAGACCGAGGCGGAAATGGCGCTGCTCCTGCGGCTCGCCGCGGCGCGCATCGACCCCGCGCTCACGCGAACCGATCCGGAGGCCGGCGATCCGTTCACGCGCCTGCCGGGTCACGGGCGGCTGCCGGGCGCGACCGCGCTGGCGCGGGGCCCGATCAGCCTGCGAGCGGCCTTGGGCGCCGCCGCGAGCGGCTCCTTCCAGGCGGCCATCGAAGCGATCCTGGCCGCGCGCGAGGCCGAGGCGGTGCGCGCGGGCCTTGCGGCCGGCGCGGGCGAATCCGCCGCGGGTCGCGACGGGTCGGGACCCTGGTGGGTCGTCGCCGGTTACCATCCGCAGACCGACGACGCCGGCCGCCTCGTGCCCCAGACGATCCTGGCGCTGCTGGCCGCGCCGGGCGAGGCGGCGCCGCTGCTCGAGGCGGCCCGCCGGGCGGTGGCGGCGCGAGAGGCCGCCGAGCAACTGGCGGAAGAGCCCGGTTGGATCTGGACGGCGGCGGACGGCCGCAGCGGCTTGCTGCTCGAGCGCGGCGGGGATCTGCTCTGCGCGAGCTCGGGTCTGGAGGCGGATCTCTTCCGCGGCTGGGCTCAGCGTCTGGCAAGCCCGTAGCGCGCCCGGCGGCGCGGCAGGGCAGACCGCCGGCAACCCCGTAGCGCGCCCGGCGGCGCGGCAGGAGGAACTCGTGGCGAAGCAGATCGAGCGGCCGACGATGAAGCGCATCGCCAAGCGCGTCTCGACGCGGCCTTCGCGCCGGATGGAGACGTTCGCCAATCCCAAGCGGGGGCGCGACTACGAGATCGAGATCGCCTACCCCGAATTCACCTGCATCTGCCCCATGACCGGGCAGCCGGACTTCGCCGCGCTGCGCATCTCCTACGTCCCCGGTGCGCTGTGCGTGGAGCTCAAATCGCTGCGCAACTACCTCTGGTCCTTCCGGAACACGGGCGCTTTTCACGAGGCGGTCACGAATCGGATCGCCGACGACCTCATCCGGCTGCTGCACCCGCGCTGGCTGCTCGTGGAGGCCGAGTTCCGCACGCGCGGCGGCCTGGCCACCACGGTGCGAGTCGAGACCGGCGCGCCGGAGGACTGATCGCGCGCCGGCCGCGGAAAGGGTCACGCTGGTGATCTTTCCAGTGCCCGAACAGCCGCCCTACCGCCCGCCCAGCGAGGCCGAGTCGGTGCTGGTGCGTGTCACGCGCGGGTGCGCGTGGAACCGGTGCGCCTTCTGCGACATGTACAAGGACCTCGACTTCGAGCTGCGCGACGCGGGCGAGGTCGCCCGCGACCTCGCCCGCCTGCGCGAGCTGCACCCGAGCGCCCGCTCGATCTTCCTGGCCGACTCCGACAGCCTCGAGCACCCCCGGTTGGCCGAGATCGTCGCCGAGGTCCGGCGCGTCTTCCCGGAGGCCGAGCGCGTCACATCCTACGCGCGTCTGACGACGCTGCGCCGCCTGGGGTTCGCCGGCCTCAGCCGGCTGCGACAGGCCGGCCTGGATCGGATCCACGCGGGGCTCGAATCGGGATCGTTCCGGGTGCTCAAGCGTGTCCGCAAGGCCCTGCGCCCCGAGCTGGCGATCGAGGGCGGGCGCGCGGCCCTGGCCGCGGGATTCGAGCTCAGCCTCTACATCCTCTGCGGGCTGGGCGGCGAAGACGACTGGGAAGAGCATGCGCGCGAGTCGGCGCGCGTCACCGGCGCGATCTGGCCGCACTTCCTGCGCCTGCGCAGCCTGGTGCTGCTGCCGGGAACGCCGCTGCGCGCGGCGTGCGAGGCCGGCTCGTTCCGACCGGCCTCGCCGCTCACGCGGCTGAGCGAGGTGCGGCGGTTGCTCGCGGCCTTGCAGCCGGCGGCCCCGGACGCGCCCGCCCGGGAGCTCGCTGTCTGCAGCGACCACTTCTCGAACCTGGTCTGGTGCGATCGCCGGCAGGTCTACAGCGGCGTGAACGGGGTCCTCCCCGCGCAACGCGATGCGATGCTGGCGGAGCTGGATGCGGCCATCGCGCGCGCCCGCGCCAGCAGGGTGACCCTGGATCCAGGCGCGCTGGCGCTGCGCGGGCGGGTCCTGGGCATGTACGCCCCTACTCGGCTCTAGTCGGAGGTCTCATGACACGCAGACAGCGCATCTCCCTCGTCGGCGCGGCGCTCTGCGCCTTCGCCGCCCTGGTGGCCGCCATCACGATGGTGGGCCAGCAGGCCGGGCTGCCGCAGATCCTGATCCTGTTCGTCACGGGATTCGGCGCGGGCGCCACGGTCACTTCCGCCTGGGTGCGCCGCTAGAAGGGCCCCGGGGGCCCAGCAGGGCCCGGGCGCGATCGCCGTCGGGCCCCAGCTCGCCCGCCATCACGCGGAGCAGGGAGTCCGCGCTCTGCTCGCTACCGGAGCGCACGAGCGCCTCGTGAAGCGTCCAGGCGGCGTGCGAGCCCCAGTGACCGGGAACCGCGCGGCGCGGGAGGGACCTGAGCACGGAGACCGCCTCGCCATAGCGCCCGCTCATGGCGAGGGCGCTGCCCAGGTAGACCAGGCGATAGGTCTCGATCGGGCCGGAGCCCGCCTCTTGCCCCAAGGTTCGGCTGGCCCGCTGGAAATCCCCCGCGGCGTAGGCGGCCAGACCGTCGCGCAGAAGCTCGGTCCCGGCCGCGGTGCCATCGCCCAGCAACACCGGCGCATCGAAGACCACCGGCAGCGGCGCAACCGGGAACGGCTCCTGCGCGGGACCGGACCGCAGCAGGTAGACCACCAAGAGCAGCGAGGCCGTGACCAAGGCGCCGGCCGCCACGCGCCATGAACGTCGGGGGCGCCGGGCCACTTCGGCCAGCACCTGACCCAGGGACCTCGCAGGCACGCTGCGCTCGCCCGATGGGTCCGCCCCCGCGGAAACCGCCGGGGACTCGCTGGCGATCTCGCCGCCGGGAAGCCTTCTGAGGGAGCGGGTGGCGCGCAGCCGCTCGCGGCTGGCGACACAGGCCTGCAACAGTGACTCGCAGGGCGGGCAGGCCACGAGGTGAGCGAGGACCTCGCGTTCGCTGGCAGGATCCAGCAGCCCGTGGAGCAGATCCACGCAGGCATCGGCGTCCAGGTGCGCAGGGGGCGGATTGCCGTCTCGATCGCCGCCGGGCAGGTTCCGGTCGAACTCGCTCATCGTCGCCACACCTCATCGGCGCGAAACATGCGCCACAGCTCCGCGAATGTTCCGGGCGGCACGTCATGTGACTCGTGGCCGCGGCGCCGCATGCACGCCGTGATGGCCCGCCGCGCGCGGTGCAGGAGCACATCCACGTGGCCCGGATTGAGTCGCACATTCGGATGTGTGGCGATCTCCCGGGTGGAGAGATCGCAGAAGACCCGCAGGAACCAGATCACCCGCGTGCGCACCGCGAGCGTCTCGGCGCACGCCCGCAGGGCAGATGCAAACTCGCGGCGTTCGGCGTCGGCATCGGCCCACTCGCCCGACTCGCGGAGAGGCGCCCGCGCGCGCCCCCCTGGATCCTCACCCTCACCGTCGGGGCCGGTCAGGACATCCAGTCGCCCAGATCGGCGCAGGAAGTCCACCAGGCCATTGCGCGCCACGGTCATCAGGAACGCCGCCAGCTCGGAGGGTTCCCGGCTCCCCAGGTCCCACTCTCCGGATTCGGCCCGGCGCAGCAAATCTAACGACTTCTGGGCGGCGATATCCTCCAGATCCTCCCGAGCCACCGCCCCGATCCGGGCGACCTGGATCCGTAATCGAAATCCTATCAAGGTGTTGAGGAGAATCCACGCCTCGCCCATGGCCGCGCTGCGCGCCTCCGGCCCAGGCGCCGTGCGCAGGTCGGACAGCAGCCTCTGCAGATGGGCGGGCCACTGGGCGCCGGACACTGGGTCCGAGCTCGAGCGACCCCGCGAGCGAGACGGACCTTCGCCGGTGGTCATGGACGGGCAGAGCCTCCCCGTTCGGCTGCGACGGCGAGCGGACCCCGCCGGGCCTCCCTCGTGATGCTAACGGCCCGCCGCCACGCGGGCAACGGGCGGCTGGCATCCGGCGTGCCAGCCCGGGGCGACGCGCGACGGGCGCCTGGCATCCGGCGTGCCAGCCCGGGACGACGCGCGACGGGCGCCTAGCCCGGGTCGCCGATGAGGATGAACCCGGCCCAGTAGATCGGGTGCTCGTAGATGCGCTCCCCGCGCGCATTGACCCGTGCGCGCAGCCAGCGCCTGGCTTCGCTCAGCGCCTCGGCTTTCGTGGTCGCGGAAGCTCCCACCCGAGGATCGCCGGCGGCGCGCCCGGCCGTCAGGTTCTGGAAGTAGCGCGTCGCCAACAGGCCCGCCGCCTCTTCATCCACCGGCCAGAGACTGACGATCAGGCTGCGCGCCCCGGCCAGGAGAAACGCGCTCGCCAGACCCAGGTGGCTCTCGTGCGAGCACTGGGGTCCAACCCCTGTGCCGCAGCCCGCCAGCCAGACCAGCTCGGCGTTGAGCCGGTAGTTGGCTGAGATCTCGCCGGCGGTGAGCAGGCCGTCCGCCCACGACGCCGGGGCGGCCGGCGTCGTGGGCCCCTGGTCCGGCGCGCGCGTTCGGCCGGGATCCTGCTCGGGCATCTCCGCGGAGCCGGACGTCCCCGCCGACCCGGACGACAGGACCAGCGCCGAACGCTCGATGAACTCCCGATCGGCGTGCGCGTGCGTGAAGAAGACGAGGACCGGACAGCGCGCGAGGTCGCCGGCCGCCGCAAGGGCATGCAGGCTCTCCTCCCGCGCCGCAGGCCCGACCAGCCTGATCGCCCCGGGAAGCAGGGCCGCGATCGTCTCGAGCCCCTCGCGCGCGCCGGGCAATGAGGCGTGGCGGGCCGCCCCGCCGATCTGCGGCGCCGCCACCGGATCTCCGACGAGCAGAGCCGGCCCGGCGCTCGACGCACTCCGGTCGCGGCGCGACGGGCGCAGCCACGTGAAGGCGGTCGCCGACGGGACGTACGAGATGCTCCAGCGGTCCCCGATGGGGCTGCCCGCGGAGTCGATCAGCGCCTCGACCGGCAATCCCATGAAGAGGTAGTTGGGGATCACGACCAGCTCGCGCGCGTCTCGCAGATAGGGTTCCAGGGGCTGGAAGCAACAGGCCCACAGGTGGTGCAGCTCGGCCGACAGCCGATCGTCGGCGGGCACGCGGGCCGGCCAGGCCGCGGCGGCCTGCAGGCGCTCCGCAACCTGCGCGGCCAGCGTGAAGGGGTTCGGGCCGCTCGGCGGTTCGGGCAACCGCACCCAGCGCACCGGCCCCCGCGGGCGCACGACGTAGGCGTACGCCAGCACCACGCGCTCATCCGCCAGGGGCGCGGTGATCCAGCCCACGAGCGCGGATTTCTCATGCAGCCTCGACTGCACGCGGCGCGGATCGAATGCCCCTCCCTGCACGGCCCGCACCGTGATGGGCCGGGGTCCGGGCAGGAGCAGATCCTCCCATCCCGCCGGGCGTTGGCCGCCGGGCTCGCCGTCCGCGCCCCAGGCGGGGGGACCCTCCGAGAGATCCGGGCGCTCGCCGGCCAGCAGCAGGCTCGAGAGGCCGCGACTCTGCGCGAGCTCCGCCGGCACCCAGGCCTCTTCTTCCCGACCCTGCACAAGCCGCAAGACGGCGAGCTGATCGTAAGGCGGCGCAAAGAACAGGTCCTGTCTCAGCCCCGTGCCGGCCGAGCGGCGCACGATCTCGTAAGCGCGTATGGCCTCGCTGATGAGGGTGTCGGCCTCCGCGTCGCGGCCCAGCGTCATGGCCAGGCGGGGCAGGTGCCTCAGATCCTCGATCAGAAGCGGGTGCTCCGGACCGTAGACAGCCTTGCGGATCCGCAGCGAGGCGCGGAAGCACGCGCTCGCCTCCTCGAGCTTCTGCTGGGAGAGCAGCGCCATGCCCAGATCGTGGAGCGACCAGGCGACGAGCGCGTGCTCGGGGGCCAGCAGCGCGCGGCGCATGGCCACCGCCCGGCGCAGAAGCTCCTCCGCGCCGGCGAAGTCCATCAGACGCATCCGATAGTTGCCCATGGCGTGCAGGGCGGCGGCGTACTGGGGCGCGCGATCGCCCACGCTGCGCTCGATGATCGCGACCGCCTGATCGTACAGAGGCCCGGCCGCGAGCCGCCGGGTCGTCTCGCGCAGCGCCCCGGCATGCTGCAGGAGCGCGGTGGCATAGGTGAGCGTGCGCGGGCCGAGGGTGCGGGCGTAGATCGCGAGGGCCGGCTGGGTGAGCTCCAGCGCCGCCTCGGGCTCGCGCTGGAGGCGGCGCAGTCCCGCGAGGCCCATGAGGTTGTCCGCGTACTGGGGATGGTCCGTGCCCACGGTGATCCGCAGGATCGAATCCGCGCGGGCGAGGTGGCGTTGCGCGCCGAGGTAGTCGCCGGCGTCGCGCAGCCAGCCGCCCGCCCGGCTCGCCGCTGCGCCGGTCTCGAAGTGCCCCGATCCGAGGACTTGCTCTCGGATGGCGAGCTCTTCGCGCGCCAGCTCGACGCAGCGCAGCGCCAGACCGGAATCGGCGGCGGCGGCCGCGCTCAGTCTCAGCCGATCGGCGCGGGCGAGCTGCGCGAGCGCCTCGGGCTCGAGCGCCAAGATTCCCTCGAGGCTCGCGACCCGCCGGCGAGCGTCGTCGCGCAACCACCCCGAGGCCTGCCGACCGCGCTCGACCCGCGCGAGCACCTGCCGAGCGTAGGCGAGCGCCTCGGCGTGGCGTCCCGCGGCCCGCAGCTCGTTCGTCACCCGCGTGTCGCGTTCCCAGGCGGTCTCGCTCGAATAGGGCTGCGGCGCACACGCCGTCCCCGCGCCGGCGACGAGCGCGAGCGCCATGAGCAGACATCTGGCCGTGATCCGGGCGGTCGGCAAGCCCATGGCGCCCCTTTGGCCGGCGGCGGCAGGCCGCGTGCGTTGACTCCGGGTCGGAGTCTAGTGACTCTCGCCGGCCGAGGCAAAGACTGCCGATTCGAGGTTGTCGCGGGGCGCAGTCCGGGGTGGGATCGCGGGCCGCGATCGCAGCCCACCTTGACACCGCCGAGCCGTTCGCCTACGCTGCGGGCTGTTCGACATGGGCCCTTCCGGTCCGGCCGTGTGCCGGTGAAAAGGGAAAACGGTGCGAAGCCGTTGCGGGCCCGCCGCTGTAATCGGGGACGGCCCCCGCCGGATGCCACTGCCGTGAGCCCACGGTGGGAAGGCGCGGGTGGCCGGAGGATCCGAGAGCCAGAAGACCTGCCGGAAGGGAATGTAGCGACCCACGAGCCCGAGGCCGGCTTTCTGGCGCGTTGCCCGGTTCCTCCGCCGCTCGGGGTGCCGGGTTTTTCGTTGCCGCGATGCGGCGCCGGCCCCCGGCACGGACAGGGCGATCGCCGGCAACCCCCGAGCGCCGAGCGCACGCGCGCCCGGGGGGTGAGCACGGCCCCCGGGGCTCTTCGGTCGCGCGGCGGAGCGCCTCCAGGGCGAGCCTCCGCCTCAGGCAGTCTCCACGAGGCCGGAGATGCCCGCGACGGTTCACTCCTCGATCATCGCGCTGGCGGCGCTGCTGTCCGCGATTCATTCCCATCCGGTCAGGCCCCCGGCGACCTTCGCGGCCGCCGGGGCCGACACGATCGCCGCGGGCGCCCGACGCACGTGGACCGACGCGGTCGATACGACGGTCGTGCGCGCGCCGCGCCCGACGCGCCTCGAGCGCCTGCGGCGCGGACCGGGCTTCGCCACGCTGATCGAGATCGCATCCGAGCGTGGCCCGGCCGAGGACGTGGGCGACCTCCTCGAGCGCACCGTGGGCGCCTGCGTGCTGCGCCGCGGGGGCCCGGGGGCGATGGCCACGCTCTCGATCCGCGGTCTCGACCCCGGCCACGTGGAGGTCTTCCTCGATCGGGTGCCCCTGCGCACGGCCTCCCGCGGCCTGGTGGATCTGAGCACGCTGGACCTCGCCCACTTCGAGGCGATCGAGGTCCATCGCAGCCTGCCGCCGCCCGAGCTGGGCGGCGAGGCCGCGGGTGCCGCCATCCGCCTCGTCCCGCGCACGGCCGGCGGCGCCCGCGTGGGCGGGCGCGCCTCGGGCGGCAGCTTCGGCACGCGGTCGCTCGCCGCCTCGGCCTCGCTCGCCCGCGGCGGCACGGGCGGGCTCGTCTCGGCCTCACGCTTCATGACGGAGGGCGACTTCCGCTATCGCGACGACAACGGCACGGAGCAGGAGCCGGGCGACGACCGCTGGCGGAGGTGGACCAACGGCGGTGTGCGGCGCGACGAGGTCTTCGGGCGCGCCACCCAGGCGCTGGGCCGCAGCCTGACCTTGGACGCCGCCAGTCGCTTTTACGACTCCGATCAGGGGGTCCCCGGCACGGGCCATCAGCCCACGCACCGGACGCGTCTGGCGACGAAGGGCGCGCTGCACCGCGGCGGTCTCGATGTCGACACCGGCGGTCGGTCTCCGCTGCGGCTGGAGATCTCCGGACACCTGACCCGCGAAGACCGGCGCTACCGCGATCCCGACCGGGAGCTGGCCGTGACCGGCACGGCCACCCGCGTGGACCAGCGCCAGGACCGCTCCGGACTCGGAGCGCGCGCCAGTTGGCTCTGGTGGGGATCGCAGTGGACCGGAGCGCACGCGCCCGAGATCCTCTGGGAGCACGGTGACGAGAGCCTGCGCAACCTCCCGGCTGCCGGCCGGCCCGGCGAGGACCAGCGGCACCGGGGCAGCCGTCTGCTGTCGCTGGGCGATCGCTGGGAACCGTGGCGCGAGCGCCTTACCCTCGAGACCTTCTACCGCTGGGAACGGGCGCGCAACAACTACACGGGGGCCAATCCCTGGCGGCCGTTCACCCCGCAGCCCGAGCAGACCACCCGCCACGAGGGGCCCCGTTTCGGCGTGCGCGGCGACCTCGGCCGGGGCTGGACGCTCAAGGGCACCTTCGCGCGCTACGCCCGTTTCCCCAGCTTCGTCGAGCTCTTCGGGTACGCCGGCACGATCCAGGGCAATCCCAGGCTCACCCCCGAGCGCGGCCGGCGCTGGGACGCGGGTTGCGCGTGGCGACGGTCTGGGCGGCCCGGCGGGCTGGAGGTGCGGGCGGAAGCCTCATACTACGAGAGCCGCGTCGAAGAGATGATCGTGCTCATCACGATCTCCGACCGCGAGACGAAGCCGGCCAATCTCGACGCGGCCCGAATCCGCGGCGCCGAGCTGGCCCTCGCGCTCGATCATCTGCCCTACTGGCGCGATGTGCGCCTGCCGGGCGTGAAGGCCGGCGACGCATCGCTCGCGGCGCACGCCACGTGGCAGGATGCGCGCGACGAGGGCCGATCGCCGATCTACCACGGCAAGCAGCTCACCTACCACCCGCCCTGGCAAGCCGCGCTCGAGCTCACCTGGACCCAGGGGCCCTGGCTGGTGCGCTACGACCTGCGCTATCAGGACGGCGTCTACTGGGGTCGCTCGAATCTGCCCGCGTTCCGCAGCCCGGAGTTCTGGAACCACGATCTGGCGCTGCGCTGGGAAGTTCGGCCCCGTCTGATCGCGCTGGCGCTGCGCGTCGAGAACCTGCTGGATGCGCATCACGAGGACATCCGTGGCTACCCGCTCCCGGGGCGCGCCTGGTACGGGGGTCTGGAGGTGGGGCCGTAATCTTGACGTTGGTCGCCGCAGCGACCGCAGCGAATGGAAAGGAACCCACCCATGCGAGCTGACATGAAGCATGAGTCCAGTCGGCGGCAGCCGCGCCGCGGCTCGGTCCTTCTGCTGAGCCTGGTGGCGGCGGCGTGGCCATTGGCGCCCCATCCGGCGGCGGATGAGCCCGAGACGCTCCCGCCGTTCATCAACGGCGACTTCATCTACACGCTGACCTCGGAGTACGACTACAGCGCCGGCAGCGACGCCGTGACCGACGTCTATCCGCCCTGGCAGACGGTGACCCATCTGCACGCCTGGGCCGGCGACACCGAGGCGGTCTTCTACCAGAGCAAGATCTACGTCGTGAGCCGCTGGGGCGCCGACCACATCACCGTCATCGACCCGCGCAATGAGCTTGCCGTCGTGCGCCAGTTCAGCGTGGGCGCCGGCTCGAACCCGCAACACATCTGCTTCGTGAGCGAGCAACGCGCTTTCGTGACGCGCTACGAGTCGACAGTGCTGTGGGAAGTGAATCCGGCGACGGGCCAACGCACCGGCGTTATCGATCTCGCGCCACTGGCCGACGCCGACGGCAACCCGGAGATGCACAAGATGGCGATCCGCGCCGGGCGGCTCTTTGTCACCCTGCAACGCATCGACCGGACCACCTGGCAGCCCGCCGGCGGATCCTGTCTGGCCGTGATCGACCTGGCCACCAACACGCTGATCGACGTCGATCCCCTGAGTCCGGGAATCCAGGGCATCGACTTGCTGGCCGAGAATCCCAACAGCGGCATCCTCGTCGATCCCATCACCGGCGACTTCCTGGTCGGACAGCTCGGCGCGTACGCGGTGCTCGACGGCGGTATCGAGCGCATCGACCCCGGCACGGGCGAGAGCCGCGGCTTCGTGCTCACCGAAGCGGCGCTGGGCGGCGACCTGTACGCCTGGACGACCGGCAACGGCTGGGACGCCTACGCGGTGCGGCTCACGCCCGGCTGGACGACCGACGTGGTGGCCTGCGACCTGCGCACCGGCCTGGCGGGCCCGACCATCGCCTCACGACCGGAGTTCGCCTATGCGCACCTGCTGGTCGACATGGTGCGCCGCGAGCTCTTCGTCTGCGACCGCACCTACGCGAACCCCGGCCTGCGGGTCTTCGACACGGAGACGCTGCAGAGCCTGACGGCGCAGCCCATCGGCGTCGGGCTCTATCCCCACTGGCTGCTGGCGGTGCCGGGCCCCGGCTCGGGCGTGGCCGAGGGCCCCGCGCCGGCGGCGGAGCGCGTCGCCGTCTTCCCGCAGCCGGCGGCCGGGCCGGTGACGCTGCGCGTGGCGGCGCCCGGCGGGCGAGCGACCCGCTTCGAGATCTTCGACGTCGCCGGGCGGCGCGTGGCGCTCCTCGCGGGCGCGGCCGCCCAAGGCGTGGGGGAAGCCACCTGGGACGGGCGCGACGCCGGCGGGCGGGCGCTGCCCACAGGGGTCTATCTCGTCCTCGCCACATCGGGCGCGGTGGCCCAGCGAGGCGCCGTCCGCTTGCTGCGCTAGCGCCGATGCGGCCGCCCCGGCGCCAGGCAGCTGCCCCGGCGCCGGGCGGCCGCCTGGCGCAAATGCGCCAACCCCGGCGCCGCGGCCGCCTTGACAGGTCGCCGTCCCATCCTATGATGCAGGCAGAACGCCGGCGGCGGAGCGCGTTCGGTCGCATCATCCGGTCCTGCCCAGCCGACCTAAAGATGGGGGATCGGGGCGCGATACATTTCTCGAGCGCCGTCAGGGAACAGCCATTGCACCGATCCATAGCCGGACCACAGCGGAGCACTCATGCAGCTTGGTCGCACTCATAGGGCTCAAGTCAGATTCCCCATCCATTTCACCGCCCCGGATCACTCCAAGACGTACATCGGGGAGACGATCGACATCTCGGCCAACGGCTTCTCGGTGCAAGTGCGCACCGAGGATCCGCTGCCGACGATCATCTTGGCCGGCCTCCTGCCGACCGACGTCGCCGGGGATACCATTCTCTGCAAGGCCCGGGTCGTATGGCAGGGCGGTCTCGCGGGCGGCACCAAGCGGGCCAGCTACAAGATCACCTCGATCGCGCAGAAGAGCCAGGAGCGGTTGGACCAGATCATCCAGGAGTCGGTCAACGTGCTGGTGACCGAGCTCCAGGAGCTGCCGGTCTTCGCGGACGCCAGCCGTCGTGAGCTCGAGGCGCTCCTCCACATCGCGCGTTCCCGCGATGTCCCCGCCGACACGGTGCTCTACAACGCGCTGGGCAAGAGCGGCACCGGCGCGATCATCATGCTCGAGGGCACGGCCGCCCAGGTGGATCAGACCAAGGACGATCGGATCTGGGGTCCGGGATCGGTGATCGGGCAGTGGTCCGACAGCACGACGGCGCCGGCGCCGCCCACGCTCAAGACGCTGGCCGATGTGCGCATCCTCCACCTGCCGACGGCGCTGCTGGGCGAGCTGGAGCATGGCACGCCGGAGCTGGCGGCGCGCCTGCGCGGCGCGCTGGGGCGCGTGGCCGCCTCGGGCGCTGATGACGGACGGACTTCGCGCCGGCGGCGTCTGAAGCCGAACATCCTCAACGAGCTGCAAGAGATCCCGACCCTGCCCATCGTGTTCAACGCCGTGATGGACTGCATCGAGGACCCCGAGTCGACCCCCCGCGATCTGGCCCAGATCATCCGCAAGGATCAGTCGCTCACAACCAGGGTCCTGAAGACGGTGAACTCGGCGCTGTATGGGTTCAGCCGGCGCATTGCGTCGGTCGACGAGGCCGTGGTGCTGCTCGGCATGAATCAGACCGCCAGCCTGGCGACGACCGCCATGCTGCTCAACACCCTGGTCGACCCGAAGCGCCCCGACCGGCGGCCGGAGGCCTTCTGGGAGCACTCGCTCGGCTCGGCCTACATCGCCACGGCGATCGGGGAGAGCTTGCGGCGCACCCAGGCGGTCGCGCGCCGCGGGGCCGCCGTCGCGGCCGAACGGGACTCGGCACGCGGCGTCGCGGGCGAGCCGGGAGCAGGCGCCCAGGACCGGGAGCCGACCCAGGAGCCCGCCGCCGGCGCCGGGCGCGGCCCCGGGCCCGGCCCCGGGAAAGAAGTCGCGGCGTGCCCGTCTCGTCTGTCACTCCCCCTGGACCGACTCTTCACGCTCGCGGTCGTGCACGACATCGGGCTCGTGGCGCTGTACGTGAAGTTCCCCGAGCACTTCGAGGCGGTGCAGGCCGCCGTCTCCGAGTACCGGACGTTCCACCGGGCCGAGATGGAGCTACTCGAGGTCGACCACTGCCAGCTCGGATACCGCATCGCGCAGGCCTGGCGCCTGCCCGAGCCGATGCCCACGGTCATCGCCGAGCACCACCTGCCGCAGGTCTGGGCTGAGGAGATGGAGGATCGCGACCGGCTGCGCGCGCTCTTGCGCGAGGACCCGCTGGTGACGCTCATCTCGCTGGCCGACCTCATGACCCGCCATTCGCTGATCGGCATCGAGCAAGACGCGCGGCCCCCGGCGATCCCCAAGGTCTTCCTCGAGGCCCTGGGCCTGAACGAAGAGGACGCCGGCGAGATCCTGGCCCAGTGCCCGCTGATCAAGGAGAAGGCGGAGCTCTTCTTCCGCGGCGTCATGGTCTGAGCGGCGACGTGCCCGCTGGCGCGCACCGGCGACGCCGTCTTCTTCCCGGTTGGCTTGCCGCTTGCTACCTCCCTGTTCCGGAGTCCTGGAATCACTGGGAGGTGAACCGTGAATCGGTCAAGCATCAGTCCGCGGCGAGCGCGCTCAGCCGGCGCGGGGCAAAGACTGCCGGCGGTTCTGCTGATCGCCTGGGGGGCGCAGCTCACCGGGTGCGAGCGGGAGCGCCAGCAGCCGACCGCCCCCGACACGACGCCGCCGATCGTGGCGATCGCATCACCCTCGACGGGAGCGACCGTGGCCGACTCGGTCGCCGTCGTCATCACGGCGGCCGACGACGTGGGCGTCGCGCGCGTGACGCTGCTCGTCGACCACGCGACGCTCGCCACGCGCTATGGTCCCCCCTGGGTGCTCACCTGGGACACGAGCGCCTGCGAGGACAGCTCGCGGCACATCTTGCAGGTGGAGGCCGTCGATCCCACCGGCAATCTGGGCCTGTCCGCCGAGACCGCGGTGGTCGTGCGCCGCAACGGCCCGCCCCGCGTCGAGATCGAATGGCCCCCGGACTGTCTGTGGCTGGACGCGGACCGTCCAGGGCCGCCCTGGCGCTGCGCGGCCTGGGACCCCGATGAGGGCCCGCTGGCGGCCGACGCGGTCACGTGGCGTCTCGACGGAGCGCGGCTCGGAGCAGGTTGTCTCCATCTGGATCCCCCGCCGCTGACGCCCGGCGACCACCGGCTCACGGTCGTGGCTCAGGATCGCTGGGGCAGGCGGGGCAGCGCGACCCACCGGCTGACCGTGTTCGAGGAGCCTGGCCGCGCATCGCCCGAGGCGGCCTGGATGAGCCTGCTCTGCGCCCTGCGCGCCAGGGCATCCGAGCGGATAGCCGGCTGCCTGGTCGAGGGGTTTCGCGTGCATCCGCCGGCCGACGGGCGCGCCGCGGCCGCCATCTCGGGGGCCGACGCGGCCGTTGCCCTGGGCGCTCTCGTGGGCGACAGCTCGCTGGCGCTCTTCGTGCTGGAATGCCGCTGGGGACCGGTCGAGATCTTCGAGCTGCGCGGCCGGCGCCGCGCCAAGATCGAGCTGCGGGACCTGGCGCTGCGGATGACCTACCGGGCGAGCGCCCCGCAGCAGGGTGCACCCCTCGCGGGCGCCACCAGCGCGCGCGAGGTGCGCGGGTCCGCCGCGCGGGTCTTCCTGTGCGACGACCCCGCCGCCGAGGGATCGTGGCGCCTGGAGGCCTGGTGGGACTTGCACGGCTCAACCTGGGTGGCCGGCTGGGGGCCGTCCTGGACCGCGGTGCTGCAGGAGGCCCTGGCGCGCGCGCGCGGCGCGCCGGCGGGCGGCTGACGGCGAGCTACTCGCGCTGCATCAGCACCAGGAGCGCATCGAGCACGCGCTGCGCGGCCCCGCCCTCGGGCGGGCCGAAGATCGATCCGACGTAGGCCCGCCACGTCTCGTCCGCGGCCGGTCCCCGCAGCGTGCCCGCGCGGACCTCGGCCAGCAACGCCCGCAGGTCAGCGATGCTCGCGGCGTGCGAGACCAGCGAGCCGGGATCGGGGTGCAGGTCGCAGGCCGAGGCGCGCCAATGCAAGTGAACGACCGGCAGGCGCCGCAGCACGCCTTCGGCAAGGTCGCCGCCGCGCGAGGTCAGCAAGACGTCCATCGCCTCGGCCGCCTCGGCGAAGTGCGCCGGGCTCAGCAGGTGGAGCCAGTGCAGCCCGTGTCCCGCGGCCGACTGGCGGAAGGCCTGCTCCTCGCCCAGTCTCTCGCCGGTCAAGCGCACGAGCAGGAACGCCTCCTGGCGCTGGTCCAGCGCCGCGCTGATCCAGGACAGGACGAGGGCGTGCTCCTCGGGGCGACAAGCGACGCCGATGATCCGCTGGCCGTTCTCGACGCCCCACTGCCGGCGGAGGCGCGCCACGGCTTCCCGGTCGGGGGGCGCCCCGAAGGCGACGGCGTCGAGACGCGGATCGCCGGTGGCCGCCACGGCCGCGGGGTCGAGCCCGGCCCATTCGACGAGACGCGCCTTGGTCTCCTGGCTGAAGACGCACAGGCAATCCGGAAGGCAGCGGGAGGCGGGCGGGCTGGCGGGCAGGTCCCGGCCCGCATCCTGGCCCCACTTGGCGTGCCTGAGCTGCAGGGCGGCCGTGGGTATGCCCATCCGCTTGGCGGCCGCCAGGAGCGGGAGATTGGCGTCACGCTCGTGCGTCAGCAGAATGGCGCCGGGCCGCACGCCGCGCAGGAAATGGCTTTCGCGGCGCGTGTCGCGAGCATAGCCGGGGAGCTTGTGCTCGACGGCCTCGTCCAGCCAGGCCAGCACGAGATCGGTCAGATCCAGCCCCTCGAAGACGAAGCCGGCGCGCAGATCGGGTCGCTCGCACAGCCGCCGCCAGGCGCGCTGGATGCTGCGCGTCTCCAGGGCGCCGCGACTCTTCTGCGCGAGCAGGAACAGCAGGTGCCGCCAGTAGACCGGCGGCAGGCGGCTCGCGGTCATCGCCCCGACATCCGGATGGTAGCTGCCCGACAGATAGTAGAAGCGCAGGGGCCGCTTGCGTCCCTCGCGCCAGACCGCTTCCAGGTGCACATCGGTGCGCGCCCGGCTCCCGTCCGGCGCTCGCCGCCGCATCCAGCACTCGTCATGCGAGACGAGCAGCACCTTGGGCCGGCGGACCAGGAGCTCCTCCAGCAGGAAGCGCACGCCGTGCCAGGCATCCTGGAGCAGGAAGAAGATCTTGCGGGCCCGGCGTTCGGTCGTCGTTTCGCCGGCGGGAGGCGCGGGGGCTTCGACGAAGGCAACCTCGGGCCGGAACAGCCCGGGGCGCAGCGAGTCGGCCAGAAGTCTGAGCAGCCGGCGTTGATCGCGGCCGATGCCCGCCGCGAGCACGACCAGCCCCCCGCCATCCGCCAGAGTCGCCAGCCGAGCCCGCATCGCCATGAGCTCGCACAGCCAGCGGATCATCCCGTCCCGGAGAAAGGCCCAGAAGTTGAGATCCTTCGTCGCCAGCACGCCGCCGAAGTCCCACCGCTGCGCCTGTTGATCGACCCACTGACGCACCCGCGCGGGCAGGTCGGCCTCGGGCTCGCTCAGCCGATCGGCCGCGTCCGCGCGCAGAAACGCGCGCAGCCCGGGAAAGGCCTGACTGACATCCGCGTAGCCCGTGGGAATGCCGACCAGGTTGCCGTCGGGCCAGTACTCGGGCAGGAGCCGCTGCACGACGCGCGGATCGAGGGCGGGATGCACGAGGATGAGATCGGGCGTCGCCCTGGCGGGCTGCGGCCGCGCCGCGCCCGGCTCGGCCGACCGTTCCATGGCGGCGCCGCTCAGCGCGACCCCGCTCGTTGCGTTCACGTCATCCGTCATGCACGGTGCACCCGCAGCGCCTGGACATCCACAGAGCGCCGAGGGCTGGGCTGAGAACGCCACCCCTCCGGCGCGCTCGGTGACCGGTCGGGCGAAGCTTCGGCGGCGCGGATCGCAGTGTCAAGGCCCCGTCCGGGTTCCTTTTGCGTGACAGAGATAAAGTGCCCGCGCTAGACTGCCGTCGATTCGAGCACCTGGGCGTGCGCTTCTCGGGCGGGTCACCCGTCTTGGCAGGGCAAGGAGTCCGCTGATGCTGGTCGATCGGTTCTTGGGGTCGCTGGTCGGATTGGCCGTCGGTGACGCCTTGGGGGGACCGGCCGAGGGCCTGGATGCCGCGACGATCCGCGAGCGCTACGGGCGGATCGAGGGCTATCTTCCGTCTCAGCCCGACGAGCCGCGGAAGTGGCGCCAGCCCGGTCTGCACTCGGATGACACCCAGCAGGCGCTCATCGTGACCGAGGCGATCCTCGAGAGCGGGCACGCCGACCCGGACCTGATCGTGGCCAAGATGATCGCCCTGAGCGAGGGCCCGCGTACGGTCCCCTTCGGGGCCCATCGGGGAACGGGCCGCAACTTCCGGGCGAGCGTGCAGGAAATGCGGCAGCACCGCCGCTGGAGCAGCGGAGCCCGCAACACGGCGGGCATCGGCGCCAGCATGCGCGTCGCCCCGGTCGGGCTGTTCTTCGCCGGCGATGACCCCGCGATCCGCACCAACGCCTGCCTGAGCGCGCTGGTCACGCACACGGACCCCCGCGGATGCCTGGCCGCCTGCGCCGTCGCCTACCTGGCCGCGCACGTGTCGCGCTGCCCCGCGCCGATCGATGCGGCCGAGGCCCACGCGGCGACGTTGCGGTTCGTGCGCCGCTCCGAGAGCTGGTTCATGGACGTCCACGGCAGTTGGAGCCATCCGGGCGTGCGCGAAACCTTCCGGCAGTTCGGTGACGCGCTCGAGGCGCTCCAGCCGCAGATCCAGCGATCCCCTGACGCCGTGCTGCCCGCCATCGCCGGCACCGCCAGCGAGCTCGCCGGCCACGACGTGGGCCACCCTTGCCGGGGCTTTGCCCTGGCGGGCGTGATCGCCGCGATCTACTTCTTCCTGCACTATGGGAACCGGTTCCGCGACGCCCTGGTCGCTGCGGTCAACGCGGGCGGCGATGCCGACTCGGTGGGCGCGATCGTCGGCGCGCTGTGCGGCGCCGCGGCCGGCGAGTCGGCGATCCCGGAAGCGTGGCTGTCCGGCCTGGTGGGCATGGAGCAGATACGCCTGCGCGCCCTGGCGCTGGCCGGGGAGGAGCCGGAAGGCACCGAGTGGCAGGCGCTCGAGCAGTTCGAGCTGGACTTGACGCTCACCGAAGACCGCCTGCGCCGAGCCGAATACCCGCCCGGGACGTTCCCCGACACGTACGAGTGGGAACCGCCGGCGCCTCGCCGGCCCGCGGAAACCGAGCCGGAAGAGCGAGGCCCGGAGGAGTCGCGGCCGCGGTCCCGGGGTGGGCGCGACTCGCATCGCCGCAGAAGGCACCGGCACTAACCTTGGCCAAGCTCACCACCCAGGCGGGTTGGGTCTCCCTGGGCCGCGTGGTGGCGGCCCTGGCGGGCCTGATCACCGCGATGGCGCTCTCGCGCATCCTCTCGCCCACGCAGTACGGCACCTACCGCCAGGCGTGGCTGCTCTTCTACGCCCTCGCGCCCGTGCTGGAGCTCGGGCTCCCGGCCAGCGTGGCCTACTACCTGCCGCGCATGTCCGCCGGACAGATCAAGTCTTTCCTGGTCCAGCACGGTCTCATCCTGCTCGGATCGGGCTCCCTGATGGCCGCGGTCTTCCTCACCGCCGGCGGCGTGCTCGAGCGGTACTTCGACAGCCCAGGGCTGTGCGCGATGCTGCGCGGTTTCGCGCTCTTCCCGGCCATGCTCCTGCCGTTCAAGCTCACCGAGAATGCGCTGATCGCCCTGGGCCGCGCCAGGTTGGCCGGGGTCGTCGATGCCGCCGGCGCCGTGGTCCAGTCGGCCTTCGTGCTCGGCTCGGTCCTGTGGGGCTCGAGCCTGGAGCAGACCTTCGGGCTGGTGTCGCTGTGGGCCGCCGCCCGCTGGCTGCTGGCGACCGCCTCGCTGCTCTACCTGGCGCGCCATCACCGCGTCCGGTGGGAGATGGCCCCGGTCGTCGCGCAGCTGCGCTACGCCCTGCCGATCGCCGCGGCGGCCGTGGCGGGGATCGGCGCCCGCCAGATCGACCAGCTGATCGTCTCCCGGCGCTTCTCCCCCGAGGCTTTTGCTGTTTATGTCAATGGGGCTTACGACATCCCCCTCGTCCACATTCTCAGCTTCTCCGTGACGGCGGTGCTCATTCCGGCCATCGTACGGGCCCGCGAGCGCGGCGACGCGGCCGAGATCCGCAGGCTGTGGCACGGAACCGCTCGGCGCCTGGCCTGGCTCTACTTCCCCGCGTTCGCCCTGCTGTGGGTGGCGGCCCGCCCGCTCATGGTGTTCCTCTTCTCGGAGACCTACGCGGCCAGCGCCGGGCCCTTCCGCATCCTGCTGTTCCTGCTGCCGCTGCGGATCGCTCTGCACGGCGCATTCCTGCGGGCCTTGGGCCACTCGCGCCCCATCCTCTACGGCACCCTAGGGACGCTGCTGATCAGCACGGCGCTGGCTCTCGCCCTCGTGCGCCTGCGCCCGCTGGGCCTCCTCGGGCCGGCGCTCGCCGTGACGGCGGGCGGCTACTGGGGCGCCTTCTACACGGGCCGGGCCGGCATCCGAGCCTTCGGCTGGCGGTGGTCGGACTACTTTCCGTGGCGGCAGCTCGCGGGCATCATGGCGGTGGCCCTGGTCGCGGAGGCGCCGGCCGCGCTCGTGGGGCGTCTGATGACGGCGCAGCCGGCGCTCTGTCAGCTGGCGGCGATGGGCGGGGCGTTCGCCGTGGTCTACCTCGCGGTGGGGCACGTGTCCCGGGCCGCCCCGGCCCGGGAGTGGGTGCAGGCGGTCCTCGACCTGATCAGGCAGCGCTAGGCGCGCCGAGCGGTCGCGATCCGGAGCGGCTCAGAGCAGCTTGCCGATTCGCTTGATGCGCGGCAGGTAGTGTTTCGTGTCGAATGAGAAGTAGAGAACGTCCGCCTTGGCGATCACGAGCTTGAGCGGCACGGGCCCGAAGTAGCGACCGTCCGCGCTGGCGTCGCGGTTGTCTCCGAGCAGGAAGATGTGGCCCGCGGGCACGACGAACTCCGGGAAGTTGTCGTTGCGCGGCTGCGGGGTGCTCAGGATGTGCTTGACGAACGGCTCCTCGGCCCGCTGTCCGTCGACGTAGAGCACCTTGCTGCGCATCTCCACGCGTTGACCGCCCACGGCCACGCAGCGCTTGATGAGCGTCTCGCCCGTTCTGGGACTCTTGAAGATGACGATGTCGCCGGCCTTGGGTTCACGCAGGCCTGGCAGCCGCTTGCCGTCGGCGAAGGGGATCCGCGCCCCATAGGTGATCTTGTCCGCGAACAGGAAGTCCCCGATGAGCAGCGTGTCCTCCATCGAACCCGATGGAATCCGATAGCCCTGCACGACAAAGGTTATGATGGGCAGCATGACGGCCAGGACCACGACGATGGTCTTGATCCACTCGATGCCCTCCTGCTTCCACTCATCGGCCGTGGTCGGAATGCGCCACATCCCACCCGTCATGCTTGCTTCCTCGTGTCTGCCATCCGTCATCATGCGCCTCAAGTACGCGCGCCCCACCGATGGGGTTCCGCCCGAGAACCGGCCAGTCTACCTCAAACCCGGGGCCAAGAACACACCCCAGAGGGCCGGTCGCGGCCGGCCCGCGGGCTTCACCCGTCCTGGGCCTCGCCGGGGCTGGGCTTCTCCCGGAACCCGATCCGGTAGTAGGGATTGACGACACTCGTGGCCACGTTCTTGATGTGCGCGCTCACACGCTTCAGGTAGCGCAGGTAGAGGGCGGCGGTCACCGCTTCGCCGGAGTTGTTTCGCATGACCTTGCCCGTCAGCAGGTCGTGCAGGCACTCCTCGGCGCGCCCCGAGACCATCTGGTGCAGCCCGATCGCCTGGCGCGCCTTCTCGCTGTCCGAGTGCTCCAGCGCGGGCAGCACCAGCGTGAACATCGTGTCGACATCGCGCTCGATGGCGCTCACCTCGGCCTGCAGCTCGCCGCCGTCGAACGGCTCGGGGTGCGCGGCCGCCAGCTCGACGATGTTCTTCGTGTAGTCGCCGATGCGCTCGATGTCGATCACGATCGCGGTCAGGATCAGGGCGGTGTTGATGTCCGGGTTGGTCGACACGGACAGGTGGGTCACGATGTCGCGGCGCACGTGGCGCTCGAATCGGTTCAGCATGCGATCGCGCCCGTAGATGTTCACGTCGTGCGTCTGCATCCGGTGCAGGGCCGCGACCGCGTCGCGGAACATGCTGGCCGACTCGCCCAGCATCGCCAGGCAGGCCTGCCAGGCATCCTCGCACAGGCTCTCCTTCTTCCACAGACTCAGGAAGCTCTTCAGCATGGCCGCTAACCCCCAAACAGGTATGACCGCAGGACGTAGACGATCGGCGCCAGGAAGAAGGCCAGGTAGAGCCCGATCACCAGCGCCGCGCCGCGGCGCGAGCGCGAGGCCGTGCGGGCAACCACCTCGGCCAGCGTCAGCGGCGCCACCCGCAACGGATAGAAGATCAGGACGCCGCCGGCGTTGAAGACCATGTGCGCAAAGGCCACCGTGATGGCCGCCGGGGCCCCGGTCGCGAACGACGCCAGAATGGCCGTGACGGTCGTGCCCAGATTGGCGCCCAGCGTGTACGGATAGACCTGCCGCAGCGTCAGCATGCCCGCCCCGGCCAGGGGCACCACGAGCGAGGTCGTCACCGAGCTGCTCTGCACGATCGAGGTCAGGATCCAGCCGAGCAGGAAGGCCGCCGCGGCGTTGCGGAAGAGCACGCGATCGAAGAGCCTCTCGACGCGCGACATCACCAGCCGGCGCATGATGCGCACCATGAGCATGAGCGCGAGGAAGAGCGCCGCCAGGGCGATCGCCAGCAGCAACAGCCCGTGGGGCACGAGGTGGCACACCGCGTCGGTCACGGGCTTCGTGGCGACCTTCAGAGGACTCACCAGGCTCAGTCCGCCGCACCCGACGAAGAGCTGCTCGAAGTAGGTGGCCACGCGCTCGATCGGATGGAAGGCCAGCTCCACGGGAAACAGGGCGATCAGGGTGAGCAGGTTGAAGAAGTCATGCACCGTGGCCGCGGCCAGGGCGCGCCGGAACTCGCCCAGACGCCCCACGTGTCCGAAGGAGACGATCAAGTTGGTAATGGTGGTGCCGACGTTGGCCCCCATCACGATCGGGATGGCCACGCGCAAGGGCATCGCGCCGGTGGCGACCAGCCCCACGACCAGCGAGGTGGTGAAGGAAGAGCTCTGCGCGCAGGCGGTGACGACCAGGCCCATCAAGAGACCGGTGAGCGGATCGGATGCGGTGTGAATGAGGCCCGCGGTGAGTGACCCGCTGAGCAGCTTGAAGGCCGTGCTCATCAGCTCGATGCTGAAGAAGAACAGGTAGAACGCGCCCACGAGCGCCGCGATCCGCGCCCCCAGCGCGAGGGCGCCCCCCCGGCGCCGGCGGCGGGCGGCGGCGGCGGCGGCCCGGATCGCCTCGGGAGACTTCGATCGCTCGGTGATCGCGCGGGTCAGACCCCCGGGCGGCCCGGGCGATGGCGTGGCGCGGATCTCCTCCCGATCCTCGGCCGGCGGCCGCATCGTCGTCTGCAAGGGCAGCTCCTCGGCTGGGTGTGGCGCGGGCGTCACCATGACGGGCCTCGGCGCCGCCGGCGTGGTCTCGATCGCCTGGCCGGGGCCGGCTGCGGCAGCCCACAGGATGACACTGAGGTTGGATGATATGTTAGGAATCGGTTAGGAGACAACCGGCAAGCCGCGACCGCGGACCGAGCCCGCAGGTCAAGCCGTCAGGCCCTCAGGCCCAGTCCGCAGACCGAGCCCGAAGGTCGCCCTGGGGGCGTTGACCTCAGCGCAGCAGGAGAGTTCGCGCGGAGGCCTTCCCCGCTGCGCAGGTCAGGCGCCCCAGGACGATGCCGCTCACCTCGGCGGGCGGATTCCAGGTCCAGTCGCCGCGCCCCACCGGCAGCCCGGCGCGCGCCAGGAGGCGGCCCTGCAGGTCGAAGAGCTCCAGCCGGCCCGCACCGCCTCCGGGAATCTCGAAGCGGAGCCGGACGCGGCCGGCGGCGGGCGTCTGGGCGAAGTGAAGGCGCGGCTGCCGCGCTCGGCTCGCGAGCCCGGCTGGGTCGCCCGGGGCCGCCGGATCGCCGAGACTGTCGAACTCGAGCGGCAGGATGGTCGGCTGGCCACCGGCGGGCAGGACCGCCAGGCAGCGGTTGGGAACCTCGATCCACGATCCGCCGGCCGCGGGCAGCGAATCGGTGACGCAATACTCACCCTGCGCGGTCGACCCGAAGTAGACCGGATAGAGCTCCTCGTCGGACCAGGCATAGCGCACCGCCCACGTGCAGTCCGGTCGTTGCAGGATCGCGTTGGCCTGCCAGCGCTGGGCGCCGGCGAGTCCCGCCATCCGCGCCAGCGTGAGGCTCAGGGCGCGCGGCACGTCCTCGGGCTCGGCGAGCAACTCGTGGAGGAGCGCCAGGAAGTAGATCTCGCCCGCGTTCCCCCGGGAGGCGGCGCTGTTGCCGTCGTAGTCCCGCGGGTGATCCAGCTTGAACGCTCCCCAGCCCGGTCCCAGATCGCTCTGCCACAGGCCGTTCGTCACCGCCTCGATGCCGATGAAGCCGTCGTGGATGAAGAGCCAGCCGTCCCGGCTCAGGGGAAAGGGGTTAGGCTTGCCGGGGGAACACGCGGCCGAGTCGGGGGCGTCCAGCAGCGCCACCGCCGCCCCGCTCCGGGCCGGCAGCATCTCCGCGAGCGCGCAGGCCAGGCGCGGATTCAGGGCGCCTGCGCCGGCCCCGGGACCGCCCCCGCGGAGCACGAAAGGCCTCTCCCAACCCGGGGGCGGCTCGAGTGCCCAGTAGGCCACGCCCCAGCCGTCGGGATGGCTGGCACTCCGCGCGGGCCATCCGGTCGGATCGGCAAGCCACGCGGCGGCATCGAAGTCGCCGGCGGCGCTCCCGGGCTGCAGGACCACGTAGGTCGTCCCGGGCGCGGCCTGGACCGCGGCCGGCGGGGCCAGTGCGAGCGCCAGCAGCGCCCGGCCGGCCAGCAGCGCCCGGCGGGCCAGCAGCGCTCGGCCGGCCAGGAGGCGCGCGGCTCGCCGATCGTGGCTTGGTCGGGCGGGGCGGCTATTCATAGCTGGCCCTCCCCATGCCGCCCGCGGTGAACCAGTAGAGACGATGATTGCTCATCGTCAGGGGCGCCTCACCCTCCGGAACCGTGGACACCCACCACGCGGCTGAGTCCGCCAGCGCCCCGTAGTAGAACGTGCGCGTGTGAGAATGGGCCGCCCAGAGCGTGTCGCCGTCGGAGAAGCAGATGTTGAACAGGAAGTCGTGGTAGCCCTTGACGCGGTGGAAGGCGTACAGGAGCCCCTCGCGGACGTCGCCCAGCCGTTCGATCTCGTACTGGCAATACCGGAACAGCACCTCGGAGTCGACCCGCACGAGCGGATAGTCGAGCGGGTGACGTTCGAGGAACTCGGCTGGAATCCACCCCATCAGCGTGTCGGGCACCATGTGCCCGTTGTGCGCGAAGAACCACCAGCGGCCGCCGAGCGAGTCGACGAAGGGATGGGGATCGGGCAAGGCCCCGTAGTCAGGGCCGTAGCTGCTCAGCCGCACGTGCCCCGTCACGCACGACGGACCGCCCAGGCCGTGAGTCGCGATCTCAGCCTGCGCGTCCGCCCAGCGGCGGTCGTCGT
>CAZRWW010000080.1:0-24751 GCA_964603725.1 uncultured bacterium
GCGCGCGCCCGGATGTGCGCGCGCGAGCTGGGGAACCTCGCGGCGGTTCTGGTACAAGCCCCTCCGGCCCGCCGCGCTGCTCAGATGCGGGCCGCGATCCGTTCGCCCTTCTTGAGGCCGGCGCAGAACGCCGCGAAGAGCTTCGGAATCGCCTCGAGGTCGCGCAGGTCGGCCATCTCGGCGGTGGTGTGCATGTAGCGCAGCGGCAGGGAGACGAGGCCGGTGGCGACGCCGGTCATCACGCTGTAGATGGCGTCGGCGTCGGTGCCGCTGCGGATGGGCGCGGTCGCGGTCTGGATGGCGATCTTCTCCCGCTTGGCCGTGGCCACGAGCCGCTCGTAGACCTCGAGCAGGATGGGCCCCCCGACCGCCACTGACGGCCCCTTGCCCAGCGCCACCTGGCCGTACTGGCGCTTGTCCACGCCCGGCGTGTCGGTGGCCTGGCCGACGTCGGTCACCAGCGCGATGTCGGCCTCGATGCGGCGCGCCACGGCTTGCGCCAGCTTGCCGCCCGTCTCCTCGCGCACCGCCGAGACCGCGTAGACCGCCGCGTTCAGCTTCCGGCGACCGGCGCGCAACAGGCGCAGGGTCTCGGCCGCCGCCCAGGTGCCGACGCGGTTGTCGAACACCCGGGAAACGGCCACGCTGCCGTGCAGGATCCGGAACTCCTCGGCGAAGGTGATCGGATCCCCGATCGCCACCCGCGCGAGCGCCTGCTTCTCCGAGCGGGCGCCGATATCGATGAAGTGCTCGTGGGGCCGGCCGGCCTTCTTCTCGGCCGGCTTCTCCTGCATGTGGATGGCGACCGAGCCCACGACGCCGTGCACGGGCCCCTGGCGGCTGTGGACCACCACCCGCTTGCCGGGCATGGCGCCCCCGTCGATGCCGCCGATGCCGGTCGCGTAGATGAAGCCCTCCTCGTCCACGTGCTGCACCATCAGGCCGACCTCGTCGGCGTGGCCGACGATCATGACCCTGGGCGAGCCCTGCGGATTGAGGACCGCCGCCGCATTGCCGTAGGTGTCGGTGAAGGTCTCGTCGGCCAGATCGGCGGCGTAGTCCAGCCAGACCCGCTGGACGCGGTGCTCGAAGCCCGAGGGGCTCGGGGTCGCCAGCAGGTCCTTCAGGAAAGCGAGCGATTCATGCCTCATGACCGTCTCCTCGCGTGACCGACAGCGCCGGGCGCGCGCAGCCCGTCCGCGCCCGGCGGCGGCTGATCCGGCTCGGATCCGCGGCCGGTCGGCCCGCCGCTACGGCTGCCGCACGTTGTCGATGTAGAAGGTCCCCGGCCCATCGTTCCAGGACGCGAAACTGATGTGGGTCAGCAGGTCGGGCGTGGGCTTGCCCTTCGGCTTGAACGCCTTGACCCGCACCGGCTGCTGCGTCACGCCGGCCACCGAGACCTGGTAGCTCTTGGCGGCCACGTCGACGTCCACCCGCACCGTGTACCACTTCTTGAGGCTCAGGCCCGTAACGACCGGCGTGCTCACGTCCCACTCGACGGCCTCGCCGCCCTCGAACGCCACGAGGTCCATTTGCCCCGGGGTGGCGGCGTTCTTGAAGCCCAGGAAGACGAAGCGCTCGGCGCCCGTGGCATTGGGCCCGCGCTTGCGCACCTTGTCGTTGCCGATCATCTGGAAACAGGAGCGATTGAAGGGCGGCAGGATCTCCTTGACGTAGACGTCGTACTGCAGCGAGAAGCGACCGTTCTGCGGCGCGGCCAGGCCTTGCGACAGGTAGGTGTTGAACTGCGGGCTGGCCTTGATCATCGCCTTGCGGGTGGCGTTGCCGCCGATCTTCTTCTTGCTGAGCATCAACAGCTTGCGCCCGTCCGGCGTGTCCCGGCGGCTCTCGTACCAGGCGTTGGTGCTCGCCCGCTTGCGCAGCTGGGCGCTGGTCTCGCTGGTCTCGAAGTCCTGATCGCTGACCAGGGGCGCCTGCGCGCCGGCCGGCGCGACTCCCCCGCGCCAGCCCTCCCCAGCGACCAAGGTCCAGCAGGTCGCCGCCAGCATCACCCCGATCAATCTCAAGCTCCCGCGATGTGCCATCTCCGTCCTCCCCATGCGAGGGCGCTCGCCCGCGGCCCGCGCCCGTCTCCCCGACCAGAAGCGAACCCTGCCAGCCTACCGCATCGGCGCGGCCGGCGGCCAGAGGGCAGTTGACGGTCCGGCGCGAGCGCGTCGAAACGCCCGTTGCGGGCTCGAGCGCGCAGGCGGTAGAGTGCCAGGCTTGCGCCGCGCCGGCCGCTCGATCGACCGGGGGCGCGAGAAGGCGGTCGGGGGTAGGCGCATCGAACGGCAGGTTGACCGGGGAGGCAGACGGTATGGGCCAGATCTACGCGCTCGGCTGCGCCCTGGTCTGGTCGTTCGCGGTCGTGCTGCTCAAGCGCTCGGGCGAGAGCATCGGCCCCCTGGCGCTCAACATCTTCCGCGTCGCCTTCAGCCTCCCGCTCCTGCTGGCGGCGACCGCCCTGGCGGGCCAGACGCTCTTGCCCGCCGTGCCGGCGAGTGACTACATCATCCTGATCGCCAGCGGCACCCTGGCCATCGCCCTGGCGGACACGCTGTTCCACGCGAGCCTGAACATCGTCGGGGCCGGCGTCACCGCCATCGTCGACACGTTCTACTCGCCCATGGTCGTGCTGCTCGCCCTGGTCCTGATCGGCGAGCGCATCGGGACGCTCGATCTGGTCGGGATGCTGCTCATCGTCGGGGCGGTGCTGCTGTCGACCACGGTCGAGCCTCTGCCCGGGCGCACGCGCGGCCAGCTCATCACGGGGGTTCTCCTGGGACTGGCGCACATCGTCTTGCTGGCGCTGGGAATCGTGATCGCCAAGCCGGTCCTCAACCACTCACCGGTTCTGTGGGCGACCACCGTCCGACAGGTGGGGGCGCTCGTGGTGCTGGTCGCCATGGGCCTGATCTCGCCCCGGCGCCGGGAGCACTTCGCGGTGCTGCGCCCCTCGGCTCACTGGCGCACGATGGTGCCCGCCACGGTGCTGGGGTCCTTCCTGGCGCTGATTCTCTGGATCGCCGGCATGAAGTACACGCTGGCCAGCGTCGCGGCGATCCTGAACCAGTCCTCGACGATCTGGATCCTGCTCTTGTCGGTGGTGCTGCTGCACGAGCGCATGACGGCGCGCAAGGCGCTGTCAGCAGTCCTCGCCCTGGCCGGGGTGCTGCTCGTCACGTTCCGGTAGCCCGCCCGACCCATCGTCCGGTTCCGGCGGCAGCCCCGCGTCATTGCCCGCAGACCAGTCGGCGGGAGGGCTGCCGCCCGGCGCCGAGCGAACCATCTTCGGATGATTGCCGGCGATGACCACGGTCACCTCGCCGCGCACCTCGGTCTCGGCGAACTCGGCCGCCAGCTCGGAAAGCCACCCGCGGCGGGTCGACTCGAACATCTTCGTCAGCTCCACGCACACGGCCGCGCGGCGGTCGCCGTAGACTTCGAGCGCCTGGGCCAGCAGGGCGGCGACGCGATAGGGCGACTCGTAGATGATCAGGGTGTGGGCGCACGCCGCGTCCTCGGCCAGGAACCTGCGCCGGGGACCCGCCTTGCGCGGCGGAAACCCCTTGAAGACGAAGCTCGAGGTCGGCAGGCCCGAGCTCAGCAGCGCCGGCTCGACCGCGCTCGCCCCGGGAACCACCTCGATCTTGTGCCCCGCCGCGACCGCGTCGGCGATCACCCGGTAGCCCGGATCGCTGATGCCCGGGTACCCGGCGTTCGAGCAGAGGGCCACGCTCTTGTTCCAGCTCAGGAGCTCGAGGATCTTGTGGCCGGCCTTCTCCTCGTTGTGCTCGTGGTAGGCGACCATGCGGGCCTTGTGCTCGATGCCGTGGCGCAGCAGCAGGCGGCCCGTCTTGCGCGTGTCCTCGCAGGCGATGACCGCCGCCTCGCGCAGGACCCGCACCGCCCGGGCGCTCACGTCCTCGAGGTTGCCGATCGGCGTCGCGACGATGTAGAGCGTGGCCACGCCCCCTCCCGTCTCGGGCTAGAAGTAGTACCAGATGGTCTGGTACTCGCCGACATCCTCGCCGATCGCCTCCAGCCGCTCAAGGTATTCCAGGATCGGCACGTCCACGCCGACGTAGGGCTGGATCACCCGGGTGATGTTCTTCTCCCACGGATGGAACTCGTAGACCCGCGCGCCGTCGGGCAGGATCGACAGCAGATTGCGATGCTGGCGGGCCCGCAGGTAGTTCTTTCCGGCGCCCGGGACGTTGTAGACCGCCTCGTCGGTGCGGGCCAGGCCGGGCATCAGCCGGGCCTCTTCCTTCTGCTCCTGCATCAGGCGGGCCATCGGCACGCGGTAGGCCTTCATCTCGTCCTTGCCCTTGGTGTTGAAGGTGTAGTAGGGATCCACGCCCACGAGCCGCAGCAGCCGGCGCAGCGCGCTGACCTCGAAGCGGCGCGAGACCTGGAAGGTGTAGACCGCCTGGTTGTACACCGGTATCTGCCGAGCTCGCAGGCGTCCGACGGCCTCGACCGACTCGGGCGTGACCTCGTAGACGTGCTGGAAGTGCGTGACGACGCAGATCTCGCGCCGGCCCGGCTGCCGGTGGCGGCCGAGGAGCTCAGCCAACTCCGCGGTGACGCGCATCGGACAGGTCACCGGCATGCGGGTCCCGATGCGAATGCGCTCGATGGAAGCGATCGCCGCCAGCCGGCCCAGCAAGTGCTCCAGGCGCTGGTCGGACAGCACGAAGGGGTCGCCGCCGGTGACCAGCACCTCGCGGAGGGCCGGGTGGCGCGCGATCCAGTCGATGGCGCGATCGACCTGGTCCTCGGGGAGGAAGCCCTCCGGGTCCATCGCATCCTCGATCTCCCAATTGCGCTGGCAGTAGACACAGACCTGGGGACAGGTATTCACGGGCTTCAGGATGCAGATCCCCGGGTAGCGGCGGGTGATGAGGTCCTGCGGTGAGGTATCCATCTCGCGCATGAAGTCCAGCAACGCGGGATCCTGGGCCCTCAGCCGCCCCATGCCCTCGACGTAGTTGGCCGGCGGGATCACCTGGAAGCGGATCGAACGGTCGCGCCCGGACGGTTGATCGTCCATCAGGCTGACGTAGTGGGGCGTGACCCCGAAGGGAATCCGGCTGGCATGGGCCGCGTCGATGGTCGCCATCTCCTCGTCGCTCAGCGCGACGATTCGCTTGAGCACGTTGGGATCGCGCACGACGTGGCCGATCTGCCAGCGCCAGTCGGTCCAGTCCGCCTCATCGCCGCCCAGCACTTCCAGCACGCGCCGGCGGCGAGCCCGGCGCGTCTCGACGACCTCGCGGTCGAGCCCGGTCGGGTAGCGCCCGATCCTCGCCCACACCGTGTCGGCGAGCTCATCGAGCTGGCGCGATCGCTCGACGGCCGCCTCGCGCCCGGTCAGATCGGTGGGCGCCAGGAGCGCGTCGTCCAGGCTCGTGCCCGGCCCTTCCCCAAGGAGTCCCAACAGCATGTGGAGCAGGTCGGCGTAGAAGGCCGCCGTCAAATCGGAGCGGTTCCGGTCGCGGGCGATGTCGCGGATCGCGCGGGCCACGCTGAAGCCGGCCAGTTGATCGGAGCGCGTGGCGAGGATGCTCTGCAGGAAGCGCGAGCAGTCGCGAACGCGGATGATCTCGGTGCCCTGGGTGGGCTCCTGCGCGTGATAGGTGTCGAAGCGAACCTGATGGATCCACGCGGCCAGCCGCTCGCGCAAGCTGTTGAGATTGCGCGCCTCGCGGGCGATGCCGAAGAAGACCGGGGCACGCGCCTTCAGGTGCTCGGGGTTGAAATCGGTCTTGTCCATGGGCAGTCTCCTTTCCCGCCCCCGGCAGAGCATGGTTCGGGGGCCGGCGATCCGGACTGGCAATGCCCGGTCCCGGACCCTGGCCCGGCGGGCATCGCCGGGCGGGCCGCAGGAATGTTGATCGAGGTCGACTAGCGAGCGGCCCGAGCGGTGGTCAGCGACAGGAGGCGGCTGCCGTCCCACTCGCAGCGCAGCGCCGGGCGACGGGCCGTCAGGCCCTTGCCCAGAACGTAGCCGACCAGCAGGGGCAGCGAGACGCTCGGCTCGACCCACGCCATGGCGTAGTGCGCCTGCTTCTTGATCTTGCCCCAGGAACGGGCCTCGCTGAGCGTGGAGCTCGAGAGGCCCCCGTCGGCCGTGACCGCGGTGGTCACTTGGATGGCATAGTCGTGGCCCCGTTCGAGGCCGTAGATGTACCCCATGACGACCGAGTCGTTGATGTAGTTCTTCGGCACACCGCCGGCGACGTAGATGGCCGCCGTGGCGGGCGACTGCACCACGATCTGCACCAGCTCGTGGTTGTCCTGGATCGAGTCGATCGCGATGCCCTCACTGCCCGCGGCATCCATCCGCACGCGGTGCGAGGTGAGCCCGATGCCGATCGAGGAGTCGTTGAGCGCCGGCGCGAACATGGGGATCCCCCTGCGGCGGCAGGTTGCGACGATCGATTCGCGATCGTCGACGTGGTCGCCCAGGTAGTCGAGGAACTGGCGGCTCGAGTAGTTGCCCGGCGGGAGCTCATCGGCGAGGCGTCCGATCCACTGATCGGTGCTCCAGAAGAGGTCCTCGTCGACGTAGGTGTCGTAGATGCGGTCCAGGTGCAGCTCGCGCAGCACGGCGTCGTCCGCGTCGGGCTCGCCCTTGAAATGCTTGAATCCTCGCGCCTGGTACAGGTCCTGGTAGAGGATCGCGCCGGTCGAGACGACGACGTCCACGCCCCCGGCGGCAATGAGGTCGCGGATCACCTTGCGCAGCCCGGCCGCCACGAGCGGGCCCGCCAAACCGAGCAGGACGGTCGGGCGCTTGCGGTCGGCGTACATGCCCTTGAGGACCTCGGCGCACAGCCCGATGTTACGGGCCTGGATCGACATGCCCGCCATCGCCTCGACCAGGTCGGCGACGGAGGTCCTGGGCGAGAGCGCCAGGGGCCGGACCGCTTCGCGGCACAGGCGGGCCTTCAAGGCCCGCTTGGCGGGCGGCAGGGTCTTGTACTCGCTGGCCCCCGCCTTGCCTTTGCGCAGCATGCCAGGCATCCGTATCCTCCATTCGCTAGACAAGTTGGGGCCACGTGTGCGGGCGGTCCGCGCCGGGTGGGCCACCCCCTCGATCCGGCCATCCGAGACCGGCGAGGCGGATTCCCCGCAGAGTCTTTCATCCTAGAGCCTGTGACCGAGGATTACAACCCGGCTGTGCCCGGTCCCGATCCGGCGACGTCGCGACCGGTGGACGTGCAACGGAATCGCACCGGCCTGCCGGGCGCTCCATTGACATCGGAACCGCAGGCGACTACGCTGTTTATCTCACTGTGCGCAGTGGGATATCCCCTGCCGGAGGTCGCAATTGGAGGAATGCATGCGTATCGCAGCCCTCGCGCCCCTGTGGGCCCTCGTGCTGGTCTTCGGCCTGTGCGCTCCGGCGCTGGCCGGCGACAACGCCGCCCCAGAATTCACCCTGAAGGATCTCGAGAACAAGGACGTCAAGCTCTCCGAGGTCTGCAAGAACGGCCCGGTCGTGATCGCCTTCTGGTCGACGTGGTGCAAGAACTGCCCGGACGAGATGAAGCAGTTCCAGCGGATGTACGACCAGTACAAGGACCAGGGCCTGACCGTGTTGGGCGTCTCGATCGACTGCAGCAAGACCGTCTCCAAGGTGCGCCCCTGGATCCAGGGCCGGCGGTTCACCTTCCCCATCCTGCTCGACACCGCCAACAACGTGAAGCGTCTCTACAACGTCAACCCCGTGCCCCACTCGTTCATCATCGATAAGGCGGGCCAGATCGTGTACAGCCACATCGGGTACCGCCCGGGCGACGAGAAGGCGTACGAGGCGGAGATCGTCAAGCTGCTCAAGCCCAGCCAATCGTAGGCCGGGCTGCAGCCTGACGGAGGCCGGCCATAGTCCCGCGGCCTCTTGAGACGCACGCGGCCGGCGGCGGTGCGTTCAGACACGAACACGATGACAAGGAGGAGCGGCGTGAAGCGTCTGCTTTTCGCGGCCCTGGCCGCGACGCTTCTGGCGGCGAGCTGCGCCGAGGAGTTCGGCCAGCCCGGCGGGGGGGGCGAGGGATACGAGCGCGTCGTCCTCGCCGAGCTGTTCACGGCCACCTGGTGCGGCAACTGCCCCAAGGCCGAGGAAGCGCTGGACCGGCTCTTCGAGGAGGAGGGCCCGGGCAAGCTCGCGGTCATCCACTGGCACCCGACGCAGCAGAACGACCCCTTCGGCCTCGCCGTCACCGATGAGCGCTGGAACGCCTACCGAGCCAAGCTGGATACGCTCAATGCGGCCGCCTTCCCCACCTGCATCTTCGGCGGCACCGACATGCAGATCGGCGCCGCGACGGTGCCCTACGCCGAGTATCGCAACAGCTACGAGCACGAGCGCGAGCTGGGCAGCCACCTCGACCTGTCGCTCGCGCTCGAGATCGGCACTGAGGCCGTCGCGGTGGACGTCGGCATCGACTCCGACGCCGAGGCCGCGCCCGAGGCGCTCAAGCTGTGGGTCGTGCTCGTCGAGCACCAGGCGAGGCGACCCGATATTCCGGGCTCCACGGAGCGCTTCAGCTTCGTCGCGCGCCGGACCGAGGTGACACCGGTTCAGATCCAGGCCGGCGCCCGGCAGCACAAGCAGGTGACGCTACCGATCGCCGCCGACTACGATCGCGATCAGCTCCACGTGGTCGCCTTCCTGCAGCCCGAGGCGCTGGGAACGGTGCGTCAGGCGGCGATGAGGTCGCTCAGCTTCCGCGCCTTCACGCTCACGGCCCCCGACACGACCTTCATCGGGGAGCAGGCCCCTCGCTCGTTCATGATGCCCTTCACGATCGAGAACACCGGCACGCAGCGCGACTCGCTCGCGATCGACCTGCCCGCGCCCCTGCTCGACCTGCCGGAGGGCTGGACGGTGCAGCTGTACGGCACCGTGCCGCATTCGGCGCCGATGACGCTCGCCCTGGGCCCCAGCCAGGTGGTCGACTCGCTGAGCGTGCGCGTCACCACCTCCACCTCCGCGGGCAAGGGCCAGGTGGGGGTCACGGCCGCGTCGCTGCTGGAGACCGGTCTGACGCAGACGCTGCACTTCCACTTCCAGTACGGCGGCTGCGCCTTCACGGCCGCCGGGCCGGAGCAGCCGATCACCGTGCAGCCCGGCCAGGTCGCCTTCGGGCCGCTCGCCCTGCGCAACACCGGCGTCGAGGACCTCGAGATCGTGGTGGACCTGCCGGCGAGCCAGCCCGGCCTGCCCGCGGGGTGGACCGTGGGGCTCGCCACGGCCGCGGGCGCGCCGCTGGCCTCGCCGCATACCGCCGGCGTGGCGGCCGGCCAGGCGATCGATGACGTCGGTGTCAAGGTCACGACCGCCGGAGCCGGGATCGGCTCGGTGCGCGTGATGGTCTCCTCGCCGCAGACGATCGGCGCGCCGCGGGAAATCACGATCGGCGTGCGGGCGGGCGAGGTGGCCTTCACGGTGGCGCCGCAGGAGACGACGGTGGTGGCCCCGCTCTATGAGATCTACCCCGTGCACTTCCGGCTGGCGCAAACCGGCACCCTCCCGACTTCGATCTTCGTCGACACGCGCTCGGCCGGAATGCCCCAGGGCTGGCCGGTGATTGTCTGCACCGGAGCCATCTGCTACGGAGACACGCACACGGTGGCGATCGACGAGCTGGACGAGGGCGTCGACATCGAGTTCACCGCCATGGGCGAGGCTTCCGGGACGGCCAGGATCCTCTTCAGCGCGACGGTCGATCCGACCGTGGTGGACACGGTGCTCATCCATTACTCGACGGCCAGCAGCGCCGAGGGCTTCGATCGGGTGGTCGTCGCGGAGTTCTTCACCTCGGCCTTCTGCGCCAACTGTCCCAAGGCGGAGGTGGCCCTCGACAGCCTGCTCGCGGAGGAGGGCATGAGCCGGTTGGCCATGGTGCACTGGCACCCAGCGACGGGACTCGCCTATCCCCCTCTGGGCCTGGCCGCCTCCGATGCGCGCATGGTGACCTACTTCGGCGCCGTGACCACGCGCATGCCCCGCGTCATCATCGACGGCGGCCCCTACATGGAGGGGGCGGTCTCCATCGAGGAGGCGTACAACCGGTATCGGCCGGCATTCAACGCGCGGATCATCCAGACCAGCCCGGCCGAAGTCCGTATCAACGACGTCACGAACCCCCCGGACGTTGCCGCCGCCGTGTCGATCGAGGCCTGGCCGGGAACGTCGCTCACGGGTCTCGACCTGACCGTGGTGCTCATGGAGTACGAGGCGCTCGGCATACCGACCGGGCTCGCCAATCCGGCGGAGGTCAGCGGCGTTGCGCGGGCCGCGCAGACGATGCCGGTGCCCGACATCGCCGGCGGGACGACGCTGACGCTCGATCCCGTGCCGTTCACCATCGGAGCGACATGGAGTCTCGATCGCCTCTGCCTCGTCGCGATCCTGCAGGATCCGAGCACGCTCGAGGTCATCCAGGGCGCCATGGTGCGCCTCAATCCTGGTCCGCCACCCAAGCAATAAGGACGTCGGGAGAAGGCATGAACAAGATCCTTTCTGCCATCGCGGTCACCAGTACGCTCGCCCTCTGGCTCCCCGGCCTGGGCCTGGCGGCCGCACCGGCCGCTCGCGCGCAGTCGGGCAACCTCTCGGCCTGCAATCGCCTCGAAGTCTGGGTGGAGGATTCGCTGCGCGCCGCGGCGTACTTGAACCAGTTCGACCTGCTCTACATGGGTGAGAAGTGGAACGTGGGCGCCCGCCTCGAGATGGACGAGGAGAAGTGGTGGGATCCGGAGCGCGAGACCAAGCTCGTCCGCCGCTATGCCGAGTATCACGACGGGATCCTCGGCCTGCGGGCCGGCACCTACTACGCCAGCTTCGGCCGCGGGCTGGTGCTGCGCGCAATGGAAGACACCGACGTGCGCGTCGATCGGGACATCGACGGCGTCTACGGATCGGCCAGTTACAAGAAGCTCCGCGGCCAGGCGGTGTTCGGCCGCCCGCGCAGCGACCGCAGCAGCAACCGCACGAACACGCTGGCCGGCGCCGACGCCGAGGTCGAGGCGCTGCCGGGGCTGTTCCTGGGCGGCGCCTACGTCCGCCAGGACGCGCGCAACAACGCGATCGATGAGGATCTCGACAAGCTCGGCCAACCGGCGATCGAGGAGTGCGCCGGCGGGCGCGCGCACTGGCTGCGCGGGCCCCTGGAGGTCTATCTCGAAGGAGCCAGGCGCATGCCGCGCGCCGCCGACAGCCCCCGCGGCGGCTGGACCTGGACCTCCGCCGAGGACGGCCGCGCCTGGTACGGGTCGGTCAACGTGGGCGTGCCGGGCTACTCGCTGTTCGTGGAAGGCAAGGACTACCGGCGCTACGACGTGGGCTACGCGACGCCGCCGCCCGCCAATCAGGCTGGCCAGCCGCTCAACGGCGCGATCGACGAGCGCGGCGGCGCGCTCACCCTGACCGCGAGCCCGCGGGACGATCTCACGATCGAGGGCGGCGGCTCGTACGCCGAGGGACGCGATGAGCCCAGCAAGCGCTCCGACACGCTGGGCAGCATCCGCAAGGACTGGTGGGGCAAAGGCTCGATCAAGGTGGGGGGCGAGTGGATCAAGGAGGAGGAGATCGAGAGCCACGCGCTGCGCGAGCACGCCGGGCCGGTGCTCGACGTCTCCTACTACCTGACCGAGCGGGCGTCCCTCAGTCTTCACGGCACGGTCTTCGCGTGGACCAATCACTACCGGGGAACGGAGTCCCAGGAGTACACGGAGCTCACGACCGATCTGACGCTCTCGCTGGGCGCCTCACGCTCGGCCACCCTATCGATCATCAAGGCCAGCGAGGAGATCGCCGAGTTCGCCGGCGACGATCAGTGGGTCAACGCGCAGCTCACCTGGGGCTTCGGACACAACCACGACCTGAAGATCAAGTTCGGCCAGGAGCGGGGCGGAATCGTCTGCTCGAGCGGCATCTGCATCTACGAATCGCCCTTCACGGGCGTGCGGATGGAGTTCACCTCGCGGCTGTAGCGGCAAGACACTGCAGGCGACCGGGGCGACGACTCGGCCTGCCTCGCAGCGGCTCACTCCAGCGAACGGTTGAGCGCCCCGGTGCGGTAGCCCTCGAGGTCGAGCGCGACGTACGCGTAGCCCAGCGCCCGCAGTCCGGCCGTGACCCGCTCCCGCACGGCCGGCGCGATCAGCGCGGGCAAGTCCTCCTGGGCCACCTCGAGGCGCGCGACGGACCCGTGGTCGCGCACGCGCACCTGCCGGAATCCCGCCGCGCGCAGCAGTTCCTCCGCCTCGTCGACGCGCGCCAGACGCGCGGGCTCGAGCTGCTCGCCGTAGGGCACCCGTGAGGACAGGCAGGCCATGGCGGGCTTGTCCCAGGTTGGGAGGCCCAGCTCACGGCTCAGCCGCCGGATCTCATCCTTGGTCAGGCCGGCTTCCACGAAGGGCGAGCGCACACCCAACTCCGCGACCGCGCGGCGGCCCGGACGATAGTCGGCGCCGTCGTCGACGTTGCTGCCCTCCACCACCACCGCCAGGCCCTCGGCCCGGGCGATCTCCAGCAGCGCCCGCAACAGCATGCGCTTGCACAGATAGCAGCGCTCGGGAGGATTGGCCCGCAGCTCGGGGTCCGCCAGCACGTCGAGGTCGACGAAGCGATGCCGCACGCCGAGCCGAGCGGCCAGGGCGGCCGCCTCGACGCGCTCGCGCTCGGCGATGAAGACCGAACGGGAGGTCACGCCCAACACCCGCTCCCCGACGGCCTCCTTGGCCAGGGCCAGGAGCAGGGTGCTGTCGGCGCCCCCGGAGAAGGCCACCAGGGCGCTGCCGGCCTCCCGCAACAGCCCCACCACGCGCTCGCGCTTCGCCCGTATGTCGCCGCCGCTGTTCAAGGGACTCACGACCTCGCGCACGGCACGGGCCGCCTGGCCGCCGCGCGCTCCAGGCCCAGATCGGCCTTGCCGCGGGCCAGGTCGTGCAGGGTGATGCCGGCCAGGTAGCGCTGGATGGCCTGGCCGAGCCCGGTCCACAGGCCGCGCGCCACGCACGTGGGGCAGCGCGAACAGACATTGGCGTTCTCGACGCAGTCCACCAACGAGTGGCAGTGCTCGAGGGTGCAGAGGATCTCGGCCACATTGATTCGGCGGGCATCCCGCGCGAGGCAGTAGCCGCCGCCGCTGCCGCGCACGCTGCGCACGAGGCCGGCCGACTTGAGCGTGGTCAGCACGGCGTGCAGGTACTTGCGGGAGATGCCCATCCGCTCAGCCACGTCGCTCATCAGCACGGGCTCCCCGTCATC
Organism: uncultured bacterium; assembly: GCA_964603725.1. Classification (GTDB taxonomy): domain Bacteria; phylum Eisenbacteria; class RBG-16-71-46; order CAIMUX01; family WJJG01; genus CAZDKK01. Next base: position 13,295 of record CAZRWW010000080.1, read on the forward strand.
GTGCTTGGCCAGCTCGATCATGGCCCGCAGGCCGTAGCGTCCCTTGGTCGTAACCCGCATGATCCGGCACCCCCCTGGATCCCTCCGCACTGCCCCCGCTAGGTCATCTGGCCCGCGGAGGCATTTGTCTATCTTTATGCTAGACTAAGCCCTGCTCTGACGCAAGTCAAAGTCTCGGGGTCACCCGCGTGGGGACCGGGACGCGAGCGCGGCGAGGATCGTCTCCTGAGCCTCCTGGATGTCCGCGCGGTGCGTTTGGGTCTGCCCAATGCTCACCCGCAGGCAATAGCGCCCCCGCAGCTTGGTGTGAGTCATGAAGATGCGCCCGGAGGCGTTGACCGCACCGAGGAGCCGCGAGTTGCGCCGTTCGAGCTCCTCCTCCCCCAGGCCGCCAGCGTTGTGCCGGAAGCAGACCGTGTTGAGCGGCACGGGCGCCAGCAGCTCGAAGTTCGGCTGCGACTCGACCCAGGCCCTGAACTCCTGCGCCAGCGCGAGGTGCTCGCGCAGCCGCGCGCGCAACCCTTCGGCTCCGAACTGCCGCAGCACGAACCAGAGCTTGAGCGCCCGGAAGCGGCGCCCGAGGGCAATGCCCCAGTCGCGGTAGTTCGTCACCTGCTGGTCGACAGCGGTCTTCAGGTATTCGGGGTTGATGGCAAACGTGCGAATCAGCGTCTCGGGGTGGCGGCAGAAGAAGGCCGAGCAGTCGAAGTTGGTGAAGAGCCACTTGTGGGGATTGAAGCTGAAGGAATCGGCCCGCTCGACCCCCGCCAGGATGTGCCGCTTCTCCGGCAACAGCGCCGCGCTCCCCGCCAGGGCGGCATCGACGTGCATCCACAGGCCATGCCGGCCGGCGATCTCGGCGATCGGGCCCAGCGGATCGAGCGCCGTGGAGGAGGTTGTGCCGACGGTGGCCACCACGCAGCAGGGCCGCCGGCCCTGCGTCAGGTCGCCCTTGATCCTCGATTCGAGGTCGCCCGGGTCCATCGCCAGGGTCTCGTCGGTGCCGACCGAGACGAGGTTCTCCGACCCGAAGCCCGCGATCCGCGCGCCCTTCTCGACCGACGAGTGAGCCTCGGTCGACGCATAGACGCGCAGCGGCACGCCGCGCCCGAAGCACCCCGCCCGGTTGCCGTCGAACCCCGTGGTCCGCTCCCGCGCACACAGAAGCGCGCAGAGCGTCGCGGTCGAGGCCGTGTCCTGAATTGCGCCTCGGAAGTCCGGGGGCAGATCGAGAAGCTGCCGCAGCCAGTCCATGACGACCTCTTCGAGCTCCGTCGCGGCCGGGCAGCTCTGCCAGACCATTCCGTTGACGCCCAGGGCCGCCGAGAGGATCTCGCCCAGGATCGAGGGTCCGCTGTTGTTGGCCGGGAAGTAGGCGAAGAAGCGCGGATGGTTCCAGTGGGTCACGCCGGGGAGGATGATCTCCCGAAAGTCGCGCAGGATCGCGTCCATCGGCTCGCCGCTTTGGGGTGGCGCCGACGGCAACCGGCGCCGGATGTCTCCCGGCGCGACGGGCGGCAGCACCGGGTAGCGCGAGACGTCTCGCAGGTAGTCGGCCACCCAATCGACGACCTCGTGGCCGTAGCGGCGGAACCCCTCGGGATCGAGGGCCGAGCGGCTCGAGGGGCCGAGGGCGGCGGGGTCGGCGGTACCATGCATAATGCGCACCTCCTGGAGAAGGCCGGCAAGAACGCGCGGTTTCCCCACGGCCACGCGGGTCTTCCTCGCGCCCTCGCCTGACCTCGCCCTCGCGCCTGCGGGGGCGGCCGCCCGGGGAGCCGCTCCGAATCCGGATCGGGACCCTGACGGCCGTCGGCCCCGGGCCCCCCAACCCTACTCCGCCCGGGGGAAACGTGCTATCCTGATGGGTGAGAGGTTTCCGAGCGCCATGGGAGGTGCAGCCCCATGAAGCGCGCGATGTTCGCTTTTCTGGCGTTGAGCGTGCCGAGCGGAACCTGGGCGGATCCATCGAACCTGTGGGACGGCGTGCTGATCGCGCACCATGTCCCCGGGTATGTCTTCGGCTCGAATCCGTGCACGGAGTACGGCAGCTACGCGATCGACGACCTGGGACAGGTTGTGAACCAGCTCTCCGGCGGGCTGGACGTCTGGTGGGTGCTGGCCGCCTGGGAATCGCAGGCCAAGACGTGGTGCGGCGCCGAATTCGGCTTCGGTTCGTTCGATCCCCTGCCCTTCGTCTTCCTGGCGAGCGCCGCGTGCTTCCCGTCCGGCGGGCTCGAGATCCGCACCCCGGGCTGGCCCGGACCCAACGAGGGGACGGCGTTCGTCACAACCGGCGACCCGTGGCACGGCAACTTCGTTCCGATCTACTGGTTTCGCGGCTACACCTACGACTACACGCACGGCGCGACCGTCATCCCGATCGACGTCGATCCCTCGACCGGCTTCTGCGGATTCTGCAATTGCACAACCCCGCCCACCGAGTTCTACGTGCGTCCGGACCAACGTGGCGGCATGGGAGTCAACCTGCCCGGAGTCACGCCCACTTTTCCTGCGCCCCCGCAGCCGTGGGCCTGTTGCTTCACCACGATACCCTACTGCCGGATGCTCGAAGAGCATGCATGCCTCCTGATGGGCGGCATGTGGTTGGGGCCGCCTCACACGTGTGGCTCTCGCGATGACTGCACAGGCCCCGGGGCCTGCTGCCGCAACGGCGTCTGCGAGATCATGTTCGAGACGAACTGCCTGCTGGTGGGCGGCACGTTCCAGGGTGAGGATACTCTCTGCGAGCCGAACCCCTGCGAGGCGGCGTGCTGCTTCCAGTTCCCGCCTCACGGCTGCGAGATCATGCTGCAGAACGCATGCCTGACCGCCGGCGGCTTCTGGCATCCCGAAGCGGGTTCCTGCGATCCAAACCCGTGCGAGGTCTACACGCCGGCCGAGCGTTGGAGCTGGGGCCGGATCAAGAGCATGTATCGCTGAGAGCGCTCATCGGGCCTCCCCCCCTTCCCAGAATCCGCTCAGCGTGCTATGATTGCTTGTGAGAGGTTCCGGACACGATTCGGACTCGGCCTGAGCAACTGGGGGTGCGGTCCTCTCACGGCGGAGCGAGCGTGAGCGGCGAGCAGGTGCCTCAGAGATTGGTGCTATCGCGAAACTGATGCGGCGTCAGAAACCGAGTTAACTTTCACGGAGGCAAACGTATGAGACACGCGACGTTTGTGCTGGCGATGCTGATCGTGACCACTGGTGTGTGGGCGGATCCGTCCAACCTGTCGGGGGGGGTGCTGATCGCGCACCACGACCCGGCCTACACGTGGTCGCCCCCGGTTCCCTACTGTGACTGGTACACCTCCCATCCCATCAACGGCCAGAGCCAGGTCATCAACACGCTGTCGGGCGGGCTCAACGTCTGGTACGTTCTGGCCGCCTGGGAGTATGAGGCGAAGACCTGGTGCGGCACCGAGTTCGGCTTCGGCGCGTTCAACACCGACCTCTTCTACCTCGTGGAATACGGCCCATGCTTCCCGGCGACAGGCCTCGAGATCCCGTCGCCCGGGTGGCCGGGCCCGAACGAGGGGACAGCGTTCGTCACGACCGGCTCTCCCTGGAGCGGCAACTGGCTCGCGGTGTATTTCTTTGCCGGGTACGCTTACGGCTACACCTACGGTGCAACCGCGATCCCGATCGGTATCGATCCGCCGACCGCGTTCTGTGGTTTCAGCAATTGCGAGAACCCGCCGATGGTGTACAGCGTCCCTGGCCACGCGCGTGGCGCCATGGGCGTCAACATGCCTGGCTACACACCCAGTTTCTATGGCCTTCCGGACTGGGCCTGCTGCTTCACTGAGGCGCCCTACTGCCGGATGCTGCCAGAGACCGACTGCTTGCTGCAGGGCGGCACCTGGCTCGGTCCGGAGTGGACCTGCAACCCCGATCCCTGCCCGCACCCCGGAGCCTGCTGCCTCATCGGCGCCTGCTCGATCATGTTCGCAGAGAACTGCCTGCTGGTCGGCGGCACGTTCCTGGGACCGGACACGTTGTGCGAACCGAATCCCTGCCCGGCGGTGTGCTGCTTCGATATACCGGTGGCACCTCATGGATGCGAGGTCATGCTGGAAGACGACTGCCTGGCGGCCCAGGGCTTCTGGCATCCCCAGTGGAACACCTGCGATCCGAATCCCTGCGTGATCTACACTCCGATCCAACACTCGAGCTGGGGCCGGATCAAGAGCATGTACCGCTAGGCCGAGGCGGCGACCCAGGCCCGTGCGGGGAAGTGCCAAGGGGCGCGGGTTCGACTCCGCGCCCCTTCAGGTTGCCTCGTCCCGGCAACCTCGGCCTCTATCTCGCGGGTGGCTGGCGCCTGAGGAGCCTCAGGAGTAGCTCCGACCGGCTCGCTCCACCTTCCGGGCGAAGGCCCGGGCGATCCCGAGCGGCACCGCCACGTGCACGTCCTCATCCTCCGACTCCACGTCCACCACGAGCGCATTGCCGCGCTTGCGGATCAGGACGTGCTCCTCGGCCGAGAAGACCTCGACCAGCACGAAGTCGGGGGCGTCCTCGAGCTGCCGGCAGGCTTCCTGGATGAGCGGCCCGTGGCGGTGGAAGTCCTCGTCGTCGCAGAAGTCGAAGACGCTCGCGGGCACGAAGGCCAGGGCGATGTGCCCGAGCACCGCGGGCACCCGGATGCCGGAGATGTCGACGCCGCCGGGCCCCTTGACGTGGACGTCCAGCTCGAACATCCCGGCGGAGTGCACCGACCAGGCCGCCGCGGCCCCGAAGGCCGTCAGCACCGCCAGACACCCCAGGAAGACCGTCCAGAAGCTCTTGTTGCCGGCTGCCATGATCGCGCCTCCCACGCTCCGCGACGCCGCCTGCCCGGCGGCCGCCCCGGAACCGTTACTCGGAGCTCTTCTCGTCGATCCAGATGCGAACGGTTTCCTCGTCGCTCTCGACGCTCACGAGCTCTCCCTGGCCGTGCTCCCCGAGGGCCCGCACCATGGCGACCAGGTCCAGCTCCTCCTCGTCGGCCTTGAGCATCGCCTCGACGATCTTCATCTTCATCCGCACCCGGACGCGCTCGTCGCGTTCGTCGGCATTGATGATCAGATCGCCCTTCTCCTTGGCCACCCGCACGTTTTCGTGGCGCCCGCTGATGGTGACGTACTCGCCGTCCTCGGCGTCGCGGACCGCCGCGAGGAGCGCCCGCAGGTCCACATCGTCTAACTCACTGTGCCGGAAACGGATACGGCCTCCGGACAGCCGGACGTCTCCGCTGTCGTCATCGCTCTGGATCAGCGGCAGGAGCGACTCGATCAGCTTCAGGGGCACGTTGATGTTGACCTGCTCCCCGTCCCCGTCGCGCTCCACCACCCGGATGTGGAGCCAGCTCTCCGCCGCCCTGGCGGGCGTGACGGCGGTCGCCACCATGGCCAGGACGAGCAGTCCCAGCGCGAGCTTGCTTCTCATGACTTCACCCCTCCCGGATCGAACGGCGCCCATCGCCGCTGCTATCAGCAAGACGGAACGGGCCCCGAGAAGGTTGCCCCGCCGGCCAGGCTTGGGGGCCGCGGCGGCTGATTGGGGCCCCGCCGGCCAGGCTCGGGGCCGATGAGGACGATTGAGGCCCGTCGGCGGGCCGGACTCCCCCGAGGGGCCTCGGCCGCTTTTCGGAGGCGGTCGAAATGCCGGGAAAGTGCTAGAATCCTGGGAAGTAGCACCCCCCCGCGCCGGAATGCGGGAATGGCAGGTCGTCCAACAGAGGAAGACTCATGCGTACACATCTCGCAGCCACATCCGGCCTGCGGCCCCGCGCCGCTCTTCTGGGCGTCCTCGGAGGAGCCTGCGCGCTGCTGGCGGGATCCGCGGCCGCGGTGATCCCGCTCGACCCCGTGCCCGTCTACACGTCGCTGGCCAACGGCCACGTCGCCACCGGCGGGGCCTGGTGCGACGTGGACGGCGACGGCTGGCTCGACATGGTGGTCGCCAACGGCAACGACATGGCGCGCCAGTCGCTGGTCATCTACCACAACAACGGCGACGGCACCTTCCCCGCCAATCCGACCTGGAGCGCCGCCGACATCGACTATCACGGGCACCTGGACATCGGGGATATCAACCGCGACGGACTGCCCGATGTGGCCGTGGCCGTCTACATCGGCCCGGCCGGCTTCAGCGAGCCCGGGCGGGTCAAGGTCTATCTCAACAACGGCCAAGGCGCGTTCAGCAGCACGCCTGACTGGGTGTCGGGCGAGAACTTCTACTGCTTTTCGCTCGCCTTAGGCGACGCCGACGGCGACGGCGACCTCGACCTGGCGTGCGCGTGCGGCGATGACTACTACGCCCACCCGGAGCGGCAGCGCATCTACTTCAACACCGGCGGTGTGCTCGAGAGCCTCCCGTCGTGGCGTTCGACGGAGATCGCCTACGCGCTGGACGTCTTCTGGGGCGATGTCGATCAGGACGGGGATCTCGATGTGGCCTTCTGCGGCAGCTCTACTCCGATGCGCGTCTACCGCAACGATCAGACGACCGGCGGCGGCATCGCCACGACGGCGACCTGGCAGAGCACCGACCTGCCCGGGTACGGCAACACGACCGCCTTCGGCGACTGGAACGGCGACGGGTTCCCGGAGCTGGCGGTGGCCGACAATAATCAGCTCGGCGGTTCGGGCCGCTTCAAGGTCTACGCCAACAACGCGGGCGCGCTGGGCACGACGCCGGCCTGGCAGACGAGCGACGGCGGCTACGGCTCGCACGTCTCGTGGGTCGATCTGGATCTGGACGGCGATCCCGAGCTGGCCACGGGACGCTGGTGGGGCCGCGCCCGCATCTACGAGAACATCGGCGGCACGCTCGGCGCCACGCATGCCTGGCAGAGCTCGACCAACAGCGTCATCGAGAACATGTTCTGGGGCGACGTCGACAACGATGGGCTGAACCCCTACGGGCTGACGATCGCCAGCGGCGACGGCGCGCGCACGCTCTTCCCCATTGGCCACGCCCCCGTGCGCTCGATCGAGAGCGTGCTCGTGGGCGGCGTGCCGCTCCCCCCGACCGCGTTCACGTCGCACCTCGCGAACGGGTGGGTCTCGCTGGCCGAGCCCGCCCCGGCCGGCAGCGGCAACGTGGCGATCCACTTCACCTACTCGGTCGATCTCGACCTGGGCGTCACCAACTGGGACTCCAACATCGGCAACTACATCTTCCGCAACACCTCGGCATCTGGTGTGGCTGAGGCCGGCTTCGTCGTGGATGCGTTCGATGCCTTCCCGAACCCCGTGGGCGCCCGCACGCACCTGCGCTACCGGGGCCCGCGCATCGAGGGCGCCTCCGTCGCGGTCCACGATGCCGAGGGACGTCTCGTGCGTGAGCTGGGCCGCGGGCCGGCCGGCGACGGACTGACGATCTGGGAATGGGACGGCCGGGACGCCGGCGGCCAGAAGGTCGGCGGCGGCGTCTACTTCGCGAAGCTCAGCGGGGGCCCCGCGACCGAGCCGCGAACGGCGCGCCTGGTTGTGCTGCGTTGAGCATGGGCCCTGCCGAGGCGGTGAGCCCGCATGGCACGGAGGTGAACCCTCACTTCTCCGACTCCGTGCATTGCGAGGTTTCTGGTCTCGGCGGGGCCCAGCACCAAGCTCTCGAACCGGCGGTCAACGGATGACCACGATCGCATGACCGGGCAGCCTGATCAAGACCTGCGCGCCGGCGGCGGCGACAACCTCGCCCGGCGCCGGAACGCCGAGAACCTCGCCCGGCACTGGGACCTGGACCCCGCCTGGCTCCATCTCAACCACGGATCCTTCGGGGCCTGCCCGCGGGCGGTGCTGGCCGCTCAGAGCGAGCTGCGCGCCCGACTCGAGCGCGACCCCGTGGGATTCTTCATCGCGGAGCTGGAGCCGCTGTGGGACGAGGCGCGCCGGGTGCTCGCGGAATTCGTCGGCGCGCCCGCGAACGACATCGTCTTTCTGCCCAATGCGACCACGGCGGTCAGCACGGTCTTGCGATCGCTCGACTTCGCGCCGGGCGACGAGATCCTCACGACCAACCACGAGTACAACGCCTGCCGCAACGCTCTGGATGTCGTCGCCGCGCGGTCGGGGGCCCGGGTGGTCACCGCCCGGATCCCCTTCCCGGTCGCGGGGCCCGCGGCGATCGTCGACGCGGTGCTCGCGCGGGTCACGGAGCGGACGCGGCTGCTCCTGATCGACCACGTCACCAGCCCGACCGCGCTGGTGCTGCCCATCGAGCCGATCGTGCGGGCCTGCGCCGAGCGCGGGATCGACACGCTCGTCGACGGCGCGCATGGGCCGGGGATGCTCGCGCTGTCTCTGCAGGCGCTGGGATGCGCGTACTACACGGGGAACCTGCACAAGTGGGTCTGCGCTCCCAAGGGCGCCGCCTTTCTCTATGTGCGCCCGGAGCGGCAGGATCGCATCCGGCCGCTCACGATCAGTCACGGGGCCAACTCCCCGCGCCGCGACCGCTCGCGCTTCCTGCTCGAGTTCGATTGGCTGGGCACCGATGACCCTTCGGCCCAGCTCTGCGTCCCGCACGCCATCCGCTTCGTCGGCGGGCTCCTGCCCGGCGGCTGGGAGGCGGTGCGCGCCCGCAACCGCGCGCTGGCGATCGAGGCGCGCGCGCTGCTGGCCGAGGCCTGGCAGCTCGAGCCGCCGTGTCCGGAGGCGATGCTGGGCTCGATGGCGGCGCTGATCCTCGAGACCGCCCGGCTGCCGGCCCCGCTCGCGGCGGCGCCTTACCAGGACCCCCTGGAGCGCGAGCTGGCCGAGCGCTACCGCGTCCGTGTGCCCGTCATTCCGTGGCCCGATCCACCGCTGCGCCTGGTGCGGATTTCGGCGCAGCTCTACAACGACCGCGAGCAGTACGCGCGTCTGGCCGAGGCGGTGAGCAAGATCAGTCGGTGAGAGCGCCGCTGGTTCAGGCGGCCTCCTCGCCACCTTCCTTCTTGAGATTGCGCATCAGTTCCTGGGCCTGCGCCAGAATGGCTCCCACATCTTCCGTCTTGCCGGTGGGCAGATTGAACAGCTCGGCCATCTGGGGCCCTGCGGCGCCCGCAGACTTGAGGATCTGCGTGGCCGACTCCTCGTTCATGTTGAACCAGAGGGTGGCGGCCGAAAGGAACTCGTCGAGTGGAGCCTTGGCGTCCTGGCTGAGGAACGGCAGGGCGGCCTTGTTGCCCAGGGCGACGATGCGCGCCGTCTGGCGAGTGGTGCCCGGCGCCTCATCCGGCGCCTCGTGGTAACGAATGGGCATGAGGAGCTGGTCGGGCAGGCCCCAGCGGCGCGCGAGCGCCTCGCCGACCTCGGCGTGGTCCAGCTTCAGGTGCTTGCGCTCCAGCTCGGCCAGCTTGCCGCTGCACTCACCCGACACGCGCAGCAGCTCGACGTAGGGGCTGCCCAGCACCTGGAGCAGGGCCAGCACGCCGAGGTCCTGCAGCAGGCCAGCCAGGAATGCCTCCTCGTGATCATCCCCCCCCACGCGCAGCGAGGTCGAGCGAGCGGCGAAGGCCGACAGCAGGCTGCGCCGCCAGATGGGCGACGGGTCGTAGCTCGTGCCCTTGACGTCGCGCAGCGAACCGACCAGCGTGAAGCCGAGCGCCAGGCTCTTGACGGTGTTGATGCCCAGGAGCACGAGGGCGTGGCTGACGGTCGTCACCTTGTTGCGGAGGGCGTACTGCGCGCTGTTGACCGTCTTCAGAACCTTGAGCGTCAGGGCGGGGTCCTTGCAGATCGTGCGGGCGAGCTTGTCCATGTGGACGTCGTCCCGCCGGCACAGGTCGATGACCTCCAGCGCCGCGGCCGGCAGCGTGGGCAGGCTCGGACAGGCCAGGATCTTGTCGAGAAGCGCCTGGTTCATGCGCACACTCCATCAGGTCCGGTCCACCCGGGGCGGTGTCCGGGTTGTTGTGCGGCTATCTGCCCGCGGTGGTTCCGTCCGCCCGGGACGCGGTCGTCCGCCGGCGGGGGCGCCCTCCGCCCGAGGCCGCACCCCTCTGTATCGGCGCACCTCGGCCCAGGATTGGCCCCGACGTCCGCTAGGAATCCGGAGGCGCTTCGAGTAGGCTCCGGGAGGCTGTAGGTAACCACCTTGTGCGGGGGTTGCCCCAAGTCCGCCACCGGATGAGGCCGAGGGAGGCTGCTCTGATGCCGTTCGAGCCCGAGCGGAGCGCTGAGCCGGCGCCAGGCGCCCAGCCCGAGCCCGGCGCCCACCCGGGACCCGAAGCAGGGTCCGAGGAACTGGGGCTGTCGGTCGAGATCGACGTGACCGCCTTCCGGGGCGGGGTTGCCGCGCACGAGCGCCAGGCCATCGCAACCGAGGTGCCCTTCACGATCATGGCCGGCGACCGCGAGATCGCCACGATGCAGTGCTCGCCGGCGCACCTGCGCGAGCTGGTCTTCGGTTTCCTGCACGCCTCGGGGTTCATCGCCGGCGCGGGCGAGGTACTCCGCTGCGACATTGACACCACCCGCTGGGTGGCGCAGGTCGAGCTGGCAGCCATGCCCGATCCCGAGCTGCTGGGACGGCGCGTCTTCACGCCCGGCTGCGGCAAGGGCGTCGTCTATGCCGACCTCGCGGAGTCGGCCGCCCGGCTGCCGATCCGCTCGAGCCTGACCGTCACGCCCGAGCAGATCATGGCGCTGGCGGCCTGGCTCCAGCACGCCTCCGCCGCCTACCGGGAGACGCGCGCCCTGCACACGGCCACCTGGAGCGATCGCGGCGCGCTGCCCGAGCTGGCGATCGACGACATCGGCCGCCACAACGCCGTGGACAAGGTCATCGGCCGCGCGTTGCTGCAGGGACAGGACCTCTCGCGGGCCCTGCTGGTGAGCTCGGGGCGCGTTTCGGTCGAGATCCTGCACAAGGCCAGGCGCTGCGGAATCCCGATCATCGTGGCGCGCGGCGCCCCGACGCATCAGACCGTCCTGCGCGCGCGCGCGATGGACATGACCGTGATCGGCTTCGCGCGCGCCGGCGGATTCACGGTCTTCGCGCACCCGGAGCGCGTGGTGGCATCGCCCGGCGCTCGGCATTGAGCGCCGGCCCGGGGAGGGCTGACCCCGTGGGCATCGTGAGCTGGCTTCAGGTTCTGGCAGGCATGGGCGTCCTCATCGGAGGCGCCGAGGGTCTCGTCCGCGGCTCGAGCGGCCTGGCGCGCCGCCTCGGGATCTCGCCGCTCGTCATCGGCCTGACCGTGGTCGCCGTGGGCACCTCTTCGCCCGAGATCACGGTGAGCGTCATGTCGGCGGCCCGGGGACAGGCCGATCTGGCGGTGGGCAACGTCGTCGGCAGCAACATCTTCAACGTGCTGTTCATCCTGGGCCTGTCGGCGTCGATCGCGCCTCTGGTCGTGGCCCGCCAACTCGTGCGCTTCGACGTCCCCGTGATGGTGGGCGTTTCGCTGCTCGTGACGGGGCTGGCCTGGAATGGACGCATCGGACGACTGGAGGGAATCGCCCTGGTGGCGACACAGGT
>CAZRWW010000081.1:0-24448 GCA_964603725.1 uncultured bacterium
CGGCCGCGCGTCACCGCGATGCCGCAGGCGCCTGTGCGATGGACGGCGTTCCAGGTGATCTCGCCAAAGGGCGCGCCCTGGTCCGCGTCCCAGAGCGAGATGCCCCAGGTCAGCATGTCCTCGACCACGTTTTCGCTCACCACCGCCTCGGCGTCCACGAAGAGCCCGATGCCCTTCCAGTAGCGGCGGATGAGATTGCCCACGATCTCGGCCCGCGCGTTCCAGGTCACGCCGATCGCCACGCCGCGGCCCCCGCAGGCGGGTCCCTGCGCGCCCCGGTCGACGCCGTCGATGAGGCAGTCCTCGATGCGCGCGCTAGCGTCGCGGTAGAGGCCGACGCCGTCCCAGCTGTTGCGCAGGATCTCGCAGTCGCGCGCGGCGATCGCGGCGCCCTCGCGCCCGCAGAGCCCCATGATGCCGACCACGGTGCGCGCCACCGTCGCCGAATCGCCGATGTTGTCGGCCAGGCGGCAGCGCTCGAGGACGAGCCGCGAGCGGCGCACGACGACGGCGGCGTCGGTGGCCAGGCCCGAGGAGTCGCGCTCGCCGCCGGTCACGGTCACGCCCTCGAGGCGGCACTCCCGGCAGTCCTCGAAGAGCAGGCCGTAGCCGGCGTGGGTGTGGATGCGCGCCTGCTCGGCGCCCGGGCCGCGCAACGTGACGCGGCCGGTGATGCGCAGGCCCAGCGTTGCGGGGACGCCGCGCGCCGGGTCCTCGCAGTTGCCGCAGGTGGGGTCGACATAATCGCTCGGCGCAAGATGATAGTCGCCGGGCGCGAGCTCGAGGACCACCGCGGCGCTATCCGCGGCGGGCGAGGCCGCCTGGCGGACCGCGGCGATCAACTCCGCGGCGCTGGCCACCGCCACGCGCGGCGGGGCGCCCTGCGCGGCGCGCGCGGGGGCGGCCGCGACGCTCGAGGCGACCAGGACGGCCGTCGCGATCACGGCGGCGCGAGGTGCGGCGCGGGTGACGGTGGGCATGGCGTGGTCTCCTGTGGGCTGGCCGCGCGCGGGACGAGCGACGCCGCGCGGCCCGCTGCGGCTCGGCTTGGGCACGGCTTGGGCCCGGCGCCCGGCGGGCGACACCGCGCGAGGGTGGCCCACCGGCGGGCGACACCACGCGAGGGTGGCCCACCGGCGGGCGCCCGGCAAGCAGGTTGTTCGCCGTCGGCCTGCATGGTACCGTGCGGACTTCCATCAAGGTCGCCGGGCTGCCGGGGAGCCCGCTCGCGGAGGAGACGATGGCCGCCAGACTCGAGATCGCCCTGCGCCAGGAGCTCTTCGATGCCGAGGGCGCCGCGCTCGTGCGCAAGGCGCGGGACTACTTCGGCTGCGAGCTCGCGGACGCGCGCGCGGTTAGGGTGCTCACGATCGACGCGGACCTGCCGCGCGCGACGCTGGAGGAGCTGCGCCGCGAGATCTTCACCAACCCGGTGACGGAGTTCTCCTCGTTCGAGCCGCTGGCGCTCGAGGCCGACTGGGTCATCTGGGTCGGGCTCCTGCCGGGCGTCAAGGACGCGGCCGGGGAGACGGCGGTCGAGGCGATCGAGGACTACCTCGGCCGCCCGCTCGGGCCCGGGGAAGGGTGTTATACCTCCAGGCTCTTCTTCGTGCGCGAAGGACGCGGGCCGCGAGTGGATGCGGCGTGTGTCGAGCGCATCGCCCGCGAGCTCCTGGCCAACGACCTCATCCAGCGCTGGCGGATCTGGCGGGTGGGCGCCCCCGGGCCCGCCGGCGACCCGCCGCTGGAGGCGCCCCGCTGGGACCCGCGCCAGGGCATGGGCATCGTCATCCCCAAGGTGGCGCTGGCGCACACGCCCCAGGTCACCGAGATCGGCATCGCGAGCGACGAGGAGCTGCTGCGCATCAGCGCCGAGCGCCACCTCTACCTCGATCCACGCGACGCGCCGGCGATCCGGGCCTACTTCCTGCGGCCCGACGTCCGGGCGCGGCGGGCCAAGGTCGGCCTGGACCGGCCGACCGACGTCGAGCTCGAGTACATCGCCCAGGCGCGCTCCGATCACTGCAATCACAACACCTTCGGCGGGCTCTTCCGCTATCGCGACCTGGCGACCGGCGAGCGCCTGACGATCGACAGCCTCTTTCACACCTGCATCAGCGAGCCGACGCGCGCCATCGCGCGCGCGAAGGACTGGGTCGTGAGCGTCCTGTGGGACAACGCGGGCGTCGGGCGCTTCGATGAGGACACCTACTACACGATCACCGGCGAGACGCACAACTCGCCCTCCAACATGGAGGCCTACGGCGGGGCCATCACGGGGATCGTCGGCGTCTACCGCGACCCGATGGGCACCGGCAAGGGCTCGCGCCTGATCCTGGGCACCTACGGCTACTGCGTGGGGCCGCGCGAGTACGCGGGGCCGCTGAAGCCGCGCCTGCACCCGCGGCGCCTGCTGGACGGCGTCATCGAGGGCGTGCGCGACGGCGGCAACAAGAGCGGCGTGCCCACCCCGTTCGGCGGCGTCTTCTTCGACGAGGGCTATCTGGGCAAGTGCCTGGTCTACGTGACCGCCGTCGGCCTGATGCCGGCGCGCGTGGGGGGCGAGTCGAGCGATCGCAAGACGACCACCCCCGGCGACCTGCTGGCGATGTGCGGCGGGCGGGTCGGCAAGGACGGCATCCACGGCGTGACCGCCTCCTCGAGCATCTACTCCGAGACGACCCCCGCCGGCCACGTCCAGATCGGCGACCCCTACACGCAGAAGAAGGAGATGGACTTCCTCGTGGAGGCGCGCGATCGCGGCCTGATCCGCTTCATCACCGATTGCGGCGGCGGCGGCCTGAGCTCGGCGGTGGGCGAGTCGGCGCGCTTCTCGGGAGGCGTCGAGGTCGACCTGGAGCGCATTCCGCTCAAGTACGACGGGCTCGACCAGTGGGAGATCTGGATCTCCGAGTCGCAGGAGCGGATGGTGGTCGCGATCCACCCGGATCACGAGCGCGAGTTCCTGGAGCTCGCCCGGCGCCACGCGGTCGAGGCGACCGTGATCGGGCGCTACACCGCGAGCGGTCACGTGCACCTGAAGTACCGGGGGCAGACCTGCGCTTACGTGTCGCTGGACTTCTTCGCCAGCGACTTCCCGCAGTGGGAGTTCGAGGCCGAGTGGACGCCGCCCGCGCTGCGCGGCCTGACCGAGCCGGTGATCTCCGAGCCGCGCGATCACAACGCCTGCCTGCTGGCGCTGCTGGCGCGGCCCAACATCGCCTCCAAGGAGTGGATCCAGCGCCAGTACGACCACGAGGTGCAGGGCGGCAGCGTGATCAAGCCCCTGGTGGGCGCCCTGCGCGATGTGCCCTCGGACGCGGCGGTCGTGCGGCCGGTGCTCGCTTCGCGGCGGGGGCTGGCGATCACGCAGGCGCTCAACCCCGCCTACAGTCGCATCGACGCGCACGCGATGACGGCGGTCACGATCGACGAGGCCGTGCGGCGGATCATCGCCGTGGGCGGCGATCCCGAGCACATCGGCGGCATCGACAACTTCTGCTGGCCCGAGATCCGCTTCGATCCCGAGCGCAACCCGGACGGCAAGCTCAAGGCGGCGCAGCTCGTGCGCTCCTGTCTGGCCCTGAAGTCCTCGTGTCTGGCGATGGGCATCCCGCTCCTGTCGGGCAAGGACAGCATGTACATCGACGGCGACCTGCCGGGGGCCTTCGGGGAGCGCCACCGCGTCTCCGGGCTGCCGAGCCTGCAGTTCACCGCCATCAGCGTCGTGCCCGACGTCGGCGGCTGCGTCAGCCTGGAGCCCAAGCAGGCCGGCGACCTGCTCTATGTCCTGGGCGCCACGCGCGACGAGCTGGGGGGATCGGAGTACTACGAGATGCTCGGCGCCATGGGCCTGCACGTCCCGACGATCGACCCGCACGCCGCCTGGCCGCTCTACCGCGCCTTGCACGGGGCGATCCGGGCCGGGCTGGTCGCCGGGGCCCACGGAATCTACCGCGGCGGGCTGGGCGTGCACCTGGCGCTGCTGGCGATGGCGGGCGGCCTGGGGATCGAGGTGGATCTGGCGCGCGTGCCGTGCGCCGAGCGCGAGCGGCCGGGCGATGGCGGCGAGGCGGCGGAGGCCGTGCTGCGCAACGACCGCGTGCTCTACTCCGAGTCGGCCGGCCGCTTCCTGGTGACGGTGCCGCGCGAGGCGGCCGCGGCCTTCGAGGAGGCGCTGCGCGATCAGATCGCCATGCGGATCGGGCGCGTCATGCCGGACGACCGCCTGCGCATCCGCGGCGACGACGGTCGCTGGCTCGTCGATCTGCCGATCGCCGGCCTGCGCGAGGCCTGGCGCCGGCCCTTTGGGCATCTGACGTAGGGTGAGGGAGCGGGAGCCGGCGCTGCCGGCCCCAAGGAGTCGCGGCATGGTCCGGACGCAGACAGATGCGCAGGCGCTCCTCGCGCGCGCCGGGCAGAGTGGGCGGACCGCGCGGGTGCGGGCGCTGGTGCTGTCGGGCTACGGCCTCAACTGCGAGGCCGAGACCGAGCACGCCTTCGCCGTCGCGGGCGCCGAGCCGGTGCGCGTCCACATCAACGACCTGGTCGGCCGGCGGGTGGCGCTCGGCGACTTCCACATCCTGGCCTTCATCGGCGGGTTCGCCTGGGCCGACGACCACGGCGCCGGCGTCATTCTGGGCACCAAGCTGCGCCGGCACATCGGCGACGACATCCTGCGGTTCGTCGAGACCGGCGGTCTGGTGATCGGCATCTGCAACGGTTTCCAGGCGCTCGTCAACCTCGGCCTGCTGCCGGGATTCGCGCCGGGCACCTTCCGGCGGGAAGTGGCTTTGACCTATAATGACTGCGGAACCTATCGGAATCAGTGGGTGCACATGCGCGTTGAGCCAACCCCCTGCGTGTTCACCCGTGGCATCGATCGCATCGACCTGCCGATCCGACACGCGGAGGGGAAGTTCGTGGCCTCCCGGGAAACGCTCGCCCGCCTCGAGGCGGGGGGACAGGTGGTGCTGCGCTACGCGCTGCCCGACGGCGAGCTGGCCGGCGGCCGGTTCCCCTGGAATCCGAACGGCGCGGTGAGCGACATCGCCGGGATCTGCGATCCCCGCGGCCGCATCTTCGGGCTCATGCCCCATCCGGAGGCGTACAACCACGTCACCAATCACCCGGACTGGACGCGCTGGGTCCGACTGGCCGACCCCGAGGAGCGCGAGACGCTGCTGCGCCGCGAGGGCGCCGGCATCGCGATCTTCCGCAACGCGGTGGAGGAGGTCGAAGCGGCGCTGATCTGAGAGGGGGAGCGCCCGGCGTGAACTGGCGCCTGCGTTGCAGCCTGGTCGCCTGCGCCGCTTGCCTGGCGGCCGCCGCGCCCGGACGGGCCGGCGCCGCGACGGTGCGCGACGCGGCCGTCGAGCGCCTCGAGCGCGAGCTCGCGACGACCGCCAACCCCGACTCGATCCGTTTCGAGCTGGCGATCGCCTACCGCGAAGCCGGCCTGATCGAGACCCGCCAGCGCGCCATCGAGCTCTTCGATCGCATCCGCGGCGCCTACGAGCGAGATCCCCGCTACCATCGCGAGCTGGCCTACACGCTCCTGGCGGCCGAGCGCTATCGGGATGCCCGCGGCGAGCTGCGCCGCGTCCTGGAGCTCGAGCCCGGGGACGCGGACGCCCGCGCCCTGATCGCGCGGCTGCTCTTCAAGATCGTGCTGCGCTACTACGACTTCGTCGAGACGGGCGAGATCCTGAACCTGCTCGACAGCGCGATCGCTCTCGATCCGAGCCATCGCGAGGCGCTGCTCACCAAGGCGCTCGTCCTGCAGTTCCTGCGCGGCCTGCGGCAAGGCGACGGCCCCGAGCTGTCCCGCCAGGCGCGGGCCTGCGCGGAGGCGATCCTGGCCCGCGACCCGATGGACGTGCAGGCCAAGCTGCTGTCGGCCGTCTGCGCCTTCGACCTGAACGAGCCGGACCAGGCCGAGGCGCTCTTCCAGTCGGCGATCCGGCTCATGCCCCCGGACGCGGCCGCCCAGTTCCGCTCGCCCTGGCTCATCGCGCGGCCGGCGGCGCTGCGGTCGTATCGGCAGCTCAGTGACACGGCCCGACAGGAGTTCGTGCGCGCCTACTGGCAGGAGACCGACCCGACGCCGCTCACGCCGGCCAACGAGACCCAGCTCGAGTACTGGAAGCGGTTGACCCTGGCGGATATCTTCTTCGGCGACGCCGCCACGGGCACGCGCGGCTGGAACACGGCCCCGGGCGAGACCTTCGTGCGCTACGGCTTTCCGCACCAGGCCTTCTACGATCCGGCCAAGTTCGGCGAGCTGTCGATGCGCGGCGGCGCGACGGGCGCCTTCACCGCCCCGGCCTGGGTGTGGCGCTACGCGTTCCGGGACCGCTCGCTCGATCTCGTCTTCCGCGACCTCAACCTGCAGGGCTCCTTCGTGGCCGACGACGCCACGACCATGGCCCTGACCGCGATGCGCGAGCGCGCGCCGGCGGTCTTCCACGACGCGCTGCCCGGAGAGATCTCCCAGTTCTTCGTCTCTCATGCCGGCTTCCGGCGCGGGCCCGGCGAGACGCGCAACCAGGTCGCCGTGGCGATCTCGCCCTTCGGCCGGCGGGCCGATCTGCCGTGGTGGTTCGGCGCCCGGATCACCGCCTACGTGCAGGACGATCGCCAGGAGACGATCGCGACCGAGCGCTGGCGGATCGGGCCGCAGCACGTGGCCCAGCCGGTCGCGGCGGCCGAGATGCTGCTGCTCGATGCGAGCTTCAATCTCGCGCCGGGCCGCTACGCCCTGGTGGGCGTGGTCGAAAACCGCGAGACGGGCCTGAGCGGATCGTTCTCGCAGCCCTTCTACGTGCGGCCCTTCGGCTTCGACGAGCTGGAGATCAGCGACCTGGAGCTCGGCCTGCCCATGCACGCGGGACTGAGCGGGCACGCCAACGAGCGCCTGGGGCCCGACTACGTCTCCAGCCCGGTCGGCTTCGTCAGCGGCGCCCGCGGCCTGGGGGTCTTCTACGAGATCTACAACCTGCTGCCGCGCGGCGGCGGGGAAGTCGAGTTCCGCGTGCGCTACACCGTCCTGCCGCGGGGCTACGTGATCAGCCACGCGCGGCGCGTCCGGGCCGGTGAGGCCCAGGCGGGCGACGACCTGCACCTGGGACGCCTGGGCATCAGCCTGGACGGCATCACGCTCACCCGCACCAACTACTCCGATGTGATCTTCATGCCCGAGACGATGCGCCTGTCGGCGGGCGCGCGCGTGCCGAAGCGCGCGCACGTCCCGGTTCCGCTGCTCGAGCCCGGCGACTACGCGCTGCTGGTGACCGTGACCGACCTGGTCGCCGGCCGCAGCGCGACCGCCGAGGCGCCCTTCCGCATCACCCCTGAGGATCGCCTGCGCGCCTTGCTGAGCGGCGAGGAGTCGCGCTAGCGCCGCGTGGCGCTCACCCCGCTCGTCGCCGGGCGCCGGCAAATCGCAGGTGATTCCCCGGCGCGCATCCGGCATCATGGCGGGCGGTTTAGGCATCCTGGCGGGCGATTTGGCCCGCGGAGATCGGACCGGCCCGTGGAGGGGAAGCATGCAGGGGCGCTCCAGAGGTTCGATCCGGCCGCTACTGCTCGGGCTGCTCGCGCTGGCGGCCCTGGCGGGCTGCGCCACCTACTCGGCGCGGCTGGCCTCGCTCCGGCCGGATCTGGTGGCAGGCAATCACGAGCAGGCCCTCAAGACGCTCGAGAAGGAGCGCGGCAAGAAGGACGAGCTGCTCTACCGGCTCGAGCGCGCGCTCATCCTGCGCGAGGCGGGCCGCTGGGAGGAGAGCAACGAGGCCTTTCAGTCGGCCGAGGACCTGGCCGAGGACCTCTACACCAAGAGCATCTCCGAGGGCGCCTTCTCCCTGTTCATGAACGACAACACGATCTCCTACCGCGCCCGGCCGTTCGAGTTGGCGATGATTCCCTATTACCGCGCGCTCAACTACGTGGCGCTGGACCAGCAGCAGTCGGCGCTGGTCGAGGCGCGCAAGGCGACCCTCTACCTGCGGCGCTACACGGACATGACGCTGGAGGCGCTGGGGCAGGATCCCGAGCAGGCCGATCTGGATTGGCTGCGCAACAGCGCCTTTCTGCACTACTTCAGCGGCATGCTCTTCGAATGGGGCGGCGAGACGAACGACGCCTTCATCGCCTACCGCAACGCGGCCGCGGCCTATCAGTCCTCGACCGGCCGCCTGGCGCTCGATGCGCCCCCGTCCCTCGGCGCCGACATTGACCGCACGGGCCGGCGCCTGGGGTTCGCGGATGAGGTCGAGTTCGTGCGGAACGCCTTTCCGGAGATCTTCACCGGGCGACTGACCGGCGATTGGCCCCCCGACCACGGCGAGGTCGTCGTCTTGCTCGAGTACGGCTTCGTGGCGCACAAGGTGGAGCAGCGGATCGAAGCGCCCATCTTCGCCTCCGACAACAAGGGCGGCGCGGACGCCCTTTCGGCCCAGCTCTGCCTGCGCACGGAGCCCGGCTACGTCGCGCCCGCGAACGTGCGCATCGAGTACTGGCTGAGCGTGGCGATGCCCGCGATGGCCTCGGACCGTCCGGCCGCGACGCGCGCCCGCGTGCGCACGCGCACGGGCGAGCTGCCGGCGGAGGCGGCCCTCGTGGAGGACCTCGAGGGCCGCGCCATGGCGACGTTCGCCTCGGAGCGGGGCAAGATCCTGCTCAAGACCTTCGCCCGCGGCCTGACGAAGTACCTGACGAAAGAGAAGGCCGACGATCAGGGTTGGGTGGCGGGCGTGCTGGCCAACATCTTCAACGTCGCGACCGAGACGGCCGACACGCGCAGCTGGATGACGCTGCCGAACACGATCGGCCTGGCGCGCCTCACTCTGCCCGCGGGAAGCTACGATCTGGAGATCGACCTGCTCGACGCGGCGGGGCGGACGGTGGCGACGCTGTCGGTTCCGGGCGTCACGGTGCGGGCGGGCGACTGGGCGTTCGTCGCGCGACGGGCTTGGTAGGAAGCGGCGAGGAGCGGACGCGGCCGACGCCTGTGCGGCGAGGGCGAGGATCATCCTCCGGGGCGCCCCCAAGTCTGCGATCTGGCCCCGGATCTGCGGCGGGGGACCGGGTTCCTGGTCCGCCGTGGCGGGCCAACTTGCGACTTTGCCCCGGGGCAAAGTCGCCGCGAGTCCGCCTGCGTCTCCGCCGCGGCGCCGGCCCGGACCCGGCTCTGGATCTCATCTCCGCAGCAGCGACGGGGCGTATTGCTCCGGGGCCTGCCAGCCCAGGAGCTCGAGGCACGTCGCGGCGGCGTTCGCCAGCCCCGCGCCGCCCGCGGGCTGCTCGAGCCGCAAAGGCCACCGTCCGGTCGGGGCGTCGCTCGCCCGCGGCCAGCCCGCCAGTCCACGACCGATTCCCGCGGGGGGGCGCGTCACGCCGGCCTGTGGAGCGTCGAGGGCCAGCGGGTCGTAGAGGATGAAGGGGACCGGGTTGAGGCTGTGGCTGGTGCGCGGCTTGGGGCGGCCCGTCTGCGCGTCGACCTGGAAGCGGCCCGACTTGTCGCGCTCGTACATCTCGTCGGAGTTGCCGTGGTCCGCGGTGACGAGGGCGATCCCCCGCGCCTGGCGGACGGCGGTGAGCACGCGGCCCAGGGCCAGATCCACCGCCTCGACGCCGAGAATCGCCGCGCGCCGGTCGCCGGTGTGGCCGACCATGTCGCCGTTGGCGAAGTTGATCCGGCCGAAGCGAAAGGCCTGTTGCGCGAGCCTGGCGATCGTCTCATCGGCGATCTCGGCCGATTTCATCCACGGCCGCTGCTCGAAGGCGATCCGGTCCGAGGGGACTTCGACGTATTCCTCAAGCTGCGCGTCGAACTTCCCCGTGCGATTGCCGTTCCAGAAGTAGGTCACGTGGCCGAATTTCTGCGTCTCGCTGCAAGCGAACTGGCGCACGCCGTTGCGCGCCAGGTACTCGCCCAGCGTGCGCTCGATCTCGGGCGGCGTGACCAGGTAGCGCGGCGGCACGTGCTCGTCGCCGTCGTACTCCATCATGCCGGCGTAGAGGGCGTCGGGGCGCCGGCCGCGGTCGAAGTGGGGAAACTCATCGCGCTCGAAGGCCTTGCTGATCTCCAGGGCCCGGTCGCCGCGGAAGTTGAAGAAGACGACCGAATCGCCGTCCCGGATGGATCCCACGGGCGCGCCGCCCTCGGCGATGACGAAGGCGGGGAGGAACTGATCGATCACCTCGGGATCCTCGGCGCGGAAGGCCTCGATGGCGGCGCGCGCCGAGGCGAACTGGCGTCCCTGCCCGTGGACGTGGACGTTCCAGCCCCGTTCCACGATGCGCCAGTCGGCCTCGTAGCGGTCCATGGTCGTCGTCATGCGGCCGCCGCCCGAGGCGACGCGGTACACCCGGCCCGCGGAGCCATGATAGCGGTAGAGCTGGGCCTCGAGCTTGTCCACATACTCGAGCGCCGAGGTTTCCGGCACGTCGCGCCCGTCGAGCAGGGGGTGGACGAAGAGGCGCGCGATGCCCTCGGCGGCCGCGCGGTCGATGAGGGCGTGCAGATGGTCCTGGTGCGAGTGGACGTTGCCGTCGGACAGCAGGCCGATCAGGTGCAGCGCGCCCCCGCGCTCCTTGGCCCGGGCGATCAGGTCCTTCCAGGTCTGCCCCGCGAAGAGGGCCCCCGACGCGATCGCCGCGCTGACGAGCTTGGCGCCCTGGTCGAAGACGCGCCCCGCGCCCAGGGCATTGTGGCCGACCTCGGAGTTGCCCATGTCGGCGTCCGAGGGCAGCCCCACCGCCGTGCCGTGGGCCTTGAGCGGCACCCACGGGCAGTTGGCGCGCAACCAGTCGAGCACCGGCGTGCGCGCGAGGGCGACCGCGTCACCTTCGTCGCCGGGCCCGAGGCCCACGCCGTCCATGACGACGAACAGGAGTGGGCCCGGGCGAGGGGTGAATCCCTCCAGGGGCGTCAGATTCCAGGTCATTTGGCCTCCCATGTGGTTGCCACCTGGCTCCCGCCGCGCGGCCGCGGTCTATGCGCCGTTCCGGCGCGGACGGGACGCGAACGCATCGGATCCTATACCCCGGGGCTGCCGGAAGGTCCACAGGGATCGCGGCGCGGGCGTTGGCCGGTTGATCGAGCGTCGCGCGCCACCGGCCCGGCTATCGGGTGCAGGTTCCTTGCGTTGCACCGCTCTGGCGGTTGCGGCCGCGCCGGGTGCTCGCTTAGACTCTGTCTCTCGTAGTGCTCGGATCCGGGAGGACAGGAGGATTGGTCGTGCAGATCGGCGACAAGAACATCGAGTTCGACAAGGACGGCTTCATGCTCGAGCCCGCGCTCTGGAACGAGGGCATCGCGGCGGCCATCGCCCGCGAGGAGGGCATCGAGGCGATCAGCGCGCAGCACTGGGCCGTCGTCAACTTCATCCGCTCCTACTGGAAGGAGCACGATCTGGCGCCCCCCGTCCGGCTGCTCTGCAAGGAAAGCGGCGTGAGCGTGCGGGAGGTCTACAAGCTCTTCACGTCGGGCCCGGCCCGCGGCGCCTGCCGCATCGCCGGGCTCCCGAAGCCCGACGGCTGCGTCTAGACTCATCCGGGATCGACTCGGCGAACAGGCCGGCGTGCCCGGCCGCGGGTCGATCGCAATTCTCGCGCGGGGGGTGGAGGGCGGCGGCGATGCTCAAATCCTTGCTCTGGCTGGGCCTCGCTTGGGCGGGCGCCGCCCTGGCCTGGCAGCTTGCCCGCGCCTGGGGCGGCGGACGCCGGGAATACGGGCGGTCCGCGGGCAGCGCGTGGCAGGGCTTGATCTACAACTTCACCGCCGCGATGTCGCCCGCGCACAAGGAGACCGCGAGCCGCCACGCCGGCGAGTTCGCCCTCGGCGTGGTGCTGCACCTGGGCGTCGTGGCCGTGGCCGGCGCGGCGCTGCTGTGGCTCGTCTGGACGCGCGGGGGCGAGGCGGCTTTCGCGGTCGTGCGTCCCATCGCGGGGCTCGCATTGCTGGCGGGGCTCATCCTGCAAATTCGACGCGCGCTCTCGGGCACGCTGCGGGCGATGAGCACCCCGGATGACTACGTGGCCAACGCGGCCACCTGCCTGCTGCTCGCCGCGGCCGCGCTCTTCGCGGGCACGCGCGGGCACGTCATCTTCGTCCTGGGCGCGGTTCTGGTGCTCCTCTATCTGCCGCTGGGCAAGTTGCGTCACTCGATCTTCTTCTACGCCGCCCGCGCCGATCTGGGGCGCCGGCTCGGCCGCCGCGGCGTCTATCCGCCCCGACGCATGGGCGAGGAGCGCAGCCATGGCTGAGCACCCGCGGTCATCCGAACACGAACGGGTTCCGAAGTCCGCGCAGGAGCTGGCGGCCGAGGCGCGGCGGCTGCTCGATGAGGCGATGCGCGGCCGCGCCGCCTATCACCTCAACGCCTGCGTCAAGTGCGGCCTGTGCGGCGAGACGTGCCACGTCTACCAGGCGGAGCCGGTGCCCGAGAACCTGCCGGGCGCCAAGGCCGCCCGGGTCATCGCGCACTACAACCGCTATCACACGCTGCTGGGACGCCTCGCGCCGGCGTGGGTGGGGGCGCGAGAATTCACGCCCGAGGCGCTCGACGAGCTGGTCGAGACGGTCTACGGCCGCTGCACCGCCTGCGGCCGCTGCGGGCTGCACTGCTCGATCGGCCTCGATGTGGCCGCCGTGATCCGGGCCGGCCGCGCTGTGCTGGCCGGGTTGGGCAAGGTGCCAGACGGCCTCCAGCGCACCGTGGCCAACCAGCTCGAGACCGGCAACCAGATGGCGATCCCGCGCGAGGAGCTCATCTCCACGGCCCAGTGGCTGACCGAGGATCTGCGCGGCGAAATGGGCGACGAGCGCGTGACCATCCCCGTGGATCAGCCCGGCCGGCGCATGCTCTATCTGATCAATCCCCGCGAGGTGAAGTTTTTCCCGCTCTCCCTGATGGCGGCGGCCGGCGTGTTCCACGCCGCGGGGGAGAGCTGGACGCTCTCGAGCCGCTTCTACGACGTCACCAACTACGGCTTCTACTCGGGCGACGACGGCTCGGCGCGCGAGCTGACCCGGCGGGTGATGGAGGAGGCCGCCGCGCTGGGCGTCCAGGAGATCATCCTCTCCGAGTGCGGCCACGGCTTCCGCTCCTTCCGCTGGGAAGGGCCGGACTGGATGGGGGCGGCGTATCGGCTGCCGATGCGCAGCGTGCTCGAGCTGCTGGAGGAGTACCTGGAGCAGGGGCGCATCCGGGTCGACCCGTCCAAGAACACCGCGCGCGTGACGCTCCACGACCCGTGCAACCTCGTGCGCTGGGGCGGGGTGAGCGAGCCGCAGCGACGCGTTCTGGCGCGCGTCGTTCAGGACTTCGCCGAGATGACGCCCAACCGCCGCGACAACTTCTGCTGCGGCGGCGGGGGCGGGATGCTTTCGATGAGCGAGTACGGCGAGCGGCGGGTGGCCTCGGGCGAGCGCAAGGCGGAGCAGATTCGCGCGACCGGCGCCAAGATCGTGGCGACGCCCTGCCACAACTGCGCCGACCAACTCATCGAGATCTCGAAGCACTACAAGCTGGGCGTGGAGGTGCAGGCGGTCGTGGAGCTCGTCTACAGCGCGCTCGTGCTGGACCCGCCGCCGGCCGGCGGCGCGTGACGCGCCCCCCGGGCCCGCGCCGCCCGCGCGCCCGGCCCATGCCACGCCACGCCCCGCCACGCCACGGGGAGGCCATCATGCGATCGGCTGTCTTCAACCGGCGCGTCTTCTCTCTTGCCAGTTCACGCGACGAGTGCGGGCGAATCGCTCCGCGCGCGCTCGCGTGGTTGCCGGTGGCCCTGGCGCTCCTCGTGGGCGGTTCGGCCCGGAGCGCGCCGCCTGTCGCGGGGACGCTCCGCCTGCCGGGGCCCGATCAGCTCGCCGCGGGCGCGCCGGTGGCGGAGCACCCGCTGCACGATGCCGCGGCTCGTCTCGCGCTGGCGCGGGAGCTGGAGGGCTGGGCCCTGACGTGGAGCCCGGAGAACGGCGGGACCCTCGCGGGCCAAGGCAGGCTCGCGACGGGCGAGGCGCCGGCCGATTTCGCTCCGCGCTTCGTGCGGGCCCACGCCGCGCTGCTGGGCATGGCCGAGGCCGACCTGCGAGCGGTCGATGCCCGCACGGCCGGGCGGATCGAGCACCGCTACTACCGCCAGACCCATCGCGGGCTGCCGATCGAGGGCTCGCGCCTGGGCTTCGCCTTCGGCCGCGACGGCAGCCCGCTGCACTTCGTGGCCCAAACCGCGCCCGACATCGACCTGCCGGATGTGCGCCCGGCGATCGACCTGGAACGAGCTCGCGCGCGGGGTCTCGATGGCCTGCGCGCTCCCGCGAGCGTGACGTGGGACGAAGGCGAGCTGGTCGTCGTCGCCCGCCGCTTCTCGGGTCTCGACCGCGACCGCCTGGCCTGGCGCCTGCGCTGCCGCACCGAGGACCCCGAGCGCGTCTGGCGCATCCTGGTCGACGCGCACACCGGCGAGCTGCTCGAGCGCGAGTCGCTGATCGTGTCGGCGGGGGAGCCGCGGCCCGGGCCGCGCGGGCATGACGTCACCGGTCACATCGACGGCTGGGTCCGCGCGCTGACGCCCTTCGGCGAGGAGCGCCTGGTCGACTTTCCCCATCAGGCGATCCAGGCCTACGAGGGTCAGACCTTGCTCGGCCAGACCCACACCGCCAGCGACGGAGCCTTCGCCTTCGCCGGGCTCGACCTGGCGAATCCGCAGGCGCTCGTCCTGCGGGCGATGCTCGCGGGTCCCTACGCCGCGGTGCTGCAGGGCAATCCTCTCGCGGTGCCCGAGATGAGACTGGCGAACCCGGCGCTGCCGGCGGCGATCACCTGGAACGACGAGGCGTCGCTGCGCGCCTCCCGCGCGGCGTTCATCCACGTCAACACGGCGCACGATGCGCTCAAGCGAATCGATCCCGCTTTCACGCTCCTGGACCGCCAGGTCGCCATCTTCTCCAGCGACCCCTCCGGGTCATGCAACGCCTATGCTTCCCTGAGCCCGGAGGCGCCCAACCTGCACTTCTACGCGGCGGGGGGGCTCTGTCCCGACATCGCCGAGATCGCCGACGTCGTCTATCACGAGTACGGCCATCTGGCGACCATGTACGTCTATCTGCCCGAGTGGGCGCCGGGGGACCTGCACGAGGCCTTCTCGGACTACTTCGCCACCACGATCGTCGACACCAATCTCGTCGGGCTCGATTTCCGCGGGCCGGGGACGCACCTGCGCGAAATGGACAACGATTACGTCTGGCCGCGAGAGGAATGCCAGGGCGAGGAGCACTGTGAGGGCGAGGTCCTGGCCGGGGCGCTCTGGCACATGCGCCAGAACCTGATCGGCTCGATGACCGACCGCGCGGCGGCGGTGGCGCTCGGCGACGGCATCTTCCACTTCCTCCGCTACGGCCGGCCGATGAACGTGCACGAGTGCCTCGTGCAGGCGCTGCTGGCCGACGATGACGACGACGATCTGAGCAACGGCACGCCGCATCTCGCGGCGATCGCCGCGGCGTTCGAGCGCCACCAGATCGGCGATTTCGAGGTGCGCATCGCCCATGCCCCGCTCTACGACACCGAGGATCCCGGCGCCGCGCGTGTGGTCGACGCCGCGCTTCGCAGCATCTACCCCGTGGAGCGCGACTCGGTCCTGCTCCACTACAGCGTCGACGGCACCACCTATACGACCGCTGCGCTGACCGGCGCGGGCTACCACTACAGCGGCGTGATCCCCGCGCAGCCGCTGGGGACGACGGTGCGCTACTATCTCACGGCGGTGGACGAGAGCGGGCGGCGGGCCACGCTGCCAGCGGGCGCGCCGGCGGTCGTGCTCGACTACGTCGTGGGCATCGACGCGACGCCGCCCGAGGTCGCCCACACGCCGCCCAGCGACCCGGCGGTCGACGAGGAGCGGCTCTGGCTCTACGCCACCGTCAGCGACAACATCGGCGCGATCGGCTCGGTGCGCGCTCAGGTGGATGTCACGGCCGCCGGCGGCAACCGCACGACCTGGGTCGATCTGCACGCCAAGGACGAGGATCGCCGGCCAGGGCTGTTCGAGGGGCTCCTGGAGCGCGGTCCCTGGGATGAAGGCACGCGCGTCACCTATTACTTCGAGGCCCGCGACGGCTCATCGCAGCAGAACCAGGCGCGCCACCCGGAGGAAGGGGAGTTCGCGCTGGCGGTGCGCCGCGGCCGCGCCTGGGACTTCGAGTCGGGAGCGGCGGACCTGGCGCTGAGCGGCGACTGGGAGTGGGGCGTCACGCACCTGGAGCCGGCCCCCGCGCCGTCGGGCGCGCGGCTCGTCGGGACGGTGCTCGACGGCATGTACAACCCGGAAACCCTCTCCGAGCTGACGACGGCCGAGATCGATCTCACCGAATGGGCGGTCGCCAGGCTCGAGTTCCGCACCTGGTTCTGGACCGAGGACGAGTGGGACGGCGGGCGCCTGTACGCCAGCCGCGATCACGGCGCGACCTGGGAGCTCCTCACGCCGTCCGGGGGCTATCCGGGCGTGATCTACGACACCGAGTCCGGCACCTTCGCCTACCTGCCGGCCTTCACGGGCGAGGGCCGCGAATGGCGCGCGCACCACGTGCCGCTGGACCCCTTCATCGGCGGGACGGTCATGATCCGCTTCCGGCACTGGAGCGACACCTCGGTGGTGCGGCCGGGCTGGTATCTGGACGACATCAAGGTGCTCGAAGCCCAGGCGCTCGTGCCGCCCGAGGCCCTCGCGGCCACGACCGGCCAAGATGGATGGGTCGGGCTGAGCTGGGCGGCGCCGGTCGGCGTGAACACCGGAACGGACGAGTTCCGCGGGTACCACGTCTACCGCACGAGCGATCCCGCCGGCGAGCCCGCGGAGCGCCTCACCAGCGCGCCGCTGCGGGCGACGGAGTACCGTGACACCGGCGTCGCCAACGGGGTTCGGTACCGCTACGGGGTGACGGCGGTCTACGCCTCGGGCGAGAGCCCGCTCGGCGCTCCGGCGGTCGGCTTCCCGTATCGCGCCGCGCTGGAGGCGCCCAGCGAGATCGCCTTCGACGTCGAGGGCGCCGCCACGCGCGCCGACACCCTCGTGATCGCCAATGCCGGCAACGGCGAGTTGCGCGTGAGTCTCTATCTGGGCGACGGCGCCGACGCCTGGGCGGACCTCGTGCCGCACCATGCGTTCGACGGCGTGAGCGACGAGGGTTTCACGCTCCTGGCCGAGGACGGCGCGGGGGCGCCGGCGCCCGACCTGGCGAGCCTTTCCTGCCGCGAGCAGAACGGGTTCCTCGCCGTCAAAGTGACGTTCCACGACTCGCTGCCCGATCCCCGCACCGACTTCACGCTGCTGGCCCTCCTCGACACCGACCTGGATCGCGCGACGGGCATGCCGGCCGGGAACCTGGGCAGCGACTACTTCATCGCGATCGGGGCGCTGGTCTACCAGCAGGCCGGGGTGCTCGCGTTTCTCATGCGGGCGATGGACGAGGAGACGCAGTTCCCGGTGGCCCTGCCGCCGCTGCTCGTCTGCAACGCGGGATCCGACTCGCTGCTGGTGGGCGTTCCGCTCGCCCTGCTCGGGAGTCCGGCAGAAATTGGCTTCGGGGCGCAGGTGATCTTGCCCGAACAGGTGCACGGCCGCGCTGAGGTGCGGGCGGCACGCCTGGACGATGAGTCAGCAGGCGACCGGCTACCCGATGCGCGCGAGATCGACTGGCTGGCGACGGGGGAGCTCTCGGGGATGGCGACGCCGGAGGAGCCGTTCAGGCTGCCGCTCGACTTCGATTTCACCGGCCGCGAGCCGGGCGATCTGGCGGCCCGGCTCTTCGTCCGCTCGAACGATCCCGATCGCGCGGTGGCGGAGGTGCCGATCAGCGCGCACGTCGTCTACCTGCCGCCCGAGGGGCTGGCGCACTGGGAGACCGAGAGCCGCGCCAGCGGCCTGCGGCTGGCGTGGTCACCGGCCAACCCCGACAGCTTCGACGCGTTTCAGCTCGCGCGCTGGGGGGACCAGCAGAGCGAGGCGGCGGCGGTGCTCGTGGGCGGCGGCCGCATCACCGCGCCGGATGGCGCGCACTACGAGTATCTCGACCGCGGCGTGGAGAGCGGCCGGCGCTATTACTACCGTCTGGCAGGCGTGACGCCGAGCGGCGAGACGATCGCCCTCTCGCCGCCCGCGCACCCGCTCTATGAGCCCGCGGCGACGGCGCGGCTCGCCCTGGAGGCGCCGCGGCCGAACCCCTTGCGCGCGAGCACGACCTTGCGCCTGCATGCGCCCGAGGGGACGCGGTGGGAGCTCTTCGTCGTGGACATCTCCGGACGATTGGTGCGGCAACTCGTGCGCCCAGGCGAGGGCGTGGCGGGCGTGCAGATGATTCGCTGGGACTGCCGCGACGAACAGGATCGGCCGGCGCCGCAGGGCGTCTACTACGCCGTCGCGCGCGCGGGCAGCCGCGTGATCACGCGCTCGATGGTGCTGGTGCGCTGATCGGATCGCGAACGGCTACTTCACGTGCGAGCACCGATCGGCGGCGACCTCGGCAATCGAGCGCACCGCCAGCTCGATGTGCTCGCGCGTGTTGAAGGGGCCGACCGAGATGCGCACGGTGCCGCGCGGCGTGGTGCCCAGGTGCTCGTGGATCAGGGGAGCGCACTGCAGGCCCGTGCGCGTCTGGATGTTGTACTCGACGTCCAGGATCGTCCCGACGTCGCCCGGGTCGAAGTTGGCGACCGTGATCGACATCGTGGCGACGCGATTCTCGAGCCGCTGGGTGCCCCAGATCTTCACGCCCTCGATCTGGCGCAGGCCGTCCTGCAGCAGGCCCAGGAGCTCCATCTCGTGACGATAGATCCGCTCCAGGCCGCGCTCCTCGATCCAGTCGAGGCCGGCCGAGAGCCCGGCGATGCCGGCCAGGTTGAGCGTGCCGGCTTCCAGGCGGTAGGGGTATTCCTTGAGGTGACGCGGCACCGCGCTGCGCACACCCGTGCCGCCGTAGATCGTGCCCTCGATCTCGGCGTCGTCCGCCACGCAGATGCCGCCCGTGCCGGTCGGGCCGAAGAGCCCCTTGTGGCCCGTGAAGCTGACGAAGTCGATGTGACACGCGGCCATGTCGATCGGGATGACGCCCGCCGTCTGGGCCGTGTCGACGGCGAATTGCACGCCCGCTTCCTTGCAGATGGCGCCGATCGCGGCGAGGTCCTGGACCG
This sequence comes from uncultured bacterium, assembly GCA_964603725.1. Classification (GTDB taxonomy): domain Bacteria; phylum Eisenbacteria; class RBG-16-71-46; order CAIMUX01; family WJJG01; genus CAZDKK01. Next base: position 19,194 of record CAZRWW010000081.1, read on the forward strand.
TGCCGATGACGTTCGAGCCGTGGTTGACGATGACGAGCTTGGTGTTGGGCTTCAGGGCCTTGCGGATGTCGGCTGGGTCGATGTAACCCTCGCCGTCGGGCCGCACGAAGGTGGCCTCGACGCCCTGGTCGACCTTGTGATTGACGGGGCGGATCACCGAGTTGTGCTCCACCCAGGTCGTCACCGCGTGATCGCCCGGCTTGAGCGTGCCGTTGATGATCAGATTCAGGCTCATCGTCGCGTTCATCGTGAAGACGAGCCGGTTGGGGTCCTTGGGCTTGCCGGCCTCGACCAGGCTGCGGTTGAAGAACGCCGAGAGCTTCTTGCGGGTGCCGTGGATCATCTGCTCGGCGTTGATCGCCAGATCGCAGCCGGTGCGACCGGGGTTGACCCCGTTCTGGCTGTAGAAGTCGCGCACGGTGTCGTGCACGATGTCCGGCTTGGGGAAGCTCGTGGCCGCATTGTCGAGGTAGACGATCTCGCTCATATCCTGCCCCACCCCTTCGCTCATCCGCCCGGCGGGCCGACCGCCGGCGCCCACGGGCCTGTCCGGCGTCCGCCGTGCGGGCCGCCCCCGCGGGCCGCCCCCGCGGGCCGCCCTCCGGGCCCCCTGCGGGCGCGCCGCGGGCCCCGACTCCATCCGGCCCGACCCCGGCCGAGCCGGAGCTCCGACTTCCCACAAGAGTAGCAGATTCTAGCGGATGCGCGTCCGCCGCGCGAGCGCGCGCCAGGATCCGTAGCGCAATGATGTTGCTAGTGAACCATGACGACGCGCCGCTGGAGCGTGTCCGCCCCGGTGCGCAGGCGCACGAAGTAGGTCCCGCTCGCCGCCCGGCGCCCATCCCCGTCGCGCCCGTCCCAGGCGTACCGGTGCGTGCCCGGGCCGTGACGGCCCGAGCCGATGCGGCGCACGACCGCGCCGGTCGCATCGGTGATGACCAGCTCCGCCTCGACTTCGCCGCGGCAGGTGAAGCTGAGCGTGCAGCTCCCGGCCGCGGGGTTCGGATGCGGGGCCAGCAGGCTCACCGTGGCCGAGGCTGCGGGGCTCTCCGAGATCTCTTGCGCCGCGCCGAGGTGGATCTCGAGCAGCTCGATCTTGGCGAGGTTGTCCGTGCCCAGGTTGTACGGCGGCTGCGCCGCGGCCTGGATGTGACCCGGGTTCAGGGCAGGCAGGCCGTGCAGGGCCCGCTTCTCGTTCATCTTGACCGTGCCGATCTTGTCAAGCGCCACGATGTCGCGGCTGACGAGGACGCTGTTGAAGGCCCAGTTGGGCGGTGTGTGCCACGGGGGTGTGTAGCCCGGGCCCCCGTTGTAGAGACCGAAGGTGCCGTCGATGAGGAACAGCTTGGTCTTGTCGCCAATCTGGTCCCGCAGGATCGTGTTGAGACGAGGCAGAGAGGTGTTGAAGCCGTTGTAGTGCGTCTGGGTGATCGCGATGTTGTCGAAGGAGCCGAAGTGGTTCTTCATGCACAGGGTCACGCCGGCATAGTCGTCGTGGTCCTTGATGACGGCCGCGTTGATCAAGTAGTCGCAGTACTGGCTGATGATCTTCGAGACATGGTGATTCGAGGAGCCTCCGCCGGAGTACTGGATCGTGTAGAGCTGCGTCATGTCGAACCCGATCGAGGGGTGATCCGTGCCCACATACTGCACGCCTGGGCCGCCCCAGTTGACCGTGTAGCCCGTCTGGGGACAGAGGAAGGCGGTGTCGAGGTCGTGGACGATGATGTTCTCTGGCGGCAGCGCCGCGCCGCCCAGGTCCATCATCAACAGCCCCTCGACGATCGCGTTGACGACCTGCGCGTGCGTGGGCACGTCCCCGCAAGCGAGGTTGATCTTGATGCCGATCTTCTTGGCCGGCGTGATGCCGGGAAAGAGGCTCTTCCAGGCCGCGGCCGTTTCGGGGATGCCGGTCAGGGCGCGCACGGACGCGTGGACCATCTCGGTGACGGGACCCTGATTGACGGTCGTCCAGCCCGTCGTGGCGTTGTCATGATGGGCCCAGACGACGCGGCTGAGCGTCTCGGCGCCCGCCCGACCGCCTCTGAGGAGACTCGGCCCCACCAGCAGACCGGCGGTGCCGATCGCCGTCGTGCGCAGGAATCCGCGGCGCGACACGCCGCCGGTCAGGCCGGAGGCAGCGTCAGGTCGGGCCGGCGCCCGCTCTGGGCTGGCCGGCGCGGGCGAATGGCTGGCCGGCGCTGACGGATGGCTGGCCGGCGCTGACTCGGCGCCGGCCGGCGCGGGCTCGGGCGGCACGCGGTCGTGAATGCGCCGCGGCCGGCAGGAGGATTCCAGGCCCGAGTCCCGGCGTGCGTCGCGGCGTGCGTCGCGGCGTGCGTCCCGGTATGAGTCCCGGTATGAGTCCCGGGGCGGGTTCGCCCTGCGTTCTGCTGCGTCACCATGCTGCATGGAGATCTCCTTCTCTTTCCTTGACGCTGTGTTCGGCCACGATCCGCATGCCGTCGCGGGCGGATCGGTCCATCGCCATGCTCGTTCTCACTCAAAAGCCGTCTTGATCGCGCCCCAGGTGGCGGACTGGACCGGCGTGGCGCCCTGAACCAGGAGGAGCGCCGCTTCGGCCAGACAGCGAGCCTCGGGAACGGAGGCCTCGTCGCCCGGCAGCAGCACGATCGAGGCGTAGAAGCAGTCCTGGTGGAACTGCAAGGTCACGGTGCCGAAGCCGACCTGGAGGCGCGCATCGCCCGAGCCGGGCCAGTCGAGCACCGGGGCGCCGCTGCCGCTGCCGGGGTCCTGGTAGAGCGCGAGGGCGTTCTCCAGCGTGCCCTGATTGAAGACGGCCGCGGTCGCGGCCGTCGGCACGCCGGCGATCTGGGCGGCGTAGTTCTGGAAGGCGGCGGCGACGAAGCCGTAGGAGAGATACAGGAACGCGGAGCCGTTGATGATCGCGGCGAGCTCCTCGAACGTGTGGGCCGTGAGCGGTTCGCCGTCGCGCGACCACCCGGGGCAGGCCTGATCGCCCGGCAACGCCTCGAGCGGCTCGATCTCCGCGCAGGCGGCCCGCGCGGGCGCGGCCAGGCCCGGAACCGCCACGGGGACGATGCTGGCGAGGCTGAGCGTGACCAGGACCAAGCCCAGGCCGAGGGCCGGGCTCCGGCCCGCGCCCGGAACCCCACGCGCGGCGCGCTCCCGAATCTCCATGTCGCCTCCTGTCTCGAACCCAAGGTGCCTGTCGGGGGTGCGCCGAGTGGCGCCCGGCGCGCTCACCGCGACTCACGCCCTGACGCATGATGCTCATGATGCTGAAGTATCATCGAATCTGATTATACTCTCGGGCGCAACACGATTGCCATGGCCGGATCGGGATTGGCCGCGCAAAGCCGCGGGTTCGAATGGATTGGACGCCCAGAGGCGGCCGGGAGCGTCGGAGAGGCCCCGGCGACTCCGGGGCTGCGGCGGGAAGAACCATGCGCATGGCGGTTGAGTAGCCCGGGTCGGTCCCCGATCATTGCCGGTGTCGGCCCACTGCGGTCCGGCCCGGACAATCGGGTGGCGGGAAGCCGGAGGGGAGAATCCGGCGCAAGGAGAACGGTGGCAGCCATGGAGCGAAGGCCGGTCGCCCGCCGGTCATGGAAGGCGAGCCTGGGCATTCTGGCGGGCCTGTTCATGAGCGCCGCGTCGCCCGCCGGCGCGCCGGCGGCGCCCGCAGCCGATCCCCACGAGCCGAACGACTCCTGGAACCAGGCCACGCCCCTCCAGAACGCGCTGACGATCGAGGCCTGGATCGCGCCCGACGGCGATCGCGACTGGTACACTTTTCAGGTGGCCCGCGGCGGCCAGATCGACATCAGCCTGGCTTCCCTGCCGGCCGACTACGACCTCTACCTGGCCCGGCGCAATCCCCAGTCACAGCAGCTCGACGGCCTGCCCTACCAGAACCATCCGGGCACGATGCCGGAGCGATTCACGGGCTACGTGCAATCAACGGGGGCCTACTACATCCGCGTCTATGCCGCCGCGGGCGTGTACGACGAGTTGGACTCCTACCTGCTCACCGCGACGTGGCCCGGGTCGCTGCCGCCGGCCGACAACAGGCTCACGGCCGGTGCGGCCGCCGGCGCGCCCGGCACGCAGGCGACGGTGGCGATCGCGCTGGCCAACGACGACATCGTCAAGGCTCTGCAGGCCGATCTGCGCTTCGACCCGGCCGTGGCGACGTTCGTGAGCGGCCGGGCGGTGGGCCGCGCCGCCGAGATGAGCTTCGGCGCCGCGCTGCAGGCCGACGATCGCGTGCGCATCGTCCTGTACTTCCCGGATGCCAGGCACCTGCCGGCGGCCGACGGTGCGGTGGCCAACCTCACGTTCAGTCTCGTGGGGGCGGCGGGCAGCCAGTGCGCGCTCACGCCCTCCGAGGTCTCGCTCGCGGACCTCGACGCCCAGCCCCTGCGCGTGACGACCGCGCCCGGCATGCTCGAGGTGATCGACGGCGCGCAGGCGCCGGAGCTGCGTCTCTTCGCGCTCCGCAATCCCGGCCGCCCGCGCACGGTGCAGATCTTCACCGCGTCCGATCAGGCCCTCGCCGCGGCGCCGGTCGTCGCGGCCGGCGGGCAGGAGATCGCGATGGCCAGCGTCGATGGCGCGGAAAACTTGTACCTGGGCGTGGTGCACGCGAGCCAGGACGCCGACAGCGTGAGCATCAGCGCGACGGCCACCAACGGGACCGCGACCGGCGCGGCGAACGTGACGGTGGTGTTCTGATGGAGGCGCTCCGATGAAGGGTGGCGCGGCGCGCGTCGCGGTCTGCTGGCTGCTGGCCGCCGTCCTCGTGGCCGGCTGCGGCCGGGAGGACAAGTCAACCCGGCCGAGCGGCGGAGCGACCGCGGCGGAGCTCACCGAGCAAGGCTGGGCCGCCTTCGCGGAGGGCCGCTACGGCGAGGCGCTGAGCTTCTTCGACCAGGCGATCGCGAAGGACGCCGCGCATGGCCCGGCGCACGTGGGCGCCGGCTGGGCCCGGCTCGAGGCAGCCCAGGAGGATCAGGACCTGCGCGATGCGGTCGGCAGCTTCAGCGCCGCGGCCGCGCTCGGCCAGACCGGGGCCGACGCGCTCGGCGGGCGGGCGGCCGCGCGCCTGGCGCTGGGGGCCGAGGAGCTGACCGGCGCGGCGGCCGATGCGGCCCTCGCGCTGGCCGCCGCGCCGGAATTCGTCTTCGAGCATCGCCCGAGCTTCGCGGCCGACGACCTGCGCCTGATCGTCGCTTTCGCCCAGGCGGCCCGCGCGCGGTATGTCGAGGCGC
>CAZRWW010000082.1:0-6064 GCA_964603725.1 uncultured bacterium
GGGCGGATCTAGCGACCGGCCCCATTCGGGAACCAGCCTCGGGTGCGCAGGCAGATGCGCACGAGCATCAGCATGACCGGCACTTCGATCAGCACGCCCACCACCGTCGCCAGCGCGGCGCCCGAGGAGAGGCCGAAGAGCAACGTCGCGGTGGCGATGGCGACTTCGAAGTGGTTCGAGGCGCCGATCATGGCCGAAGGGGCCGCATCCGGGTAGGGCAACCGCATCCACCGGGCCAGTCCGTAACCCAGCCAGAAGATCAGGTTGGTCTGGATGAAGAGCGGAATCGCGATCCACAGGATCGTCAGCGGGTTGCCCAGGATCACGTCGCCCTTGAAGGAGAAGAGCAGCACCAGGGTGATCAGGAGAGCGACAATGGTGACCGGGGTCAGCACGTGGAGAAACCTCGCCCGGAACCAGGTCTCCCCGCGGGCCCGGACGATCCAGCGGCGCGAGAAGTAGCCCGCCACGAGCGGCAGGGCCACGTAGATCCCGATCGACAGCGCCAGGGCCTGCCAGGGCACCGGCAGCCGCCCCACGCCCAGCAGGAACCCGCCCAGAACGCCGTAGAGCACGAGCATCGTCAGCGAATTGATCGCCACCATGACGAGCGTGTGGCCGTCGTTGCCCCGGGCAAGGTAGCCCCAGACGAGCACCATGGCGGTGCAGGGCGCGACCCCGAGGAGGATGCAGCCCGCCAGGTAGCTGCGCCACAGGGGCACCGCCAGCATCTTGATCCCATCGTGCAGCACCACGCGGCCGGAGCCGTACGTGGCGCCCACCGGCAGATCCAGGCCCAGCGGCAGCTTGACGTGGTCGAGCGCCTCGGCGCCGATGAAGCCGCGGAAGAGGACGCCCAGGAAGAGGAGCGAGATCGCGTACATCGTGAAGGGCTTGATGGCCCAGTTGACGAACAGCGTCAGGCCGACGGGCCTGGCGCTGCGGCCGGCCTTGAGCACCTCGCCGAAGTCGATCTTGACCATGATGGGATACATCATGAAGAAGAGGCAGACAGCGATCGGAATCGAGACGACCGGAGCGTCGCCGGAGTAGATCGCCAGGCCATCCAGAAACCGCGCCACGCCGGGCGCCGCGCGGCCCAGGAGGATCCCCGCGCCGATGCAGAGCAGCACCCACACCGTGAGATACTTCTCGAAGAACCCGAGTCCCTTGGGCTGTTTGGTGATGCAGGCTTCCTTCGCCACTCCCGACCTCCACGCGCGCCGGCGCCGCTCGCCGCCGCGCGGTTCACGCTTTGCGGATCACGAAACTCCCCACGTGGGGGATCAGGAACTCGAGCTCGTTCGCGCCGGCCAGTTCGCGCTCGACAAAGAGCGTGATGTCGGCCGCGCGCCATCGCTCGTAGCCGGCTTCATCCTCGGGCCTCGCCATCCGACCGGACGGCGCCTTGATCACCCGTCATCAGCCGATCAGCGTATCGAAGACGCCGATCGTGAGGATCCCCCCGCGAGACCGGACGTAGGCTGTCAGGTCATCGCCCAGAACCCATCCCGTCATCTCGTCCATGGCCTCCTCAACGGGCCGTGTAGATCAGATACACCCCGCCCAGCAACACGAGCACGCCACACGCCCGGCGCAGCCAGATCCCGCCGCGCGAGCGCTCGTTCCAGTCCAAGTAACGCTGCACCGCCTCGGCCGAGGTCCCCGCCGCCACGATGACACTGCAGTGGCCGAGCCCGAAGAGCAGCAGCAGCGCCACCGCGTAGACCCAGTTGGTGGCGGCGACCTTGAAGGCGACGGCCAGCATCGGCGCCATGTAGGCGAAGGTGCAGGGCCCTAGCGCCACGCCGAAGATGAGCCCCAGAACGAAGGCGGCCCGCATCCCCTTGCGCGCCGGACCGCGCACGCCGCCGCCAGTCCAAGGCATCGGAATCAGGCCCAGGAAGTGCAGTCCCAGCACCAGGAAGATCAGCGCGATGGCGTAGTTTCCGTAGGGCCCCAGGTCGCCCATCATGCGGCCCAGCGCGGCGGTCACGGCGCCGATGGCGGCGATCGTCGCCAGGATCCCCAGGGCGAACAGCGCGGCCAAACCAAAGGCGCGGCGGGTCGAGCCGCCGCCGGTTTCGCCGATGAAGGCGATGATGAGCGGGATGCTCGAGAGGTGGCAGGGGCTGAGCACCACGCTCAGGACCCCCCAGGCGAAGGCGCCGAGTGCGGCCACCATGGCCGATCCCTGCATCGCTTCAGTCAACGCGGCGAAGATCTGTTCCATGTTCTCTTCCGCTCTCTCGCGACCCCGCGCCCCCGCGCGCCGTCGGCCGCGCGGGGGCGCGGCTCGCGTTCGTGGCTCGCCATCCGCCACCCAGTCGCGCGCCAGCAGCGAGGGCGCGCGGCTAGAGCGCCACCCCGAGCTCCTTCCACTTCGCCAGGATGGCGTCCCTGTCCATGAAGCCTTCGTGCCGGAAGCGCTCCTTCCCGGCCGCGTCGAAGAAGATCTGGGTGGGGATTACCCGGATGCCGTAGAGCTCCGCCGCGCTGCGGCTCGCCCGCACGTCGATTACTTCGACCACCAGTCGCCCCTGGTACTCGCGGCTCAGCTCCTCGAGGATGGGCGCCATCATCTTGCACGGAACGCAGGTCGTCGATCCCAGGTCGACCAGGCGCGGCAGGGGCCGCGCGCTGGCCGGCTGCTCGGCGCCGGGACCGCGGTCGGTCTGCTGGGCGCCCGGGCCCGTGGTTGCCGTGGTGACCGGCGCCCCGGCTCCGGCCGTGGAGCGTCGTTGCCCCTCTCTGATCACGATCGCCCCGATGAAAACGACCACCAGGGCCGCGATGATGCCGATGCGGAGTTTCTTGTTCATGTTCCTCTACCTGTCTGCTTGTGTCTCGGCGGCCGGCGCCGGCGCAGTGCCCCCCACGTCGATCGGCGGGGCCGGGGAAGCATGGACCGCGCGGATCGAGTCCATGGCGGCGTGCCACTTCTCCGCCCGCATGAAAAGCTTCACCTGATCGCGCGTGAACGCGAGCATCCCGGTGGGGTGGTCCGACAGGTCCCAGATCTCTGGAAACTCGTGCCATTCCACCAGCCGGCCCGCGCGCCAGCGCGAGAGCACGAACGCCGGCCCGCCTTTCAGCCCAAAGGCTTCGGCGTAGACGGCGTTCTCGGGCTGCTCGTAGTCGAGCGGCACCCAGAGCAGCCGCCGCGCCGCGACGCTGTCGGCGAAGTCGGTGCGCAGCAGGTCGGCGATCAACCGCTCGACGGTCAGGCACGTCTCGCAGCGGAAAGTCTGATGGCAGTAGTAGGCCGCCACGGCGTCGCCGTTCGTTGCGCCGGGCGGCGCAGGTAGTGTTGCCAGCGCCTCGGATCCCTCGCCGGACGGCGCCGAGATGGACGGCGCCGCCGCTTCATCCCTTGCCGTCCCAGGTGCGCCAAGCGTGGCCATGCCCAGCCAGGGCGCCCAGATGGCAATCGCCGTAAAAAGCCGCGGGCGGATCCACCGATGGCGTTGTTCATGAACCGCGGACTGGAACCCTTGCATCTGCGCGCGCTCCCTCCCTACGGCTGCAGCAGCTTGCGGATCTCCTCGACCGACAGGACCTTGCCGCTCGACTTCACCTGGCCGTCGACGGCCAGCCCCGGCGTCATCATCACGCCGAACTTCATGATCTCGCGGATGTCGGAGACCTTGTCCACCTGCGCATCCAGTCCGAGCTGCGAGACCGCCAGGCGAGCGTTCTGCTCGAGCTGGTGACACTTGGGGCACCCGGTGCCCAGGATCTGGATCTTCATGGACCTTCCACCTCCCTGCCTTGCGCGGGCATGCGCCGCGGGTCGCGCGGGGCGGCCACGCGGACCCCGCGCATCCCGGCGTCGCCGCGCGGTTTCAGAACGCGCGGTCTCAGAACGCGCGGTCTCAGAACACTGCGCCGAACACCAGACCGCTGATCGTGGCCATCGTCACGACCAGCGCGACGAAGACGGCCGTCTTGCGCGTCCCCATCACGCTGCGGATCACGAGGATGCTGGGCAGCGAGAGCGCCGGGCCCGCCAGGAGCAGCGCCAGGGCGGGGCCCTTGCCCATGCCGCTGCCGATCAGGCCCTGCACGATGGGCACCTCGGTCAGCGTGGCGAAGTACATGAATGCGCCGGCGACCGCGGCGAACAGGTTCGCCCCGAGGGAATTCCCGCCCACGGCCCGCGTGACCCACCGCGAGGGGATCAGCCCCTCTTCGCCCGGCCGGCCCAGTAGGATTCCCGCGACGAAGACCCCCACGAGGAGCAGCGGCAGGATCTGCTTCGCAAAGGCCCAGCTCGCGGCGAACCACTCCTCCATCTCGCCGCCCGCCGTGCTGGTCACGGCCGAGAGCATCAGCACGGCGCCGGCGAAGGGGATCATCGGCTGCCGCGGGAAGATCAGGGCCAGCGCGATGACCGGCGCCGCGGCCAGCATCGCCCGGCGCCAGCTCAGGCCGAACCAGGCGACGAGCATCACGGCGAGCGCGGCGGCGGCCAGGCTGGTCAGCAGCCACTTGACGCCGTAGACAGCGTGCCACAGGCCCACGGCTTGCTCGGACCGGCCCCAGTTGGCGAAGACGAGCACCGCCACCATGGAGGCGAAGTAGAGCGCGGTGCGGCCGAGCGGCCGGTGCGCCGCGGGCTGCGGCAGATGCGCCGCCGCCTCGGCTTTGGCCCGCTCCTCCCGGCGGAAGATGAAGTGCATCGCCAGCCCGATGAGCACGCTGAAGAGAATCGCGCCGACCGCGCGCGCTATGCCGATCTCGATGCCCAGGATGCGCGCGCTCAGGATGATGGCGAGCACGTTGATGGCCGGGCCCGAGTAGAGGAAGGCCGCCGCCGGGCCCAGCCCGGCGCCCATCCGGTAGATGCCCGCGAAAAGCGGCAGCACGGTGCACGAGCAGACCGCCAGCACCGAACCCGAGACCGAGGCCACGCCGTAGGCCAGCGCCCGGTGGGCGCGCGGGCCCAGGTAGCGCATGACCGCCGCCTGACTGACGAACACGCCGATGGCCCCGGCGATGTAGAGCGCCGGCACCAGGCACAGCAGCACGTGCTCGCGCGCGTACCAGCGCACGAGATGGAAGGCTTCCAGCACGGCGTGGTCAAAGCGCAGGTTGCCGACCGGAAGATGGAAGCTGACCAGGAAGCCCGCGACCAGGAACAACAGGGCTTTCCACTGCGTGCGCCAGTCCATGCTTGGTGCCGTCCTCCGATCGTGGTCCGCGCTGTGCCGGCGCCCTCCGCGGCCTGCGCGGGCGACGCGGCTCACGCGGCCGACCGCGCCGACCGCGCCGCCCGCGGCCGGCTACTTGCCGATCAGCTTCATCTGCTCCTTGGCCTTCGAGCGCATGACCGCCTCGACGCAGCCGAAGAAGTTGAGCACGCAGGGCACCCGCAGCGTGTAGTGGACCTGCGCGCCGCTGCGATGGCCTTCCACGATGCCCGCTTCCCGCAGCACTGCCAGGTGCTTCGAGACGGTCGACACATCCGAGCCCACCAGCGCCGTCAGCTCCGCCACGCAGCGCCGCCCGCGGGCGAGCTCCTCCAGGATCAGCAGCCGCGACGGATGGGCCATGGCCTTGATGATATGGGCCCGCGCTTCGAGTCGGGCCAGGTGGGTCGCTTCCATCATCGCCTCCCGCGCCTCGAGGGCCTGCCTGTTCTCGATCCGTATTGCATTACTGGAAGTTTGGCAAAATGGCCAATAGACGTCAAGCGGAATCCGGCACGGCGACTCGGGCTTGGAGACCGGCCTGATCCACCAGATGCAATCATGTTGCATGTAAAACCGTGGCCAGGAGGAGGGCCTGTGCGCACGGTGCCCCCAGGGAGTATCATCCTCCTGACGGCCCAGCCTTCCCCGGATCCGCCAGCCGTAAGAGGGAACTTGCCATGCACCGCTCAACTCGCTCTCCGGGCCTCGCCCCGTTGACGCTCGCGCTACTCGTCGCCGGCGCGGCGAGCGCCGTGGCCTCCCCGGGAGTCATGGACGCCCCGGTCCACAGGCCCGATGCCGGGATCTGGCGCTTCCAGCCGGCTTTGCCGCCGGTCGCCGCCGGCGCCGGCGCCGATGTGCCCGCCGGC
>CAZRWW010000082.1:6074-24351 GCA_964603725.1 uncultured bacterium
TTTTGGGCCTAATTGTTTTTACCCCCCCCCGTTGGGGGCTTTCAAAAATTGGCCCTAAAACGCGCGGCGGAAGACCGGAACCTGGGTCTGGCCTGGATGGACAACCACGCCGCGGGGGGCTACCACATCTTCTATACCTTCTCGATCGACGGCGGTCTCACCTGGGCGCCGCCGGAACGCGTTGACGACCGCGCGAGCGGCTCGTACAGCAAGTTCGTCACGCTCGCCTTCACGCCCGCGGGCACCGCGGTCGCCGTCTGGGAGGACGACCGCGGCGGCCAGATCAATCTCTATTTCTCGAAGCGCGCCGGCGCCCCCGGAACGCCCTGGACGCCCAATCAGCGCATCAACACCGCGGGCAGCCCGCCGAGCGGCGGCGACTTCATGAATCCCAGCCTGGCGGTGCTCGACGAACAGCGCTACTTCGTCGCCTGGACCGACTGGCGCCAGGGCGTGTTCCACCAGGTCTACTGCCGCGCCACGGGCGACGGGGGCGCCACGTGGGGCGTGGAACGGCGCGTCAGTGACATGCTCGGCTACCAGCCGGTCGCCGGCGACCCGTGCCTGATCGCCGACCCGCTCGCGCTCGGCCCGGGCGCGGAGGTCCTCTACTGCGTGACGAACGACTGGCGGGGCAACGTGCCGGGTGGGCGCTATCCCAACGTCTACTTCTACCGCTCGCTCGATGGCGGACTGACGTGGTCGGTGGGCGTGATGGTGAACGACATCGAGTCGTTCTACCAGCAGACATCCTCGCGCGCGCTGGTCGGACTCGCTGACGGCGCCCTCGCCGCCGGGTGGTTGAACAACCCGGATCTCGCGCTCAGCCATTACTGCGTCTCGCGGTCGACCGATCAGGGAGCGACCTGGCAGCCGGGCGTTCAGGTCGACGAGCCCTCCGGGGGCGGGACGGGAACCTACTCCGCGATCGCGACCGACGGGGCGTACGTCTACGCGGCCTTCGACCAGTACTCAACCAGTTGGGATGCCTACTTCCGCGCGTCGCCCGATGGCGGCGCCCAGTGGCCCGACGCGAGCGTGCGCATGGACGATGACGCGACCGGCGCCGCCACGGGCAACCCCGTCATTGCCGTGCCGAGCTCGACCATCGTGCCCCAACCGCGGGCCCTCGACGTCCTCGCCGCATGGCAGGACAACCGCGCCCCGGGTTACAACTGGAAGATCTTCGCCGCGCGCGGATCGCTCGCCGGCCAGGGCGCGCCGGGGGTGGCGACTCCGACCTCCGCGGCGGCCCTGCGCATCTGCCCCAATCCGTCGCCGGCCGGCGCCGCGGTGATGTTCCTGCGGACGGCTCCCGCCGCGCCGGCCCGGATCGCGATCTTCGATGCCGCGGGGCGCGCTGTCCGCCGGCTCGATCTCAGCGCGGGCGGCACGGTCTGGGATGGGCGCGATGCGCTCGGACGGATCGTCCCGGCGGGGCGCTTCTGGGTCCGGCTGGCGGATGGCGGCGCGGTCCGGCCGGAGGACGATGGCGCGGCCTCGCGAGCGATCGGCGTCGCGACGGCGGCCCCCGGCGCGGGCGTGCCGCTGGTGCGGCTGCGCTGAGGGCCGGACCCGGCCCGCGCGCGGCGGGTTGGGCATCGACGCCGGGGTGCTGTTCCGCGCGGGGAGCTCTGCTATCATCCCCGCATGTTCACAACCGGCCGTCACCCTCCAGCCAGCCGCCGGTGCATCGTCGCGGCTTGGCTCTGGACCTCCGCGTTGGCCGGGGCCACGGAGGACGCAGACCACCTGAACCCGATCGCGGATGCTGGAGACAGCCTGCGCCCGACCGCAGAGGCAGACTCCACCCTCCGGGACACGCCCGCCGCCGTCCTGGCCGCCTGCGATGACGCGCTGATCCATGTCCCGGCCGGCACCTTCGTCATGGGCGACGGCGCGGCGATGTGCGGCGAGGTTCAGCGTGAGGTCACCCTGACGCGCGACTTCCTGCTCGGCCGGCTCGAGGTGACGACGGCCGATTACCTCGTCATGCTGCAATGGGCGCTCGACGAGGGCCACGTCACCGCCTCCGGCGACTGGGTTCGCGACAACCTCGACGGCGGCGCCCGGCAGCTCGTCGATCTGGACGACGAGGACTGCGAGATCCAGTACGACGGCGCGGGGCGTTTCCTCTTGCGCCCATCGCCCTCACCCCGGGCAAAGGCCGCCTACCCGCCCGGCTACGACCCGGCCGGCCATCCCGTGATCGAGATCAGCTGGTACGGCGCGGCCGCCTACTGCGACTGGCTGAACATGGCCGCGGGGCTACCTCGCACGTACAACCACGCCACCTGGGAGTGCGCCGCCGCCTCGCCGTACGACGCGATCGGCTATCGGCTGCCGACCGAGGCGGAGTGGGAGCGCGCCGCGCGCTATCCCGACGGCCGCCTCTACCCTTGGGGCGACCGCTCGCCGAGCTGCCTGCAGGGCAACTGGTGGGGCCAGCCGGGCGGCTGCGTCGGTTGGACCGCGCCCGCGGGCGAAGCGCCGCAGGAGCCCGGCCCGCTCGGATTCCTGGACCTGGCCGGCAATGTCTGGGAGTGGTGCCACGACGGTTCCATCTGCGATCTGGATCCGGCGCCCGTCACCGACCCGCTCGGCCCCGTCTCGGCGCAGCGTCGGATCGTGCGCGGAGGGTCCTGGGCCTTCGCGGCCGAGCACCTGCGCTGCGCGCGCCGCGGCGAGTGGGACGCGGGGCACAGCAACTACGATGTCGGGCTGCGCGTGGCACGCACGGCCGGACGGTGACGCCGGTCTGGCGGTCGCGGCGGCCGGGCGTCAGCGCCGGTCCGATGGTGTCGGCGGCCGGGCGTCAGCGCCGGCCCGATGGTGTCGGCGGCCGGGCCTCGGCGCGAGCCGAGTACGCAGGTTGTTCGGGTGCCTGCCCTGTGATACACTCTACCGTGACGGCGCATGTACAGAAGGGGGAGCGTGGCATGGAGCGAACCTTGATCCTCGGTGCCTTGTTGGCATTCATGGGTTTCACAGCTTGCGCGGGTGCGGACGAACCGCAGGTGACGGGAGCGGACACGATGAAGCCTGCGTTGCTGGTCATTGACGTTCAGAATGAGTTCCTGCCGTTCATGTCGGAGCAGGACGTGAAGAAGGCGCCCTTCATGATCAACGGAGCCATCTGGCTCTTCCGAGAGCGCGGCCTGCCCGTGTTCCGCGTCTATCACACCGACGTGAAGTGGGGTCCGGCGCCGGACTCCGACGGCTTCCAGTTCCTCTCTTCCATCATCGTGAAGGAAGAGGATCCGAAGATCGTCAAGAACTACCCGAATGCCTTCAAGAAGACCGAGCTGGAGAAGCTGCTCCGCGAGAAGGGCTGCAACACCGTGTTCCTCTGCGGGTTGAGCTCCACAGGGTGCGTGTTGGCCAGCTACCACGGCGCGCAAGATCTCGATTTCAAAGTCTTCATGGTCAAGGACGCGCTCATCGGACCGGACGCAGGACAGACCGACGTCATCGAGAGCATCTGCGACACGGTGAGCTTCACGACGCTCCAGGTCATGCTCGACAGCCTTCGACCGTAGGCGGATGCCTCGACCTTCCGCCGCGACCGCGCCCAGCGGCCCCTTCGGGGACTGGTCGGGCGGTAAGATCACGCCATCCGCCGAAACATCCCGTGTGGCGCGAAAGGCCCGGGGCGGCGCCCGCCTTCGCGCCCCACGCTGCCTGCGCGCAGCGGATCGTTGATCCCGCCCCGCGAACGGAGGTAGGTCCCATGAAGAGCAACCTGAGCGGCAAGAATCAAGGCACCGCGGCCGGCCGCCGGCCATGGCCCCGGCCGAGCCGGTGTGGTCAAGGTGTCCCGGCAGTTGCCCTGGCGGTCACACTGGCGCTGTTCGTCCCGGGCATCGCCCTGGCGAATACGCCCGTAAATCAAGACCCGCCGCCTCGCATCCAGAACTCCCCCAGCATCACGCTGGACTACCCCTCCGGGAACATGGTCGCCGCCTACGTGGACGACCCGTTCGCCTGGAACGGCATCGGCACGAGCTACGCGCCGATCGGCGGCGGGCCCTGGATCGACAGCCCGACCCAGATCCAGTCGGTCTTCGGCGTCGAGCTCGATCCGTCGATCGTCTCGAACGGAACGGGGCTGATCTACGCCGGCTACGCGTCCTACAACCAGTTGCCCCCGGGGAACACCCAGTCGGGCATCTTCGTCTCGCTCTCCCCCGACGGCGGGGTCAACTTCGGCCCGCCGCTGCCGGTCGCCGTCGCGGCCGGCCCGCCGGGGACGCAGCCCTTTCTGATCAAGCCCAAAATCGAGGTGGACGGTTTCCCGACCAGCCCCTTCCAGGGCAACGTCTATGCGATCTGGGAGGAGGACCTCCCCAACTGGCAGAACAGCACGGCCACGTTCTCCTGGTCACCGGCCGGCGGCGCGGGCTGGTCGCCACCCGGGCCCATCAACGACACCCCCGCGCGGGGACTGGTGCTGTGGCCCGACCTAGCGGTCAGCCCGACGGGGCAAGTCCACGCTGCCTGGCTGGATTCCCCGTTCAACGCTCAGCAGCAGGGCTTCAGCGGGCGCATCATGACCGATGCCTCCGCCAATGGCGGCGTCAGTTGGGGCGCCGATGTCCGCGCCGTGCAGTTCTGGACCGTGCCCGGGACGCTCACCAACGCCGCCGGCGGCCCGACGCGCCCCGCGATGAGCTATCCCTCGATCGAGGTCGATCCGTCGAACGCGAATCGGGTCTGCGCGGCCTACGCCGCGCGCCCGAACAGCGGCCCCGTCCGCGAGGTCCAGCTCGATGGCCCCGGCGTTGCAGGGGCGGCCTATCCCTGGTCGGGCGGCAAGCGGATCCGCATCAACAACACGTGGGTCCATGCCGTGTGGGAGGACAGCCTGAGCGGTGGGCCTTTCGACGTGTACTACCGCCGCACGCCGGTCGCCAATCCGACGTGGCCGAACCCGGCGGTGCTGCTCAGCAACATCCCCGGGGCGGGCCACACGTGCTCGCAGTTCCCCGAGGTCGCGGCTTCTGGCACGAATGTCTACGTCGTATGGCACGAGGCGCGCACCGGCATTGCCGCCAACAAGATCTACGCCAACTGCTCCACCACTGACGGCCAGACCTGGCGCCCCGCCCCGATCGCCCTCGACGTCGCCGCCAACAGCTCCCGCTGCTTCAGCCCCCACGTCGCGTGCAACGGCAGCAATGCCTGCGTCGTCTGGGGCGCCCTGTCGCTTGGCGGCCTGACCGAGCTCCGCGTCAACCGCTCATCGAATGGCGGCGTCACTTGGGGGGCCGAGCAGACGATCGCCAGCGCCCAGATCATGGATGCCACCTTCGACATCGCCTTTGAGGGCAACTTCGTGTACGTGGTGTGGGCCGAGGCTGTCGGCAGCACAACCCACGCCTACCTCCGGGCTTCACCCGACCGGGGGGCAACATGGCGACCCCGTGTCCAACTCGACGCGGCCCCGCTAACCGGAGGACCCTGGGGGACCAAGGTCTGTGCTTCCGGCACCAACGTCTATGTCTCCTGGAGTGACTTTCGCAGTCCCGTCCAGGGCGTGTACGTGAACGCCTCGTTCGACAACGGGGTTGGCTGGTTCGGCGAACGAGTCATCCCCTTCGGCCCGGCCAGTGCCTGGTATCAGCAGATGGCCTGCAATGGGAACATGGTCTACGTGATCTTCGACGGGCAACAAGCGGCCGCCCAGGACATCTACCTCGGCGTCTCCACCGACGGGGGCCTGACCTGGCCCGCTGGTCAGATCTTCCGCCTCAACGCGGGTGTTCCGGCGGGGACAAGCATGTGCACCTTCCCCCAGATCAGCGTGGCGGGCACCATGGTCTGCGCCACGTGGGTCGACGCGCGCAACTCCGGCGGCACCCCCAATGTCTTCGACGTGTACGGCTCCTACTCCACCAACGGCGGACTGACCTGGCCGCTGTCCGACTTCCGCATCGACGTCGGGAACCCGCCCGGCGCGAGCGACTCGCAGATGCCGCACGTGGCCGCCCATCCAAACGGCGCCTACTACCTGTGGCGCGACCTGCGCAGCGGCCTGGGAGATACCTACGCCAATGCGCTGATCTTCTCCCCGGACGAGGGCGACATCTTCTTCATCCAGTCGCTGGACGGCGGGATCACCTGGTCGGCGCCGCTGCGGGTCAATGACGACAACACGACCTGCGACCAGTCCCACCCCTGGCTGGACATCAAGCCCAACGGCATCGTCGACGTCGTCTGGTTCGACAACCGCAACGATCCGGCCAACGATGTCCTGGTCGACGTCTACATGGCGGCCCTGATTCCCGGCCAGCCCGGATTCACGCCCAATATCCGGGTGACCACGGCCAGTTTCCCGCCGCCCGCGCCGTTGGGCGGCTGGCTGGGCGATTACACGTGGGTTGATGTCGATCAGGCCAACGCGCACGTCGTGTGGACGGACACGCGTCAAGATCCCCCTCAGGGAGACATCTTCTACAACATCATTCCGAACCCCGCCCTGCCGACGCACGGCGCCTGCTGTCATCCGCCCAACGGCTGCGTCGTGATGACGCGCGACGATTGCCTGGCCGCCGGCGGGCAGTTCCTCGGCGAAGGCATCCCTTGCGACCCCAACCCCTGCCTCGACTGGGCTGATCACGACGTCAACCGCTGCCGGCTGACGATGACGGATCAGGGCATCCTCGGCTTCCTGGACGCCACCCAAACGCAGGGCTCCGGCTTCGTCTACCCCGCGGGGGAAGCCAACCTCCTGTACATCGGCAGCCTGTGGGTGGCCCAGGACGCCGCCAGCGTCGACAATCGCGACTATGATGCCGACCCTGCCCGCGAGTGGGTCGTCGCGACCGACCCGAACGGCCATCTCACGGTGACGGGCGCGGGCAATCCGGATCAGCACATCACCGGCAGCTACACCGACCAGGGGGCGCCCGGCGCGCTGGGCCTGCTGGTCCAGCAGCATTCGTGGGCCTACGCTTCCCCCGAGCCGGTGGGCGACTTCGTGCTCGTGACCTACACGGTGGTCAACGCCGCGCCGGTGCCGCGGGATCTCTACGCCGGCGTTTTCATGGATCTCGACCTGGGCAATGCCTACGTCAATGAAGGTGGCGCCGATCCGGCTCTGGGCCTGGCATACCTCTGCGATCCGGCCACGGGCACTCACGCGGGAGTGCGGGTCTTCGCCGAGCCGGGTTTGCCGCCGGCCAATGCCTCGCTCATCCACAACCCGACCTTCGTCTATCCCAACCAGTATGTGCTCGACGCCGACAAGTTCGGGTTCCTGTCGGCCGCGGGCCCGCAGTACACGGTCACCGCGTCGCCCGAGCCGAACGACTACGGCGTCATCGCGTCGGCCGGCCCGTTCCCGCTCGGACCGGGCGAGGTGCGCGCGGTCAGCTTCGCCATTCTGGGAGGCGAGAGCCTGCAGGACCTGTTGAACAACGCCTGGATGGCGGGGCAGGTGTTCTACCAGGGTTGGGCGGGCGCGCCGGACGAGAGCCCCGCGAGCGCCTTCGCCACCCGTCTGCTGCCCGTCTTGCCCAATCCGTTCCGCGACCAGACGGCGGTGAGCTTCGAGCTGGCCCAGCCGGCGGAGATCTCCCTGGCCGTCTACGACGTCAGCGGCCGGCGCGTGCGCCTGCTGCTGGACGCGCCCTGCGGCGCCGGGCGTCATCGGGCATCCTGGAACGGCCTGGATGATCACGGGCGCGTCGTGGCCGGTGGCGTGTACTACTTGAGACTCGCGGGCGGCCAGGTCCAGCAGACCCGACCCGTCGTGTTGGTCCGCTGAGCGGCCTCACCACCGCGCCGGCGCGGGGCGGCGACCAGGCCCACCGGCCGGGGCGCCGCCTCGCGGCCATCGTCCCGCGGTCGCCGCGCCAGAGCGCGGCGCCGGGGCGGGCGCCGGGAAGACCTCATCCGCCGTGCGCCAGGTGGAAGACCGTGATCTCAGCCTCGTCGGGAACGGGGAAACGCGCATACTCCTCGGTCTCGACGAGCTGGCCGTTGACCGTGACGGTGATGAGGGTATAGCTGTAGCCCATCGCTTCCAGAACGTCGCGCACGGTCATCCCCTCGCGCCACTCGATCCGGTCGCGTTGATTGATCGTCAGCATGGCTCTATCTCCTCGCGCGGCAGCCAATCGCCGCCGCGCAGCGGGCGGCGTGACCCGCGCCCGGGCGAGTCACTCTCCGGCGTCCATGAGCAGCTCGATCGCCACGTTGGCCTGCATCGCCGCGACGAGCGCCACGCGGGCGGCGCACAGACCCTGGCTCATATCCGACTCGCCGTCGCCGCAGACGTGGATCATCCCCGCCGAGCGCACCCCCAGCGCGGCGGTGCGCCCGTAGCCCCCCAGGCCACTGGCCGCGACGATCGGCCGCCGCGGGAACGCCCGGCACCAGGCTTCGATCAGCCACCGCTTCTCCTCGGCGCGATCGAAGGCCTCGATCAGGAGCTCCGCCTCGCGATAGATGACCGGCAGGTCCTCGGGCGTCAGGCGCATCGCATGGGTGGCCAGGCGGATGTCCCGGTGGATGCCGCGCAGGTGCGCGGCCAGCGCATCGACTTTGAGCCGGCCGAGGTCGTTCGCGAAGAAGTGCTGCCGGTTGAGATTCGACGGCTCGACCCGGTCGTGGTCGACCAGGATGAGCTTGCCGATTCCCGCGCGGGCCAGCGCCACGGCGGCGTTCGAGCCCAGGCCGCCGCAGCCGGCGATGCCGACCGCGGCGCGCTCGAGGCGCGCGGTCATGCCCGGCACGTTGCGCGCGAAGATCTCGGCCTCCATGGCTCCCCCGTCATCTCGCGCGGTCCCGCGCGCGTGCGTTCGCTCGCCGAGCTGCCGGGACCGCCGCTACTGCGCGTCCTTGACGACCGCGACGATCTCCGGCAGGTCGATGCCCAGCTCCTTCAACCGCGAAATCTTCGGGACGCCGTTGCGCGTCCACCCCCGCCGATCGTAGGCGGTGTCGAGCACCTTCAAGTACTGCGCCTCGCGGTGCTGGCGCAGGATCTTCAGCTTCTCCTCGGTCGACTTGCCGGCCGGGTCGATCTTGAGGATCTCCCGTAGCTGCTTGTCGTACCGTTCGGCGCGCGACTCGTACTCCTCCGCCGTCACCGGCCCCACCAGGCGGTAGGGCGGCATGTCGTGCTCGCGCGTGCCGCGCCCGAACATGTAGGACATGACGCGCTGCAGGTTGTGGACTCGCGCTGACTGAGCGAGCATCTTCTCCTCATCCAGCGGGATCCCGGTCATGCCCTCGAAGAACTTGAAGTAGTTGTGGACGTGATCGGGCACCTTGGCTGCCACCTGGGGCACGTAGGTCTTGTTCTCCAGCGGCACAACATCGTTCCACAAGAGCTTGCACAGACCCATCAGTCCGAACCAGGTGCGCCAGATCGGGAAGTAGTAGAGCGCCTCGGCCTTGTCCTCGAAGCTCGGGATCTGGTTGTTGACCATGTCCATGAAGATGAGCCAGGCCTCGTCGTGCTGCGGGCCCTTGACCGCCATGGCGTAGCCCGCCTGCTGGGCCAGCGACTCCTTCGACACGTACTCGGAGACCTCGAGCCCCTTGACCTCCATGCCGATGTCCCACAGGAACTCCCGATCGGCCCCGTACTCCCGCACCCACTTCTCTTTCAGCCAGCGGATCCCTTGGCCGACATCGACCCCGAAACCGCTCCCGCGCGCCATCTCGTGCAGGCACTCGAGTGTCTCGGCGATCGCCCCGAAGCGCAGCTCCTTGCCGCCGGTGTGCTCCTTGGTGATCACGCCGTTCTCGTAGGCCTCCATGACGAAGGCCATGCAGGTGCCGAAGGAGATCGTGTCGATGCCGTAGGTGTCGCAGTAGAAGTTCCACTCGAGCACGAACTGCGGATCGAAGCAGCCCATGTTGGCGCACGCCCCGGCGTTCTCGTACTCGGGGCCGTCGACCAGGACCTTTTGCCCTTTGTACGGGCCCGTCCTGAGCTCGAACTCCTCGGCCGCCTTGGCGCAGGCCATCGAGCAGCCCATCCAGCAGCCGTCGTTCTGGCCCTGGGTGAGGTACTGCGAGCGAAAGACCTCGGAGTAGATCTTCTTGGCGTCCGGGTGCGATCCGTACTTGTGGTTGTGCACCGGCAGCA
Organism: uncultured bacterium; assembly: GCA_964603725.1. Taxonomy (GTDB): domain Bacteria; phylum Eisenbacteria; class RBG-16-71-46; order CAIMUX01; family WJJG01; genus CAZDKK01. The sequence continues at coordinate 16,177 of CAZRWW010000082.1, forward strand.
GGTCGTACTGGTCCATGACGTCGATGATGTTGGCGGTGCCCACCTGGCGCATGCGGCACTGCGACTCGTCCAACCGCGCCATCTCGGCGTTCACGCGCATCCCGTGGTCGCGGATCATCTGGGCGTCGTGCGGGTGGTTCTTGTCGTCGACGATCTGGATCGCCCCCGTCGGACAGGTGTAGGCGCAGGAGGTGCATCCGATGCAGTGCGGATCGACGTCGCCGTAGGGCATGGTGAGGTGGCGCTGGATACCCCGCCCGGCGAAGTCGAGAATCCGCTCCTGGATGAACTCCTCGCAGGCCCGCACGCAGCGCGTGCACATGACGCAGGCCTTGGGGTTCTCATCCGTCAGGTCGCTGCGGAAACGCGCGGCATCCTCCGGCATCACCCCGCAGCGCTGCGCGATCTCGCGGATCAGCGGCACGTTGGGCCACCGCCCGAGGAGCATTCCGGCCACGACGCGGCGATGCTTGCGCACCGGCTCCGACTCGGTCCACACCGCAATGGGCTCGCGCAGCCGGTACGTGCAGGAGGTCACCAGGCGCCGCTTGCCGCGCGCCTCGATCTCGACCAGGCACAGCCGGCAGCTCCCGTTGGGCGCCAGGTCCTTGTGATGGCAGAGCGTCGGCACCGCAGCGCCCACGCGCTCGAGCGCGGCCAGCAGCGAACCCTCGCCGGGCACGTCGTGCGTCTGGCCGTTCACCGTGATCTGGATCTTCTGCGACACGGCTTCTATGAACCTCCCTGCGACCCCGCGGCGGGGCGCGCTAGCGGTTGCCTCACCTACCGAGACCGGGACAGGCGCCGGCGCGGCAGCGGCCGCGCGCGTGCTCTTCGAATTCCCCCCGGAACAGCTCGAGCGCCGAGAGAATCGGATTGGGCGCCTGCACTCCGAACTGGCAGGCGCTGGCCGCGCGGGCCGTCTGGCAGACCTCGTCGATCAGCGCGAGGTCTTCCGCCTTCCCCACGCCGCTGCAGAGACGCTTGAGCGCTCCGGCGGCCTTGTGCAATCCCTCGCGACACGGCGTGCACTTGCCGCACGAGTTGTGCGTCAGGAACTCCGCCGCGTGACGGGCCGCCGCCACCATGCAGGCCGAGTCATCCAGCACGATCAGGCGGTCGGGGCCCGTCATCGCCCCGGTGGGCGTGAGGGACGGGAAGTCGACCGGCCGGTCGAGCGCCGCGCCGCTCAGGAACCACCCCGAAGGACCGCCGATGTGAGCCGCCTTGAAGGCGCGGCCGTCGCGCAGGCCGCCGCCCAGGTCCTCGACGATGGCGCGCAGCGTCGCGCCGGCCGGCACCTGGACGGGGCCGGGGCGCTTGACGCTCCCGGTGAGCATGGTCGACGCTCCAGCCCCCGTCTCCCTCTTGGCTGGCTTGCCCGCGGCCGCCTCGGCGCCGGCGGATCCCGCCTTCGCGCCGGCGGAGCCGGCCGGGGTGCGGCGGCCGGTGCAGATCGCGAGCAGCGCGCGCGAGCGGGCCTGGTAGGCGGCCTGCTCCTCGGCCACCGCGGCGAGCTCCTCAGGCGTGAGCGGGCGCGCCCCGCCGGCGCCCGCGGGCCCGGCTTCCCCGCGCAACAGCGCGGGCACGTCGCCGGGCCGGACGTTGCCGTAGCAGCGCTCCCCGACCCGCACGACCGGCGCGGCGCTGCACGCGCCCAGGCAAGGCCCCGCCAGCAGGGTGTGACGCCCGTCGCGCGTCGTCTCGCCCGCGCGCACGTCCAGGGCCTGCTCGAACGCCGCCAGCACATCGCCGGCGCCGAGCAGGTGGCAGGTCGCGCCATCGCAGACCTGGATGAGCGTGGCGCCGGCGGGCTCGAGGCGCAGGCCCCCCAGAAAGGTCACCAGGTGATACAGGTAGGCGGTCGGCGTGCAGGTCGCCCGGGTGATCTCGTCGAGCGCGGTGCGCGGGACGTGCCCGAAGTGGCTCTGGATCTCCCGCAGCATGTCGATGACATGCTCCGGATCGCGGCGGTGCTTCTCGATCACGCCGCAGATCGCCTGCCGCCCGGCGGTGTCGCGCACTTCGGAGATCGTCTTGGGCGTCACAAACCGGGCGACCTTGTTCTCCGCCACGCTCCAGGCCGGATTGATGCCGCGATTGCGCACAACCAGCGCCTTCATCTTCTTGCGCCGGAAGACGGTGCCGATGCCGCCGCGGCCGGCCTGCTTGATGCGGGCCGTCTTCTTGCGCCAGTCGTAGAAGGAGAAGTTGAGCACGCCCATGCGGGTGTGCTCGGCCCCGCGCCCGGCGCAGACGACCGAGATGTTCTTCTTGTCGAGCTCGTCCTCGGCATACATCTCGGTGAGCTCTTCAGCCGCCAGATGGCCGTCGACGCTCTCGAGCGGCGCGCGCTCGATCGTCATGCGGCCGTGCACGGCGTCGATGAAGACGAGCGTCTCCTCGGGCGCTTGCCCCACCAGCACGAGCGCATCGAAGCCGCAGAACTTCAGGTACGGTCCGAAGAACCCGCCGACGTTGCAGTCCATCACCGAGCCGGTGCTCGGGGAGAGCGAGGTCACGAGCGTCTTGCCCGCGCCCGGGAAGGACGTCGTTCCGGCCAGCGGGCCGGGCGACATGCAGATAGGGTTCTCGGGGCTGTCCCAGCGCGTGTCGCGGGTCACCTCCTGAAACATCAGCCACAGGTCGAAGCCCTTGCCGCCGACCCAGAGGTCCTTCATCTGCTGCGTCACGGGCAAGAACTTGATCTCGTTGCTGCCGATGTCGATCCGCACGATGCGATCCGCGTAGCCCTTGATGACCGGCACCACCTCGAAGGGCACCTCGGCCACTACCCGGTGCGCGTCCCTCATCCGGCGCACGTCGTGCATCGCCATGATGTCTCCTCCAACATCTGATTGGGCTGGCCGTTAGCGGGTTCGGCCACCCGCTCCGAAACCGAACAGGACAGTGTAGCGGCTCACGATCGGGATCGTCCAGGGAAAACGGCCGGCGCCGGGCGGCGCGCCGGCGGAGATGCCGGGGAAAACGGCCCGCGGCGGGATCGGGCTCGGGGTCGCTAGGCCGCCTGGCCCTTGGCCAGGTCGATCAGCTTGGGCCGCAGCCGTTCGAGCTCGCCATCCAGGAGGCCGTGGGTCGCCCGGCAGCCGGCGAGATCCCCCGCGGCAGCCTCGGACTCCAGCCGGGCGGCGAGGCGGTGGGCTCGCCGCGCACCAATGTTGCCGAGCGAGCTCTTGATCGCGTGCGCGCGCTCGCGGATCTGCCGTGATTCGCCCCGCGCGATGGCTTCGCGCAGCGGATCGACCAGCTCGGGCATCGTTTGGAGAGAGATCTCCGCGATCTCGATCGCCATGGCGTGATCCCCTCCCAGTCGTTCGATCAGCTCATCCACGGCCAGGGTGGGCTCGCTCAGTTCCTCCTCATCCAGGGACCGGGCGGAGGCGGGAGTCTCGGCACACGCCTGCTGCGGGAACGCAACGACGCCGCCTCGGCCGGCCTCGCCGCCGCGGCGCGCCTCCAGCACCACGCGCTCGATCGTGGCGAACAGCGCCTCGCGGTTGATGGGCTTCGACGCGTAGTCGTCCATGCCCGCTCGCAGGCACATCTCCCGATCGCCGGTCATCGCGTGCGCCGTCATGGCAATGATCGGCACGTGGCCGCCCCGCTGGGCCTCGAGGTCGCGGATGCGCAGGGTCGCCTGCAGGCCGTCCACCTCCGGCATGCGCACGTCCATCAGGATCAGATCGAATCGCTCGCGCGCGAACGCGTCCATGGCCGCTTGGCCGTTGCCCGCGACCGCCACGGACCAGCCGACGCCCTCGAGGATGCGGGTCGCGAGCTTCTGGTTGATCGGATTGTCCTCCGCCAACAAGACGCGCAGGCGCTCTTCACGGATCGCCCCTCCCGGCGCGGTCGGCGCGCGGCCGCATTCCGCGGAATCGAGGTCGACGACCAGGTTCGGCGCCAGAGAGCCGTCGTAGCGCCCCAGACGAATCGTGAAGTGGAAGGTGGAGCCCACGCCGGGCGTGCTCTCGGCCCAGATGCGACCGTTCATCATGTGCACGAGCTGGCGGGCGATCGCGGTTCCCAGCCCCGTGCCCCCGTGCTTGCGGCTGGTGGCGCCGTCGGCCTGCGTGAAGGGCTCGAAGATGGCCTCCAGGCGGTCGGGCGCGATGCCGATGCCCGTGTCGGACACCGAGAAGTGCAGCTCGTAGCCCTGCTCGCTCTGCGAGGCCAGGCGCACGCGCAACTCCAGGCGCCCGCGCTCCGTGAACTTGATCGCATTGCCCAGGAGATTGACCAGGATCTGCCGCAGGCGCACCGGATCGCCGGTCATCACGTCGGGGATGTCGGCGGGACAATCGAAGGCGAACTGCAGCCCCTTCTGGGCGGCCTTGAACACGAACGGCTGCAACCCCTTGGTGATCGAATTGCGGAGCGCGAAGGGCACCTGCTCCAGCTCGAGCTTGCCGGCCTCGATCTTCGACAGGTCGAGGATGTCGTTCAGCAGATGCAGCAGCGCGGTGGAGGCGGTGCGCACGATGTCCAGGTTCTCCCGCTGCTCGGGCGCCAACTCCGAATCGAGCGTGAGTTCCGTCATGCCGATGATGGCGTTCATGGGCGTGCGGATCTCGTGCGACATGTTGGCGAGGAAGACGCTCTTGGCCTCGTTGGCCGCTTCCGCCGACCGTTTGGCCTCGGCCAGCTCCTGATTGACCTGGGTGAGACGCGCGGCCATCTGTTCGAGCTGCTTGTTGGCGGCGACCGAGTCCTGGAGGGCCGCCTCGACCTGCCGGCGGGCTTCGACGATCTCGGTCACGTCCACGAAGCTGACCAGGGTGCCCGTCGTCTCGCCGTTGCGGCCGCGGATCGGCGATGAATTGCTGATGATCTCCAGGCGGCGTCCGGCACGCGTGAGCAGGCTGCCGCGCTGGCCGATCTGGACTTGATCCGCATCGGCCGGCGCGGGGAACGGGCTCTCGCCCGGCGCGTGGCTGGCCAGGCCCAGCTCATCGGCCCGCAGGTTGATGGCCTCGGCGGCCGTGTGGCCGGTCGTGGCGCAGAAGGCCTCGTTGACCCCGGCGATGCGGCCCTCGGCATCGGTCCAGAACACGGCCGTCGCCGCGGTGTCGAGGATCTGGCGCTGGAACTCGTAGGCTTGTTGGAGGCCCTCTTCCGCTCGCCGGCGCTCCTCGGCCTGGAACGCGAGCGCCACCAGATCGGCCGTCGACGCCGCGTAGTTCTCTTCATCGATCGACCATGGGCGCGGGCCGCCGGTGTGGCCGTGGGTGATCATGCCCACGACCTGGCCGTCCAAGCGGATCGGCGCGATCAACAGGGCCCGGATGGACCCCTCCTGCAGCCAGACCTCGTCCAGTCGCCTGGTGCGCGGATCTTTGGCCGTGTCCGCGATCGACATCGCGCGCCGGGCGCCGAGCCGCTGGAAGAACTCGGGGTGGTCGGCGACCGGGATCGTGGGTCCCGTCCCGTGCTCGTCGGCGGAGCGCCGGTAGAGGTGCGTGCATTTGAGCGCTGCACCATCTCCGACGAAGACCCAGATCGATGTCTGCTCGAGATCCTGCACGATCGCCGCCGCCTCCAGGATCTCGCCGAGCGCGGCCTCCAGCGAAGCCTGGCCGTCCACCTTGCAGGCCGACAGGACGGACAGCGCTTCGTTCTGCCGTTCGAGTCGCAGCTCGTGCTCGAGTCGCGCCGTGCGGGCTTGCACCTGCTCGGTGACATCCCGGAACCGCCACACGCGACCGGGCTGACCGCCGGCGCCGCTCAGGGGCTTGGAGCGGCACTGGAAGATGCGGCCGTCCTTGAGCCTCACCACCGCATCGTCGGACTCGGCCGACGCGGACAGCCGGCGAAACCACGACTCGAACCCCGGGGGATCCTCGGTCAGCGCCGCCGCGCGCGTGAGAAACCCCTCCGTCCGCCGGTCCGCGATCCCCCCCGTGCCGAAGCTCCACATCTGCGCCACCTGAGGATTGCTGTAGGCAATGGTCTCGGGCGGGCTCAGGACCATCACGCCCTCGCTGGAGGACTCGAGCACGGCCTGGAGCAGGTCGAGGGGCGGCTGGATCATGCTGCTTTCCTTGCACTCCGTGGCCTGCGGGGCGTGAGGCCCCGACGAGCAGGCTGCGCGGCCGGGCGCCGGGCCCTGCCGAACACCTTGCCCGGCCGGGCGTTGGGCCCTGCCGAACGCGCTGCCCGACCGGGCGGTGCGCCCATCAGGTTGACGATCGCTCCAGCTTCTTGTTCGGCAGGGAGATGCGCTACCTTGACGCACTCCCGCCGGAGCCCTGGCTGCTCGCTCCGGCCGGCCGACCCGGTGGAGAACTCCGGCGCGCGCCCCGGCTCACCTGACCGCGGCCCATGAAGTTGCCCCGCCCGAAGGTCGATGGATTGATGGGGAGATGATCCCTGGCAAGGGTGATCCCCGGAGAAGGGAATGGGAATCGGCCTGGCAGAGAGAATCCAACGCCACGCGGCGATGGCAACGGGCAACTTCGCCTCGCTCTTCAGGGGCGCGGACTTGCCCGCCTTGCCCGTGGCCGCGTCCAAGCTCGTCAAGGAGCTCAATCAGCCGAGCCCCGACACGGACCTGTTGGTCAAGGTGATCTCCGCCTCCCCCGAGATCGCCGCCCGCGTGATCCGCACGGTGAACTCCTCGCGGTTCGCCCTGCGCAACCGCGTGACGTCGGTCCGACACGCCATTGCGCTCCTCGGCCTGCGGCAGGTGAAGGCCATCGCGCTGTCCTACGCCGTGCTGGACGTGATCCCGCGGCCAGGCGGCGTCTTCCGCGCCGAGGTCTTCTGGCAAGACTGCCTGACGCGCGCCCTGCTGGCGCGCGCCTTCGCCCGGCGGTTCAATTCCCCCGAGAACGAGGAAGAGGCCTTCACGTGCATGCTGCTCGCCGACACGGCGCTGCCGGTGCTGCTGACGTACTGGACGGAGTACTACCTGCCGGTGGTCGACAAGTGGAGCAAGCTGCCGGTGCGCCTGTCGCAGATCGAGAATGCGCTCTTCAAGTGGAACCATGCCCAGGCCAGCGCGTGGTTGTTGCGCTCCTGGCACTTCCCGGACGACATGGTTTGCTATGTGGGCGCGCACAATCTCACACCCGGCCAGTTGCGCGAGCTTGAGCTCGACGGGACGATCGCCAAGGCCCTGGTCACCGCGTCGGTGGCCCCGAGCATGCTGAAGCCGTACCGTCAGAGATCGCGCGAGCTCGTCCAGGATGCGATCGGCACCTTCGGGCTCTCGCGCGAGCAACTCGCGGAGATCCTGGCCGAAGTGCAGGCCAATCTCGTGGACGTCCAGGCCCTCTTCGACTTGCCCGGCGCCGGTCGGTCGAAGGTCCTCGAGGACATGCAGAACTTGTGCGCCCCCGAGCGAAACGAGGAGGCCGAGTAGGCGATGGCTGCCCGCGGACCCCAGGAGACGCCGCTCTACAAGCTGGTGGCGCTGCTCGCGCGCCCCCATGGCCATGTGGCGCTCGAACCCGGCGCACGCAGAGGGCTGGAGCCCGTGCTGTTGATGGCGGCCGCAATTGCGCTGGCGGTGGTCATCCTCGGGGCGGCCGCCGCCCTGGCCAATCAGGTCTGGCTGCTCCTGCCTCTCGGTCCGTCGGCCTACGCTCTGCTGCGCATGCCCATGTCGGAGCGCTCCAGCCCGCGCGCGCTCGTCGGCGCCCACGCCCTGGCGTGCGCGGCGGGCGTGTTTGTCGGGTGGCTCAGCGGTCGCATCGCTCCCGCCGCCCCGCCGGCGACGGCCGGCGGCGTCCACTGGAGCATGCTGGTCGAGTTCGTGGCGGCCGCGGCGCTCACGACCGCGCTCATCTCGCTCCTGCGCTGCGTGCACACGCCCGCCCTCGTCACGAGCGCTCTGGCTGCCTGGGGGTTGCTCGCATCGCCGCAGTCGATCGCCGCGCTGGTGGGTGCGGCAGTGCTGCTGGCGCTCGAGGGGATCGTCCTGCTGCGCTATGTCGCGGGGATCCCCTACCCGCTCTGGACCGCGGACGCGAGCGCGTCTCGGCGGTACGGCCCCCTGGCGGGCGGGCCCGTGGGAATGACGGGGTTCTGGGAGGAGCTCGAGGCGCGCCTCATGCGCCGGGCCTCGTAGGCCGTGGAGCGAAGTTTGGCGCCGATTCCTACCGCGTCAGGATTCGGTTGTGACCCCGACCGATGGGGCCATTCTGCGTCGCC
>CAZRWW010000083.1:0-6758 GCA_964603725.1 uncultured bacterium
CTCAGGCGCGCCGCCGGCAGCGCGCGCCTGGTCGCGGTCCAGTCGCCCGCTGAGCACGCCGCCGAAGATGCCCGACACCACCGCCGTCAGCACCTTCCACAGCGTGAGCGGCAGCCCCAGGATCGCGTACGAGGCGAGGATCGAATCGACGCCCGTCTGGGGCGTCGAGATCAAGAACGATGTGATCGCCGAGCGCGAGGCGCCCTGGCGCTTCAGCAGATCGGCGAACGGAATCACGCCGCACGAGCAGAGGGGCAACGGCGTGCCCACGAGCGCCGCCTTCGCGGCCGCCTTCAGCCCGCGGCCGCCCAGGTGCCGCGCCACCCACTCGCGCGGCACGAGCACGTGCAGCACGCCGGCCAGGATGAACCCGAGGAGCAGGTAGGGCGCCATCAGGCGGAACAGGTCCAGCGCATGGAGCCACCAGTTTGTGAGGATGTTCATCGCCTCCCATCTCCGGCGGTCGCGCGCGCCTGTCTCGTGGCCGGCCGGCGCGACTCCAGGCGGCGGGCGCGATTCGGTGCGGCCGGCGCGCCTCCGGGCGGCGGGCGCTTTTCGGTGCGGCCGGCGCGCCTCCGGGCATGATAGACGCTACCGGCGGGGACTCAAGTCCCCGCCGGTCTACCCTCCCCCGCCGGGCGTGTTCCTGGCGGGTTGTTGTTGCAAGTAGGTTACCGCAACAGAACCACGCGCGCGCCGCGCTCGCTACTCCCCGCGTGCGCCTTGACCCAGTAGACGCCGCTGCCGGCCGGCGTGCCCTCCGCCGTGAGGCCGTCCCAGGTGAACGAGTGCCGGCCGGCGGCGAGCTCGCCCGCGTGCAGCGCGCGCACCTGCCGCCCGGTCGCGTCGAAGACGCGCACGTCCACCGGACCGCTCGCCGGCAGATCCAGGAGAAGCGTCGCGGCGCCGGCGACCGGGTTGGGTCGCGCCGGATGGAGGGTGAGCTTGTGCGCGAGCGGCCGATCGCCGGCCGACGAGGTCGGGAAGATCAGCGCCAGGTCGTCGACATACCAGCCTTCGCGCACGTCCGCCCCATCGCTGCCGAAAACGAAGCGCACGCGGGCGCTCCCGGTGAAGCCCGCCAGATCGAAGGACTCGAGCTGCCAGTCGTAGGATCCGCTGTAGACCGGCGTCTCGGCCGGGAAGGGCCCCGGGTTGCTGCCAGTGCGGATGCGGTAGGGATACCCGCCGTCGGGGGCGATCACCTGCCACGGTCCGCCATCGATCGAGATCTGCACTTGCCCGCCGTCGTAGCAGTACCCGGCGTGGGCGCTGCTCGTCTCGGCGCGGATCCAGTGCCAGAAGGTCAGCACGCCACCGGCCGGCAGCGTGAAGGGCGAGGATTCGAGCACCGCGTGGAGCAGGTTGGCATAGTTTGCGGCGCCCTGCCCGCCGCACTTGTAGGAGTAGGTGCCACCGAAGGTGTGATTGCGGTAGGTCTCGATGTGCCACTGGTCCGTGAAGCCCGTGCCGCCCACATAGTGCGTCCAGCCCAGTCCCGCATCCTCCAGATCGTCGGCGAAGACATCGCCGATGTTGAAGCTGAAGGTGGCGTTGCGCTGGTAGTCGAGCGCCCCGGTCAGTCCCACGGTGAGGTAGCTCGTGCACAAGCTCGGGGCGCCCGGATCGATCGCGACCGTGAAGGGGCCGCCGTTCACGCTCGCGCCCGGCGCCAGCGTTCCGTAGGCAAAGGGCGTCGGGTCGGCTTCCAGGAAGGCCCCGCCGGTGAGCGCGCCGGAGACGTCCGTCACGGCGGCGGCGCCCTCGTTGGCCACGGCGATCATCATGACGATGGTCTCGCCCGGCTCGGGAATGCCGTCGCCGTCGCCGCCCACCGTGTCGTCCGCCTCGTAGGCCACCACCGCCAACTGGGGCGCGGCGACAGCCAGCGAGAAGTACACCGCGCCCGGCTGCTCGCTCAGCGTCAGCGTGAAGTCGACGATGCGGCCGTCGGGCACGTCGGGGCGCACCGCGAAGACCAGCGGCGTCGCGCTGGTCGCCAGGCCGCCGCTGCCCGGGATGCTCCCGAAGGTCGTCTGCGCGACCTGCAGCACCACGTAGGAGTCCGCCGTCGATAGAACGGCCGAGACATTCTGCGCGGTGGGCAGGCCCAGGTTCTTGAGCGTCACATCCAGCTCAATCCGCTCACTGTACTCGACCGCCCCGTTGCCGTTGCCGCTCGAGGGCGGCACGGCGTCGTCGTCGATCGTCCAGGAATCGAGCGCCAGATAGGGCACCTCGGGCTGCATCGGAATGGCCGTCTGCGCCGTCGCGGCGATGGCGGCCGTGGCGCAGTGCGTTGGATAGTCGTGCGGGTACTGCTCGATCCGGTCCTGAGTCGTGTGATACCAGGGGCAGAAGTCGCTGCCCCAGGCCTCGTCCTCGATGCCGCAGATGGCCTTGTAGCCGTAGGACCAGAAGGAGGCGTGATCCGAGCCGGTCATCGAGGAATTGGTCACCAGCGGCTCGAGCAGCGTCGGGAAGTACTCGAGACAGGCGTCCTCGAAAACCTCGGCGATCGGCAACGAGGCGGTGTTCGTGTAGATGACGAGATCCGCGGGGGCGGGATCGGTGCCGCGGTAGGCGATCATGTCGAGGTTGAAGCAGCCGACGACGTCCTCGCCCTGGGAAGAGATCATCGCGACGTAGGCGTTCGAGCCGACCAACCCCTGCTCCTCGCCGTTGAAGCCCACGAGCTTGATCGTGTAGTGGAAGGCGTACTGGCTCAGGACCCGGGCCGCCTCGAGAAAGGCCGCCGTGCCGCTGGCGTTGTCGTCGGCCCCCGGGGCGCTCGTCTGCGGGCTCTCGCTGGTCGAGTCGAAGTGCCCACAGAGGTAGACCACCTTCTCGGGGTTGACCAGGCCGGGCAGAATCCCGATCACGTTCCTCCTGGTCCCCGACTGCTGGTAGGTGTGGAACTGCGCTTGGAGCCCCAGCGAGACGAAGTAGTCGTACATCCACTGCGAGGAGGCTTCGTTCTGGGCCGTCGAGTAGTAGCGCGTCTCGAAATCGTCGAGCACCTGCCACTTGGCCACGTAGTCCTGCTCGGTCACATCCTGCACGATCTGGTCGACGATTGGATGGAACTCGGTGCGGGCGCGCGGACGGCCCTCCGGCTCAACGGCGGCCGCCGCGGGCCAGGCCTTCGGCGCCATGCTGATCCACACCGGCTGAATGAGCCCGCGCAGCGCCGCGCGGCTCTCGGGCGCAAGCTGCGGCACCTCCTCGTTCGTCCAGACGAGCGCCGTGTGACCATGGGCGGCCAGGATGCGCGTCGACCCGGCGAAGCGCGCCCGGGCGGCGTCCTCGACCAGGTAGAAGAAGTACCCTCCCGCGCTCGCCGGCGGCTCGACCGGCGTGATGAGCGCGCTGAGCTCGCCCGGCGCCTGGTACCCGCCCGGCACGAGCAGAACCGCCATGTCCTCGTTGTGCGCCAGCATCCAGCAGTCCTTGGCCAGCGGCGCCAGATCGACCGCCTCCGGACCGGCCCAGGTCGTGACGGCGATCACGCCCCCGGCGCCGTCCCAGGCTCCGGCGGCGCCGGCCCCCAGCAGCGGAATGAATAGGCCGGCCAGCAGAAGTCCACGCATCCGTTGACAGAACATGGCGTCCCTCCAGGCTCCGGTGGGCCCGATAGCTCGGGCTGAGACGTGAAACCCACCGACAACAATAGCACACCCGACGCAGGTTGCGGACACGCGTATCCCCGGCCTGCGGCGCGCGGCCGCGGGCCGGGGAACGCATGGGGCCACAGTTGTCTAATCCGCCTACCAGGAAGAAGATAGCTGCACCACCCGGACCGTGCGGCTCTCCTCGGGCAGCACCAGTCGCACCCAGTAGAGCCCGCCGCCCAGCGGACGGCCCGCGTCGTCCCGGCCGTCCCACTGCGCCTCGTGCCAGCCCTCCCGCCAGCGCTCGCCGGGCAGGGTGCGCACAACGCGCCCGCTGACGTCCAGAATCTCGAGCCTCGCGGTCGGCGTCGCGGGCGTGTGGTAGCGGATCGCTACGCTTCCGCGCGCGGGATTGGGCCCGGCCGAGAGCCGCAGCGAGCCGGCCTCTCCGGCGGCCTGAGCGACCCCGGACAGGTCGGTGACCGAGAAGGAAGCAGCCGGCATGCACAGGCCGCTCTCCTGCGGGTCGGCGGCGTAGGCGCGCCAGTGGTAGGTCTGGTTGATGGCCAGGGGCGGCGCCACGATCCAGGAGGTCTGCCCGCCGGCGCCCTCGGGCACGCCGGCGACGCTCGCCACGAGCTGGGTCAGCTCGGGGTCGGCGTAGACCTGGAAGCCATAGGTCAGCGGGTCGCCCTCGGGATCGATCGCGTTGGCCACGATCAGCGTCGGGGTCGGCGGCAAGCCGCCGGCGCCCTCCGGAGGCGAGACGAGCAGCGGCGATGAGGGCGGGTTGTTGCCGTCGCCGCGATCGTACAGGAACACGTCGTCCAGCCCGCCCTCGATGATGTCCCCGTTGGACGTGCCGTCGGCCGCCTGCACGCGCAAGCGCATTTGACTGGTGAGCGCCAGGTGCTGCTCGAGGTTCACCTGCAGGTTGCGCCACTGGGCCGTGTGAGTGACGTCGCCCACGAAGACCAGGTTGGCGGGCCAGGTCGCCCCGTTGTCGTTCGAGACATCGATGCGGAAGAAGTCCCCGGGGTCGGTCCCGGCATCGCGCTGGCCGTGGAAGTAGTTGAGATCGAGGAGCACGTGGGTCGCGCCCGAAAGGTCGATCGCCGGGGAGCGCGTGGCGCTGATGCCGTTGTCGACGTCATTGACGCCTACACTGCCCCCGGGATTCTGCCCCGTGATCCAGCCGTAGATGCCCGGCGGGGGCGTCGTGTCATCCTCCGGCTGGAACTCGGTGCCCACCGGGTCGATCCGCTCGAAGGCGCCGGTCGTGGCCGTGTGGGTCGGGTCCTGAATCCAGCCGTGGGTGGCCTGCTCGAAGTCGCAGGCGTAGAGGAGGGGCGGCGCCCCGACGCGCAGCTCGCGGACGGCATCGACCTCGATCCCGCCGGCCGCGCGCAGGCGCACGGTGAAGCTCACCATGCGGCCCGCGGGGCAGTCGGCCGCCACGCTGAGATCGAAGGGGTCGGCCGTGGCGGTGGCGCTCCCTCCGGCGGCGATGTTCCCGAACGACGTGGCGGCGTCGTGCAGGGTGATGTACGGGTCATGGCAGATGAGCGTGGCGGTCACGTTCTGGACGCCCTGCAGCACGCCCGGATTGCGCACCGTGGGGACGAGCGCGACGGTCTCCCCGGGATCCAGCCGGCCGTTGCCGTCCCCGCCCGTCACCGGCATCGTCGTCAGCTCGACGTATCCGCCCGCCACGAGGCAGAGGTAGATGTTGCTGTAGAGGTTCTCCGCGATGAGCCCATCGCGCTCGCTGGGATCGGGCCAGAAGCCGCTGCCGCCGACCTCGGTCGAAACGCCGAAGATCTTCGGATGCTGGCCGACCGATCCGTAGCCCCAGTCGAACGCCCCTCCACTGACCGTGTAGAGGATGACCGAGCACTGGCCCACCTGGTAGCCGCTGTCGCGGGCCATTTCCGTCCCCATGGCGATGAACGTCGCATGATCGGGTGTCGGCGTGGTGGTGTAACCCCAGGGCACGAGGATCATCCCGGCGACGCTGTGATAGGTCTGCCAGGTGACGAAGTTGTGGGCGTTGATGAGGTTCATCAGCGCCTGGATCTCAGGCTCCGAGCCGGCCGAGGGACCGCGGTAGGTCTCGCTGCAGGGGTCGCCGGATGACCCCGTGCCGCCCCACATGTAGGTGTAGTTGCGGTTGGGATCGACGCCCGGGCAACCCGGGACGCCGTTGTCGCGGCGGTTCTTGCGCCACATGCCGCCGCCGTTGGGGCTGGTCTGCTCGTTGTAGACGAAGCCGTCGACGTTGACCAGCGGCACGAACCAGACCTGGCGGTTGTCGACGATGAACGTGACGACCGGGTCGGTGCCGTAGTTCTCGCACAGGTAGCGGATGTAGTGGAGGATGATCTCCACGGTCATGATCTCGCGGGCGTGGTGCATGCCGTCGAAGAGCACCTCGGGCTCGTTCTCCTGCACGTTCGGGTTGTCCGAAACCTTCATGGCCCAGATCGTGCGGCCTTCGCCGGTCGTGCCGATCGACGCCGGCGCCGTGGTGAGGTGGGGGAACTCGGCGTGGATGGCGTTCATCTCGTCGACCGTCTCGGCGTAGGTGTGCCAGATGCCGTAGTCGCGCAGCGGCGGCACGCTGCGGCTGGCATAGTAGGCCTCGAGGTCTGGGATCTGGACCTCGACCGCAAAGCCCCGCGCGCGCAGCTCGGCGGTCAGCTCCGCGTAGGACAGGAGGATCAGCGCGCCGTCGTCATCTCTCATCAGCTCCAGATCCGGATGGAAGAAGAGCGCGGAGGGGTCCAGGTCGGGCGTGACCGGCACGCGGATCTGCTCGTAGGTGCGGGCCTGAGGCGCGGCGGCGAGGAGCAGAGCGAGGCCCAGCAGGGCCACGACCCGACCGAGGGCCGTCCAGCGACCGGCGCCGCGGCTTCGGCGCGTCAGGATCTCGGGCAGGCCATGGAGTCTTCCGGTGAACGATGCGTGGGAAGGCATGGTAGATCCCCCTTGCTGTGGCTCATCTTGCATCGCGCGGCGTTGCGCGGCCTGGGCGACACCGCGCTCGGTTGTGCGGCTTCGGGCGGTGCAGCGCGCCGCCCCGCCATAACCCCCCGGAAAAACGGGGGAACCCAGCGGGCCCACCGGCCCGGGTGGAAAAAAAAACCC